>JBBQWG010000033.1:0-82461 GCA_038210825.1 Verrucomicrobiales bacterium
TCGCGCAGTCCGTGGTCACGATTGGGATAGGCCATGTAGTCGAACCGTTTGCCCAGTTCGATGAGGCGGTCGACCAGTCCCTCCACGATTTGCAGGTGAGTGTTGCGCTCGCCCGTGCCGTGGACGATCAACAGCTTGCCCTTCAAGCCCCCGGCAAAGTTGATGGGTGCGGCCCGGCGGTAGCCTTCAGGATTGGTCTCGGGTGTCTGCATGTAGATCTCCTGGAACCAGGCGTTGTAGAGATGCGGTTGCGGTTTGGGCACGACAGCGATTCCCACGTGATACACGTCCGGCTGGCGGAACATCGCGTTCAGGGTGTTCGACCCGCCGCCGCTCCAGCCCCAGATCGCGACGCGCGATGCATCCACGTAGGACCGGGTGCGGGCCAGTTCCTTGACCGCTGCGGCCTGCTCCTCGGTGGAGAGCGGACCGAGACTGCCGTGGATGACCCGTCGCCACGCAGCCCCTTTGGGCACCGGCGTGCCGCGGTTGTCGATGGACACCACCAGATAACCAAGCTCGGCAATCGTACGATGGTAATCGGTCTGCGCCTTGCCCCAATCGTCCAGCACGGTCTGGGCGTGCGGTTCTCCATAGACATAGACGAACACGGGATATTTCTTCGATGGATCGAACCCGGGCGGCTTGATCATCCATGCGTCCAAAACCACCCCCTCACCGAGGTCGAGTTGAATGAACTCCGTGGGTTGCCGGATCAACGGCACCATCTTCTTTCGCAACGCGTCATTGTCTTCGAGCACGCGCACCACTTGGTGGTCGGACAGCTTCACAAGTTCAGTGACCGGGGGATGGTCGAACGTGGCGTAGGTATGGAAGGCCCACTTCGCATCCGGAGAGAAGTCGTAAACATGCGTGCCCGGCTGGTTCCCGGGTGTGACCCGTTCCATAGCGCCGGTTCCATCGAGACGCACGCGATAGAGATACTTCTGGGTCGCGTTGGTCGGTGACGCGTAGAAGTAATACCAGCCTCCGCTTTCATCCACGACCGCCCGTTCAATGATGTCGAACGGACCGGGCGTCAGAAGCGCCAGTTCCTTGCCGTCGCGCGAATACACGTAGGCGTGCCGCCAGCCGTCTTTTTCGGAGAGCACGATGAACGCCTGCCCGCCGCGAATCCAGGTCCACCCGGCGTTGCTGCCCTGACTGGCATCCACCCAGGCCCGGTCGGTTTCGTGGAAGATGCGCCGGAGCCCACCTGTGCGGATGTCGGCGAGGAGCAGCTCGCGTTCGTTGCGGAATCGGCTCAACTTCTCGATCATGACTTCATGCGGGTTTCCGGCCCACTCCACCGGCCCGAGATAAAAGCCTTCCGCCGGCGTGGGAATCGGAATCCAACGCGTTTCCTTTCCTTGGGCATCCACCACGCCCACACGCAATGCCGGGATGGTTCCGCCCACGCGGGCGAAACGATCTTCGCGGACGGTCGGATAGGAAGGATCACCCGGAACCAGCATCGACCTGAGTTTTACGTCGGACTCGTCCGACTGCACGAAGGCGATCCACTTTCCATCGGAACTCCAGACGGCGTCATGGTTCGACACCGGGCCATCGGGGGCGCTCCTGGTCAACGGAACCTTCCGGTCTTCGCCCCGGGGCCGCACGTATAGATTTCCCCGTTCGGTGAGCAGAACCCCCGCACCATCCGGAGAATTTTGGCCGGAAGACGGCTTTGGGTCCGAATCACTCAGCACGGTCCGTTGGCCGCTCGCCACCTCGTAGCTCGCGCGCACTTTCTCTTTGGCCCCGGGCAACGACTCCGAAACAGTGTAACCCGAACTGTCGGCATGCCATTCGGCTCGAAAACGTTTGGGGCGGAACTCGTCCCGCTCGTAGATGGCCCGCAGTCGGGCCTCCGCTTGATTGAGGAGAGCATCGTGCGCGGTCTGGCTATGGCCGTTAGGGATGGCCATCGCGGCGGCGGCGGCGGCCCACCAGAGGCGTGAGGTGCTGGTTTTCATGGGGTCATTCTTCCTGGTCGAAGGTGGGTTTGGGTTAAGGTGGGCGTGCCCCCGGTCCACCGGACCAGCCAATTCTGGAATTCCCAGTTCCAGTAAATCGCCCGCGCAGATAAAGCAATCCGCAGGTCGCGCCGACTTTGGGATCAAATCACTGGAACAGGTTGGAAAGCCCCGGAAATCGATCGCGGAAAGGGACGCACTTTCGTCATGGAATACCCCTGACGATACGGCCACCGGCTCCACGCAGCCCGCCTAAATTACCCCACACGCTCTGCCAAAAAAAACCTTGGCAAGACGGTCGGGAAATGTATGGTCATTTTCATTGAAAATTCACTGAGAACCAAGCTGACATCCCAATCCATCGGGCAAAGTCGGCCATCAGGAACCGCTCTCTTATTCGGTTGATCTCTTTCCTGAAATTTCAGCCTTCTTCCGCCCCTCCCTCTCCCCCCAGTCCCCCACTCTCCCCCTTCCCTGTCCCGCCAATGACGCCACCCACGAAAAGCAAATTCCTCTCACACGCACATGAAAACACTGACAAGAACCATTCTCCTCCTCATCGCCCCTGCCGCGATCTCCAATGCCGCCATCCTCACCGTGGACAACCGCCCCAGCGCCAGCGCCATGTTCAACTCATTCGTTGACGCCTACGCCGTAGCGAACGACGGAGACACCATTCTGTTGGCCGGATCATCGATCAACTATACAGGAAGAACCATCCACAAACGGCTCACGATCATCGGTCCTGGCTATTTCCACAACGAAAACGGCATCCCGGGAACCAATCCCAACCGCGCGATTATCTCTCTCACACTCGCGTCAGACCCCTTACTTGGCTCTTCAAGTGGCACAAAACTGCTCGGATTGAGCGGAGATTTCTCAGTGCAGGCAAATCTGAGCGGCGTTGTTATTGATAAATGCCTGAGTCAATCCATTGGCATTGGACAATGGTTATTTGCCAGCCCGGTTTCTATCACCCGATGTTATACAGGTGGCCTGCCCCTCTCTTTTGCAGCCGGCTCCACTGGCTCAATTATCCGCAACTCAATTGTCAGCACGTTGACCTTCAGCACCACCGGCATCAACGCCGACCGCCTTGTCATCACAAACAGCTTTACTGGCAATCCCTCCACCAGCATTTCCAACAGCATCTTTGTCCTCTCCAATGCCTCCAGCTTCATCCGCAACAACATCTCCGTTTCCAACTGCATGGCTGTCGGTTTCGCCACCCTTCCCGAGGGTGGCGGCAACATCAACGGCCAGCTTGTAAACAACATCTTCCTCAACACCGGCAGCGATGACGGCAAATGGCGCCTGAAAGTTGGTTCCCCGGCTCTCGGCGCGGGCACCGGCGGCAGCGACATGGGTGCCTTCGGCGGCCCCAACCCCTACGTCCTCTCCGGTCTGCCGGGCATCCCGCGCATTACCCGCATCGTCGCCACCTCCACCGTCACCAGCACCTCCGGCCTCCGCCTCGAAGTTAATGCCCAGGGTTTCGCGGATTAACTCTCAATGAACCAACGCCATGAGAACGATTCTAGCGCTTCTGATTGCTTCGGGGGCATGGGCCAATGCCCAAACCATCAACGCGGCGGAGTATTACATCAACTCGGATCCCGGCCCCGGCAACGCGACCTCGTTTACCATTACCTCCGGCAGCAGCGTCACCCGCGTCCTCGACATCCCCGCCAACGTCATCTCCGCCCTGCCGGATGGCACTCATTTCATCTACGTCCGTCTGCGCGATGACGAAGGCGAATGGTCCGTCGCCGAGGGCCTGCCCTTCCACAAATCGGAAGTCCCTGCCCCCGGCCCGCCCGAAAACATCACCTCGGCCGAATACTACATCAACACCGACCCTGGCCCCGGCAACGGCACTCCTTTCACCGTCCCCAACAGCCCCTCACCCACCCAGATCCTCGACATTTCCGCAGCTGTCATCGCCGCCCTTCCGCAAGGCACCCACTATATTTACGCCCGGCTTCGCGACAGTGGTGGCGATTGGTCCGTCGCCGAAGGCCTGCCCTTTTTCAAAGCGGAAATCCCCCCTCCCGATCCGCGGCTCGCCGCCCGCATCGATGTCCAGTGGTTCCAAAGCGGCAGCCCCGTCAGCCCCGTTTATCAACTCACGCCGAACGCCCCGGGAAATCCCATTTCCTTTGACCAGCTCATCTCCCTCAAGGGCCTCATCGAAGGCCAGACCTACCAGCTCGTCATGACCCCCTTCGATGACGCCGGAACCATGGGCGTCTCCGAATTCCGCACCATCCTCGTCCAGACCACCGATTCCAGCGGCGGCGGCATCCCAGACCAATGGAAACTTACCTACGGATTCGGTCTCATGGACGACATCGCCAACATCGACTCCGATAGCGACGGCCTTACCAACCTCCAGGAATTCCTCGCCGGCACCAACCCCCGCAACATCGACACCGATGGCGACGGCCTTAACGACAAGGCCGAGCTCGACCTCGCCTCTCTCGGCTTCAATCCGATCGTCGCCCAACCCCAGTCCGTCCAGGATTTGTTGACCAACGCCAATAACGCCGGCCTCTTCAGCAAAACCCAGCTCCAGGCTTTCAAACCGAACATTCCCTTCTTCGAGCGCAACCCCTCCACCGGGAACATCAAGCTCCGCATGGCCCTTAAAAAATCCGAAGACCTCCTCAGTTTTGACCCCCTTCCTCTCACTGCCCCCCAAACTTTCATCACCCCCCAAGGCGAACTCGAATTCACCTTCACCCCTACCGGTGACGTTCAGTTCTTCCGCATCGAAAGCGATTGGTAAACGGATGAAGCAGCGGGCAGCGATGAGGATGACTGGCGTCTTCCAGGTGTGTTTGTCCCCACTTAGTAACTCAACACGATCACTTCGTGGATGTCGTTGATTGTGGCTTCCACGCGAAGGCCCGCGCGTTTGAGTTCAGTGGACGGGTTCAAGGCCGACACGTCCTTTACTGGCTCCCGGGTGGTGATGCCGGCACGGAAGATTGGCGCGTCTTCGATGAGGCCGGGGAGGACGTAGGGTCGGTCCTTCACGGGCAGGGTTTGCGGGGTTGGGTTATAGGCCATGAAGTGGACGCGCAGCGTGCGGGTCGCCGGGTCGTCGGTGATGACCGTCCCGACGTTGGCGGGTGCGGTGATCTGGATGCGTGGTGACGGGTGCAGGAAACGGACGGCATCCGTGAGCAGGCGCCGCGCTTCGACGATGTGATGCTCGCTCGCGGTCGCGAAGTCGGGCGAGGCCGCGAAGGTCAGCACGGTGCCTTTGCCGATTTCGTTCACAAGAATGGCCGGGCCGACCGGCGCGTCGGCACTCATGGGCCACTCGGTGCCTTCCTTGCCATCGCGCTGGCGCGTGGTGCGGTATGGTTTAAGCAGTTCGCCGAACGGTCGTGCGGTCGAGGCTTCGTAAATGGCCGCCGGGCCTTTGACGAGGAAGGACCAGTCACGCGGCAGGTCGTCCCCGATCACGCCTTCGCCTGCGCGGTCCCCGGGAAATCTCACCCAATTATCCACCGACTCCAATCGCCCCGTTACCTTCGCCCCAACGAGTCCGGTCAACGCGGAATCGGCTAGCGGCTGGCCTATGCGGTCAAACTGGCCGCTCTGTCCGGTCACGAGCAGTTTTCCGCCAGCTTCGACATACTGGCGGAAGAGGGCTGTTTCATCCGTCGAAAGAATCCCCACGTTAGGCAGCAGCATGACGGGGAATTGTTGCAGCGTGGCCAGGGTCGCGTTCTCGTCGAGCACCACACCAAAGGGAATATGTTCATAAGCCATTGCCTTGTGCGCCCCGAGAAAGCTCTGCATCCACTCCAGCGGTTTTTCGCGGCCCAGCCAGTCGCGCGAGCGGCTGCTGTAGTAGAGGCCCACCTCGTAAACGGGTGGTTGACCAAAGTGCGCCCGCTTGGCCTGCACTTCCTTGAAGGCTTCGCCGATGCGGTCGTAGGCCACCGCGTCGAGTGCGCCGTCGAAGGCAGTCTTGTCCACCATGGTCACGAACGCACCGTGCGCGAGCAGCGTGAAGAGTTCCCAGCGGATGTCGGCCAGCGGCCGCGTCGTCTGATCGTGATACATACGCACGCCGCGCTGCATGACCACCTGCACGGGTTTGCCGGGCGTGGCCGCGCGATAAAACGCCGCATTCAAACCGACTGTCAGCGCGCTGAAGCCCCACGCGCCCGTCTCTCCGGTGACGAAATCCGCGTTTCCCGCGTGCTGCACCGGCCGTTGCCCGACCTCGAAGGAGAATGGCGGGTTGCCGTGATAATTGAAGTCCACCGTCGCGTGCGGGCTGAGTGATTTAATGTGCTGGCTCAGTGCTTTTTCGAAACGGTCGCTGGTGGCGTAGCGGAACTCCAGCATCAGGTCCCAATCCCCGTCCCATGCCACGCCTTTGGGCATCGGTTTGCCATGCTGGTCGGTAAATTCCTTCTGACAAGCCGGGCACCAGCAGCCATACGGCGGCCCGAACCCCTGATCGAGCATATCCATGTGAAATCCATCGATTCCGTAGGCCAATTGCTCGGCGACGATGCCTTTCATCGCTTCGAGATAACCGGAATTCAGGCAGAAGCGGCCGATGGGATTGCCGTCCGCCCCACGCATTTCCCATTCGGGATGCGCCTTGAGGAAATGCCCGGCCTGCTGCACCACGCAGTAGGAGATGATGGGAAACTTCTGCGCCCGCGCCTCGTCCACCGCCTCGCGCAGAGGATCGCGCGCACCCAGGCCCGGTGCCTTCGGCAGCAACTTTGAGTTGTAATAGGCATAGTCTCCATCGCGCACCCACAGCACCAAATAACCACTGTGGGCAGCGAGGGAGCGGCGCACGATTTCGGCTCCATCGAAGCGTGCGCAGTAGCGCCCATCCTTCGGGTCGCTGTGCCCGAACTGCGCGCCGGTCGGTCCCACCTCCATGCCGGTGAGGTGGAGCCTGAACCACGGCTCTCCGGCGGCAGGGGCGGAAAAGACGAAACTGAACAGCGCGGCAAAGCAGATAGTCAAAGGTCGCTGGTTCATGGCTTGATCAGTTCGAGAGCTTTAGGTTCGATGCGGCCAAAGCACCTGCCACGATGTGCCGTCCTTCGGCAGCCACAATCGCAGCGCCGTGGCCCGCAACTCCTGCTTGGACTCATTTGCAAGGTGGAGGACGATGGTGTCCGGCTGGACCGCGCCGTCGCTCGAAAGAAATGTCGCCGCCGAAATCCACTGCCCCGGCACGGCAATGGGCAGCGTCACTTTCTCCAGACCCTCTGCTTCCAGCTCGAATGATTGGCCCACGGCCCAGCGTGCGCAGCGGCCATTGAAACTCCAAACCGCCAGTCCCCCTTCCGGCACCGTCATCGCCGTGCCCAGGTCATGCCACGCCCACTCCTTGCCAGTCAGCAATTCAGCGGGAGTCCGCCCCTCAAAGTGCAGTGGCGTGGCGGGGCCTTTGACAAAAAGCTGCACGCGGGCGGCGAGTGCAGGGTCGCGCGGAAGCCGGTAGCGCATCCCCGTCTCCATGTGGTGCGGGATGATGGAGGTGCCCACGATCTCCGCGGCCGGCGCAGGGAAGTTGCCCAGTCCCAATAGAACTGCTAGCGATAGGGTGCCGTGGCAAGCTGAGGTCATAGGGTTGGAATCTGCGCCAGACCAGGCGCGGCGAACGGACCGGGCAATCCGCGGATGAAGCCGTTGGCAGCCATACGCAGGGCGGGTGGCTTCCTGTCTTGTCACGACCTCATTTCGCCGGAGTCCGGCTCGTTTTCCATCCGTCCACCGTCAACTCCCCGTTCACGCCACATTGGAATTGGAGCGGCTGCTCAAGCCCCTTCGGCTGGCCCGTGGCGGTATTATTGTAGCGCGGGGTCGAACACCTACGTGGATTCGGACCAACATAAGAACGTCACTGACCGTCGCTGCCTTTCCAGCCGTTCATATTCTGGCGCGGCGTGCCGAGGAAGCACGCGATGAACGAGGACGGTTTCCGTCGGGATGTTTGCATTGGCTTTGTTGATTTCACCGTTTGCCCCACTCAGCTCACCACCGGGAACTTGAAGGTGGAGGTCATCTTCACATGCTTGCCGGTCGCCTGCGATTCGCGCGCGGCGGCCATGATTTCCACAACGTGGAGGGCGTGCTCGGGAGTGACGAGCGGCTCCTTGCCGGTGGCGAGACATTCGGCAGCGAGGGAGCCGCCGTTTTGCCACACGTAGTCGTGTTTCCCGCCGGCGTGGCGTTTCCATTTCGGCTCGGCCTCGGTGCTGACGTCCACGCCGTGCGGGCCCCAATCGTAGCCGGCGAGTTTCATCACGCCTTTGCGGCCGGTGACGGTAAGCGTGTGGTGGTCCTGCCCGGCGTAGTCGTGGTCGTTCGGATTGAAAAAATTGAAGCTGCACTCAACGTGCGAGATCACGCCGCCGGCATGGGCGAGCACCACGACGGCGTTGTCCTCTTCATTCACTGTGATCTCGCCCTTACCCTGAATCTGCCGCTTCGGTGTGATGATGCTGGTCATGGCCGTGACGGACCCCGCGGGGCCGAAGAGTCCGGTGAGGAAGCTCAGTTGATACACACCGAGGTCGGGCAGGCTGCCGCCATTTTTCCTGTAGAAGAACGACGACCAGTCCGGCCCGAGATGTCCGTAGCTGGCGTGCGCAGTGCCGACGGAGCCGAGCGTTTTCTTCGCCAGTTCCTTGGCCATGAAAGCAAACTGCGGGCTTTCCACGACGGTCGGAGCGCCCCACAGACGCTGGCCGCGCTTGATAGCCATGGCGAGCAGTTCCTGACCGGCGGCGAGCGAGTTGGCGATAGGCTTCTCGCTCCACACATGCTTGCCGGATTCGATGGCTTGGCGGTTCAGCCGCTCGTGCTCCTGCATGTCAGTGAGGTTCACGAGCAGATCGAACGGCACGCCGGCGAGCATGGCGTCAATGTTCGGATACTGATTCGGCACGCCGAATTCCTCCGCGCGCTTCTTCGCACGCTCCGGGATGATGTCGCAGGCGCTCACGATCTCGGCGTGCGGGCACTCCTTGAGATTCGGGAAGTACATGCGCGACACGCTGCCGCAGCCGATGATGCCGACGCGGATTTTTTTCTTCGGCACCGCATCGGCCCCAAAGGCGGTAACGGCGGAAGCAGCGCCGCCGAGCAAGGCGGCGGCCGTGAACTGGCGACGGGTGATGGATGATGTTGATGTCATGGTGTTGGGTTGCTGTGGGATGTTTGGGATGCAGTGAAAAAACAGCCCGCCGCGCGCACCGCCGCGCCGATCCAGCCGGCATCGGCTCCCGTGGCGGCGGAGAGAATGGGCAGATCGCGCAGCGCGGGCGACCCGATGTGGCGGCGCAGAGCGGCAACGAGTCCCTGACGATACTCGCCTTCGCTGAGACCGAGTCCACCGCCGAGGATGACGGCGGCGGCAGCGGGCTGCTGGCCATCGTGCCGGTGGCACCGTGCGCGCCGAGATGCGGCTGACCATCGAGCATGAGACAACAACTGATGCCCGTGCCGATGGTCACGTAGAGAAACTGCCGCAGGTCGCGGCCCGCACCAAATCTTGCCTCGGCCAGCGCCGCGGCGCGCACATCGGCTTCAAGAAACGCAGGAGCGACGGCAGACAATTCGTCGAGCACCGGCAAGTCGAGCCATTTGATCGTATGCGCGGACGCGAGGCGGCCTTCCTGATCCACCAGTTCGCACACACCGAGTCCGATGGCCGCGGGCGGCGACGCCGAAGCAAGTTCACGCGACATTTGCACGACGTCATCCAGCACTGCGCGACCACCGCGACCGGACCGCGTGGGCCACGACATACGCTGGAGCACTTCCCCCGACGGCCATGCCAGCAATCCGGCGGCGACCTTCGTGCCACCGACATCAATGCCGAGGAATGTGGAGCCGTTGGTCATGTTTCATTGGTGTCAGGGATTTGCCGCCGCCGTGTCCAGATAGACCTGCACACACGCATGCCCCTGGAGAAGCGAGGCCGGACATGCTTCCTCCCGCGGGCCCTCTATCATCGCTGCGGCGGCGGCGGCTTTGTGCGCGCCATAAGCCAGCAGTAGCACGCGCCGTGCAGCAAGGATCGTTTTCATTCCCACAGTCACTCCTTTTTCCGGTGAGTAGTCGCCGCCAAACCACTGCCGGTTCGCTTCAATGGAAACTGCATTAAGTTCCATCATCCGCGCCACGGAGTCTTCCGCGCTGCCCGGCTCGTTGAATCCGAGATGCCCGTTCTGGCCGAGTCCAAGGACAATGACATCGAGTCCTCCGGCCTCGGTGATTCGCTGCTCATGCGCCTGCACGCTGACGAGAGCTTCGGCTTCCGCAGAACAGACGCGGTGATATTGCGCATACGGGACGCCCCACGGTCCAACCGCAGCGCGGTGGATGAGATTCGCGCAGTTGCGCGGCTCGGCGGGCGGCACGCCAACGTATTCATCAAGGGCGAAGACGTGCAGGTGCGCGAGATTTGGCTGCCGCGCCCCGATGAGGCCGTAAAGCTCCAGCGGCGTGTTGCCGCCGGCGAGCATGACATTGCGGACGTCAGGCCCGGTGAGCCATTGCATGAGCAGCCCCGCAGCGGCGGTGTTTGCGGCGTCCGGGGACGGATAAACGGTGACGTTCATGCTTCTATGGATTCTGCTCGCAGTTTGCGCCGTCCGCAGGCGGCGGGTGCCGGGTCGCGCGGAAGCCGGTAAAGCCGGTAGCGCATCGCCGTCTCCATGCGGTGCGGGATGATGGAGGTGCCCGCGAGCTCTGCGGCAGGCGCTGGGAGACGGCCCAGTCCGGGAAGAAGCAGGAGAGGCAGGATGCAGTGGAAAGCTACGGTCATGGGGATGGAATCTTGCGCCGGACCAAGCCCGCCGAGCGGGGCGGGCAATCTACCGCGCCGTCGCCTTGGCTTCCGGGGTCCAGCGGTGCAGGAGGTTCTTGCTGCGGCCGTCCTCTTCCTGCAGGATCAAATACTCCCCGTTCCCGCGCTGGTGGACGCTGAGGCACTCCGTCGCGTCCATCCAGCCGACGCCCCAGTCCTGGGGTGGCTCGATGAACCCCACGACCTTGCCGGTCCGGTTGTGATAGACGCTGATGTGTCCCCTCGAAATTTCCCGCTCCCCGGCCTTTCCCCGCTCGGCGATGGCCACAAACACGTAATCCCCGGCGACGTCGAAGGAGATCGGCTCACAATTGCTGTTAGGCTGGTGGGTGCAAATGACGTGCCATGCGGCGGCCCGGTTGCCCTTGCTCCAGTTGTCATAGCGGCAAAGATGCACTCCCATGGATTTCCAATGATGGGTTTTGTCGCCGCTGGTTCCAGCCAGATACATGACATCATTCTCCGTGTCATAACGGACGCGTCGGACGCCAGTGTATGGTTTCGGGGCCTCGATGGTTTCGAACCCGGGGGCATAAACCGGAATGCCGTGTGAATCGAGACCGCCGTAAGTGATTTTTCGGAGAGGTCCCCAGCAGGTCATCCAAATGTCGCCGCGCGCGTCCATGAAGGCGCTGTTACCGCCGTAGGCGTCGTGCACATCCGTCTTGATATACTCGCCGGCATCGAACTGGCCGTTGCCGTTGAGGTCACGCCACAGCCAGTTGCCCCCGGGGGCGTGCGGATATTTGGTGGAACCCGACCAGACGACGCAGGGGATCATCACCTCGCCGTCCGTCTCCGGAGCCAGCCGATAGATACAGAACGGCGACTGCCCCGAACCCATTCCGGTGGTGATGATGAATTTCCGCCCGTCGAGTGTGCGCACGTAGATTCCGGAATTGTCATATTGCACGAAACGGGGGTCGTGCGGGTATTTGTAGAAGTTGGCGGTGAAGGCGGCGAGGGTCGCCTCTTCCCCGTGGTCCTTCGAAAGGTCGACGTCATAGCGCTCTGTCATGCCGTAAATGGATTTGCCATCGGACGCCGGATCCACGGCGCTGCTGTCGGTGAAGACGACGCAATGGCGACGCCACCGCAATTCGCCACCAGGCGAGTATTTCTCAAGCCAGATACCCGGTCCATTGGTGCGGTATTGGGTGTTGGCGATGTAAATCGATCCCTCCGCATCCACGCCGATGCCGCGCACCTGGCTGAACTTGAGCGGGCCCAGGGCTCCCGGAGTTCCGGAAAAAATGCCCCCCTTGGTGCCGAAGTTTCCGGCCGGCCTCGGAGCGGTGGTGATGTCCGAGTAAATGAGCACCCACTCGTTTTCACCCACGTCGCCGATCAGCATGCGTCCTTTTGGATCGATGCAGAAGCTGCCTGACCGGCTGCCCGGCGGCAGGGTGATGGTTTGGGGCAGCCGCTTGCCCTGCGCGTCGTAACGGTGGATTTCGGTGGCGTTTTCTCCAATGGCCACCCACAGCGCCCCTTCGCCGTCGAGGGCGATATGCCACGCGTTCCCAACCTCCCAGGATCGCTTCAGGGTCATTTCCTCCGCGTCATAGACCCGGATGCTCTGATCAATGGCGCAGGCTACAAAGACCTCGGTCCCGGTGGCACAAAGGCTGCGCAGGTGCGCGGCGTCTTCCTTAGTGGAGGAATCAAGCTCGTGGACGGGGAGAAAACAGCCGGCCGGGGAATCCTTGCCCCCTTTCCCGCCGGCAAAGGGAGGGCCGGTGCCAATGTCCTCACGGGAGCGGCGGCTGATGCCATACCATACCTTGCCGGCGGGTGGCCAGTTGTCGGCATTTTTCAGGTTGTCGCCCTCGTTGTTATACTGTTGGGAAAAAAAGACGTATTTCGAGTTTGCAGCCACCGCCTTGCCCCCGTTATGGCCCCAGCCGAAGTAGCCCGGCTTGTCCGGCCGCGGGTGCACATCGCCGTCCGTACCAATCACCGCCACATTGCCGCCGCCTTCCTCCCAGAAAATGTTGGTGAAGGTGGTACCATCGGCCGACACGAACATGCCCTCGATGCCCTGTGGCATGAAGCGCGCGTCAGCATGCGAATTGGCAATCCAGGAATGAGCAGCCTTGAGGCGCGGCCATGCGTCCCCGGAACCGCCGTGAGCGCTTTCCGCAGCTGCCGAAAAAACCGTCAGGATGGCGCAGAGCGGGGTGGAGACGAGGGTTTTTAGGGTCCGGTTCATGGAAGGTGGGGAGGGCCGCCACGCCGGGGCGTTGGGCAGGAGGGGGCGGCGGGGTGGTGGTTTTCACCAGGCATGCCAAACGCCTCGACGGCGCAGGCTTTTTCAGGATGCGGGGATTACTGGCGGAGCGCAAAAAGCAGCGAGAGAAGCTGGGGAGTCCGCTGATGACGAACTTTCCACGCTTCCTTGGAGTGCAGCTCACGGCCAGCAAGGTGGACACGGGGGAATTGATAATCTTCAACCCGACCCCGGTTTTGGAACGGGTCCGGTTTAATCCGGTGCCGGATTCGTTACCTTCGCTTGGAGCGCCGGTCGATACACCCGCAGCGCAGCGATGGTCTCCGCGCCGCCGTCAATCTCCAGCGTATGTTTCGTGTTCGTGAGGCCCTGCGCGAGGGTGACAGCCGTCGCGATGGCTGGGTCTTTTATGCCAGGCGAAATAAATTCATCTGCAAACCATGGCACCACGCTCCACTTCACGGTGAAGTGCTCCGGCACGGGTTTGATCCCGGCAAGTGCGAGGGCGTAATCGGCATTCCAATCCTCCGGCGCAATGACAATGCGGCTGGACTTCGAGACGAATTTTTGATCGCTGCGGCCCTCGCCGTCCGCGCCGGTCTTTGATCCGTGGAGCGTGAAGGTGAAGAGCTTTTCGTCCGCAGGATCAGCACGCGTGACGTCCAGCGTCCAATCCTCAATAAGCAGCAGCTTCTCTGAACCGATGGGCGCGATGATGGGCCACTTTACCGGCCATTTTCCTGGAGGCGTGGTCACGGCGCGCGAAAAGCCGCGCAGCTCAGGAAACTCCGATGGCTTGCGTCCGTCAATCTTCACCCCAGCAGGCACGGAGGCCCCTGCTTTGCACACCACGTCCACCCGGTTTCCTTCGAATGCCATGCTTAGTTTGCCATTTTCAAAGTTCACCTCTTCACCGACCACGAGCGTCCTGATCCCCGCGTCGGCAGGCGCGGGATCGAACTTCTCGTCCCTTCGCAGATGCGCCTTCACGATCTCCGCCATGAGAAATTCTCCGTGGGCGTTGAGATGCACATTGTCCTTCAGCAGTGCTTTCGGCTCCAGCCCGTGGGATGTGAGATAGTGTTTCCAGAGGGTGCGCTGGTCACACAACTCCGCGCCGTATTTTTCCGCAAGTGCTGGCAGGAAGTTGTAATTGAAAAAGGCCTCCCACTTTCCGCTCTGGATCGGCACTTTCGCCGGATCGGTTTCCTCGGTGAGATCGGCAGTCCTGGTGACGTGGTCGGTCTGGATCAGGATTTCCGCACACGTCCGTTCGCGCACGCGGCGGATGATGTCCTCATATTTGTCGTGCGCACCATAGACGTGAAAGATCAGCAGGTCCGGCTGGAAAGGATATAGGTCCGTTTCCGCAGTGCGGGCGAGCATTTGTGAGGCAAATCCGCCGAGGGCACGGTTCTCAATGACCAGATCCGCGTGGGGGAAACGCTCCCGCAAATTCTCCTCCACCAGCTTCGCCCACTGCTGTTCCGTGATGGACTGGCCGTAAAAAAGAATCCGGACCGTGTTCCGCTTCTCTGCCGTGCTGGTGGCGAGCAATCGCATCGTGCGCTGGATGTTTTTGCCCCACCCGCCCGCAGCGGGAAGTTGAGCGGGCGGATAACCGGACGGGGCGGCGCTGGCAGGCCCGAAACCGGCAAAACCCAGGGCAAACGCGCCAGTCCGGATCAGCCGCCTTGTGGTTAGGGAATTCATGGGGTTCATGGGGGGGCGTTCTGCCGGGCTTGCTTTCCGTGCTGCACGGGCTGTTTCATCACTTTAAAGCAATCAATTCGTTTGCCAAAGGGGTTGCGTATCATTTTCATGCTGCTTATCAAGGAACTCAAGCCGTGGAAACTGCTCCACCAGCGGCTCCTGAAAGTTTGCTGCATCGGCCGCTGCGATGACACCATGGCGAAGACGCCCTGGGCCGGCCGCTTGCCCGCAGAGTCATGGAGTTTCCCCTTCTTTGAATAACTCCATGGCGACTGATGAACTTACCGTTGATGTGCTGATCATTGGCGCAGGTGTCGCAGGCCTCATCGCAGCGCGTGAAATACAATCCGCTGGCCGCAGCGTACTCCTGCTCGATAAAGGGCGGGGTCCCGGTGGCAGGTTGGCCAGTCGCCGTATCGGGGCAGCCACCTTTGATCATGGAGCGCAGTTCATCACCACGAGGGATGCCCGTTTTAAAGCGATTCTCCAACAAGGCGCGGAAGCGGGCCTGATCGCGGAATGGTGCCGCGGCTTCTCCCCGGCGGCGGACGGACACACGCGCTGGCGTGGCCAACCAGCCATGACAGCCGTGGCCAAATATCTGGCGCAGGGTCTGGACCTGCGGATGGAAAAGCAGATCGTGGCGCTGGGACGTGCCGGTGACCGCTACTCAGCAAAGACCAGTGGTGGGGAAGGTTACTCTGCGGCAGCCGTGCTG
This sequence comes from Verrucomicrobiales bacterium, assembly GCA_038210825.1. GTDB lineage: Bacteria > Verrucomicrobiota > Verrucomicrobiia > Verrucomicrobiales > V1-33 > CAIZWU01. The sequence continues at coordinate 15,510 of JBBQWG010000033.1, forward strand.
CTCACCCCGCCTGTCCCACAATCTCTCGCCCTTTTGGCAGCGGGTGGAATCGAACTCGATGCCAGGATGCAGATACGCCTTGAAGGCATTGCTTACGAACGCTGCCTCGCCGTCATGGCCGTGCTGGCAAAGCCGTCTTTGATTCCTCCCCCGGGAGGACTGATGCAGACCACCGGCCCCGTCTCATGGATTGCCGACAATCAACTCAAAGGCATCTCGAGGGAACCTGCGGTCACCATTCATGCCAATCATGAATTCAGTCTGGCGCACTGGGAGGAAGACCGCATGGAGAGCGGGGGGCGGCTCCTTGATGCCTCCCGGCAATGGCTGGGTGCCGAAGTGATCGGTTATCAGGTCCACGGTTGGCGCTATAGCAAACCCATTCAGGTCGACCCTCATCCCTGCGCCTTATTGCAGGCCTCTCCGCCGTTGGTCATGGCTGGAGACGCCTTTGCAGGTCCGCGGGTCGAGGGCGCAGCGCTTTCAGGGTTTTCCGCCGCCGCGGCGCTGCTCGCTCATTTGCCTCACTCATGAATTACGCGAAACTTGGTCCACACGGGTGCCACCGGCCGTAAGCAATATGCCGTCCACCCCAGCCACGCCCCGCCTCATGAAACAACGCTTCCTCTGGCCCGTCTCCCTGATGGGCCTCCTCGCCTCCTGCGCATCGCCGCAGATCGGCACGCGCCCCATCGTCACCTCCGACCCTGCCGCCCGTGCCCTCGTAGGGGCGTCACAGAAGGCTCATGGAAGTGCTGCCTTCGAAAAAATCAGGGACGTCAGCGTGCGCTATGAAGGCAAGTGGGCAGCCATCGGACCCCGGTTCCAGCCGGTGCTGGTGGATTCGAAGTTCCGGGGAAGCTCAGAGGAAAGACTAATCCTTCGCCCCGGAATCATCGCGCAATCCCACTCGGGACCGGGAGGTGTTAAGAACGTGCTGCGTGAGCCCGGTCAAATCTCCGTCACCTACAATGGCACCGCCTCCGAGGATGCTGAGGCCAATCGCGCAGCCGCTCTGGTGGCGGATGCCTATATCCTCTTTCTGCTGGGCCCATTCTACTTCCAGCAAAGCGGCACCGTATTCGCCATCCATGGGGAGTCGGTGGTGGATCAGACCCCGTGCGATGAAGTGCTCGCCATTCTGCATCCCGGATTTGGCGGGGCAGAAGAAGACCGCGTCATTCTCAGCATCGACCGCAGCAGCAAACTGCTGCGGAGAGTGCGCCTCACCCTCAATGGTCTGGAGAGCACCCGGGGGGCCGAAGTGGATGTGACCTTCCGTGATTTTAAAAAGATAGACGGGGTGCTCTGGCCCACGGACTTCGATGAACGGATCCGCAGCCCCTTCAACCTGCCCGCCCATCGTTGGAACATGCTCGGCCTCGACAGCAACCGGGGTCTGACCGTCCGCGATCTGGACCCCGTCCGATGGAGTGCCAAGGCCGTCCAACCAAGCAAATCCCTAACACCATGATCTCCGGGAAGACCTCTCAGGACTCATGCACCGGCATCGCCATAGGCAGTTTCATTGCCGATGCCATCGCCATGCCCGTGCATTGGTATTACGACCGCGCGCTACTGCGCCAGGATTATGGCATCATCCGGGATTACATGGCTCCGAAGTCCCCCCATGCCGGCAGCATTCTCTGGCGCAGTGAATATACTGCCCTCAATGAGCGGGGTGATATTCTTCATGATCAGGCACGATACTGGGGACAGCGTGGCATCCACTACCATCAATTCCTGCGTGCGGGTGAGAACACCCTGAATCTTCAGCTGGCCAGGGTGTTGATGGACTCCCTGAACGACTGTGGTCGTTACGATGCCGATGATTATATCAATCGTTACATCGACTTCATGCTCACGCCCGGGAAACACCGGGACACCTATGTCGAGGAGTGTCACCGTAAATTCTTTACGGCCTATGCGCGCGGCACCGCTCCCCGAAAGTGCGCTGGCTCAGACATCCACATCGGCGGCCTTGCCCACGTCGGAGTGCTCTGCGCCTTTTTCCGCGGCGACCCCGGCACCACCCGGGACGCCGTGCGTCAACACATCAGTCTAACCCACCGCTCTCCGGAAGTGCTCAGCGCGGGAGATGCCATGGTGAGGATGGTTTGTGGCGTGCTCCACGACATGCCCCTGAGGGAGGCGATCCTCGTCCATGGCAACGACTGGTTCTCGAAACGCAAAGCTTTGGAGTGGTCCAAGGATCCGGACGAGGTCGTGATCGGCAGGCGCGTCAGTCCAGCCTGCTACATTGCCGATGCCTTTCCCGCCTCGCTTTATCTGGCATGGAAATATGCTGATGACTTTGAGGGCGGCATCACCGCCAACGCCAACGTCGGCGGTGACAACTGCCACCGTGGAGCCGTCGTCGGGGCGTTGCTTGGCGGGGCTGCCGGCCTTTCGAAGATTCCTCAGAGGTTCGTCGATGGAATCGACGGCGCCGCCCGCCTGAGAAGTCAAATCGAATCCCTCCAGCCCCGGGTTCCGGAGCCGCCGGCGAAAGCTGTTGTCCGGGCTGAATTATGGCAGACGGATTGACGAAAACCAATCAGGGAAGCGGCATCCCGCTGCTTCAAAAACTTCGTATTGAAAACTGCCCTCATCCTGGTCTCCGCACTCTCCTTTCTTGGTTATGGATCGGCGTGCTTTTTTTCGGGCTACATGAAGCAGGAGTTTCTCCGCTACCGGCTCGGATCGCAGCGCCTGCTGGTGGGTGCCTTGCAGTGCTCTGCGGGGATCGGCCTGTTGGCGGGAATGAGCCGGCCATGGATCGGGCAGGCGGCGGCGGGCGGGCTGGCCCTGATGATGCTGCTAGCCGTGGGGGTCCGGATCCGGATCGGGGACACGGGGCGGCAAATGATCCCGGCGCTCTTCTACCTTGTGCTGAATGCCTATCTCTGCGTCGCAGGATTCTGAGCTGCCGGCCGCCTACAGCAGCGCAATGGCGATGCACATTGCGAGCACCACGAGAGACGGCAACGCCTTGCTGATCGGATCTTTTACTTTGAGGTGCATGACCAAAGCCCCCAGCATGAGCACTCCCATCCCCACCGCCGCGATAGGTGCCACACCGGGAACCCAAATTGAGACGAGGAGCGCCACCGCAAGGCCCACTTTGAGAATGCCGATGAGGCAGAAGACCGGGAACGGCAAACCATAAACGGCGAACTCCTCCCGCATGGTTTTCGCATCCTTGCCGCGATACCGGGTCGCCATGCCGGAGCGCAGGAGCCAGACGTTCAGAATGCCAAGAGCCACGATGAGTTTCAGAGCAATCAGAAGGTAGTCCATGTCGGTGAGGCGAATGATTCGACTTCGGTGAATCAGACGAAGCTGAGATTGCTTCACTATGCACGGGACTGCAAGCAATTCCCCTGCCGGCTCCGCGGCCCATCAATGACGCCAAAGCCATGTTGGCAGGGCAGCACCCGTTAGTTCATGGGCGGCAAGGAGCCACTTCCGGCAACCAGTCCGGTTGCCCCTTTTATCACTCATGGTTGCGCGGACATTCCGCTCTTCAGGGATTGCCGCCGGCCCAACCGCATCGGAGGCGTGGTGCCAACCGGGGAGACCGTGCAACTTCTTCATTCCACTGGAAAAGAATCATCCCAACTGCTCCAGCACTTCCCGCCACCACGCCACTTCGCCGGGGTGCCCCAGCCGTTCCAGATGCCCCGCGATCTCCTCCTCGCCCGGCTCCCTGACATTTTCCTCCGTCAATTGTTTTTCATCGGCCGGTTGGTCCGGCAGGGCGAGGCAGGCCATACGCCAGCAGGCCCAGGCCCGCCAGGTGCGCAATTCCGCCCGCGGTCCTGACATGCGGGTGGCGAGGTGCTGCCAGTGCCGCCGGGGATTGCCGATGAACTGGCCCCCCCGGTGGTTGACGAGCAGCCATGCGATCGCCTGATAAGGTAGGGGCCACTGCTGCAGCACAGGTTCGGAGCCATCCATCTCTGCACCGAGGGCCCGGTTCAGCAGGAGAATGGACCGTGCGGGAAATCCCTGCTGCCACAGGCTTTGGGCGTAGTGCAGCGCCTGCAGATAAAAGGCCGGACCGCGGTCATCGCCCGGACCATGGGGCGCGGCCATGCAACCGGCATGCAGCGGCTCGTCCTGGCGCGGCAGGAAGGGACAGGGCGGCAACTCCGCCAGATGGACCACAGGCACCGCCGTCACCATAACGCTATCAGATGGTGACCCTCTCTTTGGGCGCAGCGGCCGGCACCGGAGCCTCGGGTTTTGCCTTTTGCCATGGCCGGTAATGATGCAGCAGCAGCGCCCCTCCGGCGATCAAGGCGAGGAACAAGGTCAGCACCGTGGCGCGGAAAAAACTTCCCACGCTCCGCAGGGCAATCCGCAGTTCCTCCCGGCTCTGCAGGGAGCCGGCCCTCCGGATCCGCGCCGCCCCGCCGATGAGCTGGGCACCCATGAAAAACAGCAGCAGGGCCAGCACCAGCGCGGCTCCCACCGTCCACCATGGCCCGGCCAGCAGAGGCCGCAGCCCGTCGGGCAGTTGCGGGGACCATTCCAGCAGCCGCTCCGGCCGCCGCCACGCAAAATAACCCAAGGCGATCGACCCCGCCACCAACAGCACGGCGGTCAAGCCATGCATCCACCCGGAAAGGGAAACCCACGCGGCATAGGGGCGCAGGGTCTGGGCCAGTTCCGTTACCAGTCCGCGGTCCTCCCCTTCCGCTACCGTGCTGGGAAGCCCGTCGCCTCCCGAAAACCACTCCGGCTTTAGTTCCCCCGCTGAAGTCCATTCCTCCATGCCTTTGCGCCATACGAGCGTGGTCGGCCGCAGCACTCCACTGCCGGCGAGGGCCGCGAGCTGATCTTCCGGCACGGCGAGCCGCTCCTGCCGGTCTGAAACATAATACCAAAGCATCCAAGCCCATACCATGAGGCACGGCGTGGTGCAACGTCCCGCGTTCATTCATTCGCGTCGGCCCGGGCTCCCACTCTGCCTTGGACTTCCGCCCTGCCCGGGCGGACAGATGGCGCTGAATTCCTCCCCCATGGCCCGCGGCCTCACTCCTGATGAACACCAAACCCTGCTCAAACGGGTGCAGGAGGTCTATGCCCGCCTTGCCGAACGACCCATCGAACGCCATTGCACCAGCCGCACCGACTGCTGCCGCTTCCGGCTCACCGGACAGACCCCGTTTCTCACCCGGGGCGAAGCGCTCCTCGCCCGCCAGGCCGCCCGCGCCGCCGGCCGGAAAAAACTCCCCCTGCCTGCCGATGGATCATGCCCCCTGTTAGGACAGGATGGCCGCTGCACCATCTATGACTCCCGTCCCTTCGCCTGCCGCACCCACTTTTGCGGGGCCGCCGGCGGCCCATGGCCCCGCAAGGAAGTCCGCGACCTCATCCACGAACTGGAAGCCGTCGACCATGCCCTCGGAGGCACGGGCGGGATGGGACTGCCCGCCGCCCTGAAGTGGGCCACTGAACAATCGGCGTGAATGGGTGGTCCACGTAACCACCACGCCTACTGCTTCATCCTGTCAGCCATCCGGGCTACTGCCCCCGCTTTCTTCCACACGCATTATGAAAACCCTATTCCTTTACACAATCCTGATTCTTTCCTGCCTTTTCCCGGCTTCAGGACAGGAAACAGACCCCCTCATCAGCAATGAAACGGCATTAAAAGTCATCGAGATTTTCCGCCAGGACCCCCTGTCGGTAAAAGGCAAGGGAGCTGCGGCCCTCATTTTAAGATTTACCGAGGAGAGCAAGGACGTCGTTGTCCAACTCAGCGCCCGGAATGTCCCATGGCTTTCCACCCGCATGGACACGGATGCCAAGTCCCGCCTCCTCGCTGCCTACCTTGCTGGTTCCGTGAAATCCCAACTCACCAAAAAAAACCGCAAGGACGACCCCTTGGCCGGGGCCGAGCAGGTGATCGAAAGCTATCAAAAAATGAGGAAGACCAATCCGTCCCTGACGGTCCCCTCCGTCGAGGAGTGGATTAAATTAAAATCCGCAGGCAAACTGGCTGCCCATTTCGCCGCACCTGAATCTGCGGCTCCCGCAGCCAAATAAACCTTGCCGCCAACACCCCTCAGGATGCCTGAAAAACCTGTGCGCATCCCCAGCATCCGGTCCCGCTCAACGCATGTTCCGCTGTTCTACGAAATAATTCGTTGATAAATACGAATGAATTCGTATGATTCCGCCATGCCAGCCAAAAAGCCATCCCTGCCGCGTCCCACGGCGGCCGAACTTTCCATCCTGCGGGTTCTCTGGGACCGCGGGGAGGCGACCGTCCGTGAAGTTCATGAGGAACTGAGCCGTCACAAGGAACAAGGCTACACGACCATTCTGAAGTTCCTCCAGATCATGACGGAGAAGGGTTTGGTGCTGCGTGATGAGTCGTCGCGTTCCCATATTTACCGCGCGGCTGCCCCACCGGAAAAGATGCAGCAGTCCATGGTCAGGGAGATGGTGCAGAAGCTTTTTGCAGGGTCCACCCAAGCACTGGTCCAGCAGGCGCTGGGCTCCGGCAAGGTGACCCTGCAGGAGATTTCCGAAATCCGCCGCACGCTGGATACCCTGGAACGGGATTCCTGAAGCCGCGCCATCCTCACTATTTTTCTTATGAATCCGCTTCCCTCCCTTTCCTGGTCGATTCCGGATGCGGACCTGACCGCACGGCTGGGCTGGTGTCTCCTGCACTTTCTCTGGCAAGGTCTGGCCATCGCGGCCGTGCTGGCGCTCCTGCTGCGTTTTTGCCGGAAGGGCACGCCAGAGCTGCGCCACGCCCTATGCGGCATGGGGTTGGCTTGCATGATAGCGGCACCGCTTATCACCTGGGGCCGGCTTGCGCCGGGTGCGTCCCCACCAAACCCCATCCCCATCGCCGGACTTAAGCAGGAGGTAGTATTTGCTGACTTGACCGGCGCTTCCGGCCATGAGCCTGACTGGAAAATGCGGACCTTGAATTTACCGGATCATGGATCGGCCTGGAACGCCGTCATGGATGGCGGGACAGCTCCGGCTCCACCGGTGACAACACGGAAAGAACCAACGACCCCACAGCCGTCGTGGCTGCGCTGGCTGGGATGGTTCTGGCTGTCAGGTGCGGCCATTGTGGCCGCATGGCGGGCCTTGGGACTTTGCGGGACCGCTTGGCTGATCCGGCGGGCCGGGTGCGCTTCGGAAGCCCTCACTCAACAAGTCACGGCCATGGCCCGGCGTTGCGGATTGAGGAAAGCGCCTTTAGTCAGGATCACCAACCGCCTGATATCGCCGGCCGTGGCTGGCATCCTGCGTCCGGTGCTGCTGTTTCCCGCCGCCGCTCTTGCCGGCCTCTCGCCGCGCGAACTGGATTTTATCCTGGCCCACGAATTCGCCCATATCCGTCGGCACGACTTTTTGCTGGGCCTGCTTCAAGCTGCCGTGGAAACCCTCTTCTTTTTCCATCCAGCCGTCTGGTGGATCAGCCACCGCATGGGACTGGAACGCGAACACGCCTGCGACGACGCGGCAATGTGTGTGACCGGGAACCGCCGCACCGGGGCCACGGCGCTGGCACGTCTGGCGGAACTGCAATTACAATCCACTCTCAACCTCGCGCCCGCCGCCGGTGGCGGGCGGCTCCTGCAACGCGTGCGCCGCCTGCTGGAACCCACCAATCCACCCCGGAGCAGCGGCCCGTTGATGGTAGTGCCCCTGCTGTTGCCCGGCATCACCCTGACTCTGCTTTTCTTCCAACAGGCAGAGAGCCAGGATTCCACTGCTGCCAGAGCCCCCGCCGACACCACCGCCCCCATTCCCCTGAGGCGCGGCACCATCACTGATCGGAAGGGCGTGGTTCTGGCGGAGTCCATCCCAACCACCGGGGGGCCCCATGGCGGGACCATTACCCGCGAAAAACGCCAGTATCCGCTGGGCACGTTGGCCAGCCATGTGATTGGTTATATAAAACAGGACTCCAGAGGGAACCAGCCGGACGAAGGTATGGCGGGGATTGAGAAATCGCTGGATGCGGTCCTGCACAGGGTTCCCGCACCGGATGGCAAACCCCAGACTGCCGTCATCCTCACGCTTGATGCCCGTTTTCAACAAATTTGCCGCAACGCTTTGATCGAAGCCGGAGTCGGGCGGGGCACCGCCGTCGTTCTGGATGTGACCAATGGCGATATCCTGGCCTCCGTGAGCGTTCCTGATTTTGATCTGAATTCGTTCGTTCCTACGATCACGCAGGAAACTTGGGATCAACTCCGGCAGGATCAAACTTCGCCACTGGTGAATCGTGCACTCTCCGCCAACTCGCCCGGCTCCACCTTCAAGCTCATCACCGCCCTTGCCGCCGGTGAATCCGGGGACTGGTCCAAACAGTTTGAGTGCAGCGGCTCCGTCACTTATGGCGGCCGCCGTTTCCAATGCTGGACTGTCCAAAGGGCCCTGCCGGCGCACGGCCTTTTGGCCCTGCCGGAGGCGGTGCAACGCTCCTGTAACTGTTATTTTTATCAACTGGGGAATACCGTGGGCATTGATGGCATTTCCCGCATGGCCAAAAACTTCGGACTTGGTGAGGCCTCCTCGTTCCGGCTGGGAGCAGCCATGTCAGACTTCATGCCTGACCGGGGGTGGTGGAAACGGCAAAACAGAGGACCTTGGACGGAAGCCAAAACAGCCAACTTCGCCATCGGTCTGGGCGAGGTGCAGGCCACTCCCCTCCAAATGGCGGGAGTCGCTGCCGCCATCGCGAATGGTGGCAGAATTTGGAATCCCCGGATCATTTCCCAAACTTTGGTGAATAGCCTTTGGCAGACCGCCCCGATGGAACTACGCCACGATCTCATCGCGGAAGGATTTCCTCCCGAAACCATCGCCGCTATTAGCCAGGCCATGTATCAAGTGGTGCATTCAGAAGCCGGCGGAACCGGTCGACTCGCCCGGAGCACTCTCCTCAGCATTGCGGGAAAAACCGGCACCTCCCAAAATTGGCGCATGGATCAGGCCACCAAAAAGCAGGTCCCTGACAATCACACCAACTTCATCGGCTTCGCTCCTTTTGAAAAGCCCCGCTATGCCTTCAGCGTTGTCGTCGCCAATAGCCAATCCGGCGGAGGAGTCTGCGCCCCCATCGCAAAACGCATCATGGAGTCCATCGAACTGCTGGATCGTAGTGAACTCGCCGTAGAGCTGAAACCCGCGCCACCGGCAGCGGGTCACTTCGATTTTATCGAGTCGGTCACCTATGCGGACGAAACCAGGTAAAGCCGGCTCCCGCCCCTTTTCCACTACGTCATTTGGGGAAGTCGAGGGAACCGTCGACGCGGAGGTTGCGGTTGCGATGCCGGCAGCAAGCCCCGTTTCTGTCACATGCGCCAGGGCTCCGGCCAGCAAATCACTTCCAGCGGCCACGGAAGTCCCTGCATCTGCCTCAGCGTGTCTAATCCCGAAGGAAGTTCCCCCCAGGAGCGGAAGTGATCTGAACCTCTGCAGAAAAATGCACCGCCGCCCATGACCAAGATCAAACCAGACGATCCCCCGGAAAATGCATTGGTGCTTCAGGAACAACTGCTTCCCTTCCTGCTGGATCCGCACTCCTATCCACACCGGCCCAAACGGGTGCGCCTGGTGCAAACCCATGCCTCATTCGTCTTCATCGCGCCGCCCTTGGTTTACAAGGTGAAGAAGGCGGTCAACTTCGGTTTCCTCGACTTTTCCACCCCCGCCAAACGCCAGCATTTTTGTGAACGCGAAGTCGCCCTCAACCGCCGGCTTGCCCCCAACACCTACCTCGGGGTCGTTCCTATCACGAAGCACGACGGACAGTATGGCTTCGGCGGGGAAGGCCATGTGGTGGACTACGCGGTGCAGATGCGTCAACTTCCTGACGGTCATTTTCTCGACCAACTCCTCAAACGGAACGAAGTCGGTCCCCGCGACCTGAACCGGATCGCCCGATTCCTGAAGGAATTCTACGAGGGCCAGGCCCCCACTGCGGAAATCCGCGACTGGGGACGCATCGACCAGCTCCGCATCAGCACCGACGAGAATTTCCGCCAAACCCGGGAGTTCATCGGCCACACCCTTTCCCCGGCTGCGGCCGTCACCCTGCCATTTTATACCAACCGGTTTTATGCCCGGCACCGCCGGCTCTTTGCCTCGCGCCTCCGGCAAGGCCGTATCCTCGACTGCCACGGGGACTTGCACCTCGAGCATATTCATCTCACGCCCCGCACCCTGCAGATTTATGACTGCATCGAATTCAATGACCGCTTCCGTTATGTGGACGTGGCCAACGACGCGGCCTTTCTCGCCATGGACCTCGATTACCACGGGCACCCCGATCTGGCTCGGCATTTCGCCATCCGGATGGCCGGCGCGCTCCATGATGACGGGATGCTGCGCCTGATGGATTTTTATAAATGTTACCGTGCCTTGGTGAGGGGAAAAGTCGAAAGCCTGCAGAGTGTGGCCCATGCCTCACCCGAACGTCAGCGCCGGGCAGCCGCGGAGCGGGCGCGGCGCTACTTCCGGCTGGCGCTGGGCTATGCCGTCGCCGGCTCGCGGCCCCTCGTGTTAGTGGTGATGGGGGGCATCGCCTCCGGCAAAAGCCACCTCGCGCAGGCCATGGGAGAGGAACTCGGCTGGGACGTTTTTTCTTCCGACCGGATCCGCAAAGAAGCGGCAGGCCTGCCGCTGCATGAACGCAGCAGTGTTTCCGCCCGGCCGCAGCTCTATTCCCGGGCCATGACCGGACAAATCTACCAGCGCCTCCTCGCGGCGGCCACCGCGCAGGTGCAACAAGGCCGCAGTGTCATCCTCGACGCTACCTTTTCCCTCCGCACCCAGCGGAAAAAGCTGATTAAGCAATTCGGGAAGCGTGGGGTGGCATGGTGCTTCCTTGAAGCCCATGCCAGCAAGGCGGCGGTCAAACAAAGGCTTCGCGCCCGCGAGGCCAGTCCCGGCGAGGTGTCCGACGCCCGGCTGGAGGACCTCGCGGCCCTCACTCAACGTTACCAGCCCCCTGCGGAGCTGCCGCGCGGCCACTGCCTCAGAATCAACACCACCGGTCCGCTGGAGCAGAGCGTCGCCAAAGCCCTGCAGGGCTTCGCCCGGCTTCAGGTGGACTCCATCACCTGACAAATAAACCTCTCATCTTTTGGATGAATCCAGTTCCGCTAAATCCGTTTTTCTCGGTCAAATTGGCGTAATTTGCCTTCGGCCGTCTCCGCTCCGCTCCGGCTGTAGCCCGTCAGCGTCCTTTTCAAGCTAATCCCGCCGGGCACCTCGCAGCGATGTCACCTGGACGGCGACGGCCTGATCATACTCCCGCAAGGCCTCCTCCAGCTTCAGGAGGTCTCCGCCAAACTTTGCCAGCAAACCTTTGGCATACTCGTGGGCAGACTGGAACCGGCCGTTGCCATCGGCATCCAGCCAGATGGGGTTGGTGGAGCCAATCACTCGCGGGATGAACGTTTTGCTGCTGGCCTGATAGGGCCGGGGGATCTCCCAGAAGGGTTCGACAACTCCAGGCCCGGTGGCGATGACCACCAGATGGACATCGTGCTTCGGTTTAGGCAACTGCCAGACCATGCGTGCTTTTTCACCGGGCCGGTTGGCATCCCTGATGGCTTCTTCCCGGATCAGCAGACCATTGGCATACAGTGCCACGTGGTCCGCTTTGACCCATGAAGGCCCCAGCATCATGGCCTCGACTTTGATGCTCCCGGGGAGTCCGGTAGCCAGATCACCCACCGTAAACCGGTCCTCCACCTTCAAGTGAACGAGAAGGCCGAGACTGACCAGCAGGCGGCCTTGTTGATAACTTTGCCAGACTTCATCCAAATCAAGGTTTGCCGGATCGGCATCCCGGGCCGCCACATAGGTGCGGCCCTGCCCCAGGATGAAGCGGTTCACATCATGGGAATCGCTGGAAGCAATCGCCGCGATGCGGTGGCCCCGGTTCAGCAGGGCAAACCAATCCCGGTATAACAAATGGATGTCGGATTGCATCGCGGCGGACGTGACCACTTCCATGGCATCGATCTGCAGGCCGTCTGCCTGAAGGTGCTCGCCCGTGGCCGGATTGAATTGACTTTCTCCCAAGGGGGTAAAGCCGCTGTGCACATCCCGGGGATGATTCAAAGTGATCACCTTTACCCCTGGAGTGGCGCGGATCTCCGGCAGCAGCTTCGCCCATGCTTCCTGACGGAAGGGTGCCACCGCAGCGCCCGGGGCGATGGGAAAAGCGTTGAAGTGTCCATGTTTGGTGGTGACCTCATTCCCTACCACCGGGGTGAACCGGTCCAGCAGTCCCCGCCCTGCCGCAGCGGGAGTGAAATCGGTGTGATGATTGTGGTCTGTGGCGACCGCCAACTCGATGCCTTCCCCGGCAATCGTCAGGACGCGTTCCGTCAGGGTGGCATCGCCATGGCCGCTGTGCGTGAGGGTATGGATGTGACTGTCGGCAGCGATCCACCCTTCCGTCGGCACTTCCCGGAGGAGTTTCAGGGTCACCGGCCTCGTTTCCCCCTCAAGCAGGCGGACCTCCGTGCGCGCTACACTCCATTCAAAACCGCGGCCCGCGTGCAGCACATAATCCCCCGCCGGAAGCGACATCCGGGCCTTTCCGTCGCCGGTGTAACATACCCCGACCCGCACCGCCACCCCGCCCGCCGGCTGCGCGAGCAAGGGCTGCAGCGTGCCGTCCGGTTTCGTCAGGGTCAGCCGGCAGGGGATCGCTTTTCCGTTCGACCCATCAAGGACCGTCACCTCCAGCCGGGCCTCCCCCAGCACCTCCTGGATCGGCCCCGCATGCAGGGTGATCGGGCCTACCTCGATATCATCCAGCAGGGGCGGGGCCTCGATCGTCAGGATGTTTTCCCCATCCTGCAAGACCCCCGGGCGGATGGCCAGCAGGCTTTCGAGGGCCGTTTCCGCAGTAACGAGGGCACCCACAGGCTTTCCGTTGAGCAACACCGGCCATGTCAGTTTGACATCGCGCTGCCAAATCCGGAGGGTGTGCCCGCTGGCATTGGCCTTTCCCTGAAAACGAAGTTCGAGGCGGGAGGCATCCACCGGCCGGTCTATAAAACTCTCCCACTCCCATTGCCCCGGTTTCCCGAGATGCAGCCGGTTCGGCTCCAGCACTATTGGTGGGTCCGCCGCGGCTTCCCCCGCCAGCACAACCATCAGCAGCAGCAATCCACGACTAAACTTCAGGAACAAAATCACCTCCTGCCTACGCACCGCCGGCCCTGCCTTTTCCATGCTGAACCGGCCCCATCACCATCCGGGCCATTCTGCTGGCGATTCAACGTCAGCTGTAATGGCACAGCCTGTGGCCAACTTAAAGTCCTCAGCCGGGCGGCCGCCAATCGGCTACGGCATCCGGACACGGCTCCCCGTAGAACCGCTCATAGAAAGCGCGGCGACGCTCGGATTCGGTAAGACCCTGCGGGATGCCAGACCACACTAGAGCCCGGGCGGTGCTGAGCATGCTCATGCCCATGAGAAAGCGTTCGGACTCGCTCAGCGCCATGATTTTCCTGAAATACAAGGCATTGACCTCAGGCGGGGTGTCCTTCACGGAGAAACCCGTATCAGCATATCTGTCAGGTTCAATTTGATTGACCATGTCTTCAGATAATCAATGTCGCAGCCCTTGACCAGGAGATTCCACAAGGCCCGCTCAGCCCCATGATTCCACTGCCTTTTTCATCGCCCTGGAGTTGGGCGCATAAACAAGGCCTTTCCGGATAACGAGGGTTTCCATATCCAACAGATCTGGATCCTTCCCGCCCAGGTAAAATGTGATACCGAATTCAATCGCAGTATCACCTTTTGATGAAATTTGTGCCAATCCTTCCAATACCGTTTTCGAAAGCAGGGCTGGATCATTGAATTCCATCCCAATAGTGAGGACGCCCTGCCAGAGGTCCTCCAGAATGAAACCCGGCGATCCATCAGCACCTTCCATTTCCTCGTCGTGGGAAAATTGGCAAAGCAAGGCTTTCACCTGTTCCAGACACTCCTGCCAACGCTTCGCTTCCGGGCTGTCATCGCCGAACTCTTCAAATTTGACTTCAAGGAGTTTCTCCAGTTTGGCCGGGGACACAAACTCGACAAAAGCTGCAGGTGTTTCTCCCATGAGACGGTTCAGCCATTTCATGCCACCTTCGCTTCCTCCACTTCATCCGGCCGCGGGGCGGGGCCGTCGGGTGGGAGGATGTCCTGTTCGACGCGGAGGTTGCGGATGATGAACTCCTGGCGGTCGGGGGTGTTTTTGCCCATGTAGAAGGTGAGGAGTTCCTTGATGGAGTGGCTGTGGTCGATGGCGACGGGATCGAGGCGGATGTCCTTGCCGATGAAGTGTTTGAATTCGCTGGCGTTGATTTCGCCGAGTCCCTTGAAGCGGGTGATTTCGGCGTTCTTGCCGAGTTTTTTCAGGGCGGCCTGCTTTTCATCCTCGCTGTAGCTGTAGATGGTTTCCTTTTTGTTGCGGATGCGGAAGAGCGGGGTCTGCAGGACAAAGAGATGGCCGCGGCGCAGCAGGTCGGGGAAGAACTGCAGGAAAAAAGTGATCATGAGCAGGCGGATGTGCATGCCATCGACGTCGGCATCGGTAGCCAGCACCACTTTGTTATAGCGCAAGTCATCCACGCTGTCCTCAATGTTGAGGGCGTGCTGGAGCAGGTTGAACTCCTCGTTTTCGTAGACGATTTTTTTGTTAAGACCGAAGGTATTGAGCGGCTTGCCGCGCAGGCTGAAGACAGCCTGGGTATCGACATCGCGGGCGGCGGTGATGGAGCCGCTGGCGCTGTTGCCTTCGGTGATGAAGAGTGTGCTTTCCTCCTTGTTTTTGGCGGTGGAATCGAGGTGGACCCGGCAGTCGCGCAGCTTTTTGTTATGGATTTTGGCCTTACGGGCCCGTTCCTTGGCGATCTTGGCCACTCCGGCGAGTTCCTTGCGCTCGCTTTCGTTCATCTGGATTTTTTCCAGCAGGGCCTTGGCGGTGTCTTTATTTTTGTGGAGATGTAGTTCCAGTTCTTTGGAAAGGAAATTGGCAATAAACGTCCGGACTGTCTGGCCGTCCGGCTCCATGTGGGTGGAGCCGAGTTTGGTTTTGGTCTGGCTTTCGAAGACGGGCTCGGTGACCTTGAGGGCGATGGCGGCGACGATACCCGTGCGGATGTCGGAGGGATCGTAATCCTTTTTGAAGTGCTCGCGCATCGTCTTGACGAGGGCCTCGCGGAAGGCGGCGAGATGGGTGCCGCCCTGATGGGTATTCTGGCCATTGACGAAGCTATAGTAGTCCTCGCCGGCCTGATCAGCGTGGGTGAAAGCAATCTCGATGTCCTCGCCTTTGAGATGGATAATCGGATAGAGGGCTTCCTGCGGAAGGTTGTCGCGCAACAGATCGGCCAGCCCGTCCTTGCTGCGGAATTTGGTTCCGTTCAGGTTCAGGGTGAGGCCGGTATTCAGATAGGAATAATAGCGGCACATCCGCTCCAGGGTCTCCATGTCCCACTTCACCTTGTTGCCGAAAATGGCGGCATCCGGGGTGAAGCTGAGGCGGGTGCCGTTGCCCTCTTTGGTTGGCTGCGGCTTTTTCATCTCCTGCTGCACCTTGCCTTTGCTGAATTCGATCAGCTTGGTTTCGCCTTCACGGTAGGCCTGGATGTCGAAGAAGCTGGAGAGGGCATTGACCGCTTTGATGCCGACGCCATTCAGGCCGACGGATTTTTTAAAGGCCTTGCTGTCGTATTTTGCGCCCGTGTTGATCTTGGCAGCACAGTCCATCAGCTTGCCGAGGGGAATGCCCCGGCCGTAGTCGCGCACCTTCATCCGGCCATCCGCCAGCTCGATGTCGATCTGTTTTCCGTGCCCCATGACAAACTCATCAATGGAGTTGTCGAGAGCCTCCTTGGCGAGGATGTAGATGCCATCATCCGGGGCGGATCCGTCCCCGAGTTTCCCGATATACATGCCGGGGCGGAGGCGGATGTGTTCCACCCAGTCGAGGCTGCGGATGCTGTCTTCGTCGTAGATCGGTTCGCTCATGGGCGGGAGATTAGTTTAGCCACCTTAAGGAATCAAGCCGGGGACGCGCCATTCCGGCCGGGATCCCGCCTTGTGCTCTAACCACGGCTTGGATTAAGTTAACTTCCAGTGAACATCTGCCAGTCCATCTCATTCCGGCCCGTGGCCGCCTTGCTGCTGGGGTTCAGCACGCTGCCTTTGAAGGCAGGACTTCTTTATTATGAGGGATTTGACTATCCTGCCGCCGAGGACGGGCTAAAATACCAAGGGGGATTTGCCGCGAACCCGGATCCCCAGGCCGGGGTCGATGCGGATATTGCCGAAGGAAGTTTGCGGTATATGGACAGCACCGGGAAGGTTCTCCCCACAAGGGGGAACCACGCCTTGATCGACGCGCATGAGGAACGGGCCACGGTCAGCAACATCGCGCCGGTGTTCCGGCAGCCCGGACAGCAACCCTCGGGTAGTGAACTCTGGATTTCCTTTTTGGGTCAGCAAGTGGCGGGGAGCACCGTCCGGTTTTTCAATTTCTCCCTGCGGGGCCCGGACAACACGATCGAACCGGCCGATGACAACACCAACATGGATGAAATCATCGCCATCGGCATGCCCTCCGGGGCCGACGCACAACTCTGGCGGCTGTGGGACCGGAGCACCGGGGCGAACCTCTGGACCTCCGCCATTTCCACCACTCCTTCCACCCAGCTTGGCCTTGTCCTGGCGAGGATTGAACTCAATGCGGTGGACGGCATCCTGGAGCGCTACACGCTGTGGGTGAATCCGCCGCTCGGACAGGTGCCCGTGGAGAGCGAAGGATTCAGCGTCGTGAGCAATGCTTCGGATTTCACCCAATGGAACGATCTCGAACAAGTGAGGCTCGCCGCGGGACACAATGCCTCCAGTCCGTCTGCCTGGGTGGTGGATGAAATCCGGATGGCCGATACCTGGCAGGAGGCCCTGCCCTATATTCCATTGCAGGTCACAGTGGCGGCCCCGGCCCCGGCCTCCCCCGCCCAGTTGCGATGGACCACCGCACCTGATTTTACGGAATCCCCCGAGTGGTCCCCTAACCTCCTCGACTGGTTTCCGCTGACGACCCCAGTCACCTTGTCCGGCACGGGGCTGGCCAGTTGCGATCTGGCTCTCCCTGCGGCCGGTCAGCGTTATTTCCGCGTCCGCCGTTCCTACTAAGTCGGGCTGCTTGCTGACATAGCCGTATTCCTTGCCCTGTTGCCCATGGATCCTGCGCCCGAAGCCCCTGAGCCGCCGCGCCCGAGCCGTCCGGGCTTGGATGCGGCGACCGCCCGCAGGCTGTTGGAGGACGCCATCACCACTCCGGACCCTGGCACCGGCAGCTTTTTCTGGACGCCTCCGGAGGTGGAGGAACTCTGCCGGTTATTGCCGGAATACGGGATCTCCCGCATGATCGGGCGCGGTGGGATGGGCGCGGTTTATCAGGGAACCGATCCGGCCCTTGACCGGCCGGTGGCGATCAAAATCCTGCCGGCCGAATTGAGCTGTCTTGCCGGATTTGCCGACCGTTTCCGGAGGGAGGCGTGGGCGCTTGCCCAACTGAAACACCCGCACATTGTCCAGATCTATCAATTTGGCACCACCCCGGGCGGCCACCTCTATTTTGTCATGGAATATGTGGCGGGCAGCAATCTGGCCGAACAACTGGACCGCCGCAAACAGGAGAAGCCAGACCAGCCCCCCTTCAAGCCCGGGGAGGTCCTGAAAATTGCCGGTCAGGTCTGCGCTGCGCTCTCCGGAGCCCATTCCAAGGGGATTTTGCACCGTGATATCAAACCCGCCAACCTGCTGATGGATGATGCCGGCCATCTCAAGCTGGTGGACTTCGGACTGGCCCGGCCCGTCGACCCGGGCCCGAAGGATAGTGGCGTGACCGCTACCCATACCATGATTGGGACCCGCGACTACATGGCACCGGAGTTGCTGGACGGCCATGACACTGATCCCCGGGCTGATGTCTATGCGGTGGGGGTTCTGATGTATGAAATGCTCACCGGCATGGTCCCGCGGGGAGCCTTCCTGCCCGCTTCCCACTTCCAACCGGTCGACCGCCGTCTCGATCAATTGATCGTCCATGCCATGCAGGCCGACCGGACAAGGCGGCTTGCTTCGATTGGTGCCATGCAGGCGGAATTGGAGGCCATCCAGTCCGGAGGCGGATTGCCCCGCCGGTCGTGGCGGGCCGTGGCTGGGGTCGTCGTGGCCGGGTTCGCTGCCGGGGTGGTGGCATGGCACCAACGCTCCACGCCCGGTGACGTTCCTGACCTCCCGGTGTCTTCCTTGCCGGCCCGCAGCGGTTTGATCTGGGAGGAATCCTTCGACCTCCCACCCGGAGAATTCGGATTAGGTCCAAGCTCCCGGTTCACTCCCGAGAGACAGGGATCAGGATCTGCGGTCATCACCCATGAAGGACTTGAGTATACTGATTCCGATGGATCCCAACTGCTCACCAGAGGACGGGCGGCCTCCCTTGATGCCACCCAGTTAACCGTTTCCCTGAGTTATGTTGCGGCCCTGACATTGCCAGCGGGGCCCGAAGCTGAATTATGGATATCATTGCTGGCGCGGCAAACGGCCGGCACCAACTATCGCTTTTTCAATCTCTGCCTGCGCGCTGCCGATGACACCCTCACCCCGCCGGATGGCGACACTTCGCCGGACGAAATTCTGGCCGTGGGGATGCGCACGCTCAAAGGCCCGCAGGTCTGGCAGATTTGGGACCGCACCACCAATGGAGCAGGCAGCCGGGCTGCGGTTTCCGACACCCCCACCACCCGGACCACGTTCCTGCTGGTCCGCCTTGAACGGGATGCGGTCGGCCTGAATGAGCGGGCCACTCTCTGGGTCGATCCACCCCTGACACGTCCTCCGGAGGAAAGCGATGGATTTTCCTATACCTCCGAACAATCTGATCTGACGCAATGGAACGAACTGCGGCAGGTTCGTCTGGGAGCGGGATATGGCAGCGGCACCCAGTTGGGTGCCGCATGGGTCGTCGATGAAATCCGGCTGGGATGGACGCGGGAGGCGGTGACGCCGGTGAAACGCCCATAACCAAACTGCGGGGTTCCGGGCCCGGGGCGCGCACGGACCTGTCCTGTGCCTCAGCCTTGGGGATACAGGAGAATGCGGTCGTGGACGAGGAGGAGCAGGTCGGGTTTTTGGTCCCCGGTGAAATCCCCGGTGAGCACCTCCCGGACGTTGTCTTCTCCTTTCCGGCCGCGGAAATGGATGTTTTCCTCGAACAGGACAAAATGAAGCAGGCTCTTCCAGCCTTCGCCGGTGATGCCACCGGGATGAAGGACTTCCAAAAGTTTGCTGTTGGCGTCGAGGGCCACGATTTCCGGCTGGCCATCATGGTTGAGGTCCACCGGCAACACCTGGTAATAGCTGCAGTTCTTCAGATCGGTTTCGTAGCTGCTGGTCAGGGTCAGTGCCGGACGGGCTCCGGTTAGGGGTGCGGTCCAAAACCGGTCCTTGCCAAAGGCGAGCAGGTGGGGGCGGGCTTCCTTGCCCAGGCTGACCACCAAAGCGGCCGTGGAGTCGGAAGGCTCAACTTCCAGACGGGTGGTGGGGCGCCACACCCCGGCCGGGTCTTTCTTGAGCACTTGCCAGAACGCGGTGCCAGACTCCTGGAACAACAATTCCGGAGCCCCGTCCGCATCCACATCCGCCAGCACGGGCACCGTCAGTTTGTCGGCGGGGGTGCGTGCGTTGCACTGGTCCACGATGGTGAGGTCGGTGCCTTCGTCGTTGAGGCGGAGCGTGCGGGCGTATCCGGGGGCTGACGTGAGGATTTCGGCCTTGCCGTCACCATTGACATCAATGAGGGCAGTGCGTTCCGGGGTGAGGTCCGAGAGTTGGGCCTTGAAGGCGGGCGTTTCCTTGAGCGGCCCGGCAAAACCGGGAGCATCGGTCCGGGCGGGCAGGACGAGTGCGGTCTCCTTGGGCAGCAGGATGAGGAGGTCATCGCGTCCATCGCCATTGAGATCACCGGCCCGGAGCCCGTTAGGCTCACGTTTCAGGGATTTTAAAGCTTGCACCGTGGCAGTCCATGGGCCGGAGGCTCCTGGGGTGAAAAGATGCAGGGACCACGATTTCTCCTTGTCGACCAGCACCACAGGAAGGCTGATGCCACCTGGCAGCCTGACGGGTATCACGCCAGCCGGAGTGCCCTCGATGGTTTGGAGCACGGGGAATTCCAACCGCCCGGCCTCCGAAAGACGGCAGATCCCCAGCCCTTCCTTCGCACTGGTCACAATGAGGGTATGGGGCTGGCCGGCGACAGGCTGAACCGCCGCCAACCCATTGATCCCTGAGAGACTGGGGAAGGATTGTGGTTCTGCAAAGGTC
The DNA here is from genome assembly GCA_038210825.1 of Verrucomicrobiales bacterium. Classification (GTDB taxonomy): domain Bacteria; phylum Verrucomicrobiota; class Verrucomicrobiia; order Verrucomicrobiales; family V1-33; genus CAIZWU01. The sequence continues at coordinate 35,913 of JBBQWG010000033.1, forward strand.
CCGTCGGGTTGCTGCAAATAGAGGGAAATAGAAGCCGTTTTGCCGTCGGCCTGGGCAATATCTGTCAGGCCATCGCCATTAAAATCCCCGAGGGCGTGGAGAGCATTGGTGACCCCGCCGGGCGGAGCGTGCAGGGTAGGCAGAAGTTTGTCCTGCTGCACCGCACCCGGGGCCTTCATGACAAGCGTGTGCCGTTCGATGAGACGGCTTTTGGCATTGACCCGGTTCAGCACCAGTTGCCCGGCGGCATCGCGGGAGGGAGTCACGCCGGCGGCGGGCACTTTGTAGTCGAGCGACATCTCGGAAGAAAAAGCCCCCGGGCTGGTCTGGAGGCGCAGACGCAGCGTGCCTTCCCCGGAACCGGCAAGGTAAAGCAGATCAAGGTCCTTGTCGCCATCCACGTCCTCGGCCATGAGGTAGCCGGCTTTGTCCTCGGTCGTGAGGTGGACGATGGGTTCGGCAAAGCCTCCCCCTTCGCGCTGCAGGAAGAGCAGCAGCTTGTTTTTGGCGAGGACAGCCAGATCGGTTTTTCCGTCCTGGTTGAGATCGGCAGCCACCATGGACCGGGTGCCTTGGAGCGGTTCGAAGTTCCGGTAGGTCCAAGTTTGGCTGAACCCCGCAGAGTCCCCCTGGAATCGGATAGTCAGGGCATCAGCCGCTCCCGTCAGGGCCACATCCGGGCGGCCATCCCCGTCAAAATCGCCGGCCACCATGGCAAAATGCCGCTGGTCGGCCGGGAGGGAAACCTTTTGGAAGCGGGAATCTTCGAGTTGGGGCTCCCAGCGGTCGCGGGAAACGGCGCGCTGGCCCGCCGAAAGTGCGGGGCTGCCGGGGATGCGCTGGTAAAGCAACACCAGCTTGGCGTTTTCGTTATTGATCAGGGCAATGTCCAGTTTGCCGTCCTGATCGAAATCCGCCGCGACCATGCCCCGGGTATCCCATGCCAACCGGGCCACCTCCGGGCCATCCAGCCGGATCGGGGCTGGCCCCTCCTGCGCGGAGGCCACGCTGGCCAGACAGGTGAGGAGCAGGCACGGCAGCGCAGGAAGGGCAGGCATGGAATCGGGAGTTTGAGGTGGGAATCCGCAGGGGCGCAGGGCGCCGGCGGTCAGGGTTTGGCGGAGAGGCGGATGCGCACGTCGGTGGATTTTTCTCCGAGATACATCCGGCTGACGAGGTGCCATGGCAGGTTCAGCTTGTCAGGAAGGTTTTCGAGGGCTTCCGCGGCTTCCCCTTCGGCTTGTTCCAGCAGCATCGGTTTCAGGGTCCCAAAGACGAGGTCAATCATCTGACCGGCATTGGCATAGGAAGACGAGACGCCTCCCTCCGGCAATTTTGCCAGCGCCGCCTGAACATGGGGTTCGAGAATCAGCGGGCTGGCCGGCTTTTTGTCCATGCCGCCCAGCACCTTCTCCAGCAGGCCGGGTTTGCCCACGCTGAAGATCCACATGTCATTGTGAATCAGCCATGAGATCACCATTCCGGGCGGAGTTCCTTTGAACTGATAGATGGTTTTGCCCATGTATTCACGCTCCTCGAACAGGCCTTCGCCAGGAGCGAGGGTATTGAACATGCTCTTCAGGCTGAGGGCGAAGGCTTTGGAATCCCGCAGGGCAATCCCGATCACCTGACTTTGACCTTCCGTCAGGGCGAGAGCCGAAAAAACACCGGCCCCGGGGCCGGAAGCCTCGTCTTCGTCCTCTTCATTTGCGTCCTCCTCCTTGGCCTTGGCCGCTGCTTTTGCCGCATCTTCCGGATCAAGGTGGGAGACGCTCCAGAGATCATCACCCATCTGGCCCAGCAGATCCGTGCGGAGGTCAACCCCGATGTTCTTCTTCACTTCCGCGAGGCCAACATCGATGCCGCCAGCGGCCATGGGGCTGACGGCAGTGGCCAGTTCCTTGATGGCATCAAACATTTTGCCCCAGTCCATGGTGCCCCAGGCGACCTCCTGGACATCCGACGGGACAAAAGCCGGGGGAGTGCCGGGGCCGGTGGCGGCATACACTTTCAGGATGGCCGGCTTTTCTGCATAGGTTAGTCCCAAATGCATGGCGGCGGTATCCCCTTCGAGGTTGGTATCGAGGAAGGCCATGCGGAATTGATCCAGCCCGGCTCCCGTCCACGCCTGCAGCGGATTGATCGGAAGTCCGCCGGTATTGAGTTCGCCCTTCTCCATCTTCTGGCGCAGGCCTTCCTGCACTTCGCCAAGGAGAGCTTCCAGATTGACTCCGGCCAAAACGTCCGAGTCCTGGATGGAATCAGGCATCGTTTTCCATGCCGCAGTGGCTCCAAGGCTGCCTTCCCCGGGAGCTTTTCCGAGGCGGGCCGCCAGTTCCTTGAGATCGCTTTTGCCGATGGTCAGGGCGGCTTTGCCGCCGTTCACGGTCCATGACATGGGATCTCCCTCCATCTTGTCTTTGTCGCGCACCGTCCACTCGTGGACTTTGGCTCCGCCGACCTCGGTGATGGTTTCCTCGTAATCCTTTGGCCAATCGGCCTCGGGTTTATCGTCTTCATCCTCCTCGTCCTCCTCGTCCTCCTCCTCAGCTGCATCCTCTTCCTTGGCCTTTCTGGCAGAGGCTTTTTCCTCCAGTTTGTCGAAAGCGGTGAGCATTTTCTGCATCAAGGCCTCGTCTCCGGTGTAATCCGCGATGATGGTTATTCCGACCGGAGGGGAATCGAGGGAATCTTCCTTGAAGGCTTCGGCAAGGTCGATGCTGAGGCCCGCAGTGGCGGCACCGGGAAATTTAGCGAGGACTTCCTGAAGGGTCAGGCCGGTTTCTTCCTTGAGGATGGCATTGGTCTCCGCATCGGCCTCGCCGGCGACTTTATCCAGCATTGGCTTGAGGGCTTTGCCCAACTCGCCTTCGGTCAGGGACTTCAGCAGCGGATGACTGGTGGCATTCCTGAGGTTGGCCAGATTGCTGACATTGAAGAAGACCTTGGTTTCCTGTGGCAGGGAAGCGGCCAGAGGGTCGGCGGCCATGAGCGGGCTAAAGGTTCCTATGGTCAGAAGGCTGATGAGCGGGAGGCGGTAATGGCACATAAAAGGATTCGGGTTGGGTGTGGGAGTGCAGCAGGCGTGCAGGGGAATTAAAGCCGTTTGGGAGCGGGGGCTTGGGGTTTGGGAGGTTTGTTATACCGGAAACCGGCGTTGGGGTTGGAGGGATCGTAGGCAAAAGCGTCGCGGTTTTTCAAAAAGGCCTTCAGCACGGTGGATGGGATGGCAAAACCAAGGCCTTCCGCCCCCGCCGCGACGATTTTCATGTTATTGACACCGATGACCTCGCCCCGCAGGTTGAAGAGCGGCCCGCCGGAGTTGCCAGGATTGATCTGGGTAGTGGTTTGGATATACATGCGGCCGGACTCCAGCCGGTTCTTCAGCGAAATGATGCCCTGACTGACACTGCGCTCCAGTCCAAGGGGAGCCCCAATGGCAAACACCGGCTGGCCCTGTTTGAGTTCATCGCTGTCCCCGAGGGGCACGGTGGGAAATTTCCGGCCATCCGCGCTCTCGATCTTCAGCAGTGCAAGGTCCAAATCGCCATTCAAGGCCACAATCCTCACATTTTCCCAGGTCTGTTTGTCCATCCCCTTCTCTCCATTGGCAAATACTGTGACGCTGACCTGGGTCTCACCGGCCACCACGTGGTCATTGGTGATCAGATATCCATCCTCCTGGATCATAAAACCGGAGCCAAGGCCGGAAGGCGTTTTGACCAGAACCACCCGGTCCCCAATGTGATTGACCAAATCCTTGACCGACTGGGTGCGGGCCAACGGGTCAATCCGGTAGAGGTCCGCAGCGACCGCAGCGTCTGCCACCGCAGGGCCGCCGCTGTCCTTGACGATGCGGGCCACCGAATCCCGCGGGACCTGCAGGATCGTAAAGCCAAGGTCCACCACAATGCGCTCCGCAGTTTCCGAGAGGACTTCGCCCCTGACCGCTCCCCCGGTCGTGAGTTCCACAGTGGAAGGAACGGCCCCCGCATCGGGTGCCCCGATGGAAAGAAGGCTGAACCCGGCAAAAAGTAGCATGCGATTCATAGAGGGAAAAAAGGAACCTGCATAATCAAGCACGGTCCCTCCGCCGGGAAAATGATTTTTATGGTTATTTTGCTATGGCCCACCCAACCGCATTCTGGCGCGCCATGCAGTTTCTCAGGTGCCCAAACCCCACTGTTATTTCCCATGCCGGAACGCGGACCCCACGACACAAAATCATTTTGCCCCCCGGCGGATTCTTGAAAACGCGAATATTATCATTACTATTCCAATTTTTGTGAAAATACTTGTTGCGGTCATTTTAACCTGAATTACAGTGGTTATACAAAGCCATGAAAAATCTCTTCCTCCTTGAAAAAACTGCGCGAATCCGCAATCTTCGGCGTGGATTCAGCCTGCTGGAGTTGCTCATTGCCTTGGGTGCCATTTCCTGCGTCGTGGCGATGGGCATTGTCCAGTTTTCCGGCACTACCAGTCCGGTCAAGGAGGCCAAGCTGCGTCAGGACGTGGCGGCGCTGAACCGTGCGGTGAGCACCTACCGCATCAGCGGCGGGGATTTGAACACCATCAGCACCGGAGCGGCGGTACTCCATAAGTTGAAGACCACGGCGGCCCAACGCACCCGGATTGCCGGCCTGCGGGGGGCAATGATCGACCCCCGCCTCCGCGGCATCACCAGCAGCGGCAACGGCCCGCTGCGGGCTGTCTGGGACAATACCGCAAAAACCTTTGTCGTCAGCAAAACCGGTTCGGGCTTCCGGGAGTTTGTCCTCGAAGGAGCCATGGATTCGCTCCCGGCTCCGGTCGAAGAGGACCGCAAAGTCCTGATGGCCATGGACTCACAGGACAAGTGGATCTGGGGATTCAACGATTCCGCCCGAAGCAGCAACACCCCGCGTCAGGCCGCTGCGGTGGTTCCGGTTGAGGTCGTGACGCCCTCGGAAGGGTCCAATTTGACGGTGCTCACCGCCCCCCAGTTTTCCATTCCCGGGGCTCTGTATGACTTTGACGCCTACCAGCCGGATTTGAAGGTCTCCCTGATTGATCCCAATCCCCAACAGACGGCCCAGTTGTATTTTTCCCTGGCCAACGGCCCCTGGACCCAGTGGAATGGTGCCCCCATCTCCATTGCCCGGGCTCTCACCACCGAACTCCGGGCCTACAGCATGCCGCTCAATGCCGACCGTTTTGAACAAAGCGCGGTGAGTGAAGCCGTTTACGAAACCATTTACTTTGGCGGATCCAGTGCCGGAGTCTTCAGCAATCCAAAGGGCGATTCAGCTCTGGCCACCAACCTCTCCGGTGGAAAGACGGGAACCTTTTTCACATGGGGCAGTCAGGCCACGGGTTTCAAGTATCCCAATTCGCTCCAGGTCACCGCCAGGAACTTTGCCGTAGTGGCCCCGAACCAACTTTTTGAACTGGCCAACCTCACTTATTACAACGGCAGCACCTACGCCGGCACCAACGCTACTGAGGTGCAGTTGAACGTCACCCTCAACCTGACCACTCCCGGTTTGGTGGAGACCCTGCCTTTTATCTTCAAGCTGCTGAGCACCCCCAACAAAGGAGTCAGTGCAGATGCCGACGCCGATTACGTTTACATCCCCTCCGTCTCCACCAAATTCAATACCATCATCAAAGGTCAGACTTTCTACCTCGTGCTCAGCTTCGGATCCAACAGCACCAACGGATTCACCACCATCGACAAATTCCACGTCCACGAGAACAAAACCATGACGGGTTCCATTTACGGCCGCTTTACCACCACCCCACCCCTGCCCTGAACCGGGCGCTCTTGCTCCCCTCACAGCCTGCCGGATTTCCCCCGGCAGGCCTTATTTTTTTCGGAATGCCCGGTCCTCCACCGCTTCTGCCAGCGATTGCCCGATGATTGGCTTCATGGACCACCCAATTTATGGGATATTCCCGATCATTTCACTTGGTTAACGGGCGTTTCTATGGTAATTATGGATTTCACATGAACGACCGTTACAAAATCCAAGACCAAATTAACCATGGCGGGGTGGGGGTGGTGTTTCGGGCATGGGATTCGCGGCTGCAACGGGCCGTAGCGATCAAGCGGTTTCTGGCCCCGGAACTGCGTTCGGACCGGGGAGCGGTTGATCCGGATCTAATGCAGGAAGCCACGGTGCTTTCCGCTATGCAGCACCCGAATATTGTTTCGATCTATGACGTGCTCCCGGATGAACCTGAGGGGCCATGTGTGGTGATGGAATACCTCAATGGCAAGGATCTCGAGAAGGCCGTTTCAGAAGCCGCCATGACGGTGGAGGATTTTTACAAGGTGGCGGTTCAGACCCTGGGAGCCCTCAGCCATGCCCATCAGCTCAACCTGCTGCACCGGGATATCAAGCCCGCCAACATTCAAGTGACATGGCTGGCCAATGGCAATTTCCTCTGCAAGTTTGTCGATTTTGGCCTCGCCCGGTTTTTCGAAAAGCCCTGCAAACAGACCGTCCGCCCCGATGGCACGGTGATGGGGTCCGTCTATTACATGGCTCCGGAACAGCTGGAACGCCGCGCCTTGGATGCCCGGACGGACCTTTACTCGCTGGGCTGTGTTTTTTATTACATCCTGTCCATGCACCGCCCCTTTGATGGCTCGGGGGTGCAGGAAATCATTTCGGCTCACCTCGCCGGGCGGTCGGTTCCCCTCCAAAGCTACCGGCCGCAGCTTCCCAAGGCATTGTGCGACTGGGTTCATTGGCTGATGGAACGGCAGCCGGACCGTCGCCCCGCTGATGCCACCACGGCCCTGATGGCGCTGGAACGCCTTCGCCGCACCCTGGTTCCCACCGTGGCCCTGCAGCCGCCCCGGGGTGCCGCCTTGGCCCCGCCAGCCAAAATCTCTGCCGTTCCGAAGGCTCCCGCAGTCCCCCGCCCCCTTCCCCGGACCAAATCCGTGGCCAAGCCCCGTCGGGCCAAGCCTTCGCGCTCGATGCGTTGGGTGATTCCGTCGGTGAGCGCCGCCGCTCTCGCGACCTTAAGCCTCATGGTCTGGGAGAGCTGGCAGGTTTCCACCCAAGCCCCTTCCCCCCGCACCGCCGCTTCCATCATTGCAGCCGCCCGCGAAGCCTCCGCCAGGGCAAATGCCACCGCGACTCCCGGACCCACTCCGGCAAAGCCAGTGGAATCCCCGCTCGCCCAGCGCCAATAAACACCCAATTTCCGCAAGGCTGCGGCGGACGCGTCATGGCAAACCACCCCTGCCCGCCCCAAAAGGCCGGCTCCCCTGCAAATTCCTATTTTTTCGGCTACCTGGCATGCCCACAGGATGCTACACAGCGCGGATGTCCCACGTCCCTGCCTCTCCACTTTTGCTTGGCCTTGCCTGCGCCTGCCTCGCCACCTTCCCCGCCTGCAAACAAACCGGCTTCAAACTGCCCAAGCTCAAATTCCAGAATAAAAGTGCCTCCACCCCGGAAGCTGGTGAGCCCGCCACCGATCCTTCAATCCCGGTGGCCGACGTTTCCTCCCGCACAGCGGAAGAATCCGCCTTTCTCGAAAAATGCGCCGCCCTCGGAGCCGGCGCGGTCACCATCGCCGGCCGGGACGGTCACCACTTTTCCCCCACGGAACTGCAGCGCCTTTCCCAGCTTAAGGATCCCAATGCCCCATCCTTCAAAGCCGCTGCCGCCGCCATCACAGATTATCACACCCAGCTCAAACGCCGGGGAATCGATCTGATCCTCGTGCCCGTTCCCCCCAAAGCCATTATTTTCCCTGACAAGATCGACAAGGACCTCAAGATCAAAGTCCGCCGCAAAAAACCAGCCCGTCTCGATTCCTCCCTCCAGGCCTTTTACGCCAGCCTCCGCAGCCAGGGCATCACTCTCATCGACCCTACCGACGAATTGCTCTCCCAGCGCGAAAACAAAAAATGGGGGCCTATCTATCCCAAAACGGCCAGTGTTTGGGCACCCCGCGGAGCCGAAACCGCCGCCTCCCTGATCGCCTCCGGACTCAAGGGAGCCAAATGGGCCAACCAACCCGGCAAGGACGGTCCTCTCATCACCGAATCCGCCAGCCTGACCTTCACCGGGCCTCTCACCTCCGGGACTCCCGAAGCCGAAACCCTCGCCCTGCGCAATATCGGCCGCTCCGCCGATGGCAAAATGCGTTCCGTCACCTTTTCCACCGGCGGCAATCCCCTCACGCTGATTGGCGATCACACCCTGCTCGCATGGCGCGAAGCCAATAACCCGGTCGGAGCCTCCGGTGCCTTCGCCAGCCTCGCCGACCAACTCGCTTTCGAACTCCAGACCACCCCCGACCTGTTCCCCGGGAAAACCGACGGCCGCAATACCCCCCGGCTCCGGCTCCTGCGCGATTCCTCCAGCGGCCGCAATCCCCTCAGCGCCACCAAAACGCTCGTCTGGGTGATCCAGGCCACCGACTTTGCCCTCAGCGACTGGAAGCGGGTCCCCCTCCGCCTCGACGTGCGGTCCGGTTCGCCCGGCACCCCCATGTTCCTCGCTCCACCCATCGGATTGATTCCCGATCCCGGCTCCCCCACTCCAGCCGTACCCCCGCCCCCCCACCCGGGGCCCCCGGGCGGGACGCCCCCGGCGGGCGGGGGACCCCCCCAGCCCGCACAACCCCGCAGGAGCCCCCGGCCGGAAATCCCCCTTCGGGCGGCGAACCCGCCCTGCCTCAACTCCCACGCTGAAGCCCCCTGCAATTTCCCGTTGCCCCCCGGCGACATCCCCTTACACTGCGTTTCCAATCCCTTTCAATCCTAACTCAATCTCATGGGCCAACAACTCAACAAAATCGCCAAACGCAAACGCCGCCTCGCCCGCGTGAAGCGCAAAAAAGAAGTCGCCCGCGACCTGAAAGCCAATCCGGCCCTCGCCAAAAAAGCCACCGAAGCCCGCAAAGCCGCTGCTCCCGTCAAGAAAAAAGCCGCCGCCAAAAAGCCCGCCGCCAAAAAAGTGGACCCCACCCCTGCCGAAGCTCCCGCTGCCGCTCCGGAATCCACCACCCCTCCGGAACCCGCCGCGACTCCGGAGCCCGCCGCCACTCCGGAACCCGTTGCGACTCCGGAACCCGCCTCCGAAGCCTGACCGCTCACCCTGCTTCCCCCTTTCCCAAGGCCGCCCTCCCTCACCGGACGGCGGCCTTTTTGTGTGCAATTCAGGATTCGGCAAAACGTCCCGGAGGAGGTTTGGTGACATCAAAAATCCGCCGGGGTTTCCCCCGGCGGATAGAATGGAAAGACGCGCTTTTGATCCGGTGCAGGTGCCGCCCCTTCAGGGCTTATAACTTATTGCGTCGCATCCCGGGCGTTGCCCCGGGCTGGCATATTTCGCCCCCATTGGGGCTGAGGATATCAATTTTGGACCGTTCCTGTCAATTTGAGGGGCAACGCACTAGCTCCATACCGACATTGGATTGTCGATCTACGTCCCGGGAAACACAGCTCGACTTTTCAATGTCGAGTCCCGGTCCGCACGACCATCAACCCGGATGTTATGAACCACAAGCGGGTCACCACCCGAAAAACAACACGAAGGACTCGCATTCAAACCCGAAATTCAACATTCCCCTTTGCCAAATTTGGGGGTAGGATGCTCCTGGATATGAATGCGCGACTTCTTGTGATTGCCTGGCGGCTGGCCGTTGGGGCCGGTTTGTTGCTGGGGGCATCCACCCTCCTTGCCCAGGTGGTGCCGGCGACCCCGACGAAGTTTGATATCAAACCGGTCACTGGCCCGACGGCCAGCGCGGGGGCGACGATCACGCCGAAGACGACCTCCCCTGCGGTCCGGCAAACCACCTACCTGACGCTTAGCGAATTGCGGCAGTGGACCAGCAGTGACGGCATGACGCTCATGGGAAAACTTATTGCCTGGGAGGAAACCGTCATCACCACCACCCGTGGATCTCCGCCACCGGTAGCGGAAAAACTCCTGACTGACAAACCCACGGTGCTCAAGGACGGCAAGGCCCGGCTGCTGATCGATAACAAGGCCTTCACCCTGCCGCTGACCCGGCTGGATGCGGAATCCCGGAAATTCATTCAGGAGCTGCATGCCCGGCTGAGCGCAAAGCCCTGAGGCCTGCCCCTGCTGCAGCCGGGGTTCAGTGGGTAACAAAGCCTGATGCCGTTACCCTCCGGGCACGCGGTGATAACACCGCATCGACCGGTCTGCATGAAAGAGGCCAGTTGCGCAGCTTATGGCGAAGCCACGCCATCCCGCACCAGCCTCAGCCCCCGTGGGGAAAACCGCGCACTCCAGATAGTGCTGTAGGTGGCCCGTCGCCGCCCGAAGCAGGCATGACGGTCATGCTGCCATCGGTTTCCAGCACCACGGATTCGACCTTTTGCAGGGAGGTGATTCCCTGCGAGCGCACCGCGGCGAGGACCTCCGCTTCGGTGATGCGCTCAGCACGCATCGCCTGACCGAGACATTCGCCGCGCAGCAGCAACAGGCGGGGTTCGCTTTTCACCCACTCACGACAGCGCCGCGACCGCACGGAAAGCCATGCCACGATCCATTGCAGCGCAATGAGAAGGGCCAGGGCGACGAGCCCCTCCGCGAGGGCGACGTCCTTGGACAGCAGCACGGTAGCCAGGGTGGATCCGAGGGAGATTGTTACTATCAAGTCAAACGCGTTCAGTTTGGACAGCGTCCGCTTTCCGGAGACCCGCAACATCACCACGAGGCCGGCATACGCCAGCGTGCCAACGATGAGAACGCGGAGGAGGCCAAACCAGTTGTCGAAGAACATTCGTAAATGGATTCGACGATCAGTGACTTGGCAACCCGGATGCTCACCCCAGCAATGGGCGGGCATGATCCGGACCCATTTGGATCGGAGTCATCGCGCAACATCCCCTTATTGGGGGGAGCTGACTGCAGACAGCATGTCCGAAAGGAGTTTGCTGGTTTGGGGCGGCAACCTCGTGGCATGGAGCAATTGTCCCGCCGCATCAGGATCCCGGGTCACCAGCACGGAAAAGGCGGATTTGAGGGCACGGTATTGGGCGGATTCATTGGAGATGCCCCGGGCAATCTGCCATGCCCGTTCGGGCTGTTGGTGGCTCAGGGCCGCCGCGAGGGCGGAGCTGGCAGCATCGGTGCTGGGGGAGACCGGCAGGGTGCCAAGAAAGTCCGCTGCGGCATTGGCTTCGCCAGCTCCAGCCCAAACTTTGATGACATTTTCCAGGACCGCCGTGCGCCGGTAGGGATCTCCGATTTGCTGCGCTGCCTCCGCCGCCGCCCTGGGATCAGAAGCGGCCCACGCCCGGAAAACCGAGGCATGGAGGTCGTTGTTAGCAGGATAGTTTTGGCTGACAAAAGCCAGGGCACCAGCAGGATCTGTTTTGCCCCAACTGTCCAGGGCACCGGCAAGACTGGTCAACTTCAGATAGTCCCCATCCAGCGCTTCCGCCCAGCGCACCCCTTCGGCGGCACTGCCGCTGGCGAGTTTGGAGGCGATCACCCTGCCGGCCCCGGCCAGCAATTCGATATCCGGACTGGAGGGAGGCGGAATGGCACCGGACTCCAGCATTTCCCGGAAGGATTGCGGATCATTGGCAAGATCCGCTTCCGTCACCCCGGCGGCGGCCATGCGGGCGGCCCGTTCCCTGACGTATTGCTCATTGATGAAGCGGGCCTCTCCGCTCAAGCTGCGCGCCGCCGTCGGCAGATCCCGGCCTGCCGTCACCAGCAATACCGCATTCAGCGCAAGAGCGCGCTCCCCGTGGTTCTTCAGGGAGACCACCCACGCCAAGGCTGCGGGAGGGTTCCCGGCAGCCCAGGCCGTGCCCACTGCGGCCATGGCCTGCGAACGGCGCAGCGGCGACTGGATCCCCCCGGCAATCCGGATCGCCGCCGGGACATCCGACCGGGTCAGGCCCCGGGCAATCGTCACCAGCGCCTGATCGAGCGTATCCTCGAGCAGGAAACGCTTCGCCCATTCGAGAGCCTTGACGGGATCGGTGGAGGCCAGCCACGAAATCAGGCGCTGCACCACAGTCAGGATTTCATCGGAACCGGCAATTTCAGGGGTGAGCCGCGTCAGGGATTCCTGCAAGGCCAGAGCCATCACCGCGAGGGAGGCCCGGTCTCCGCCAACTTCAAGGGCGTTGAGGAATCTGATGAAGCCTTTCGCATCCACCAGCAGCCAGCGGTCGATGAGCGAAGCCACCACCGCCTGCTTCAAATCGGCGTCCGCAATGAGCAGGGCCTCCGTCATCAGCGCGGAAAGATCCTCCGCTTGGGCGATCCTGGTTTTCCATGCGTCAAGGTCCATGGGCTGGCGGGCGGGGGTGGTGCCCGGCGGGCTGGAGGGAGCAAGGCCAAGCGCGGGAGCCGCCACGGGAGGTGCTGCAGCAAGGTCCGCATCCGGGGAACGGACGTAAAAGACGAGGCCGAGGGCCAGTAGAAGGACTAACAGCCCGCAGGCTGCCAGGAGATTGCGTCGCATCATCAGGGGGGGGAAACCTTCGGGGTGGAAAATAATAATGAGGTTGCGAAGCCCGGCCACAGGCCCGGCTTCGCAACCACGGCGGACCCTTCCGGTTACAGCGTGATGTCTTCCGTCACACAGGTCGCATTGCCCGCCGTATCGACCGCAAGGACGATGGCATCGATCACAGTGGCATTGGCGAACAGAGCCATGGCCGCAGCTTCCGCCGGCAGCACGGCTTTCCAGGTGTTGCCGGTCACCACTGCCGGAATCAGGGCACCGCCCACACTGACCTCCAAACGTTCCACTCCCCCCTTGTCGGCCACCATGCCGGTGAAGATGATCGTGTCGGCCTCACCCTGTTCCGCCGCAGGCGCGATGCTGAGCACCGGAGGCAGCGAATCTTTCATGGCTGTTCCTGTGAGGAAACGCCCGGACTGGAACTCCTCGCCGGCGAGCGGTGGAGCAAGGGTGGGACTGTAGCGGTGTTTGGTGACCTGCTCGTAGGCGGATGCGATAGCGAGGACCTTGGCGTCATCAAACAGGCGGCCCGTGATGTTCAGCGTCAGCGGTTCGGTTCCTTCGGGCAGTTCTGAAGGGGTGGTCGTCGCCGCCTGCGTGAGCACCCCCATGGGCACCGTCACCGCCGGTAGATACATGAAGTTGACGAGGTCTCGCCCGATGATGGTTCCCGAAGTGCGGGTTTTGTTGGGCCATACCGGCCAGACCACCGCATCCAGTCCTTCCGCATCCATCCAGTCCTCGAAGGCGTTTTTCTGGTCGCGCCGTGCCGTGTAGTGCTCAATACCTTCGGGTGAGCCGAAGGAGATCGCGGGCCCCGGCGAGTAGTCGCCGGTAACAGGATCAATGTTATACATCGCAGCGCGCACCGCCGCGCTGATATAAAAGCCGTTGGTATTGGTGCGGGGGAGCGCTGCCGTTTCGAGCACTTTGACGGCGAGGCTGTTAAAGGTGTCGCCAGGCCTGCCCACGATGGATTCAATCAGTCCGCGATAGGAGAAGGCGGCCACATTGGTGCTGAAAGGCGCGCTGAGCAGCCGGGTCACCGGTGCGCCTTCGCCACGGTTGTAGGTCGTGCTGACCGGTGGGGGCATGAAGACATAATTGACGGTGGCCCCAGCGGCTTCCATGTCTGCCTTGGCCTGCTCGACGAGCGCGAAAGTGGCCGGCGTGGTGGTCTGGACGTTGGTGGTGTTCGTGGTCGCGCCTGTTCCGGGATTAGGATGGGGCAGTCCCACATAAGTCCCTATAATGCCGATCTTCTTGCCCGCAAGAGTTGCCGTCTTCAACGCTTCGCTGAAACCGCTCTCCGGTACGGGCCGCTTGTCCGCGAGAATCGGAATTGCCGGCGACCAGATGTCGTCGGGATCCAGTTCCCCGACGACATCACGGATGATGGCGTTATCGACCGTGCTGCGGGTCATGGGTCCGATGACATCCCGCTCCGGAACCAAGGGGATGATGCGGTTCACCGAGATCGAACCGCCACTGACCTTGTAAGCGACGAGTCCACTCCGGTCGCCGGGATTGCGGATGGAACCGCCGGTTTCACCGCCAAAGGTGAAGTGCGTGAGGTAGGCCCCCGAGGCAACTCCGGAGCCACCGCTGCTGCCGCCGGGGAGGGCTCCCTGAAGGTAGGCACTGCGCACGGTTCCCTTGATCTGGGAAGTGGAGGAGGAGGCGGAATTCGCCCAGTTGTCCATGTTGGCATGGCCCATGACAATGCCGCCGGCCTCCCTCATCCTCGAGACACTCCACGTCTCATTCAAGGTCACCAGATCCCGCCAGCCATTGACTCCACCGGTGATCGGCATGTCCGCGATGGAATAGGACCACTTGACCAAAAAGGGAATGCCATGGAGTGGCCCGAGCACCGCGCCTTCCTTGCGGAGTTGATCCGCCTTCGCGGCGTCGTCCAGCAGGGCCGGATTCAGGGCCGCCACCGAGTTTAGCGGCTGAGTCGGGGAAAGGAGACTGGTTTTGTCATAGGCCTGGATGCGGCGCAGGTAGAGGCTTACCAATTCCACGGACGTTAGGGCTCCGCCCGCCATGGCCTCCTGGAGTTGGGGGATGGTGGCGTCCTCCAACAGGTAGGTTTTCGCTTTCTTGGCCTGGCCGGGCGGAGGGGCCCCGGTGGAAGGATTGGCGGGCGGCTCTTTGGCCTCCAGCGGCAGCGATGTGGCCAGTGCCGTCAGGCCCATCACCGCCACTTGACCGGCCCGGGACATTTTATACTTATGGTTTTTTGACATGGGATTTGTCTATTAATGTTATAATAGCTTATAAACTCCAACCCCGGTTCCGCAGACCAATCGGCGTCCCAAGGCTGGAATTTCCTTCCAAGCACCAAGCATGCCATGTCCCACTTAGGAAAATCCTTCTCCATCCTTTCCTCATGACCCGCCCGGCAAGGCCATGGCAGGAATTCTTTTTAATGTAATATTATATAATACTAACATTAGTTGCCGTCGGAAAATCCTGGCGCGTCCTGAGACAGCATGGACCTGACCTTCCCTTTTCCTGAGACGGAAGGCGCGCCCTCTCACCGGGGATCGCTGACGCGGCCGAGGAACAGGCAAGCGCCGCTGGGCTGGTGCTGGACCGCAAAGGCAAACGGACGGTCAACGCGGATTTCGAGCGGCTGGGCCGGTTCAGGCAGCATGGCCGCCGCGCGTGGCATCACCACGGCGGTGGCGGCCGCAGCTTCGGTGCCATGTTTATCCACCGCGATGAAGGCCTGATGGATGACGTGGCTGATGAAGAGGTAGTCATCCGGCTGGCGGGGCGCGATGCCGGAAAAGTTGGCGCTGCCTTCCGGCTGGTCAAAGGCGGTGGGCATGCCCATGGCGATGAGTTCCCTGGCCAGCATCACCCGGTCCGGCTCCAGTTTGAAGGCCGGGAAATGCAGGATGATCTCCCGGGCTGCGGCGGTGGCCGCCCCGGCCAGCTGCGCAGGCGTTAGGGACTTTTCGAGCGCCGGCAGCCCATCCCTTTCATCGGGGACGAACAGGACAAACTGCAGCCCGCGGTCGGCATACGGCACGGTCACCGCCGTCCCTGCGGGCAATTTTTGATAACCAAACCGGTCCTTGCGCACCAGTCCCGGAACTTTGACGGGCTCGCTTCCCCTGACATAAAATGGGGCGTCCGGTTCTTCCTGAAAGGCTTCCGCCCACGGGGCCTTGAGAAATACGGCATTGGTCAGGACGAGACGGGTCTCCCGGTCGATGGCCCCGCCGGGAATCAGTTCCCGGATCCGGTCCTTGGTTTGTCCCGCCACCCAGCCGTTGATCCGGGTGCGGACCGCTTCTGCTTCCTGCCGGAAGTCCACCGGCTCCAGCGGCGCGCCGTAATATTTTCCCGTGAGCCCCAGAAACGCTTTTTCAAATGGATAAGTCTGCTGGCCGAAAAGCCGGTTGGCGGTGTGGATTTCCAATGGCGAAGCCGGACCGCCAAAACGTTGCGCAGCCTTGACCCGCTCCTTGCTTTTTTCCGCAAGGGCATTCAAATCCTCCGTCAGCCGGGCAAAGCCCGCATGCACCGCCACATCCTCCCCTGACAAATGGAGCACGGCCCGCATTTCTTCCGCTGTTTTGCCTGCGGCCCCGCCCCAGGTCATGGCAAGGGCGCTTTGGATCGACCACGGAGAGGTGACGAGGTTGCCTCCCGCAGCGGCGAGGCGGCGGTGCAAATCAAGGCCAAAGGTATTGATGCTGGTGGGAACGGGATCCGCCGCTGCCGCTGCCGGAGCGGGGCTGGCGAGACCAAGGAGGACAGGGAGAAGCGCAAGATATTGTTTCATCGGTGCAGATTGGGTTGCCGCCGGAAGGTTGGGGGTAAAGCCGCCCGACAGCAACTTGAACCGTGTAAACGCCCGGTAAAGCCACTTGCCCACCTCCCCTCAAGGCAGCGACAGAATTTTCAGGCGGAAGTAGACGGCAGACTGCTGGGTCAGCGGGGTCATGCCGCGCCAGGATTCCAACACGGTGCCATTGGCATGGGGCGTGACATGGATGCGCTGGAAGGAAAAGGGCGGATTGTCCCCGTCCATGGCCTGGGAACTCCACTGCGCCAACACCTGGGCGGCGTCGGCCCCGGCACGCCGGGTGAAGGTGATTCGGCCGTAGGGAATACCGGGGCCCCCTATCGGAAATCCCACGTAACCCTGCTTCCCCCGGCCGCTCAATTTTCGTTAGGGAATGGGTCCCGCCACGCGCAGCCGCAGAAAGTCGGACCTAAGCGTTCCGATCTCGGCAGGAGCCCTCACGGTGACGGTGCGGGTAGCCCCGGTTCCGGTTTCCGTCACGGTGGCAGGACCCGTCCAGACGGACGCGCCCGGCAGGAGCGTGGCCACGATATTTCCCGGAGCATTGAGATAGGGATTCTCAATATAATAGCTCAGATCAGAAGGTGCCCGCCTCGAGAAACTGATCTCAAAATGCGATGCGTCCGTTTTGGGCTCCGGCATACCTTCCTTTGATGGCACTTTGGGATCCATGCCGAGGGCGTATTCCATGAAGTTAGTAACCCCATCCTTGTCCCAATCGGCTCCGGGCAATCCTTCCTCCCCCGTCAAACCGAGGCTGGCGGCCCAGTCATCAAAGCCACTGGCGGCCAACGCGCGGAGCGTGGCTCCGCCGGCTGTGTAGTCTACGGCAAATCCCGGGGCATTGACCGAAGCGAAATTCCCCGTCCGGCTGGATGAGGTAAGAAAGGCGAAGGTGGTGTCGGCGGCGGGGGCGTATCCATCCAGTTTGGTGACTTCGAGCGTGCCTCCGAGGGAGGCGGTGGAACCGACCATGAGGCGGTCGAACCCGGAGTTTGACGCGCCCGACACTTCCAGCTTGAACGTACCGGTGGGGTGCTGCGCGTAGCTCCATCCAGTCATCGTCAGGTTGCCCACCCCGGGTCCGACGTCAAGCAAGCCGTGATTGTTGAACCGGGGCGTGCCGTCCCTTCCGCTGGCGCGGTTGAACACTCCAGTCGCCCGATCGATGAAAAAAGCCCCCTCCATGTTATTGAAGATGGGATTCGCGACAAAACCGTTTCCTTCCGCTTGGATCGGACCGGCCCCGGTCCACAAAATGGTGCCCCGATTCGTAAAGACCGAACCGTCCGCGAAATACTTCACGGTTGCCGCGCCGGCAGGATCCGCGATGAAAAGGGGGCCATTGTTGGTGAAAGCTCCTGACAAGCTACCGCCAAGCCAGTGCCATGCGCCGGCCCCGGAGGAGTTGAAGCTGCCCGGCGCAGTGCCGATGATGGCGCCACCCGCAATATGGAAAGGAGCCTCCGCCGCAGTGACGGGTCCTCTGACCCGCAAAGTGCCGCCAATGAACCGGTGTGCTGCCATGCCGCTAAACTGCGCCGCCTCCGGAAGGACCATTTCAGTGGAATAACTAATTCCACCACTGCCCGCGTTGGCATCGCCCCGTTGATCCAAATTGAAGGTGTTCCAAATCACTTCCCCTGGAGCCGTCGTGATCATCAGCGCCCCTGGTTCGTTGATAAAAACTGGCACTCCGCTGCGCCCGCTGGCCCTCGAGAACGGCGCTCCAGAAGCTGCAAATTCAAAACGCGAACCTGCTTGATTCCGGAAAACGGGATTGTCAGTGAAGCCATTGCCTTCGGCTTGTAAAGTGCCGCCGCCATTCCAGAAGACGTATCCCTGGTTGAAGAAGACTGAGCCGTCGGCGAAGAACTTATCGACATCCCCTGCGTCCCCGCTTTCGAAATTCATCCGCGTGCCGGATTCCAGCGTCCATGTCCCAAGGAAGCGGCCCCCTTGGGTGCGGAATAACCCGCCATTTGCTGCCGAGAACAGCGACGAACCGTCAACATGCATGTTCACATCCCCGGCCGCCACCACGAACTGTGTGGCGTCAATCCCCAGCTTGCCCCGGATCACCAGATTGCCTCCGGAGAGTCGATAGGATCCGGGCCCGGTATAGGACGTAGCTGACTCATGAACAAATCGCGTATTGTTGAAGATCAGGCGGCCTCCCCGGCAGGCGAGAGTTCCGTTGTTAACGAAGTGAAAAGTATCAAAAAGCAAATCGCCCTCAGTGGATCCTTTGCGAAACTCCGCACCTGGCAGATTGTTGAATACCGGGACGCCGGACCGGCCCGATGCCCGGCTGAACAGGGTGCCGGATCCCCCGGCAATGAAAACCCCCCCGCTTTGATTGTTGATCACCGCGTTGACATCAAAACCATCTCCCTGCGCCTGGATTGGACTGCCTCCAGCCCATGTCACTGTTCCGCTGTTATCAAGAACAAAACCATCTCGGAACTGTCGCGCAACCGGGCCGCCCGACGGATCGTCCAATTCGAGGCGCTGTCCTGACGGGAGGGTGAACCGATGGTAATAGATACCGCCCTGAAGGTGAATCCGGGCAGAGCCTGAGGCATTTAGAACCGCTGTGTTTCCCTCCGAAACGATGTCCCCACCTTTCAAATAGCATTCTGTGGCCGAGGCGAATGTTCCAATAATCCCCAATCTTCCGCTGCGGAACTCATAAAAACCGGGCCCGGCCAGTGGCACGGTGGAGCTGTGGTCCACTCTGGTGTTGAAAGCCATCAGGCCGGACTCGCAGACCATTGCACCGGCATTGCTGAGGGCAAATGTATCGAAAATGAGTTCGCCGCTGCCGGATGACTTGCGGAAAGTGGCCCCCGCCTCATTGTTGAACTGGGGAGTGCCGGAACGCCCGCTGGCCCGGCTGAAAAGCGTCCCATCTGCGGCCGCAATGAAAACGCTCCCGGGTTTGTTATTAAAGACTGGATTAGGGTCATATCCGTCGCCTTGGGCAACGATGGAGCTGCCACCCGCCCATGTTACCATGCCGGAGTTGTCCAGCACCATACCATCCCGGAATACCCGGGGAACGGCCCCGGTGGCGGGATCGTCAATTTCCACGCGGTTGCCCTCGGGGATGGTGAATTTCTGCAGATAACTGCCCCCTTGGAGGTGGATCCGCGCCGAGCCGGATGCCACCAGCGAGGCAGAATTCGCCTCTGACACTACTTGTCCGCCGAGCATGTAGGCCGCAGTGCCGGTTGTGCTGAAGGGACCTGTAATACCCAGCCTGCCACCCCTGAATTCATAGGTGCCGGGGCCCGTCAGGGGAGTGGCAGACTGATGGTTGACTGTTGTGTTGAATGCCAGCACGCCCTCATCCACCTCCAGCGCCCCCTGGTTGTTGAAGATCGCGGTATCAATCGTCAGTACCGGCACCGCCGGCAGGGCGGAAACTTTGCGGAATACCGCTCCGGATTCGTTGTTGAATACGGGTGTTCCCGCCCGGCCACTGTTTCGGCTGAAGAGGACATTGCCCCCAGCCGCGGCGAAGACCCCGCCGCTTTTATTATTGAAGACGGGATTGGCAACATAGCCGTTGCCTTCGGAGGCGATGGGGGAGGTGCCGCGCCAGTTCACGGTGCCCGCGTTGTTCATCACAAAGCCGTCGCGGAATTCTCTGCCAAGCAGGCCCTCCGGGGCATCTTCAATTTCGATGCGGTGCCCTGATGGGATGGCGAAAGTGTTAAAAAACCGTCCTCCGTAAAGCCGGATGCGGCCGCCCGAACCCATCTTGAAGGCTGCTGTGCCGTCGCTATGGCCCACGATGTCGCCCCCGCGGAAGACTACCTGCGGCCCGGCTGCATTCAGGTCGCCCTGGACGGTCATCGAGCCGCCTGCCTGAACCAGGATGCCCGTTCCGGCGACAGGTGCAGCATCAGTGAAATTTGTCACGGTATTGAGTGTGAGGACCGAGCCGCCCGTGAATTCGATCACCCCCGCGTTGTTGAGATGGAACGTGTTGATGCGCGGCGCGCCGTCCACCGCTTCCAGCACCGCATTCGATTGGTTATTAAACACCGGCACTCCCGACCGCCCGCTGTTTCGCGAGAAAACATCCCCACCCCCCAACAGCCGGAACCGTCCGCCGCTGCGATTGTTGATCACGGCATTGGCCACAAATCCGTTCCCTTCAGCGCTGACCGGGGCGCTGCCCTCCCAGACCACCGTCCCAAGGTTGTCGAAGACCGAACCATCCCGAAGTTCCTTTCCATCCGCCCCGGAGATGGTTAGGAGCGCCCCGGCACTGTTTTCCCATGCGCCGTAAAAACTGCCTCCCGTCCACGTGGACTCATCCATAACCCTCAGGGTGCCCATGGTGCCGGGACCATTTGTGAAATTCAACATTCCCCTGGAAAGCCGCAGTCCACTGACGGTCCGGCTGATGGTACTATCCACCCGGTCCCCATTGTCGATCACGACTATATCGCCAAATCCCGGAGTGCCGTTGGGAAGCCAGTTTTCCGGGGTGCCCCATGAATGGCTATTATTGTTAGGATTGGAATCCCGCAGCGTTGCCCCCGTCCAGGTATAGACCAATTGCACTGCTACGCTGGAATCGGTTCGCGTCTGGTTGCCGGCGGCATCAACCGCAAAGACAATAATATTATAGCTGTCGTTGGTCAGATTGGTTGAAGGATTGGACCCGGAGGCCGGCAAATTGGCGGAGGATAAGCTATTCCACGTTCCCCCGCTGACCTGCGTCGGAAGGATAGCGGACGCCCCTCCGCCCCAGCTGGAGCCATCCCAGAAATTGCCGTCGCTGCGGCGCAGCAGGTATAGCCTGACACTGGCGAGGCCGTTCGGGTCGCTGGCCGTTCCCGAGATCGAGGGCAGGGCGGAAATGGTGGATCCGTTCAGCGGGAGGTCGATAGAGACGGTGGGCGGATCCAAATCCACTCTGAAGGAAGTTTGGTTCACGCCGCCCGTCGCTTGGGAGGGCGTGCCAGCATTGTCCCGGGCGCTGGCACTGATGAGATATTGACCTGCAGGCAAAAGGGCACCGGTGGGCAAAATGGGACCACCCAGCTTCGCAGTGAATGACCAGGTGCTCCCGGCAACGGTGCCCTGCAGCGGGGCAATGTCATCCACCCAGTTGGAACCGCTCCAGAATTTGCCGGTGTTTACCTGGTAAAGAGTGAAGGTAACTTTGTTATCCTTGATCCCACTCATGTCCGCTGCCGTTCCACCGATATTCGGAAGCCCGCTGACAAAGGCGTTGTGGGAGGGCGTGGTAACGGCCAATTGTGGCGGAAGGTTGTCGTCTATCAGCACGACAGAGTCTGTCTGGGTGTGGTTCCCGATGGGGTCCACGGCAATGGCGATAAAAGTATAGGTTCCCTCCGATAACCCACCACCCGGTTGAGGAAGCCCAGGCGAATTACAGGTCCAGGAATGCAGGGCGGAGGAGCTGGTTGCCACGTGGCTGGTGGGTAGATTGATGGCAGGAGCACCCCATGCTGATCCATTCCAGTACTGGCCGTCGCTGTCGCGGCGGATAAAACAATTTACTGCCTGCACCCCATTGGTGTCCTGCGATGTCCCGGAAAACGAATAGCCGCCCGAGCTGAGAGTAACAGAAGGGCTTCCGATGGTGACAACCGGCCCGCCCGAATCCACTGTAACGCGGGTATCGACCTGTTTTGAATGACCGGCAGGATCTTCCGCGATGACAATAAAATCATAACTTCCGGCATTCAGCGAACCCGGTCCGCTGCCGCCGACCTGTGGCAAATTGGCGGTGCATCTCCAAGTCCCGGCACTGGCATTATGGTCCCGTGCCAGCTGCCAGAAGCCTATCTGCCAGTAGCTGCCATTCCAGTAGGCATTGTCACTGTTGCGCCGGAGAAAAATCCCCAGTGCGGAAATGCGGTCGTTGTCAGTCACCGTTCCATGGAATTCCAGCGAGGGGCTTGTCAAAACCCCGGCTGCGGGCGACGAAATAAGAGGCACCGGATCCTCCACGTCCGGAGGCAAGTCAACGGACACGAGATATCTGCCGGTGCTGCCATAGTCATTGTAGCCGCCGGTGCGGAAGGTCTTATTTCCGGTTCCATAGGCGACCACGTGGTAACTGCCGGGTGCCAGATTCAGTTCGGCTTTGGCTTCGAGATTGTTCTCTGGTTGAAAGCCCCCGGCAACCGTGTTGCCGAGCATGTCCTCGATGCGGAATCCGCAATCCAGGTTTGGCAGGGAAACCGAAGTGTCCGCCGGAGCCATTTCAATCGTGGTGATGCCTGCAAAGGGAACGGTGAAAAGCCACCAGTCCAGATCCTCCTGGTTGGCTATCACTCCCTCAGCACCCACTTGGTGTGAGCCTGTGCCCGTGAGAGCCCTTGCATCGATGTAACCCACTGACTCGTCGGGGGCATACCCGAAGCCATTTATCGTTCCGGCGAGTATGGCCAGATCATTTTGGGAATTATTGGCCCCGGGGTAGTCGTTTTTCGCCCATTGGAGAATCCCAAGAGCTCCACCGCTGGCACGGTAGGGACTGCCCATGATCGATCCCCAATCAAAAGGCTCGGCACCATGACCATCGTAGTAATTTCCACCGTCATCGTCGTCAGGCTGCGTGCCGTCATCCCCGTCGTGCCACAGAGCCAGGGTATGGCCGAACTCGTGACTGGTATTGCTGGCGAGGGAGGACAAGTGCCCCACCGTCATCGCCGAGGGAGGTAAACGGTCGCCAGCGGAATCAAGGGGCACAAAGGAATTGACGGATAGCCATGACGGAACCGTGCTGCTAAAGGCATATCCGGATTCCTCATTGGTGCGGAAGGACTGCATCAGCGCGATCCCGGCGCTGCCATACCCCCGGTTTATCAAAATGCGCATCCGGTCGCCTACGGCTGCTCTCCGGTAGCGGTTCAAATCAGTTGTAACATTGATATTGAATTGGATAAAATCCTCCGCCACCCGCCGCCACACGGCGGTCATCTGATCGGCGGACAAGCCTGAATGGGCGGCAACAATAAGGACTCCACCGGGATTGCTGGTCGGCCAGTCAGCATATGTCTGGGTGGGAGCCCCATCGAAATCCAGATACAGCACGGCTGAAGCGGATGGTCTGCTATTGAGCGTCGGCGGCGTAGTGCCGCTTCCGGTAACGGAAGGATCCTCCGGCAGGGGATTCGTGCGGTGGCCCTCAGCAACTGGCGGCATCTTACAAATCAAATCCTCCCGCAAATGTTCGACCAGCCAGAGAAAGCCATCCTTTTCCTGCTGGAGGGTCCATGCCAACTGGTCTTCCTCCACCAGCAGACGCCCCTGAATCCGGTCCGTGGTGCCGTCATGAATGACCACCACGCCGCCCTTGTCCCCGGCAAAGCCGATCGAAACCTGATGGGTGTTTTCGTATCCTTCATCGCGGCGGCTCCAGTTAACGGTGCCCTGAAATACCCTCCCGTCAGGCAGGTTGACCTGTAACTTCCCCCCTTCCCGGAGTTGGCGCAGGTTCGGAAAGGATTCAATCCGGTGCCGCCTTCCTGACGGCAGGATATTATTCCCCCGGCTGGCTGCAGCGATAGGTTTGGAAAGCCCGGCGGCTTCTCCTGCGGTCTCAGGGTTGAAGGACCAGAGACTGCCAGTTGGTGGCGGTGGCATTGAGACAGCGGCCATGGGCTTGGGCGGTGGTGGCGCAAGATCCGCCTTCGGCGTGGGTTGGGACACGGCGCTCTTCAATGGTTCCGGGTTACGGGTGGAATCAGGAGTTGGCGCGTAAAAGAATACCAGAGCCGCGAGCGGGAGAATCAGAATCAGTGAGCGGTATAGCTTTTTCATTGGTTAGCCCGGAGGAAAAATTGAAATGGCGCTTTGGGCGCTGTGTGGAGGTCAGGTCAGCAGAATCTGCCCCCTGGGGGAGGGCCGCAAAAAAGAAGGCATGTTGGTGGAATCTGCCCGCCGCACCCGCGGCAACGCTTGAATTTGTTTAGAATGGAGTTTCCCATGACTTCGCCAGTGACTATCGCGTTTTCACCGGCGGCGTTACGGGGGTTTTATTATTATCTCCACAGGCCACCAGCCGGGCCTGCAGGGCGGCGGTTGCTCATGGCTGCCTGAACAGGGAACCGGCTTCCGCCTCACGCTCGCGGAAGGTGGCGGCCTGCGCAGCATCGCCAAGGGCTTCGTGGGCCTGGGCCATCACCCCCAGGCACCACGCGAGGTGGTTGGCAGCCCCGTGGTGTCCGGGTTCCGCCGCGACGCGGCCTTCGGCAAGGCGGATGGCATCGGTCAGGTAGGGCACGGCTTGGGCCGGGCGCCCGATTTTCACCAGTGCCACGCCCATGCGGAAGGTGCTGTAGGAATACATCATATTGTCAGGCCCATAGCGGCATTTGACATAATCATGCCACGCTGTGAAGTGCTGAAGCATCGCGGGAAAATCCTCCCGCTCCTCGGCGAGGGAGCCGAGGGAGGCATCGATTTCCGCCAAGGCATCGCCCAGGCTGTGGTCCTCCGGGTGGGCTTCGACCAGGCTGGCGAGAATTTGCGCGGCTGCGAGGTATTCCCGCCGGCTTTCTTCCAGCGGCCCGGTGTAGCCCAGGGCATTGGCGATGGCGCGGTGGGCGGCAGCGAGAGCGCGGCGCAGGGGAAGGTCCTCGGATCGGGTCTGGAGCGATTGCGCTTCCCGCCGCATGGCGCGGGCATCGGCGAGCGCTTCGGGAAACCGGCCTGCGGTCATACGATGCTCACTGCGGTTCTGCCAGGCTTTGACCACACGCAACACGTGGGTGGTGCTTGAGGGGGAAGCCGCGCGGGCGGCGTTGGCCAGGGCAAGAGCTTCCGTGTAAAGCGCATCCGCTTCGTCGTTGAGGCCCCGCACCCCGATGACATCGGCTTTGATGACCAGCACGTCGGCCAGATGCCGGGCGGCCTCCGGACTTTGGTGGGTAAGCGCGTATGTTTCACGGTAATGCTGGACGGCGCGTTCCAGCACGGACTCCATGGCATCGAGGTTGCCGGCTGCCTCCAACCGTTTTCTCAGATCCGTCAGGAGAAACTGCATCACGGCATCTGTCCGCGCTCCGGCAGCCACGGCCGCAGCGCGGCGTTCATTGGCTTCCCCTTTCGCCCGCCACGCGAACACGGCGCTTCCGCCCGCCAGCAGGGCCATGCCGCCAAACACGGCCGCCGCTCCTGCCCGCTGGGCCATCTTCTGCCGCAACCGGCGTTCCCGCTGCTCCTGCTGGAGACGGCGGTCGGCGGCCTGCTGGAGTGCCTGACAAAACTCCGCCGCGGAGTCGAAGCGCCGTTCGGGATCGCTTTGCATGGCCCGCAGCACCACGCCGTCGAAGGCCGGATCGACATCTGGATTGCGCACTGAAGGCGGATCGAAAATACCGCGCGGCAGCTCGCCGGTGAGCAGTTCATACGTCAGGACGCCGAGGCTGTAAATGTCACTGGTGGGCGTGGTGGCCTGCCCCGCCAGTTGCTCCGGCGCGGCATATTCCAAGGTGCCGAGGGTAGTGCCGCCCATGGTAAGGCGGGAATACTCGAGGTTTTTCCGCATCAGCAGCGCCAGCCCGAAGTCGGCCAGTTTCGGCCTCCCTTCCTTCGTCAGGAGAATGTTGGACGGCTTGAGGTCGCGGTGCACGATGCCTTTATCATGAGCGGCCTGAAGGGCGCCGCCCACCACCGTGAGCAGCGGCACGATCTCCTCCAACGGCAGGCGACCCTCCGCGAGACGGTGGGCAAGATCCGAGCCCTCAACAAACTCCATGACATAATACCAATGTCCGGCCACCGTCTCCCCGGTGTCGTAAACGCCCACGATACCCGGATGCAGCAGCCCGGCCGTGGTCATGGCTTCCTGACGGAACCGGCAGGCAAATCCCGGCTCGTCTCCGAGGTCCACTGGCAGGACTTTGATAGCGACGGAACGGGCCAGCTTTGGGTGAAAGGCGGCATACACCGTGCCCATGCCGCCGCGGCCGCAGACATGGGTGATCTCATACTCGGGCAGCAGCGCCGCCATGTCCTCCACGGAGGGAGTACCGTGGCGGGCGGATTCCGATTCCCTCGCTTCGCCGGGGGTCATCGCTGCATCCAACACCCGGCGCGGATCCAACCCCCGCAAGCGGGAGGGGCGGGAGAAGAGATGGTCGGTATCAGCCATGTTTAGAACGGCGGCGTGAGGGAGGAACAGTCGGCAGAGGGAACAGCGCGAAATCCCTGCGGTCCGTTATGGGTAATATTAAAATAAAAGTTCATTTCATAGAAAGAGGAATATTGTGCGTTACGGAATTTAGTATAAAAACTGCCATTATGTCTCATCCCCACACGCCTGCACCACTCTTCCCGGCGACGCGCTGGACGATAGTGCTGGCTGCAGCGGGGACGGGTGAATCCGCGCGTCTCGCCTTGGACGAGCTGTGCCGTCTCTATTGGTTTCCCCTCTATGCTTTTTCGAGGCAGTGGGGATGCAGTGCGGAGGACGCGGAGGACGAAACCCAGAATTTCCTGATCAAGATGGCTTCCGCAGATCTACTCTCACGCGCGGGGCCTGACTGTGGCCGGCTGAGAACGTATCTGCTGAAGGCCTTCCAGCGCGACCTGATCGATGCCCATCGCCGGGCGCACCGGCGGAAACGCGGCGGCGCGGCGGAATTTGTGCCTCTGGAAGCGGTGGACGCGGAGTCCGTCTACCGTCAGACGTCCCTGCTCTCTTCCGCTGCCGCGACCTATGACCAACTGTGGGCCATGACCTGCCTCGACTCGGCAGTCCGAACCATCGAAACCGAATACACAGCACGGGGACGGGCCGTGCTCTTCGCGGCACTGCGCCCTTTTTTGGATCCTGGGGGAGACCACGATTATGAAGTGGCAGCGGCAGCGACGGGGCTGGACCCCAATGCGGTCCGCCAAGCGGTATTCCGCCTGAGGCAGCGCTTTCGCACGGTGCTGCGGCAGACCGTGGCCGATACTCTGCATCATCCCAGCGAGGCCATGATTGAAGAAGAGCTGGCCGCCTTGCGCGCCGCACTTTCCGGACACTCGGAACCGCACGCCTGCTCTTTTTGTATCAGGTAATGGCATTCCTCCCCGCCTCCTTTCAGGGCACGGACAGAATTTTCAGACGGAAGTAGACGGCAGACTGCTGGGTCAGCGGGGTCAGGCTGCGCCAGGTTTCCAACACGGTGCCATTGGCATGGGGCGTGACATGGATGCGCTGGAAGGAAAAAGGCGGATTGTCCCAGTCCATGGCCTGGGAACTCCATTGCGCCAACACCTGGGCGTCGTCGGCCCCGGCACGCCGGGTGAAAGTGATTCGGCCGTAGGGAATCCCGAGGACCCATTCCGTATCTGCAGCCATGGCTGGCAACGAGCTGCCGGACGTGGCCAGCGAACCCAGCGCGTATTCCGAGAAGTTAATCACACCGTCGCCATCGGAATCAAGGCTGGAGGCCGGGCTGCCAAAGCCGGCAGCCCACGCCGCATAACTCAGGCGGTCGGTCTGCCCTGGGGTGCCACCGGGCTGGGTGCTGAGCCGCCAATGATAGGGATTGGCCGGATCCGGCACTGAGGAAGGATTGGTGAGGACGAGGGCATGGCCGCCGCCATCCGCTCCATCGGGCCATGGTCCGTTGTCATCATAAACAAAATCCCGGATCGCGGTGCCGGCCCCATAACTGAGTTTGAGCTGCTCCCCGCCATTGCTCAGGGCATCCCCGGCCTGCCACTCTCCCGCCACCTGAGTTCCTCCCGGGGAAACCCCATAACGGGCGGTAAAGGCGGCCAGATTGCGCACCACGAGGACCCGCTGACCCGGGAGCAGGGAAGTGACGGTGCTGCCGGCAAATTCAAAGTCGACTCCTTTGGTGAAACGGACGGGAGTCAGGTCAAGGGGAACCGGTCCCACATTGATCAGCTCGATCCATTCGTAAGCTTCAGGATCCGGATTGACGGGAGCTTCGGCGGCAGTGGGGGGAGCCGGATGATAGTGAATTGCGGAGATGACGAGGGACTGCAGGTAGACTGAGACATCCGGCTCCGCAGCGGTGAAAGTAACCGGGGCACTCCAGTGGCTCCAGCGTCCGGTGGAATCGAGGTGTTTGACGCGCGCCCGGTAGCTGCCGCCCGGCCGGGCCGCCACGGCAGGGGCAGACAAGTTGGCCGTGAAGGGGGTAATAACCTCCGATTCCCACGCATTTTCGATTTCATAAGCGCGGCGGGTGCTCCGGTCATAGGGTTGGTAACCGGGCGCTGACGGCTCGGTGGCTTCGGCGATGCGCCATTTCAGGCCGGCAAACTCCGCCCCGTTTTTGCCAATGAAGGCACTGCCCGTGAAATGGAGGGCATTGGTGGGAATGGGGCCGGAACCGCTGCGCGAAAGCACCGGGGTCCCCGGCACCAGCGCTTCTTCTGCGGCCGTCAGAACCTGGCTCGCTATCACATTGCGCCGGCTCACGATGTAATTTTTCATTTTCACGATCATCCCGGCAAATTTCCCGGCTTCGCTTTCCGGGGTCACCGGATTGTTGACGGCACTTTGATAGAACCGGCCATGCCCGGCCTTGCTGGAATTGACGTAAGACGATACGAGAATCGGGTTGTAATCCCACATCGCGCGGTCGGCATCGACAAAGGAAAGCTGGCCCGGCTGGTAAATCACGGACGCCATTTCATCGATCAGCATGCCCGTCTGCTCCGGAGTAAATAGCAGATCCTGGACCTCCCGGATGCGGTTCCGCATTTCCCGGCGCAGCACCGGGATGGGGCCGGGGCCGGTCTGGGTCGGGCCAAAGACCCGGCTGAAAAAGGGTTCGGTGGGATTCCCCGAAGGCGACAGCCCCGCGATGCCGCTGTCACTGAGATACATGTTATCGGCCCACGTCAGGTCGAGGTCCCACGCCAATGCCGTCCATTTCGCCGTCTGGGGATTCCGGTAGTAAAAATAATTCTTCCCGTGACCGATATCGTAGTGGTGGATGCTGTCCACGATGGCACGGTAGTTGTAGTAGTTCGGCAAATCACAGTTGGTGCGCCACCATGTTTCGGTGGTGCCATAACTGAGGAAGGCATTGAGATCGCTCTTGTCCTTGGGGCCCAGCGTGCCGGTATGGTTCAGCTCTCCGGTGCCGGACTCCATCTTGTAGAGGTTGCCGTCCGGCAGGCCGTGTTCATCAAGGAACTGGCCATCCTGTTGTTCGATTCCGAGATACAACCCCTGGAAATCATCATCAAACTGGTTGGTGGTGTCATTGGTTTCCGACGGCCGCTCGACGATGCGGAAGTGGACGAACTGGGTATGCTCCGCCGGCAGGCCTGTGAGTTGGAACAGCCGGAAGCCTACACTTTCGAAAAGACCCTGCTCGCCCCGATGGTTGAAATCGCCCTGTTGGATGACGGAAGAGAAATTCAGCTTTTTCCACCTCTGGTCATATTTCCGGCCGTAGTTGTCGCGGGCCTGGAAGTCGTGCCCCCGGTTGAAGTCAAACTTCCACATGTTCTTGCCCATGGCAAAGCGCCACACTCCGCCCCGGGCGCGGTAGCGGATGTGATCATAAACTTTGCCGTCATAACACAAGGCCCCCTGCCAGTTGTAGAGGCTGTGTCCGTAGGCCCCGGCAGCAGGGTTCACCCTGGTGCCGCCCGGAAGAATGACCGGCACATACTGCGCATTGGCGTGTTCCTCGGTCCGGGTAATCAGATGATAGGCCGGCACCGTGCCCAGCAGGGCCGCTGGCCAGGTGACATTGGCGGCGGCGGGCGTCGCCTTGGCGGTGTATTCCGGCAGGCCGTTGTAGACATAATAGGCAAAGTTAGGCTGGGGGTCGTCGGCATAAGGCACCGTCACTGTGGCCCCGGCCGCATCTGCCGCCGTAATCCGGTAGCGGATCAGCCTCCGGTGCTGCTGCACGGAAGCCGGAATCAGGGCCGCAAAATCCCCGTCATTGGCGGTGGGATCGCCATTGGTCCCATCGTCGGTCATCGGCACGGTGGTCCATGAACCCGGGGCGTTGTAGCGCGGGTCATTGATTTTGATATAATCCCCCGGCTCCACCACCTGCCACGCGAGGGAGACCGCCCCCATGCCCTGGGGATCCGTGATGCGCGCCGTGATCCTCACCGGCTGGCCGGAAGGCGGCCACTCCGGCAAGGGCAGCGGAACCACCGGCGTGTGCGCCACCTGCCGGACCGCCGGCGGGGCATTGGCGGCAAGCACCGAATTCGGAGCCCGCGGGGTGGGGGCCGCACTGCTGCCGCTGCCGGGGAAGGCCAGTTCCGCATCAAGGTAAAAGTCACTGCTGCTGAAGTTGGTGTTCAGCGCATGGATGGTCAGGACATTCTGCGCCGGGGCACCGGGGGATCCGGTATTCAGGATCGCATTGGGCGCAGTGATCGTGATTACATCGGCGGTCTGGTGCTCGTGGTTCCGGCCGGCAAAGTCGTTAAATGCCACCTCCACTCCCGCCGGCGGGCCAAAGCGTGCGACTTCCGTTCCATTGATCCAGGCCACAAATCCGTCATCATTGAATACCCGCAGCCTCAGCACCCCCGGCACGGGACCGGCAATTTGGAAGGTGTGCCTCAAGTAGATACCGCTGTAGCCCGGCACCGGCGGAACCGCCCCGGGGTCGGGCTGCATGTCCGTGAGGAGGGTGTCCACCGTTTCGCCATAACCAAACGGAGCCCCTCCGGCACTGGTGAGCCAGGTGGCATCTTCCACAAATCCCCCCGCGCGCCACGCCGGCGTGGGAGACGAGGGTTCGCTGGTGGCCTTGCGGTAGCGCCATCCCGCACTGCCCAGCGGGATGTAGTTCACCGCCGGAGAGCCCCCTCCCACCGCATCCGACCGCCGCCAATGCCCGCCCAGATCATTGTCCAGGGCAGGGTTGAGCAGTTCGATGGAGTAGTTAGGGGGATCGCCCACCGTGGGCCATGGAAAGCCGCGCCCATAGGTCACCGTGTCCAGCGTCGTTCCCCCCACGGACCGCAGGGTGATGGTGTCCCCGCCGTTTTTCAGCCGGCCATACCGCGGCGGCACCACCCCGGCATTCCAATTGAAGACCCCCGCCCCGGCCACCGCCCATTTGCTTTGCAGCACCGCCGGATCCTCACACACCACCACAAAGCCTCCGCCAGCCACCTGGGTCCCGGCCGGAAAGGTCAGGCTGATGCCTTCGCTGAAATAACAACCTGACAAATCCACCGGCTGGGTCCCGGGATTGTGCAATTCGATATATTCGCTGTGCACGGTCGGATCATCCTCATCATAGTGGATTTCATTGATGACGATGGATTGGGCCGTCGCGGTGCCGATAAGGAACGGGAAGAAAGCCGCCACGCGGCTCACTTGGGGGAATGTGAACATTCCGTCACTCTTCCCAGAAAACGAGGTTTTAAGGAAGCACTAAAATTTGCCCGGTATTTCAAGCAAGGCAAAGGAAACACCTGCACCCGTGCATATCGATCGGCTGGGGCAAATCCCTGATTCGCGCCAAGGCAGGTTTCAGCAGGGCGTTTGTCCGGAGCAGGGTTCCAGTCTGCCTCTCAGTGGTCTGCCAGCCATCCGGGCGGAGAGTGGCGGGCGGTCCTTCCTCTTAAACGTTCCTTTTTCTGCGGAACATCAGAGGCGCCGCAAGGATGCCGAGCAGTGCCACCGAAGGTTCCGGAACTACCGAAAGAACTGCCGCTTCCCTCACCTCATCGACTGTCAGCACACGGTTATAGACGCTGAGCCCGTCCAAAAGCCCGTTGGCCTGGTCGCGGTCATTTCCGCCGAGACGTCCCCCGATCACCAAACGCCCCAGTCCTGACTCGTCCCCAAAGAGTGCGGTGTTGGCGTGCACGTTGATGAGGTTGCCATTGAGATACATGGACGTGGTGCCGTTGTCGTAGGTGGTGGCGATGTGATACCATTCCCCCGTATTGATGCTGAAGGGGGTGGAATCCTTGTCGGCAACGCCATAGGCGGTGAACCGGACGGTCCAATTGGTCGCCGGATTGTAGGAGAGCCCCATGGACCACCCGCGGTCCACGCCGGCTTCCGTGCCTGTCGAAAACAGGCGGTTGGTATATTGCGTGGTCAGGACAGAAACGCCTGGATTGATCCACCCCATGGCGGTGAAGCTGCCGGTGGAAGCCAGATTCATAATAGGGTTGTTATTGTCGGTCCCCGCAATGAAAAGCGTGTCCTGGGTGGATGGACCAAACCCAATGGAGGTCCCTGTGGCATTGGTCACCGCGATGGAGCCGTAGCTGCCGTTTGGAACCCCCGGCTGGGCATAATTGGCGGTTCCGGTCAGCTCGCCGCTGGGATTCAATCCGGTCCCGTCCAGAATGTTGCCGGAGGCTTCATCCAGCCGGTAGGAACCAATCAGGTGGGCGGCTGGCGCGGAAGCGGACAGCAGCACGGCGCTCACAACGGAGGAGAGGATTTTCATAAATAGTAGGGGTATGTCGAAGGTCGTGTTCACAGGAACAGTTATCACACAGAGTGTCAATCCGCTTTTCGGCCGACATGGTGGCAGGGCTTTTTTGGCAAGCCGGGTCTGTGCGTCTTCCGGATCGTTTCATCCGGTTAGGTTCGGATCGGATGCCCCCAGACATCACGGCAAGGCAAGGCAATACAGATACTCATGCCCGCGCAGGAGGAGGTCCTTTCCTGACAGGGCGGGGGAAGCGTCGAATTTCTCGTCGAGTTTGTTGGTGGCGAGCACTTCGAGTTTTGGTCCTGCCTTCAGCACCACGCCTTCGCCGTTGCGGCCGGTGAGGTAGATCTTGCCTGCGGCAGCCACCGGGGAGGCATAGACGCCGCCGAGGCCTTCGATACGGACGGCATCAATCAGGACTTCCCCCGTTTTGGCATTCAGGCAGGAGAGGATCCCGGTATTCTGGCTGAAGAACCAGAGGCGGTCCTCCTCCACCAGCCCGGAGGGCACGTAGGGGCATTTGGTGTCATATTTCCAAACCACAGCATCCGTATCAGTCAAATCGCCGGTTCCGCCGAGGCGGATGGCACGCAGGGCATTGCCGCGGAAACCGCTCAGCGCATACACCATGCCATGAGCCGAGACCGGACTCGGAATCACATTGGTGGTCATTCCGCCGCATTCCCAGACGACGTCGCCGGTGGCCAGATCATAACTGCGGATTCTGTTGGTGGCACTGACCACCACCTGGGTTTTGCCGCCATGCTCCACGGCAAGGGGGGTGGCCCAACTGGTCGGTTCGTCCCGTTCCTTGCGCCAGCGTTCCTCTCCGGTTTTTTTGTCAAAACAGGCAATGAAGTCCGCCCCTTCATGGTCCCAGTTGATTACGATGGCATCCCCGGTGAGCAGCGGCGAACTGCCTTCCCCGAAGGAATTGCGCGTCTGCATGCGGCCAAGGGATTTGGACCACACCAGCTTGCCGTCCAAGGTATAACAATGCAGCCCGCGCGAGCCAAAATAGGCATACACATGGGTGCCATCGGTCACCGGAGAGTGTGAGGCAAACCCATGGTCCTGGTGGTGGCCTTCATGCGGGAGCTGCTCAATGGCGGTTTGTTGCCAGAGGGTTTTGCCGGTGGCGCGGTCCAGACAGAGCAACTGGAACTGATGGGTCTCGTCCGGAGCCATGCCCCGGCCGCGGCCACCGCCGCCAGGAGGACCGCCGCCTTCGCGGCGGCGTTCGCGGCGCTCGCCCCCTTGCCCACCGGCCTGAGGAGGGGCCGGGGTTTCAGCTTGTCGGAGGGAAGGCTCCGCGGCCGCCGGTGGAGGCGTTTTTTTCCCGGTGGCCACTGCGGTGGTCAGATAAATTTTGTCCCCCAGAATGATGGGAGTGGAATGCCCTTTGCCTGGCACTTTGACTTTCCATTTCACATTTTTGGTTTCGCTCCATTCCACCGGCGGGGTGGCCGTGGCGGTGACCCCGTTGGCCTGCGGACCCCGCCATTGAGGCCAGTCCGCGTGGGCCGGAACCAACATGGCTGCAAGGCCTGACAAGGTAATCACAGCGGAAACGGCAAATGGCAGCGGACGAATCATGGCAGTAGTGGTGGT
Source organism: Verrucomicrobiales bacterium (assembly GCA_038210825.1). Taxonomy (GTDB): domain Bacteria; phylum Verrucomicrobiota; class Verrucomicrobiia; order Verrucomicrobiales; family V1-33; genus CAIZWU01. The sequence continues at coordinate 70,230 of JBBQWG010000033.1, forward strand.
AATGGGCTGGTCGAAGAGAAACCGCCGCGCCGCGCCGGAAGCGCAGGAAGCGCAGGAAAGGTGGGAAGGGTGGGGAGGAAAGAAAAGTTGTGTGGGGAAAAACGCGGACTTTTCCGCTTTGGGTGCCCGGAACCGGGATCACGCCGGACTTGGACACTGCTGCCCAAAAGAGGTTCAACCGTAAACGCGTAACCCCGCCACCCTCATTCAAATAATGGCCCCCGGCCAATCTACGATACGCTGCCGCTGCCTGCCCAGCCCGGCCACCGTCGCCTCCACCACGTCCCCTGCCTTCAAGTAGTGCTCCGGCTGATGTCCGGCCCCCACTCCGCTGGGGGTGCCCGTGCTCACCACATCCCCTGGCAACAATGTCATGAAGTGGCTGATGTAACTGAGGACGTGGGCCACCCCGAAGATCAGGTCCGCCGTGGTGCTGGCCTGTTTGATTTCCCCATTCAGGGTCAACTCCAAACTCAGATTCCCCGGGTCTGTCAATTCCTCCGGGGTGGCCAACCACGGCCCGAAGGGAGCAAAGGTGTCCCCACTTTTGCCTTTGGACCACTGGCCGCCCCGCTCCTTCTGCCAGGACCGTTCGCTGTAATCGTTCATCACCCCATACCCCGCCACATGATCCAGCGCGGCGGATTCCGGCACCCGGCGCATCACCTTTCCGATTACCACCGCCAGTTCCACCTCCCAGTCCAGTTTCAGGGATCCCGGAGGCAACTGCACCTCATCGAACGGCCCGCTCCAGGCCGACGAAGCTTTCATGAACAGCACCGGCTCTCCGGGAATCGCTGCACCGGTTTCCACCGCATGGGCCCGGTAGTTCAGTCCCACACAGACGATTTTGGAGGGCCGGGCTACGGGAGGGCCCCACCGCACGCCCTCCGCCACCCGTTCCATTCCTGACAAGTCCCCCGTCGCCCAGTCCCGCAGCCGCTCCAGCCCGCCGGACCCAAAAAAACGTTCGTCATAGTCAGAGCACAGCGTCGGAGCCATGACCCGCGTCCCATCTTCCAATAACAATCCCGGCCGCTCGGCCCCGGCTTCCCCAAATCGGATCAGTTTCATAAAATCAATATCGTGGCCCCAGCCAAAAGCCAATCTCCCCATCCGTCCATCAAAAAGACGTCTCCACGACCACCCTCACCCTGTTCTCCGCAAAAAGGCCGTGATCCCAAGAGCACGGGGAGGCACCTGCCGCACTGGTCACCATCAGTTCTCCATGACTGCGGCCCATCCCGCCAGCCATCGCGACTCACCTGCTCCGCGCACCCCATGCAAATCTCCCGTCATCCCCGGGGATCCACCGCATTCGGCAATGCAAATCCGGCTCTAAGTCCCCTGGTTTCCTTCCCCCTTCATTTGTTTTACGTTGATGTCCAACGATTTGCCCCACAACGCCGCCATCACGGCATGCCTCCTGCAGGGCGTATTGATGAATTCCCATCTACTGGCCTCTCCCGCCCCTCCCTCTCCGTCGAAATCCTGCTGCCATGAAAACGTCCTTTCTTTCCATTTCCCGGCCGCTCTGGATCGTGGTGGCCTTGGCCGCCCTGCCCTTGGCCGCCGGACCCGCTCAAGCGGATAATCCCTTTAAAAGGATCGGAGCCAAAGCCAAACAGGGCCTGACTAAAGTGAAGCAAGCCGTCAACCCCCGCCGGATCGGCACCGCCATCAAAAACGCCGGAAGGGCCACCGCCGCAGCGGCATCGCAAACAAGAGCCGGCCAAACAAGTGGAACCGACGGTTATCGCCGGGCGGTCCCGACTTACGGGGATCCCTATTATTACGACGTCCCATCCAATCGCCGCCTTGAAATGTCCCGGAGCCGGGCCCAGTCCCCTCCGGTCCCCGTTAGGCGGGAAAATGCTGCCACTCCAGACTATGATACGGGTGCGCGCTATCCGGCAATGCCACCCCGCACCTATTCTCCTGACGTCGCAGCTTCTCCCGACGTGGCAGCTCCGGACGTTGCATCTGCCGCCGCCGCGCTTCGCCGCACGCCGCCCGGCCTCCCCGCTCCTGTCAGGGTTGCCGGATCTGGAAGAAGTCAGAAGCAGGATCCCCGGGTGCCCCCCCAACCTGAAGCGTTAGAGCATATTCCACTTCAGGATCCCCCTTCCCCCACTGCGGGGTCCCCTATCGCCCCAGGTTCGGCAGTTGTGGAAAGGCCACCCGTCCCATCCACCCCAACAGCCGCTCCCCCGCTGCCCCCGAGGCAGGATCTCCCCTTTGGGGAACTGGTGCCCGGCAAAACCGGCTTCGTCTACAGCCCATGGTCGCGCCAAGCCCTCGTGGACGTCAGCGGCATTCCCACCGGCACCAAGGTCAAATGCCCTTACACCGGCAAAACCTTCCGCGTTCCCTGAGGAGATCCGGCCTCGCAGGGGACGAATCCTACGTGCTGGCAGACCTGCCTCCCGCGAGACTGCGTCAGGCCGCTTCCGCAGTGGTGCACTAAGTCGCCCGGGGGTGCAGGACTGTGAAAGCATGGCGGCGGTTGTCCTGGGCCTTGATGGCCTCCTCCCATTTTGCTCCCGCAGAACGGGTGATGACACCGCGGGGATCTTCCCACGACGTGGTGTTCCGGTTGCTGCTGCCCAATGGCCGGATGGTGTGGCGGGCGGATGGCGGCACGCTGGAACCGACCTGCTGGCCGGAGACTCTGCGCCGGGAGGGGTGAATGAGATTTGGGATTTGGGATTTGGGATTTGAGATTTGAGATTTGAGATTTGAGATCTGAGATCTGAGATCTGAGATTTGAGATTTGAAAATTTGAAATTTGTGATAATCGTCCCTCGCATTGACTCCCAGCCCCCCGCTCCCAGCTCCCCGCTCCCCAGCTCCCAGCTCCCAGCTCCCAGCTCCCCCGCTCCCCCGCTCCGCAGCTCCCAGCTCCCAGCTCCCAGCTCCCCGCTCCCCGCTCCCCGCTCCCCGCTCCCCGCTCCCCGCTCCCCGCTCCCAGCTCCCAGCTCCCCGCTCCCAGCTCCCCGCTCCCAGCTCCCAGCTCCCCGCTCCCCGCTCCCCGCTCCCCGCTCCCCGCTCCCCGCTCCCAGCTCCCAGCTCCCCGCTCCTGGATCCCGACTCCCCGCTCTTGGCTCCCCGCTCTTGGCTCCCCGCTCCTGGCTCCCCGCTCCTGGCTCGTGACCCCCGACCCCCGACTCCCGACACCTCTCAAATATCTCCCTCTGCCCAATCCCAAATAAAAAAACCGGCATGCCTACCTACGAACGCTTTGAAGACCTGCCGGTATGGCAGGAGTCGATCAGGCTGGCGGAAGAGGTGGAGGATTTTCTGGACGCGGTGGGGAAGCCGCTATCTTGGTCTAAGCGGGATCAGATTGAACGGGCATCGCTGTCGGTTTCCAACAATATCGCGGAGGGATTCGAACGGGGATCGACGGCAGAGCTGCTGCAGTTCATTTACATCGCGAGGGGATCGGCGGGAGAGGTGCGGTCCATGTTGTGTTTTTTCGAGCGGAGGCCGGTGCTGCGCGATTTCAAATCTCAAATTTCAAATTTGAAATCGCGGGCGGAGAGCTGTTCGCGTCAGTTGCGGGCGTGGGCGGATCATTTGCAGAACTCGGAAATCAAGGGGCAGCGGCACTTGAATGACACGACGCGGGACCAATTTGCGAAACAGAAGACCAAGGCAACTGCCTCCCAGCAGTGGGACAGCATGGTGCGCCACCAGATTCAAAAACTGGCACCGGATCATCCCATGCGGGTCCAATGGGAACAAAAACATGGGCCCGCTGGAGGGGATGGGGAAATTTGAATTCCGGGATCCGATGCCGGGCTGAGGAAGCTTTCGCCTTAGGTCTTTGGTCTTTGGTCCGGTCTTTCGCCTTCCTCCATTCTCCGTGGACCAGCCCCCCCCGGGAAACCTACCGCCCATAGCGGGAGCCGAAGGCGGGGACGCCCGGCCCCATCGAAACGAAGCGGATGCGTTTTCTCTGAAAAGACAGGCTTGCAGGGAGGCCTTGGATCAACTCACCATGCCGGATTCAGCCCACTGCCCACTGTCCACTGCCCACTGACCTCTGACCGCTGACCACTGACCGCTGACCACTGACGGCTGCCTTCTGCCTTCTGCCTTCTGCCCGCTGACCTCCGACCGCTGCCTTCTGCTCATTGCCCGCCCAACCCTCCTCCTGCTCCGCATCCATGCCCCAGCCCTATCAATTTTCCTCTTCAGGGGCCCGGCTGGCGGGGCGCAGCGGCATACTTGAACTGATGGATGATCTGGGCAGGGCCCTGACGACGGATCCGGGGATGCGGATGCTGGGCGGGGGGAATCCGGCGCACATTCCGGCGGTGGATGCGGTGTGGCGGCGGCGCATGGGGGAGTTGATGGCAGACGGGGATGCCTTGGAGCGGACCCTGGGAAACTACGATCCGCCGCAGGGCAATCCGCCGTTTTTGAAAAGCCTCGCGGGATTCCTCGGGCGGCACTGCGGCTGGGACGTCACCCCGGCCCATCTGGCGATTACGGCCGGGGGGCAGAGCGCGTTCTTTTATCTCTTCAATCTGCTGGCCGGTCCGATGCCGGACGGGACCTCGCGGAAGATCCTGCTGCCGTTGGTGCCGGAGTATATCGGTTATGCCAATCAGGGCCTGCAGCCGGAACTGTTCCTTGCCTGCCAGCCGGAGATTGAGGAATTGCCGGAGCGGGAGTTTAAGTACCGCGTTTCCTTTCCCCGGGTCGAAGCGGCCCTCGCGCTCGGAAATATCGGCGCGATCTGCGTCTCCCGCCCGACCAATCCCACGGGCAATGTCCTGACCAATGGGGAAATTGCGAGGCTTTCCGAACTGGCGCTGGCGGCACGGATTCCCCTGATCATCGACAACGCCTACGGTCTGCCCTTCCCCGGGGCGGTGTTTACGGATGCGGTGCCGTGTTTTGGCGACCATATCATTCTGACCCTGAGTCTTTCCAAACTGGGCCTGCCCGGAACCCGCACCGGCATCGTGGTGGCCCGGCCGGAAATTGCCTCGGCTATCGCAGCCATGACCTCCGTGGTGGGCCTTGCCAATACCAATGCGGGGCAGCAACTGGTGAAACCGCTCCTTGATTCCGATGAACTGCTCCATCTGTCCCGTGAGGTGATCCGTCCGTATTACGAAACCCGGGCGCGTGACGCCGGGCGCTGGATGCAGGAAGCCTTTGGCGACGCCCCCGGATGGTCCCTGCACCGTTGCGAGGGGGCATTTTTCCGATGGCTGCGGCTGACTGATTTGCCCATTACTTCCCGGGAACTTTACCAACGGCTCAAACTCCGCCATGTCCTTGTGGTGCCGGGCGAGGACTTTTTCTTCGGCCTGCCACACGACTGGCCGCACCGCACCGAATGCCTACGCCTCAACTGTTCCGGGGACCCTGTCCCGGTGCGCGAGGCCTTGCAAATCATCGCCGACGAGGTCACTCAGGTCCGGTCGGGCCAAATTTGATCCAGAATTCCCGCGCCCCGCCCACATTCCACCATCCATCCGCCTTTGATCCGCCTTTCCCAAATCCGGCATCCTCTTTCTGTCATCTGCCATCCGCCATTCTCCGTCCGCCAACTTCAACTCCACGCCCAATCTGAAATCTGTATCACTGGAAACTGAAAACTTGCCCGCCCTCCCCTTCCTTCACTCCGGAAACCTGAACCCTTTTCCCTCAAATAGTTGACACCCCCTGCGGGAACTGCCATTGATCACCTGAAATTCCTCTCCCACCTGCCCTTTTTCCCATGAGCCAAGAAGAAAACGAACTCCCACCACCGTCGAAGAGCACCTCTTCCATCCCCCTTTCGACCAAGACTTCGGCCGTGCCGCTGAAGAAGGAAACCGTGCGCATTACCTTGCGCGCCAATGCTCCCGGCGCAGATGCCCCGCCGGCCACGGTGCCTTTGGCTCCGCGCCCGTCTCCTTCCGTTGGCAGCCCTCCGGCTCCGACAGTGCCTTTGAGCCCGCCGCCGCGTCCCACCATGGGTGGGGCACCTCCGGCTCCCACCGCTCCGACTGCCCCCGGGGCTCCTCCCCGTCCGGCTCCTCCCGTAGCTCCCGTGGGCAGCAAAACCATTCCGCTCGGAGCCACCCCTCCGCGTCCCGCCAGTCCGGCGCTGGCCCGTCCCGCTGGGGCTGGTGCTCCTGCCGCTGCGGTGGGAGGGGGCACCCAGCCCTTGCCCAAGGCCACGGTCAAGCTGCCCTCCGCCGCTCCCACCGCCGCCATTTCCAGCGCCCCGATCCGGACCGCCAGCATGGCCGATGACGACGAGGATGTCGATGATGGCCCGCTGAACATCATGGCTTGGGTGGCGCTTGTGGCCAGCCTTGCGATGCTTTTCTTTGCCTTTGCCTCCGTCGACTCCTGGCCCCTTTCCAACGGGGTGGCCGATACCACCACGAAAAGGGAAGACTGGCAGAAGGACAACATTCAGCCCTCCTTCAAGCTGCCGATGGATTATTCCCCCTTCGACCGCAAGGTCGGCGAAACCGTGAAGTCCGATTACGAAGACAAGGCTCCCAAGATTCCGGCCCGTCCGACGGTCGATTAACCTTCAATCCTTTATCCTGAAATTTCCATGGGTCCTGCCATCTTCCTCACCATCTCCTCGCTCGCGGCGGTTGCCGTGCTCATCCTGACGCTTTTTGTCGGATAAGGGTCCGGTTTCCCCGGAACAAAATTCTCCTGATGCCAGGCCCGGCAGGTCCATCGACCTGCCGGGCTTTTTTGTTGCATCGGGCCACAACCGGTTAAGTTGAAGCAGGATCACCCCCACCCCTACTTCCTAACAATATGGCCAGCGACAAAGTCATCCAAACCTCCAAAGCTAATTTCGCGTCCGACGTTCTCCAGGCTTCCGTCCCCGTGGTGGTGGACTTCTGGGCCGAGTGGTGCGGCCCCTGCAAAATGCTGGGCCCGGTGCTAGATGAGATCGCCACCGAAAAAGGCGATGCCGTCAGAGTCGTCAAAGTCAATGTCGACGACGAACCCGATCTCGCGGTCGAATACGGCATCCGCAACATTCCGGCACTGTTCTTCTTCAAGGACGGCGAACTGAAGGACAAGGCCCTTGGGGTCCAGCCGAAGGCGGAAATTGTCCGGCGTCTCACCGCCCTTGCCTGATCCCGGGCGCGGCGCCCTGCCGCTAATCATCTCTGACCCAATGGCGGTTCCGAATCCCCGGGACCGCCTTTTTATTTTCTTGTCAGAGCCCGCTTTGTCAGGGCCTGCCCCGGCGCTGCTTTATCAGTAAGCGCCTTTCACCCGCATCTTCACGCCATAGACCTTTTTGCTGGCGGTGATGAAGAGCAGGTCGCGGTCCTTGCCGCCAAAGGTCACATTGGCGGTCCATGGCTCGGGGATGGGGATATTGGTGAGGAGTTTTCCGGTTTTGTCGAAGACTGTCACGCCGCTGCCGGTGAGGTAGACGTTGCCATCGGCATCAATCGTCATGCCGTCCGAGCCCAGTTCACAGAAAAGGGTTTTGTTGGCCAGGGTGCCATCCGCGTTGATGGAATAGGACCAGGTTTTGCGGTCCCCGATATCGGCCACGTAAAGCGTCTTTCCATCCGGGGTGCCGATGATGCCATTGGGTGCCTTGAGGTCGGTGGCGACCGGGGTGGCCTGTTGGGTTTTGGGGTCGAAGAAATAGACGAATTTGCCCGGCTGCTGCATCTCCTTGTCGCGCTTCCAGTAATCGCGTTTGTAGTGCGGGTCGGTGAAGTAGAGATTTCCGTCAGGGCGGATCCAGAGATCGTTGGGGCCGTTGAGCAGTTTGCCGCCAAAATCCTTGATCAGGACGGTGACCGTTTTGTCGGGGGCGATTGACCAAAGTTGATTCTCTCCGTCGGCGCAGGCCAGCAGATTGCCCGCTTTGTCAAAATAGGTGCCGTTGCTGCGCCCCGCCGGCTTGAGCCAGTCGGAGAAGGCACCATCGGCGGCGTTGTATTTCACGATGCGGTCGTTGGGCTGGTCGGTGAAGAAGACATTGCCTTCCCGGTCCACCGCCGGGCCTTCCGTGAAAAGGTAGCCTTCGCTCAGGACTTCGATTTTCGCGCCTTCGGCCAGCAGTTCCGCCCCCGTCGCAGCCGCACCAGCCCCAAGGAACAGAAGACCCAAAAGAGAAAAAGCAGGAATTTTCATGGCAGGAACATAACGAACGCGCCGCAGGGCACAAGCTTTCGGGCATCCCGCCTGTTTATTGCGGATTCACGGGTGGCTCTGATATGTCGCGGAATTCCCGTTTGGAGGAAAATCAGGCCCTTTTCCGGGAATGGCGCTGATTCCAATTTCGGGAAAGATTTGCATTTCTCTTTTCATGGGAACCGGTTATCTGTTCCTGCATGTCCGATCTCCCTGATGAGTCAGAAGGCCGCGAATCCTGTCCGAGGTCCGCGGCACGCAACTTGGTTAGAAGTGATTATTTCTGGACGGGAACGGCTCTCTTCCTGTTGCTCCTGGGCTTGATCGGCAGATTTGGCATCACTTGGGCATTATGGACGGGAATGGGTGCTGTAGCCTCCATCACCCTGTATGGCTACCTGCCCCGGGTCAGGGTCCAAAAGCGCCTCGCGTGGGAAGCAGGACGGGAAGCCATGATGGAAAAGTGGTCTCTCGTAGTGGCCAAACTCGGCAAAAAATCCCGGGAGCGATACAACCGCCTTCATCTCCGGGTCTCCCGGCTGGGCGACCTTTTCCCTTCACGCCAGAAAGGCAGTCTGCTGCGCCCAGGAGAATATCTGCTTTGGCTCTATCTGAAACTGCTGATGGCCCGCGATCTCCTTGACGAAGACATTTCCAGCAGCAGTGAAGCTGCCATCGGAGAGGAGCGCCGCCGCATCCTGCAGGAACTGGAAGAGCCCGGCCTAACCTCCGCCACCCGCCAGTCCAAAGAGGAAACCGTTCTCATTCTGGACCAGCGGATGGAAACCGCGCGCAGCCGCAGCGGCCGGATTCAGGAAATCGAAAGCGACCTGACCCGCATTGAACAAAAACTGGCATTGATGTTCGACCGGGCCGCCCAGCACAATATCATGGGGGACTCCGGACGCCGCATCAACTTCTCGGACGAAGTGCAAACCGGTGCCTCCCTCAGTTCCCTGACTAATTCGCATGTCGAGGAACTCGACAGCCTCGTGACTGCCCAGGTTTGCGCCTGAATGCGGTCCGCGACACCGTTTCCGGGGGCTTCCTCACGCATGGGCAGTGAACCAGTCGGAGCCCTGTCCCAGTTCCACTACCACCGGCACTGCCAGCGGCAGGGCTTCCTGCATCAGATTTGGGATCAGGCTGCGGATGGCAGCGCTTTCGGCATCGGGGACCTCGAAGACCAGTTCATCGTGCACCTGCAATAACATGCGGGTGGCATAACCGCCAGCGCGGAGGGCTTCGGCGATGCGGACCATGGCGATTTTGATCATGTCCGCCGAGGTGCCCTGGATGGGCATGTTGATGGCATTGCGCTCGGCGGCTTTGCGGATGTTCACGTTGCCGGAATTGATGTCCCGCAGGTAGCGGCGGCGGCCGGTGATGGTTTCGACGTAACCGCACTGTTTGGCGTCCTCGATGGTGTTCTCCATGTAGCGCTTCACCCCGGGATACTGGACAAAATATTCGTCAATCAGCCGCCCGCCTTCGCTGCGCGGAATGCCCAGCCGCTGCGCCAGGCCAAAGGCACTGATGCCGTAGATGATGCCGAAGTTTACCATCTTCGCAGTGCGGCGCATGTCGCCGGTGACATCTGTTATGGAAACGCCATGCACCCGCGCGGCGGTGGCGGTGTGAATGTCGATCCCCTGCTCGAAGGCTTCCATCATGTGGGGGTCCCGGCAAATGCTGGCCATGACCCTCAGCTCAATCTGGCTGTAGTCCGCCGACAGCAGCGACCAGCCGGGAGCCGGTGCGATGAACGCCTTGCGGATCTCGCGGCCCGCCTCGGTGCGGATCGGGATGTTCTGCAGATTTGGATTGTTGGAAGCCAGCCGGCCGGTCACTGCCCCGACCTGGTGGAAGGTGGTATGCACGCGCCCGGTGCGGCGGGCGATGGCGAGCGGCAGGGCATCGACATAGGTGCTTTTGAGTTTGGAAGCCTCCCGGTAGGCCAGCAGATCAGCCACCACCGGATGTTCGCCTGCCAGTTCCGCCAGCACATCCTCCCCGGTCATGTATTGGCCGGTTTTGGTTTTTTTGGGCTTGTCGATCAGCTTCATCTGATCGAACAGCACTTCGCCTAACTGCTTCGGGGAGTTCAGATTGAACCTGGTGCCGGCCTTTTCGTAAACGGACAGTTCCAACTGCGCGATCTCCTTTTCGAGCCTCGTGCCGATGACGCTCAGCACGCCTGGCTCCAGCTTGATCCCGGCTGCCTCCATCCCGGCGAGCACGGCTACCAACGGACTTTCGATTTCATAGAAAACCCGGTCCTGTTCCAGCCCGTGCAGCTTCGGCTGGAGCAGCGGTTTCAACTGGAGCGCCAGATCCGCACGTTCCATGATGCGGCCGGGCCTCGTGGTGTCTTCCGGTTCCATGCCCGGCATCAGCAGTTGGCCGGAGGCCTCCACCGCCTTGGGAACGGTCAGGGTATAGCCGAGCTGCGCCTCCGCCAGGAAATCAAGGGAGGCCTTTTGTTCGGGATCAATCAGCGCCTGCGCCAGCATCACATCGAAGACTTTGGCCTGCACGGGAGCTGAGCCGTGCAGGAACAGGACCTGGAGGGATTCCTTCACATCATGCGCCACCAGCATGACTTCCGGATTCCCCAGCAGCGGAGCCAGTTCCGCTGTCAAAGAGGCCCCATCCGCCCCTGTCAGGTAAAAGGCTTCATGCGCCTCCGGGGCCAGCGCAATGCCCCGGATCTCCGCGGAGCGCGCGTCCGCACCCTGCCAATCCACCGCAAATCCCACGGTGCCGGCCTGCCCTGCTTTTGTCAGGGCGGCCGCACGCAGTTTCGCTGAATCCGCGACCTTCCAGTCATGAGGCACGGTCTCCGAAGTGTGCAGGCCAGGCACCGGCGGAACGGCGGATTCACCGGCGGAATCCCCCGTTTCCGCCCGGCGGTGGAAACCGCGGCCGGCTTTGAAATCCTCCCCGAACAAACGGCGGCCCACTGCATTGAACTCAAACTCCACCAGCAGCGCCTTCACCGCTTCCTCGTCAAAAGGCTGCTTCACCAGCGCGTCGAGTTCGATGTCGATCGGCACATCCAATTGAATGGTGGCCAGATCGCGCGAGAGCCGCGCCTGCTCCGCAAAGTTGGTCAGGTTTTCCTTTTGCTTGCCCTTCAATTTGTCAGGATTTGCCAGGATTTCCTCGATGCTGCCGAATTGCTGAATCAGGCTCTTGGCGGTTTTTTCGCCGATGCCCGGCACCCCGGGAATGTTATCCGAGGCATCGCCCCAGAGACCGAGAATATCGATCACCTGCTCCGGCCGCTCCACCAGCCATTGGGCTTTCACCTCGTCCACGCCGATCACCTCATGGTCGCCCCCCTGGCGGCCCGGCTTCCACATGAAGGTGCGCTCGTCCACCAATTGGGAAAAATCCTTGTCAGGCGTCACCATGAAGGTGGTGAACCCGCCCTCCGCTTCGGCGCGTTTGGCGAGGGTGCCGATGATGTCGTCGGCTTCATACCCATCCAGCACCAGCACCGGAATGCGGAAGGCTTCCATCAGGCGTTTCACGTGCGGGATCGCTTTTCCCAGATCCTCCGGCATTTCCTGACGTTGCGCTTTATAGGCCGGAAATCGCTCATGCCGCGCCGTCGGCGCACTGGTGTCGAAGACCATCGCGAGATGCGTCGGCTTCTGCTTGGTGATGAGTTCGACCAGGGTGTTCGTTATTCCCAGCATGGCCGAGGCATTCATCCCGTAGCTGGTCATGATCGGCTTCACCGCGAACGCAAAGTGCGCCCGGTAAACCAGCGCCATGCCGTCGAGCAGAAAGAGTCGTTTGGAATCCATGGGCATTTCATGGCATGAAAAGCGGCGGGCACCACGGCGGAATGCGGGGCCGTTCGAGTCCCGCCTTCAGGCGGCAGCACCACTCCTTCGCAAAACGGCAAAGCCTGCGGGGTGCCCTGATTCCGCCTGAAGGCGGAACTCGTGCGCCATCGAGCCGCACCACCCCGCCGGGTGGGAGACCCGGCATTACGAACCCATGAAAACCGTAAATAACTCAAACGAAACTGCGTCACCGCGAGGTGGGGTGGGGAGCATCGTGAGGAGAACTCAATCGACCG
>JBBQWG010000034.1:0-82168 GCA_038210825.1 Verrucomicrobiales bacterium
ACTTCGAGGATGTTGGACATACCCCCCGATCCAAGCACATGGGCCGTGCCGGAAAGGAAGCGGTTCTACCTCCAAAAGTGGTGCACTTTGAACCCGATTAAGTGACCATCAGGTGGTGCACTTTGAGTGACCGCCGACAATTCCAACTTGGCGTCCCCAGATCATTTGCTGTCCAAATGGCGAAAGCAGGCAAATCCGAATGAAGTGACGAATGTCCGCCAAGAGCGGACGAATAATCGTGACATGCTGGCTAACGTTCGCCGTTGGAAAGTCCGAAGGGACGCTGGCACAGCGTCCCAAAGAGGCACCAGTGATGTTGAGCAGGATGTCGTCGGGAAGAACTTGTGTAGTTCGCATTCCCTGATGCGTCTCGGGATCGATATGCACCACGTCGTCGAGATGGATGCCATCATTCCAGACGTTCTGTGAACGTAGAAAAGGAACTCCTTTGGTTACATAGACCTGAGAGCCGCCGCGTGGCGTGCTGCCTGATCCGATTTTGGAAGCCAAGTTGCCCAGTCGAAGCCAGCGCCAATGAGTTGGGACATCTGGAAGTGGATTGGACAAATCGACTGGAGGAAGTGGGCTCGTCGCTTTGATCGCACCGCTCGCAATGAGCTTTTCCTTTTCTTCTGCGAGCTTTGAGATGAGAGCTTCGGCGCTCCCTTCGGCCTCGTCGCTCACGATGAGCCTTCCAGTGGCTGCAAGCTGCAGGATTAACGCACGCAGTCTTTCAACGCCATCCGGGGCGTTGGCGATGTGGCCGAATTCTGCTAAGGAGGAAGGTCTATTCATCAGGCGGACACTTCTGAATTGGAGTGGCGAGCCAGCGCGGCGGAAAGCTCGGCTTTGAGCTTCGCCTGAGTCTTGTCGATCTCACCCAGCAGCGCCTTGTATTTGGCGAGGAGCTTGTCGGCGTCGTGGGTTTCTTCCTCGACGGTGTTGGGGTTCTTGATGTCGAGGTTGTAGATGGGCCAGTAATGGCGGTCGCCGATGGATTGCTGCTCGCGGGCCTGCTGGCGGAGGACTTCGATCTGCTCGTTGAGGGCAGAGATCTTGTCCTCGGCCTTGGTGCGTTTGACGGCATCCTTTTCGCCTTTGATGGACTCGCGCAGGTCCTTGAGCTGGTTGCCCAAAGCGGCGGCTTCGTTGTTGAGCGATTCGGCTTTGTCCCAATGCGGCTTGGCCTTGGCTTCGGCCTCCTGCTTGAGGCCCTTGAAGTCGATTTTCCATGCTTGCTCGGACTCGGTGCGACAAGCGAATCCATCGGACTCTTTGCCCCACCATCTTTCGATGGGTTCGAACTCCTCGACGCGCAGAGGTTTAGTCTTACTGTAGCTCTTGACCCCTGCCGGGTAGCGATGCTCGTAGAACCAGATCGTGTCCGTGGGTTTTCCCTTGGTGAAGAAGAGCAGGTTGGTCTTGATGCCGGTGTAGGGGGCGAAGACGCCGTTCGGCAGGCGGATGATGGTGTGTAGGTGACACTCCTCCATGAGCAGCTTTTTTACCTTGGCCTTCACGCCTTCGCCAAAGAGCGTGCCATCCGGCAGGACCACGGCACCGCGTCCGCCTTTGACGGCGAGGAGCTTTTTCACAATCAGAACGAGGAACATGTCAGCCGTCTCGCGGGTGCGGATGTCGGAGGGGTAGTCGCTGCCCACGCCGTCGTCCTCCATGCCGCCGAAGGGTGGATTGGTGATGACGCAGTTCACGCGCTCGGTGAGTTTCCAGTCGTTCCAGCCGGTGGCGAGGGTATTGCGGTGCTCGATCATGCTGGGCACGTCGATGCCGTGGAGCATCATATTGGTGACGCAGAGGAGGTGGGGGAGTTGTTTCTTCTCCATGCCCCGGATGCAACTGGCGATGGCCCTGCGGTCTTCCGCTCCGGATTTTTTGCTGATCTGCCCCTCCAAGTGCGTGATGGTGGCGGTAACAAAACCGCCGGTGCCGCACGCGGGGTCGAGCATGGTTTCGCGTTTTTTCAGGCAGGGATTGACCATCTTCACCATGAATTCGGTGATCGGGCGAGGGGTGTAAAACTCCCCGGCGTTCCCGGCGCTGCGCAGGTCATTGAGGATCTGTTCATACACATCTCCCAGCTGGCCCCGACTCTTGATGTCGTGGAAATTGACGGCTTCATCCAGCTTCTCGATCACGGCCAGCATCTGGGTGCCGGACTTCATGTAGTTGTTGGTATCCTGGAAAACATCGCGGACGACCTTGGCTTTGGGATTGCCCTCAATTTCGAGCTGCTGGAGGCCGGGAAACACGACGTCGTTGACGTGTTTGATCAGTTCACTGGCCTGGATGCGGGGTTTCTTTTTGCCTTTGTCGTCTTCGATGTATTTCGCCCAGTTCCTCCAGCGGCAGTCCTCGGGGATCGGAGATTGGTATTTTTTCTTTCGATCGGTGGCATCGTCTTCCCAGGTCTCCTCGCACTGGTCGAAGATTTTGAGGAAGAGCATCCAGGTGAGCTGGCCGATGCGCTGGGCGTCGCCATCGACGCCATCGTCCTTGCGCATGGTGTCCTGGATGGATTTGATAGTGCTGGAGAGATTCATGGAACGGGAGTCAGGCCGGAGAGGGGGTGATGATGACGTCGATGGGAAGGGGCAGGCCCTCCGGAGAAAGCAGGACGTTGGCGGGATGCACATCCCAGACATCATATCCCTCGAAGCGGAGGGCCAGCGATCCTTCGTAGCCAATGCCCCGCCATGGGAGCAAGGTGAAACCGGCGGCGACAAAAGCGGAAGACAGTTCCTCCATGGTGGCGCGAGTGCCCTGAAGCCCAGGCTGGGAAGTGACGATGCGCCATTGATGGGTCTGCGCCTGCCATAGGCCCACGAGGTGGATGTCATCCCCAAAGACTTCATTCTGCCAGACCAAGCGCTGGAGATAGTCGAGAGGGAGAGCGTTGTGCAGGTAGGGAGCCCCGTCATCCCCCCAACTGACGGTGTAACCGCTGGACGAGGGCTTGGTGTATTTGATCCAGAGGCCGGTAGGCTCGTGCAGAGTCACATCGTGCTCGCGCCCCCCTTCCCGCTCCGGGCCCGGGAAGTCTATCGGGAGGACTTTGGCACAGGATCCAGCCCACTCGAGGAAGGCGGCCCACTGGCGCTCGGGGCCGGAGAAGTCCCCGTCTTCCCCATTAGCCGGTCCATCTGGGCATAGGCCTCGGCGGAGGTAAGCCGCGGCATCTTGGAGCGCGCCTGCCGAGCCTGCTTGGAGTAATGGCTGAGGGTCATACGGAGGCATACGGGAAAAGGAGACGTAGAGCAAGGGGGGCGTAGGGGGGTGAGGTCAAGAGGTCACGCGGCATGGGCATCGTAAAGGGCGTGTTCGAGGTCTGTGATGGCTTCTGAGTAGGCCTCATTGCTGCCAAAGATGCCGCGCCGGATGTGGGTGCGGGTGCCGAGCGAGTTGAATGGAGGGAGTTCCAAGATGGCGGGGTCTTCGATGTCCGTGATGCCATGGTCAGCATACTTCTCCAGCAACTCTTCAAGCACAGCGCGGGCCTGTTCCGCGTATTTGGCGAAGTAGTTGCGCTTTTTCACCCGCTCCGCCCGCTCCTTGCGGGTGAGAGGCTTGGCATCAAAGGCGATGTGGGCCACAAGGTCGAAGACATCCAGCTCCGCTCCATTGGGCACGGCCTGGGCAAGAATCTCCAGCGGAATGCCGTGTTCCTTGAGTTCGTCGATGACGGCCTGTTTCCGCCCGGCGTCGTTCCAGCGCAGGAAGAAGGCTTCCAAGCTGGTGAATTGCTGGCGAAGCGTCTTCTGGATATCGGCTTTGAGAAAGACCCGGTAATCTTCGGTGATAAGCTTGCCGTTTTCATCGAGATAGCTGGCGCGCTCGACACCGGGCCCAACCGGCACATCGTCAAGATAATAGCGGATCCGGCTTCCGGTGGTAGTGGTAGTGGCGGTGGTTCCGTTTTCGCCGCCGTCGTCGCCTCCGGCCTCCATTTCACCGGCATCATCGGTAGGTGGATCTTCACTGATCCTGCTGCCCTCTGTGGGTTCGACCTCCGGCGGAAGGATGGGTTCATCCGGTTTAGGTTCGTAAACCATGACGGGCTCGCCATCAAATTTCTTGTCCTGAAACAAACGGGTAGCGCCCTTAAAATCCATGATGGTGAAAAAGAGCTTTCCGTAGTCCTCTCTAATTCGGGTGCCGCGTCCGATGATCTGCTTGAACTGGGTCATGGACTCGATGTTCTGATCGAGGACGATGAGCTTGCAGGTCTTGGCATCGACTCCAGTGGCGAGCAACTTTGAAGTGGTGGCAATGACCGGAAACGGCTCGTCGTTGTCGATGAAGTAGGAAAGCTGGGCCTTGCCTTCGGTATCATCACCGGTAATGCGGACGACGTAACGGCGGTTGCTGGCAGCTTCCGGGATGAGTTTCACCAATTCCTGCCTCATGCGCTCCGCGTGGGGCTGGTCATCGCAGAAGACGATGGTCTTCGACATGGGATCCGTGGCTAGAAGGTATTCCCAGACGCGGCGGGCGACAAATTGGGTGCGCTTCTCGAGGATGAGGTTCCGGTCGTAATCCTTGGTGTTGTATAGCCGTTGCTCGACGACTTGGCCGTGTTTGTCGGTCTTGCCCTTCTCGGGGGTATAACCGAGGGCATCGACATCCGTGACGACACGAATGACTTTATAAGGCGCAAGGAATCCATCGGCGATGCCCTGCCGCAGGGAATAGGTATAGAGCGGCTTGCCGAAATAGTGCTCGTTTGAAACATCCTTGGTCTCGGTAGGGGTGGCCGTGAGCCCGATGTGGGTGGCAGAAGTGAAGTAGTCGAGAATGTCCCGCCACGCTGAGTCTTCATCGGCACTGCCGCGATGGCATTCGTCAATGACAATGAGGTCGAAGAAGTCGGCGGGGAACTGCTTGTAAATTTGCTTCCATTCCTCCTTGCCGGTCACCGCCTGATAAAGGCAAAGATAAATCTCATAGTTCTTCTTCACCTCCCGGTTGGTGATCTTGTGCATGTTCTCCCCAAACGGGGCGAAGTCCTGCTGGATAGTCTGATCCACGAGGATATTCCGGTCCGCCAGGAAAAGAATGCGATTTTTTGTTTTCGCCTTCCACAGTCGCCAGATGATCTGGAAAGCAGTGTAAGTTTTCCCGGTGCCCGTGGCCATGACGAGCAGAATCCGCTGAATTCCCTGAGCGATGGCCTGGACCGTGCGGTTGATCGCCACTTTCTGGTAGTAATGCGCTTCTTTGTCGGTGGAGTCGGTGTGGTAGGGCTGGGCAATGATGCTGAGCCCGGCGGGTTCGTGGAGCTTCCGATCCTGTTTGTAGATCGACCAGAGTTCATCGTAAGTCGGGAAGTGATCCATCTCCCATGAGACCGGCTGGGTGATGCCGGTGCGGTCATGAATGAGAAAGCCGTCGCCATTGGCGCTGATCGCAAACGGAGCATCTAGCATTTCGGCATAGAGGAGCGCCTGCTGCATGCCGTGGCCCACTCCGAAGATGTTCCGTTTGGCCTCAAGGACGGCGAGGGGGAGATTCGGCAGGCCATAAAAGACGTAGTCCGCCCGCTTGGGCCCGCCGGGTGCGGCCGGGTTTTGGATACGCGATGCAATCTGCCCCCGCACCACGACCCGGCCTTTCGTCAGATTCACTTCCTCACGAAACTGGTGCGCCTCCCATCCGGCGGATACGATCGCAGGCGTGATGAACTTGGTGCAGATGTCGCGCTCGCTCAGATCTTTTTTGTTCACGCGGGAAGGTCGGGCATTGGGAACGGCTGGCCGGGAAAGGGGTTGTCCTGTCAGCACGTCAGTAATTTAAGCAAACTCCAAGTTTGCACAAGTAACATCGGATAGGAAATTCCTTGAGGGAGGCAACCGGCAGCGAAACGAGTCTAATTCAAGCAAATCAACAAAAACCCCGCCGCCCGGGGTGAGCCGGACGGCGGGGTGTTTCGGTTGAGTAGGGTTTGGCGGGTGGGAGGGGCGGGCCAGATTGATCCCGGGCCGCCGGGGCGGACTGCATGTCTTCGCACCCCTCCTCATTGGATGCGCGCTCCGCTCAGTAGATGCGGACGGTGGCGTTTTCGGTCCATGGGCTGGGGCCTTTGGCACCGACGGAGCGGACGCGGACGGTGAGGTAGCTGCCGACGGGGCGGTCCTTCAGCACCAGACTGGCGGGGCGCACCGGGATCACCGGCAGGGTGTCCCACGGGATATTGTCCTGGCTGTCACCGGTGGGGCTGTCCCAGGCCTTCAACTCGTAGAACTGGACATTGGGGACGCGGGTCCAGCGGGCTTCGGCCTCGCCTTCGAAGGCGGTATTCCGGAGCCGGAGCTGGGCCGGGGCGGCCACGGGCCGGGGCCGGCCGGCGGGACGCGCGGCGCTCCCAGCGCCCGGTGGATGCGGACGGGGGCGTTTTCGGTCCATGGGCGGGGGGCCAGGGCTATGGGGCCGGCGGGACGTGCGGCGCTCCCAGCGCTCAGTGGATGATGTTTTCCATGGCGGGCTGTGGGGGGCAAGCTGCGCTTCCATGTTGCCGCGCAGCCGGTTCTGCACCCCGGAACTAACTGTTATTTCCCGGAAGGAGGGCCCGGAACTTTGCCACCGATGCCTCGAGGGCATCGAGAGCGCGGTCGAGTTCTTCGCGGGTGGTGGCCTTGCCGAGGCTGAAGCGCAAGGTGCTGCGGGCGGCGGTGGCATCCAGGCCCATCGCGGTCAGGACGTGGGAAGGGTGCAGGCTGCCGGTGGTGCAGGCGCTGCCCGCACTGGCGCAGACCCCGCGCTGGTCAAGGAGGAGGAGCAGGCCCTCGGCCTGACAGCCGTCGAACCGCAGACTGGTGGTGTTAGGCATACGGAGGGTGGCATGGCCATTGCGGTGGCTGCCGGGAATACGATGGAGGACTTGTTGTTCGAATGCATCGCGCCGGTCAGCGACCTCAGCATTGTCTGCCATGCGGGCGGCCGCCAGTCTTGCGGCAGCACCGATGCCCACGATGCCCGCAACGTTTTCGGTGCCGGCGCGGCGGCGGTTTTCCTGGGCCCCGCCATGGACCCACGGCTGGAAGGCGCCATCACGCTGGACATAAAGCAGGCCGATTCCCTTGGGGGCGTTGAATTTGTGGCCGGAGAAGGCGGCATAGGCTGCACCGCAGTGCCGCAGGCTGAGAGGGATCTTGCCGGCGGCCTGGACGGCATCGGTGATCAAGGGGATGCCGTGCGCGGCCGCGAGGGCGGCCGCTTCCGGGACGGGATGCCGCACTCCTGTTTCGTTATTGGCCCACATCAGGCAGAGGGCCGCCGTCTGTCCGGGCCGGATCGCGGCGGCCAAAGTGGACATGGCCCACTGGCCTTCCCCATCCACGGGAAGCCGCGTGACTTCATAACCATGGGACTGCTCCAGCCACTGTGCAGTGCTGAGCACGGCCTCGTGTTCGGTGGTGCCGATGATGAGATGCTTTCTTCCGGGCTGCAGGCTGGTGACGGAATGGAGCGCGGTATTGATTGATTCGGTGCCGCCACTGGTGAAGATCAATTCCTCCGGGTCACAGTCCAACAGGGCAGCACATTCCTCCCGGGCGGTGGCCATGGCCCGTTTGACAGGGCGTGCCAGCGTGGAGCTGCTGGAGGGATTGGCAAAATGCCCCCGCCAAAACGGCTCCATGGCCTCCAACACTTCCGCCGCCACCGGAGTGGTCGCGTTGTGGTCGAGGTAGATCATGGGGGACGAAGTTTTCAGTATTTCAGTATTTCAGTTTTCAGTTTTCAGAAATTTTACCATGACGTTTAGCTCCCTCGCATCGCCTGCTGAAAACTGAAACACTGAAAACTGAAAACTGTATACTTCCAGCCCCTACTTCTTTGCGAGGCTTTCGAGGTAATCCAGGAGGGAAGCGAAGTCTTTGGCGGTGAAGTTCACCATCAGGCCGGGAGGCATCAGGGAAGCGGGGAGTTTGTCGCGCTTTTTGATATCGGCGGTGGCGAGAGTGATTTCCTGGGCGGCCACGTTGCGGATGACGACTTTGTCAGCGGCCTCGGTGGTGACGAAGCCCATGTGGGTGGAGCCATCGGCCATTTCAAAGAGGTTGGTGATAAAGCCCTGAGCGATGGTTTTGTTGGGATCGAGGATCATTTCGGCCAGTTCCCGGCGCTTGTAGGTCTCGGCAATATTGCCGAGGTAGGGTCCCCGCAGGGCCTCGTCCTTGTTGACGGTGTGGCAGGCCGCACAACCGGCCTGGAGATAGATTTGCTGGCCGACGGCGGGGTCTCCCTTGGCTGCCATTACCAGATCGGACACCTTGGCAGGATCGACGGTGGCCAGCTTGGGTCCGGCCGCAGCCGCAGGGTCGAGTTTGAGGACCTTGACCGCCTCCTGGGCGGCAGCGAGCACGGCGGGATCGGCATCGGTGAGGGAGGCGAGCACCTTTTCCGACCACGAGCGCTGCCTTGTCAGGCTGATGGCCTTGAGAATCTGGGCGCGGCGGGCGGGTTGGTCCCAACCTTTGTCGAGCGCCGCCTGAGAAAGTTGTTTGGCTTCGGGGGAACCGGAAGTGCGGCTGGCGAGTGCGAGCAATGCAGCATCAGCCCACAACGCTTCCGGGCTGCCGGTTATTTCGGCAGCATGTTCCAGCAGAGTATGGTGATTTTCCAGTTTGGGCGAATCCAGGAAGGCGGCAGCGGCTTTTTCGGTGTCCCCCTTTTTGCCGGTCAGGGTGAGGGCGGTCAGGCTGGCGTTGACCGCTTCGGCGCTGTCTGATTTGGCGAGCACCGTGAGGGCGGTGAGGCGGTCTTCCGGCTGGGTGCCGGGATCGGTGGCGCTGGCGGTGAGGAGGGGGAGGGCCCCGGCGGGCAGGCGTTCGCTGCGGGCGATCTGAGCAAGGGCCACCGGCACCATTTTGGGATCGCGGCCGGCCATGGCGATGACCTGGGCAACCGCAGTGTCATCCTGCATCTTGTGCCGGCTCATTTCACCAAGGATGAAGGCAACTTCGTCCTGGGGCGCGCTGGCGAGCAAGTCCCGCATGGCCGTGGTAATGGGTTGGGAGGCTTCCCATGGGGCGGCCTGATAATACGGACCGGAGGTGTCAGGACGGGTTCCCCAACTGTCCCCCTTCCAGATGCCGTCCCGGGCCGAGAGCCGGCAGAGCGCGGTGATCAGGCCGCGGCGGCGGGCGCTGTCCGTTTCGTTATTCAAACGGGTCAGCAGGGCCTCGACCACCGGCAGGGTGTGCAGACTCTGCAGGACCCGGAGCGCTCCGGTGCGGCGGGCGTCCGTGCTGCCAGGCACATCCACCACCGCGAGACAGGCCTCGCTGGCTTCCAGACGGATCAGCCCCTGCACCGCCGTGTGGCTGACCATGGGATCGGCATCACCCAGCAGGGCGGTCAGGGCCGGTGCGGAAGCTTTGGCATCCAGGCGGGTCAAGGCCACTGCGGCTTCCAGGCGGGCGCGCGGTGATGCATCCTGCAGGGCGGCGGTGATGGCATGGATGGTTTCTGCGGGAACAGCCAGCCCGCGGTCCGCCACGGCGCGGATCGCAAGGGGACGCAGGGCGGCATCGGCAAGGACCCCGGTCAGGAAAGGAGTGGCTTTTTCGCCCTGCCCCTGGGCGAGGGCAAACAGCGCGGCAGTGCGACCAGCCAGAGGAGCATGGGCATCGCCGGCAAACGATTGCAGCGCGGCGATGGACGTGGGGTTCAGCCCGCGCCGCAGCAGGGTGCGCTGCGCTTCAAGGCGGCGGCGGTGACTGGGAGATGCGAGCAGCTTGACCAAACCGGCCTCGTCCAGCCTGGCAAAGTCCGGGAGCGGATCCGGGGTGTAGCCTTTGGGGGAAACCCGCACCACATACCCGACGTCTTCACCGTTATAATTGAAGCTGGCTCCGGCGAAACTGGTGGCATAGAGATGACTGGAGGCGTCCACATCCACATCGGTGGCCCGGGGCAGCCGGATGAACTCGTGGGCTTTATCCGTGAAAGTGGCCCCGTTGGGGGTTATTTCGTGGCGGAAAATGAATTCCTTGCCCCAGTCGGCGGTGAGGGGCACGTTTTGATAGCCGGGAGGGAAGCCGGGTTCATCCAGCCAGCCGGCTCCGCAGCCGGAGCCGCCTCCGTAGTTTCCGATGGGCGGGATGATTTCCTCCCCGAAGTTCATATAAAGCGAGGGATAGCCATATTCCCCGAGCCCGGCGAAGTGGTGGAAGCGCATGTCCCAGCCTCCTCCGTCATTGGTGTTGTCGCGGGTGAATCCTTCCAAAGTAGGCGACAGGGCAACTTCCATAATATTGCGCGTGCCGCGGGCATAGACCTGCAAGTCCGTCCCGTCCGGCCGGACGCGCACCACTCCGCCCGCGCGGAACTGGAGTTTTTTGCCATCGGTGCCTTCCGCTTCCATGAAACCAAAGTCTCCGATGGCCAAATAAAGCCAGCCATCGACGCCGAGGGTGACGCCGTTGGAGGTGTGGTCAGCCGGACGGTCTTTAAACCCAAATGCGATATTTTTGACCAGGATCTTTTGCTCGTCGGCCACCCCGTCGCCATTGTGGTCAATAAACACGCTCAAGTGGGGTGGGTGCATCAAATAAAGGCGGTCATGATCCCACACCAGTCCCCGGGGAGAGTCGACATCCGGCACGAAGGCCTTGGCTTCATCCGCCCGGCCGTCGCCATTCAAATCACGCAGCCGGACCACGGAACCGCGCTTTTCCTTGCGGTCGAGAGACCCGTTTTTGTCAGAACTGATGAAGACCGTGCCATCCGGAGCCGCCGCTGCATACACAGGATAGTTCGACTGGGGCGGGCTGGAAAACACGGTGACCTCAAACCCCTCCGGCACCTTCACGGTGGAAAGAATCTTTTTTTCGCGTTCCACCTGGTCCGGGGTCTGGGCATGGAGAGGGGCTGCCGGCAGCAGGGTGGCGCAGCAAGCAGACAGGAACAGACAGGAACGCATAGGATAAGCTTGGGAATTATGGAACAGAACTGGCGGGCGCGCCGCGCGAAAAGGTGCAAAGGAGAGGGATGCCTACGCTGTGCAAGCTTGGATTTTGTCCAAAAGGACTGAATTTCGACCGCGCTTCCCGAAAGCACTACGCCGGAAATCCTCCTACCTCCCCCTCCTGCTACGGATTCTGCCACCGGACAAAAAAAGAGCCTCCCGGTGGACCGGGAGGCTCTGGGAGCATGGGAGACAGGGATTATTCAAATCCCCGGCCAGCGGCGGGTCGCTTAGAAGGACACGCTGAGCTTCACGCCGCCATAGATTTCGTCGTCGGTGAAATCTTCGGTGGTGTCGAGAGCGATGTTGCCCGCCACGTAGGGGGTCAGGGTGGCGGTGGCCGTCAGCTTGATCGGGAAGGACAGGGCCAGCTTGATGTGCTGGAAGTTGGTTTCATCGGAGTAGTAGTCCACTCCGTAGGAGATGAGGGCTGCAGGCACGATGCTGAAGTTGTCGGTCACGGCGATCGGAGCGTCGATTCCCGCTTCGATGTAGGAACCTTCGGCTTCGAAGTCATAGTAGTAACCAGCACCGAGGTTCACCATGCCCAGGGGCAGGGAAACGGTGGCACCCACTTCATCGGCACTGTCGATGCCATTGCCTTCGCCGGCGCTGCCGTCAAAGAACTCGTAGCGGGTGTAGCCGAAGCCGAACTTGGCAAAACCTGCGTCGTAGGAGACGCCGGCGTTGAGGTTCAGCTCATCATAGCTGATATCGGCAGAGGACGTATACCATGCCCCGAGTCCGAGAGAGAGTTTCTCGGCCAGCGGCAGGGAGAGGGCGACCTGGCCCCAGACATTCTGCTCGCTGATGAGGAATCCGCGGAAGAAGTAGTGGGTGTCATAGCCGATGTCGACAGTGGCACCGACGGTGTCGAACAGACCGATGGCAGGGGCCGGTGGGGCGGGAGGGGTAATGCCTTTACCGGTGGTCACGGGAGTTCCGGCAAAGGCGGAAGCCGCGAGAGTCAGGCTGCCGAGGAGGGCGGCACCCTGAATGCTGTGGTTGGTTTTTGTCATGGGTATTATGGTTCCCTTGGTTATTAGGATGTGCCAAAATTCAACTATAGAATGATTGGCGTCAAGCACATAAGTTATGGGAAAAGTTGGGCAACAGGAAATTTTCACTGAGCCTGCATGAGGGAAAATCCCCATAATGCTTCGAATAGGAAAGGGGGCATAACAACCCCTTGACGGCAAGCCGCGCTCATTTGAGCAATGGGAATGAAACTGCGGGTATCCATAGCCAAACAGGAAATGAGTCTGGAGGACGCCGCTGGTCAGGTGCAGGGCCGCTGGCCGGTTTCCACTTCGCGGTTTGGCCTTGGGTCGGTGCCGGACAGCAATTTCACGCCGCTGGGGCGCTTCCGCATTATCCGGAAAATCGGGCATGGCACCCCGGAACGGACCATCTTCCGCAGCCGGCGCGTGGCCGGCACATGGGAGGGAGGACCCGCTCCGGAAGATTACGTCCTGACGCGCATTCTGTGGTTGGACGGGGTGGATCCGGAAAACGCCAACACCTTTTCCCGGTATATCTACATTCATGGCACCAACCAGGAGGAACTCATCGGTCAGGCCGCCAGTCACGGCTGCATTCGTCTCACCAATGCGGCGGTCGTGGAGTTGTTCGACAAGGTGGAGATTGGCACCGAAGTGGATATCGGGGATGTGCCGCCTCTCCCCATGGCGGAGGAAATTGTCTGAACGATTGAACTTTTCCTGTGCGCCGGTGGTCTTTCATGCCATTGTCTGCCCGTTCCATCATTCTGATTGCACCCTGCCTCTATGAAAAACCTGCTTTTCGCCCCCTTTCTGATGGCACCGCTGATTCTCGTTTTGGGCACCACCGCCCAGGCAGCCCCCCCTACAATCACTCTGACGACACCGGCGCTGAATCTGAATTCCGATATTGTGATCATTGGCACCGCCACGGACACCCCTGAAACCGCTGCCGCCGATGGACGCGCCACCCGCGCCGGAGTCAAGGAAGTCCGCTATCAGATCGAAGGGTCCACCAAATGGCGCAAAGCCCAACTCACCGGCAAAAATGCCAGCAGCACCGGCTGGTTGATTCGTTATGACAACCGGAGCGCCGCCGGGAAACGGATCACGTTTTACGCCGTAGACCGGTCGAATCAGGGCAGCGCCTTTATCAGCACCCGTTTCAAACGCGTCAGCACCACCGGGACGCCCACGGCCACCCCGACTCCGCTCCCCGACACGACCATTACGACCAACTAGCGGTCACGGCTGCTGGGAGGAAACCTTCCTCTGCTGAGTTCCGCCAACCCGGCCATCAAGGGGGCCACGTCCCGCCAGAGTTTTTGTTAAACCTCCCCCAAGGTGGAAACGCCAGTTCCTTTCAGTTCTCTCTGCCTGCGCCGGCGGCTTTTGGCCGGAGCCGGCACCTTGGTGTTGGTAGTCACCCTGACCGTCACTTTTTGGCCTGAAACTCCTGACTCCGCCGGACCAGTCTCGAATCCGGCTTCCCTTGCCTCTTCCCCCGGGACTCCCTCTGCCGGCACCGGGCTACCTGCCGGGGGCCCCGGATTTTCTTCCCTGCCCACTCCCTCTTCCCCGCCAGATCCTGACGATCGACAACCGTTTGGCCGGTCCCCGCATTATCCTGCTGCGCTTGTCGTCTCCGGCATGGAGGAAGACGGCGCCCGGGTGGAAGCCATCGAAGCCCTGATGGAAACATGGGTCGCAGACAATCCCCGGCAAGCGGCTGACTGGGCCGGTTCCCTGCCCGCCGGAATTTTCCGGGACGATGCCCTTTCCTCCCTGATGGTTCATTGGGCAGCGCGCGCGCCTTCCGATGCGGCGGCATGGATGAACCGCACCGGAGTGGATGATTCCGAGGCCGCGTCGGTGCTGGCGGGGAGTTGGGCGGCCACCGATCCTGGTGCTGCTACCAGTTGGGCCGCTTCGATGGGGAATTTGGAATCCCGCCGCATGGCCACAGCCAGCGCCGTTTCCGCATGGGCCGCCACCGCCCCTCAGGCTGCTGCGGCATTTGCGGAAAGGCTGCCGGACCATGACCGGGCTTCGGCCATCACTGCGGTGCTGGCCTCATGGGGCCTCAGCGCTCCGGCTGCCGCTGCAGCATGGCTCAAACAGGTCACCTTTGCCTCGGATTCCGATCAGTCGATCGCGACCGCCGCGCTGGTCACTCCATGGACCAGCCAAAGTCCCGGGGCCGTTTCGAAATACATCAACACTCTCCCCGAAGGACCCGCCCGGGAAGCGGCCGCCAGCCAGTTTGCGGTTACGGCCGCTGCCGCTGCCCCCGCGGAAGCCCTGATGTGGGCGATGAACCTGCGCGATCCCGACCAACGCAACCAGGTCGTCGCCGACACCTGCGAATCATGGTATGATGGCTCCCCTGACACCTTCCGCGAAGGCATTGCCGAAGCCATCGGCCTGATGGAGGATGCGGCGATGCGCCGCGGGGTCTACGAGATGCTCTACGACCGCGACCCGGGGTTCCAGGATAATCTGCTGCAATTGATCGACCAGCCCCCTGCAGCCCCTGCCGTTTCCGCGCCCACGCCCGCTTCCGCGCCGGAACCCTTGGCTGCACCCCCGCCGGTGGCCGATGAAGCGGCGTTCGGAACCCCGGCTCGCCCCATTCCGGAACCAGACTTGCTGCCCGGTGAAGGGTTTGATTTCGACTGACTGCACCACCCGGTTTTCCTCCCCATCATGAAAGCATCCCCCATGGCCTTGCTGCCGGGCCTTTTCCTCCTGACTGGTTGCGCGCAACTGCAGCAGGTCGGCCAAGGCCTTTCTGCGGGTTCCAGCTATGTGAGCCGGCCGGTGGTCAGCGGGAGCAAAAAGTTGGCCTCGGCCACCGCCTCCGGGACCCGCGCCGCAGCTGCTGCCACTGCGGAAGGCAGCCGGTTTGTGGCTGACGCCACCGTGGCCGGCACCAAAAAAGTCGCGGCCGCCACCGTCACTGGAGCCAAAGCTTTGGCCGCCGGGGCTACCCGCCTCGTGACCTTCGGCAGCGCCAACCGCGCTCCCGCTCCGGCTCCTCTTGCCCCCGCCGCCCGCACCGATGACGGCAACGCTCTCCCTCCAGCCCACCGCTTTCCCTCCTCCGGCTTGATTGTCACCGACGCAGAACTCGGCCCGGATGCCACCCGGCTCGAAGCCACTGCCGTCAATCTCGCCGGCGGCTGGACTCTCAATGGCTCGGAAGTCGCCTACCTGCTTCCGCCGGGAGCGGACGACCCCAGTGCCCTGCGTATCAAAGGCTCCCCTGCCACCGCGACCCTGTCCAGCGAAACGACCACCACCACTGCCAGCGCCCGGGAAATCCACTACCATTCTGCCAATCAGGTGCTGACCCTTCGCGGCAATGCCACCCTGACTTCTTCCGGCACCACCGTGACCGCCACCGCCCCGCGAACCCTGCTGAAAATCCATCTGCCCACCGGAGCCATTTCCCTCGATGGCCCGGCCCGGTGGGGGGAGTGAGCCGCGAAGCGGAAAGACTAAAGACTAAAGACCAAAGACCAAAGGCAAAAGACCAAAGACCGAAGGCAAAAGACTAAAGACCGAAGGCAAAAGACTAAAGACCGAAGACTAAAAGACCAAAGACTAAAGGCTAAAGACCCGTAGAAGAGACCGGAGGACAAAGGCGCAATCATGGTGGTTTCTTTTGCTGCGGGAAAGATCCGCTAACGTTCCCTGTGTCTGAACCCCACCGAACGGGTCTGTCGTGCAAATCTGGAAGTCTGCCTTTTCTTTTGGCTCAGCTTGATTCACTCTCCCCACCCATCCGTCTTCCCCACATCGCAGAGCCCCTTTTCCGCAGCCCCCGCTTTTGGTCATTTGTCATTTGTCATTTGGATTTAGCCTTTGGCCTTTCTACCTCTCCCTCTCCCTCCCATGCCCCTTATCCCCCGGATTTTTCTTCTGCTTTATGCCGCGCTTGGCCTGACGTCCTGCGGCACCGCCAGCCACTTGCTGGGCCGGGCCGGAGGGCTGTTGAATGCCGTGACCAGTCCGGTGCTGGGCGCCATCCGCCTTTCTGATACTTCGGACCATTCCCCTGACCCGGCCGTTCCGGCCCCCGACCATGACCCCCGCCGAACTCCTGACCAGCGCCCGGACTGATCCGGCCCCGCCTCCTGGAATTTCCCCCGAAGCTTCCACACTCTGGCTGATCAAGGCCGGCCGTTGGGAAGAGGCGCATAACATTGCCCAGGAAATCCCCTCCCGCACGGGTTCATGGCTGCATGCCCTGCTTCACCTGATTGAGGGTGACGTGGGCAATGCCGGCTACTGGTTTGCGCGGGCCAACCGGCCTGCGGTGCCGGCGGCGGAAATCGATGCCGAATGGCAGCGCCTCGCCGAACATGTCCTTGGTTAGGCGAGAGCATGCCGCCGCCGCAGGATCCACTCCACGGTCAGCGCCCCTACCGCCACCGCAAGGATAATCCAGTTGTCCCAGAGGCTGGTTTCCACAAGTTCCTCCACCGACCGGGTTCCCGGGCCAAATTGCGTCAGGATGCCTGCTGCCTCTGCCAGCCCGGCCACGGTCCCGCCGCTGAGCGAAGCCAGTTTGGCCGCCATTTCCGGGTCCACGGTCAGGTCCCCCAGTTCCACCGGATTGCTGGAAGCACTGATTGTCACCGGCTGGGACACGGTGCCCGTCCCGTCCCGGGCGGCCAATTGCTCCACCTCGGGTCCTGACAAAGTCACGGTATACCGGCCAGGTTCGGTTAGGCCCTCGATGGCCCCCTCGTAGAGGCCCTGGGAGTCCTTGCGGTATTCCAGTTGCCGCGAAGCCACCACCTTTCCGTCGAGCGATATCTCTGCTTTCACCCTGCCGGAGGCCAGCGGGCGGAATTGTTCATCCATGAGCCGCGCCCTGACGGTGATGGGCTGGCCTGGTTCGTAAGTCAGCAGATCCGTTCCGAGCCGCACCGAAGCGGTGCCGGAAGGCAGGCTTTCCCCCGCGCCCCAACGCAGCAACTGCCCCCAGAAGCGGTGATGATAGGTATCTCCTACCCCATAACGGAAACGCCACGTCTGGTCGAAACCTAGCATTACCACCTTGCCCAGGTCCACCTGCGCCGCCACCACGAGGGCATTTTTTGTTTCCAGCGCCTTGCGCCGCTGCAGCTCGCCCGCAGGGTCGGCATCGGTCTGGCCCGCTGCCGGCACGGGGAGTTCCCTTCCCTGCCCGTCGACCGGCACCGGCTGCGCCCATGCCAGCACCTGAGTGCCTTCTTTGGCCCCCTCGTGCGCCAGCCGCCAGTGCAGCAGGGGCATCTGGTCCCAGATGCGGGCACTTTCCAGCCCGCTGGCCGATTGCGAAAACACCGGACTTTGCCGCCCTTCCGCCGTCAGGGCCAGACGAAAGGCCGACTCCGGCGGAATGCCGAAGTTGGCCGTCGACGGCAGATACTTGACCGGGATCAAATCCTTCGCCGCCTGGTGCCCGAAGGCATGCGGCAGAAAATTCGGGCCCGCGATCAGCACCAGCATGGCCCCGCGGTTGCCCACACAATCCCGGATAATATCCCATGTCTCCGGTGTCACCAGATCCGGGGGCACATCGCCGAGAATGATCACATCAAATTTGCGCCACTCTTCCGGCGTGGCTGGCAGACGGGTCGCTTCCGATTGACCAAAAGGCCGGCCCGCGGCCGCCGGCACGGCGGGCAGTGGATCGGCTCCATCCAACAAATCGGGATGCAGCAGCACATACTGCAACTGCACCGACTTGTCCCGGCTGTCCAACAGATTGCGCAGATATCGGAATTCCCAACGCGGCCGGTCGTCGATCAACAGGACATTGGTGCGGTCATCACTCACCGCAGCCTCAAAATCCCATTCGTTGTTCTGGGCAAATTGCTCGCCTTCCACGGGGTCAATCCTGACTTTCCACGCATAGATCCCCTTTTCCTCCGGGGTGTCGTCAAAGCGCAGGCTGGTCCGCCATGCCTCATCCGGCACTTTCAGGACTTCCTCCTGCACCACCATGCCGGCCCGGCTCAGGCTCACCTTCACCTCCCGGCCCCGCAGCCGGTCCAGTTTCAAATCCACTTTCACCCGCAGGCGGTCGCCAAGGAAAATGCTGCGGGGATGCGAGACCTCCACGATGGAGGCATCCCTTGCTCCGGCGGCACTGCCCACCACTAACGGACACACCGGTGATCCCTGCATTCCCAAACGCCGGGCCGCTTCATCCGGAGGCACGGGTCCATTGTGCCGCATGTCCGACAGCAGGACCACGCCGGCAAGGTTTTCCGGTGCCCACGATTCCTGGATTTTAGTCAGGGACGACGCCAGATCCGTGCGGGAACGCAGGGTGCTGTCAGGTGCCAGGGGGGCGGCCAGATCCGCCGTCTCCACGGCTTCTTTGCCAAATTGCATATAACGCACGGTATACTTCTGCTTCAACTGCGCCAGCAGGGAAGCCTGCCCCGGAGCCTGACGCTGCATCGCTCCCAGAGCAAGGTCCCGCCGGGATTGTCCTGCGGCCTCGGCAATCCGGGAACGGACGGCTTCCGGCAGCGTTTCATAAAAGCGTTCATCGACCGCCGCTACAAGGGGGCCGCTCTGCTCCCGGGCTTGGCCCAGGGCCCTCGAAGCATCGCGCAGGGCGGTCCGCAGTTGCCGGCCTTCCCCGCGCTCCACGCCCTGACGCGCCTGCCGGACCGACTGGCCCAGATCCTCAATGCCGTCACGCCGGACTTGCCGAAGCACCGGTTTCAAATCCTCCGGCAACTGGCGCAGGGCTTCGTGGCGGTCTTCCAGCAAACCCGAAACGGCCTGCCGCCAGGCCTCGGTTTCCTCCAGCACCGCCAGCAGCGCGTCCTTTTTTTCCGTAATCAGTTCCCGGGTTATGGCTTCATTCACCCCGTCAGGCGGCCTGACGGATTCGGCCGCAGCCTCCAGCTTTCCTGTCAGGGCGGGCACCGCGTCCATCGTTGACGCAAGCGCCGGCCGGCCTTCCTGACCCGCCACTCCAAGATACGCCGCCAGCGCGAGGCGCTCCCCCACCGGCATCGCCGTATCAGCCTGCTGCATGGACCCGGATTCATCAAGGAGCACCACCACATTGCGGTCCACCCTGCGGGTTTCCTTCCGCGAAAAAACCGGCTGCACCAGAATCGTCAGGACCGACAGCACGGACACGATCCGCAGCGCCGTCAGGACGCGGCCGGTGCGGAGCGGCACGATCCGTTTTTCCAATTGATAGAAAGCCAGCACAATCTCGATGGCGAGGGCTCCGATAAAGCCGTTGAGCACAAGGGGCCAGGTGGTCTCCAGAACGAGGTGCCGGGCCACGGCCTGCCACAGGGCCCATAGGGCCGCCGTGCCCAGCATCGTGCGCGCCACCAGACCAAGAAACTGCTGTCCCCACGTGCGGAGATAACGCCCGCTCAGCCAGTGGGCAGCCCACCACGCCCCCAGGAGCAGTCCGGCCAGTCCCCAGACAAAAAAGCTGTGAATTTCGCCGCCCAGCAAGTCGCTGCGTCCGGTTGGGGTCTGCTTTATCACCATGTCAGGGGGGCCTTGGGGTTGGTCAGGGAGAAATAGGATTGGTTAGACACCCGCCGTTTCCTGGACCCGCTTCAACTGTTCCTTGAACTGGGCGGACGGCTCCCTGCGGTTTTCAAAATTGACCGCTTCCGGCTCGCCACTGCGGCGGCTCAGGGCGATCCAGCGGCTCAGGGCGATCTCCGCCAGCAGGAGAAACAGAGCCCCGGCAGCCAGATATTTCCAGAGTTCCTCTCCAAACTGCTGGCCGGTCAGGGCCGCCACCACCTCGGCGGCCGACTGCGGCTCCACCAGCTTCAGGCGCTCCCGCAGCACCTTCAATTCGGTCGCCCCCAGCGGCTTCAGGCGGCTCTCCGATGCATCGTCGGTGACCGTAAATGGAATGGTGCCATCATCATTCACCAGACGGCTGAACTGGGGAGCACTGGCCTGCGGCACGTTCATGCGGTAGAGCCCGGGCACGATGTCACCACCCAACCGGGCTACCAGCCCCCCGCGGGTGAATTTCAGTTCCGCCTGGAGGAGGCGGCCATCCGGCCCCGTCACGTCCCACCGGCCCATGCCCAGTTCCGTTTCCTCCGCCTCCGGGGAAAAAGGCGTCAGGGCGGAAGCGGGAATGATCCCGCGCGGCTGGCTCGGGCTGCGCCATGATAGCTGCAGGGAGGCTCCACCGCTCCGGTCAAAAAACTCCATCCGGATTGGATAGGCCTTGCCCGCCTCCAACCTCACCTTTCCGTCCCCACCCCGTTCAAAAACCAGCTGATCATTGATAAAAAGTGAAAGGGAATCATCGCCCCAGCCATCAAACACATATTCCTCGGAATATCCTGGCAGGATCATGCCGGTCCAGCGCGCGGAGAAATCCTCCGGCACCCCGGGACCCGGAGAATGGTTCCCCCATTGGAATTCCGTTTTCCCATCGATCCTGACCAGCACCGGCCCGCTGAGTTGCCGTCCTTTGAAATACTCCCCGCGCAGCCCTCCCTCCGCCATGCCGGAGGTCAGCGGCAGATTCAATTGCCGGGCCGGGGCCTGGTTGAACGGCTGCCCGCTTGGATTTGCCAAATGATAGACCAACTGGTGCACCATGGGCACAAAGGCCTGGCGCGACGGCAGATTGGAACCGGAAGCATCAAGGTTGACGCAGGTCATCAGGACCGAACCAAACCCGGCCTTCCGTCCAGTCAGGAAAGCATCGCCATTGCCCAGCCGCGCCCCCGTGGCACTGCCCCCGCCATCCCCTGGCTCCAACCGCCACCACCGGGTAAACAAGGCTCCTCCAAGGTCACTTTGCCGGGGATCCGCCACCATGGCCAGCGCCGGATGGGTGAAGCCGGGCAACGCCAGGCCTGCCGGGTCCCGGCTGATCCGTTCACTCAGGAGACGGGCCGGCAGAAATGGCTGGCCGGCCGCGTCACGCCAGTTGTTATAAAACTCCGGCAGCGCCTGACGTCCCGGAGCCACCAGCAGGCCGCCGCCGGTGTGCACCCACGCCGCCAGCCGGCGCGCGGTGGAGTCCGCCAGTTTCGGGACATCGCACAGGATCACCACTTCATAGGCCGCGAAGGATTCCACCGAAGCCGCCCGGCTCAGGGGAATGACTTCCGGATCAAGGGCGACTCCCGCCTGGTCCTTTGCCCGGTCCTTTTGCGGCTCCCGGCCCGCCTGCAGGGCCGAAGCCGGGGCAAGGGCCAGCGCGGTGAAGGCCCCGGCCCGTTCGAGGAAGGGTCCTGACGGATTTCCATCGATAATCAGGACCCCCAGCCGCTCCACCACCTGACAAACACTGGCGGTGGTGTTGTCCAGCGGCAGGTCATCGGTTACGGACAATTTCGCCTCTACAATCACACTGCCAGGCTTTTTAAACTGATGCAGGAACCGGACGGTCTGGCGCGCGCCGGGGGGCAATTGCCCAAGGGTCATGTCCTTGAGGGTTTCCCCTTCAATGAGCAGGTCCACCCCTCCCGGCGTGATGGCTTCCGTGCCGGTGTTTTCCACCGTTACCTCGATTGAAACGGGCCGGTCCAGGCCGATGACTTCCCGTGAATAACGGATTTCCGAAAGCGCCGCATTGCGGAAGGTGGCGGGCAAGGCAAACTTGCGGAGGATCACCTGCGGTGGGGCGGGCAGCGTCTCAAGGCCTGCCACCAGGGCATCCCAGCGGGCCTTGTTATCCGTTTCCCAGCCAATGTTTTGACCATCCGTCAGGACAATGATTTCCTTGGCCGGATTGGTGCCGCGGGCGAGGGAGACCGCCGCAGCCGCCAAGGCATCAAACGCCGCCATGCGGCCCCGGCCCGGTTGCAGGGCGTTCAAGGCTTCGGTGACATCAAGGCGGTTCACCACCGGTTCTGCCAAACGGGCCACCGGCACCGGGCCTCCCATCATCAGACTGAAGGAACTGCCGGCCGGAGCCTTGTCCACGATTTCCCGGGCTTCGGCCACTGCCGCCGCAAACACCGTGCCCGGGCTGTTCCCGCTGGTGAGCTGCATCGAACTGGAGGTATCGATGATCAGGGCGATATCCTTGCCGCCCCCCGTTCCAAAGCGCTTCAAATTCAATTGCCGTTCATAATAAACGGCGGCGGCACTGCCCACGGCCAGCAGCGCCGCCAGCCCCAGCAGGGTCCAGAACCATTTCCGGTTGCCGCGCAGCACCAGGGCCGTGGTGAGGCTGACCAAAGCAATCAAAAAAGCGGGCAACACCACCACCCATGGCACGCTGGAACCCGGCGGCACAAAGGGGCGCGCCACCGCCAGCGCCAGCAGCCCCACCAGCAAACACCGCGCCGCCAGCAGGAGGGCTTCCTCCAGTTGGATTCTTTTTTTCCGCGACTCCACCGACTCCAGCAGAAAGCGCATCGCCCCCCAGTCCAGCACCTTCGCCGTGCGGCGGTTCAGGAGATGGAGGATGATGGGAATCGCGATGGCGGCGAGGCCGCCAAGGAGCGCGAGATTCAAAAAAGACACGGGGGAGAGGGAAAGTTGAAAGGGTTGGTTGGTGGCGGCTGGTGCCAGGACGGCGGCTGCAGAATTATCGTGTGAGCCTGTTCAGCGGCGTCGGCCGAGGAATTCGGCGAGGGCTTCGTGATAGGGTTGTTTGGTGTTCAGCGGCACGTAGTCTGCATTGAGCTGGCCGCAGGCAGACTCAATCTGACTGATATGCTGGCGGATGCGTTCGAGGTAGGCGCTGCGCACGGTGCGCGGATCCACCTTGAGCCGCGGAGACAGGCCTTCGAGGTCCTTGAACTCCTGGCTTCCAGTGAAGGGGAAGGTCAGTTCCTCCTCCGCCATCAGATGGAAGAGCACAATCTCGTGGTTGCGGTATTTGAAGTGGTGGAAGGCCTTGACGATTTCCTCCGCACTGTCAAAACAGTCGCTGATGATCACCACGAGGCCGCGCTGGGGGATGCGTTCCGCGACTTCATGAAGCACGCTGCCGAGGCGGGTGTCCTGGCCGGGCTGGGCCTGATGCAGGGCTTCGAGCACCAGCCGCACCTGGCTGGGCCGGCTGGCCGCCTTGATAAAAGAGCGGATCTGGTCGTCAAAAGTCACCAGACCCACCGCGTCCTGCTGTTTCACCATCAGATAGGACAAGGCCGCCGCCAGATACTGGCCATATTCAAATTTGGACAGCTTTTTCCCATCCAGACTGGACGCACGCTCCCCGCAATATTTCATGGAACCCGAGCAGTCCAGCACCACCGTGGCCCGGAGGTTGGTTTCCTCGATGTATTGTTTGATGTAAAACTTGTCCGCCTTGGCAAAGACCCGCCAGTCCAGATTCTTCAGGTCATCTCCCGGCATGTATTGCCGGTGCTCCGCAAAGACCACGGAAAAACCTTTGTTAGGGCTGGTGTGCCGCCCGCTGACCGGACCCTGCTTTTTGGCCCGGGCGAGAAATTCCAGACGCGACAGCATTCCCGCGGTCCCGCCAGGCAGCAGACGCATGTATTCCTGGGATGGAAGGGAGTCGGACATGTCAGTTCAGGGAAAGAATTAAAACTTCCCCAACCTCACACGTCCAGCTCCGCCTTCGGCTTGAAGTGGTCCAGCAGCATCCGGACGATCTGGTCGCTCTTCACCCCTGCGGCTTCGGCATTGAAAGTGGTCACGATGCGGTGACGCAGCACGGGCAGGGCGCAATACTGCACATCTGCGGTGGTCGCATGGTAGCGCCCCTGCAGAATGGCCCGGGCCTTGGCGGCCGTAATCAGATAGATCCCCGCCCGGGGACCAGCCCCCCAGCCTACCATTTCCTTTACAAAATCCGGTGCCTCCTTCTCCTTCGGACGCGAGGCCCGCACAAGGGTGGAGGCATAATTGATCACATGATCCGCCACCGGCACGCGGCGCACCACTTGTTGCAGTTCCTGCACGGTGCGGGCATCAAGGAGTTTGTTAACCACCGGTTTGGCGGTGCCGGTCACCTGGCGGATAATTTGTTCCTCTTCCTCTGCAGTGGGATAACCCACGAGAATGTTGAACATAAACCGGTCCAACTGTGCCTCCGGCAGCGGAAAGGTGCCTTCCTGCTCAATCGGGTTTTGCGTGGCCAGGACAAAGAAGGGTTCCGGCAGCGGATAGGTTACCTCGCCCACCGTGACATGGTGCTCCTGCATCGCCTCCAACAAAGCTGCCTGCGTCTTGGGCGGGGTGCGGTTGATCTCATCCGCCAACACCATATTGGAAAACAGCGGGCCGTGCACAAAGCGGAAGGAGCGTTTTCCGGTCGCCTGGTCTTCCTCCAGAATGTCCGTCCCGGTGATATCCGCCGGCATCAGATCGGGCGTGAACTGGATGCGTTTGAAGCCCAGATCCAGCACTTGGCTCAACGTGGACACCAGCAGCGTCTTCGCCAGCCCCGGCACCCCTTCCAACAGAGCATGACTGCGGCAGAAAATCGCGATCAGCATCTGCTCCACCACCTCGTGCTGGCCCACAATCACCCGGCCCAGTTCCTCTTTCATCCGTTTGTAGACGGCATTCAGTTCCTGCACCATGGCGCGGTCATCGCGGGGGGCAGCAGGGTCGGCAGGAGAAGGGCGTTCGCTCATGGGAGGGGATCAGGGGGCCAGGCTTGGTGTTCAGCCTGTTGCCACTCTACGCCCGCACGGCAACCGCATTGTCAGCCTGCCCCCCTGAAAATGAATGGAATAGGTCAGCCCACGCCTCAAGCCGGCATCAGGAAATCCCCGGCGCGCCTCTGGCGGGCGGATTCCGTGAGACGGACGGACCATTTTACCGCCCCAACGAGGCAACAGAATGTTGCCCTCCCCACGAAGTGATCCCGGTTGGAGCGTTGTCCTTCCTGTCAGGACTCCTCCTCCGTCAGGGTGCCGTCGAGGAGGCGGTAGCGGCGGGACATGCGGGCGGCGAGGGAGGGGTCGTGGGTGACGAGGACAAGGGCGGTGCCTTCTTCGGCATTGAGATCGAGGAGAAGATCCATGAGGCGGGTCGCGCTGGTGGCATCAAGGGCCCCGGTGGGTTCGTCCGCGAGCAGCAGTCCAGGCTCGCGGATCAGGGATCTGACCACCGCGACGCGCTGGCGTTCCCCGCCGGAGAGTTGGGCAGGTTTTTTCTCAAGGTGGGCCCCGAGGCCGACGCGGTTGAGCAGGCGTTTGGCGCGTTCCAGGACTTTGTCAGGATCCGGACGATCCGGACCGCCGAGGGTCGGGATGAGAACATTCTCAAGGGCGGTGCACTGCGGGAGGAGATGATGGAGCTGGAAAATGAACCCCAAACGGGTGGCACGGAGCGCGCTGAGGGCCTTCTCGTCGCCAAACGGTACCTCGGCACCGAAAAGTTTTACGGTGCCGGCGTCCGGTTCATCAAGAGTGCCGAGGAGGTTGAGCACGGTGCTTTTCCCACACCCGCTGGGGCCGGAAATGGCGAGGGTTTCCCCAGCCTTGATCGTGAGATCCAATCCCGTGAGGACGCGCTGTTCCGGACCGCCGGGTGCGGTGCGGTAGGCTTTGGTGACATGGTGAAGTTCAGCGATCATCATCATCGGAGTTCCTTGATCCAGCGGCGGGCTTTGAATTCAAATCGGGGCAGGGTGCCCTGGGGCACGACCCCGACATCGATACGGAGCTGGAAGGTATCCCGCAAGGCAAGGGCAATGCGCTCCGCGACGGGGGCGGTATCGCGGAGGGTAAGCGGCACTTCCACGACTAACCGCAGGTCGAGGAGGGCTCCATGGCGGACTTCCCTGACCTGATATTCCACGACCTCCGGAAAGCGCCGCAGCACCCCGTCCACGGCACTGGGATAAATATTAACCCCGCGCACACAGATCATGTCATCCAACCGGCTCAGAATGCCCCCCTGCAGGCAGAGACCGCCGTCGGCCGCATAGTGTTTCCTGACCAGATCGCCGGTGCGGTAGCGCAGCATGGGGCCGCCGAGGCGGTGCAGGGTGCTGAGCACCAGCTCCCCGGTTTCGCCCTCGAGGACTTCCCGGCCAGTGGCGGGATCCAGGATCTCCGCAAAATAGGCTTCCTCGAGGACGCGCAGGCGGCCAGGGTCTTCCGGGTCCTGATAACTGACCGGGCCGGTCTCAGTTAGGCCGTGGTGGTCCAGCACGGTGGCCCCGGGCCAAAGGGCTCCGATGCGGGCACGGACCTCCGGCTGGCTGCCGCCGGGCTCGCCGGCCACGATGATCTTGCGCAGGGCCCAGTCGCCGGTGCGGAGGGCATCGCTTTGTTCCTTCACTTCGCCAAGGTGCATGGCGTAGGTCGGGGTGGTGCAGATGACCGTCACGTTGTGGTCCAGCATGAGCTGGAGCCGGGCATTGGTGCTCATGCCGCCGCCGGGTATGACCAGACAGCCAATGCGGCTGGCGGCTTCGAAGGCGGTCCAGAACCCGAGGAAGGGGCCGAAGGAAAATGGGAAAAAGAGCCGGTCCTCTCCGGGCATCACGCCGAAGGCATCGAAAATTTCCTGCCAAAGGTCCAGCATGCCGCCCCAGTCATCGCGGCTGTCCAGCCAGGTGAGGGGCGGACCGGTGGTGCCGCTGGTCTGACAAAAACGCGTGTAATTTTCCAACGGGTAGGTGTGGTTGGAGCCGTAGGGAGGGAAGGCCTCGCGGTCCTGCACGAGCAACCGTTTGGTCATGAGCGGGCAGCGCTGGACATATTCCCCGAGGGATTCCGCCTCCGGCATATTGATGAGCCGCCGCCGGTGGAAGGCATTGGTCATCTGCACGGTGTCGAGCACGGCACGCAGGCGTTCCCATTGCCGCTGCTCTATCCCGCGGCGGAACCGTTCGATCTCTTCACTGCGGGACAAGAGGGCCAGATAAGTTGGAGTTGAAAGCCTGGGTGCGGCAGGGCAGGACCCGGCCTAGCTGACAAACCAGGTGCGGGTAGTCACATCCGCATAACCGGAAGCCATGGCGGGGGCCGCCGTCAACGCGGCCGTTGCGCCGGGCTCCCGGGCAGGCTGGACAAGGGCTGCGGCGGGAGCCCCGGCCGCTTTGGGAGGCGGCGCGGCATGCCCAAGGGGACGGTATTTCATCACCATGGCCACGCCGGCAGAAGCGAGCAGGATACCGGCATAAAATTGCCATGGAGTGTCTCCCCACAGGCCATCCTTGCTCAAGGCCACCACGGCATTCACGATAGGGGCACCGGCGAAGACAATCGCAGGCACCAGGAGCACCAGTGATTTGGATTCGAGCGGCCCCTTGCCGGCGCTGAGGGCCATGAGCAGGAAATAGGCCCCGATGGCACCGGCCAGGCCGGCCAGCAGACTCCACCACATCCCGCCCATGGGGAAGGAAGCAATGGTCAGGGGAAAGCCCCGCGCCTTCATGATGAGCACGGGACCGACAATGCCCACGATGAAATAGGCAATCCCCACCATGAGAAAAGCCTTCATGCGGGCTCCGGTCATATCTCCGGTGACCCCGGCGCTCATCAACAAACTGCCCTTGTGCAGCAGGACACTGTAGAGGCCCCAGCAGAAGACGGTGCCAAGGGCAAAGAGCAGAGCGGTAGTATTCATTTTAAAGGGATTCACAGAAGGGGGGGATGGAGGTTCAGGCAGGAAGAGGTCCGGACACAGCGGCCGGGGCACAAGTGATACGTTCGCGGAAGTTGTCAGGAATCGCGGTGGCGCGCATTTCCCGCGTGCCCGGGTCGGCCAGGACCGCAACCACCACCAGTTCCCCGCGGGCCGCCAACTTGCGGGCGGCGGGATCATCGGGATCCTTCCAGAAAGTGAAGTCATAACGGATGGCCTTGGAGCGCATCTCGGCGACCTGCAGTTCCACCTCAAACTCTTCCTCGAATTGGAGGGGGAGCCGGTATTCCGCAGAGGCCTTGAGGCGTGGCCAGCCGGTGCTGGTATCCGTCACGCCGTGCTGCCGCGGATGGACCGACAGGCCGAGAGACCGGTAAAAGGCGTGTTCCGTTTCCTCCATCCAGCGGAAAAAGTTCGAAAAGTGCGCAATCCCGGCCAAATCGGTCTCTGAAAACAGGACCCGGCGGCGGTGCCGATAACTGTGGGACGGGGCGGCGGACATGGAGGGGACAGCATCCCCTGCCCTCCCGGGGGTGCAAGCGGCGGTTTCCTCACGGCCCGGCCGCCGGCCGCGCAGGCGGCCTCTGCAAAAGCGCGGGCAGTGCTTCGCGGACCCTGACACGCAGGAACCGGGCTTCGCCATCCTGCAATGCAGGCCACACCGCTACCCTGACCCTTTCCATGGCAGGCTGGCCCGGAACGGGAATCCGCTCCAACTCCCACAGGTCCTCCACCGGTTGCCAGCCACCGAGATCGCCCGATTCAAGGATTTCATAGTGCAGGGTGAAGGTGTCGGTGCGGCGGGGGAATTCCAGCACCGCCCAGTCAAGGCCCGCCTCGCGGTGTAAAGAAGCTTTAGGCTGCAGGGCTGGACCCGTCTTGAAGGGCTCCGTGCCGAAGGCATATTCCAGGAGGTTGATAGTGCCATCCCCATCTGCATCTTCCATCCTCCCCAGGGCCTCCCCCACCCCGGCGGCATCTGCCTTATTCAGGATCCAATGATCAAAGCCGGACGGAAGCGCGGCCAGCAACGCTAGCGGAGGCACGTCGCCGGCCGACGTCACCGTCAATTGCAGGGCGGTGCCGGTGAAGGACCGGCTGAATTCATAACCAAAATTATTGGTGAGGCCGGTCACGCTGGTGAAGTCGCCACTCCGGGTCCCGAAACTGATGACAGGAAAGGTGGCGCTGGCCGGTTCGGCAAACGGGGATTGCAGGGCAATATCCAGCGCTCCATCCAGAAAGACGGTGCCGGTCACTCTGAGACTGCGGTGCTGCAGGGTGGCATCCGGCGAACCCAGCGTCAGTTCCAGCCGTCCGGCAGCGGTCTGGCCATAGCTGCCGGTGACGGTGATCCCTCCTGGCAGGGGATCCGGCCTGAGGATTCCGTTATTGGTGAAGCTGGAGTTGATGGTGCCGCTGCCACTGACGATGCCGTCCTGGACAAAAGCGCCTTCTGTGCGCAGCGCACCACCCACCAACTGGATCGTGCCGGTATTATTCAGCGCGATGGTGGCGGACAGACGGGTCTCCCCGGTGTTGATTTTGCGGAACAAACCCGCGTTGTTCAAAGCCGAACCAGGGCTGAGGAAATTCTGCACCAGGTCCGCTTCTCCCTGCACTTCAAGGGTGGCCCCGGCGAGGTTGTGGATCACCGCGCCGCCGCCGAGATTGTTGAGATTGAAGAAAAGATTATTGCCGCTGATGATGAGAGTGCCGGCATTTTCCAGTTGACGTCCCGCCGCCAGATCCTTGTTGGAGAGGCCACCGATACTGCCGGTGGCTCCGGCCGCGATGAGGGTTTTGCCGGCATCCCGCATGGTGCCCCCGGTCCACGAAAACCTTGAGGTCACGGAAAGGGTACCCAAACCCCGCAGGGTGCCACCGCTGAAAGAAAGGGTGGAGAAGGCGGTGTCCGTGGGCAAATCCAGCGTGCCTCCCTGCAGCGAGTAGGTGCCCGCTCCCGTTTGTTCCGCACCGGGGGTGGTCGTGAAAGTGCCTGATTTCATGGCCATGGTGGCCCCGCCGGAAACCACAATGCGGCCGTTGTTGGTGCCTCCGGCTTCCAGCCCCAGGCTGCCTTCCGTGACTTCCACGGTGCCGGTATTGATCAAAGGGATGCTGTCGCCATCCAGGCGGGTCTCACCCACGCCCGTTTTCCGGAACAGACCCGCGTTGTTGATCGAGGATCCGGCACTCACAAAGTTGTTCAGGAAGTCCGTTTCGCCCTGAACTTCCAAATTGCCGCCTGCAAGATTGCGGATCACCGCACCGCCGCCGGAATTGGAAAGGTTGAAAAATAGCCCACTGCCACTGACGGTTAGAGTTCCGGCGTTTTCCAATTGGCGCCCCACCGCCAGATCTTTGTTGGAGGTGCCGCCGATGCTGCCGGCGGCCCCGGCGGCGATCAGCGTTTTGCCGGCATCGCGCATGATACCCCCGGTCCATGAGAAAATCCCAGTCAAGGTAAGGGTGGCCTCACCCTGCAGGGTGCCACTGCTGAAAGTCAGGTTGGAATAGGCAGTGTCGGAGGTCAAATCCAGCGTCCCTCCCTGCAGCGAGTAAGTCCCTGCCCCCGTTTGTTCCGCACCGGGGGTGGTCGTGAAAATGCCGGATTTCATGGCCACGGTGGCCCCGGCGGAAACCTCGATGCGGCCGCTGTTGGTGCCGCCGGCTTCGAGTCCCAGGCTTCCTGCCGCGACCTCCACGGTGCCGGTGTTGATCAGGCGGATGCTGTTGTCGTCCAGACGGGTTTCACCCACGCCCGTTTTGCGGAACAGTCCCGCATTGTTGATCGAGGATCCGGCACTCACAAAGTTGTTCAGGAAGTCCGTTTCGCCCTGAACTTCCAGAACCGCTCCGGCAAGGTTGCGGATTACCGCGCCGCCGCCCAGATTGGAAAGATTGAAAAATAGACCACTGCCGCTGACGGTGAGGGCGCCGGCGTTTTCCAGTTGTCGCCCCGCCGCCAG
Organism: Verrucomicrobiales bacterium; assembly: GCA_038210825.1. Lineage (GTDB taxonomy): Bacteria > Verrucomicrobiota > Verrucomicrobiia > Verrucomicrobiales > V1-33 > CAIZWU01. The sequence continues at coordinate 30,510 of JBBQWG010000034.1, forward strand.
ATCCTTGTTGGAGGTGCCGCTGATGCTGCCGGTGGCCCCCGCGGCGATCAGGGTTATGCCGGCATCCCGCATGGCGCCCCCGGTCCAGGTGAAGGACTCTGTTATGGTGAGGGTGCCGTTCCCGCCGATACTGCCGCCTGACAGAGTCATCCGGGCAAAGGACTGATTGGCATCGAAATTCCACTGCCCACTGGTGATATTGACGACCGCAGCAAAGGACAAGGATCCGGCAAAGTTGGCCGCCCCCCCGCTCAAAAGCACCGGTCCAGTGCCGCTGATCACCCCATCCCCTGAGGTAGTGAACGAACCTCCATCCAGCGCAAGCAGGCCGGAGGCCTGCACCTCCATGCCCCCACCAAGGCTGCCTCCGCCTTCCAGGCGCAAGGTGCCGCTGACAATTTCCACCGTGCCTGTATTGTTCAGCGCCACGTTGACCGACAGCCGGGTCTCCCCTCCATTGGTCTTGCGCAGCAGACCGGCGTTGTTGACCGCCGAACCCGGGCTGGGGGAGTTCTGCAGCAGATCCGTCTCACCCTGAATTTCCAACGTGGCCCCGGCAAGATTGTTGATCACCGCTCCTCCTCCGAAGTTGTTCAAGTTGAAGAAGACCACCCCGCTGCCGGACACCGTCAGGGCACCGGCGTTTTCGAGGATGCGGTTGCGGTCGAGGTTTTTGTGGCTGCCTCCGCTGATGGTGCCGGCAACACCTGGACGGAGGAGCGTTTTGCCACTGTCAGCCATGGTGCCGCCGGTCCACAGGAAACTGGTCGCTACCGTCACTGTGCCGGTGCCGCGCAACACCCCGGAGGACTGGCTGATATTGGCGAAGGTCTGATTGCCATCAAACCGCACCGTGCCGTCCGTGATGGTGAGATTGTCCCCATTGGTCAGGGCTGCATCGAAACCCAGATCCCCTCCCCTGACTGTTAGAGGACCCAACGCGGTCACTGGCCCCTGGAACACCACACTCCCGGCACTTGATGTCAGCCCCCCGTTCAGATGGACCACCGCCCCCGCTGCATGGGTAAATGACCCTCCGGCGAAATCCAGCGTGCCAGCCGTCTCCGAAGTAATCTCTCCGCTGCTGCTGCCTCCACCCTCCGTGCGCAACACACCGCTGACAATTTCCACCGTGCCTGTATTGTGCAGCGCCACGTTGACCGACAGCCGGGTCTCCCCTCCATTGGTCTTGCGCAGCAGACCGGCGTTGTTGACCGCCGAACCCGGGCTGGGGGAGTTCTGCAGCAGATCCGTCTCACCTTGGATTTCAAGAGTGCCTCCGGCCAGATTGTTGATCACCGCTCCTCCTCCGAAGTTGTTCAAATTGAAGAACAACACCCCACTGCCGGATACCGTCAGGGCACCGGCGTTTTCGAGAATGCGGTTGCGGTCGAGATTTTTGTGGCTGCCTCCGCTGATACTGCCGGCAGCACCCGGCGGGAGACGTGTTTTGCCACCGTCCGCCATGGTGCCGCCGGTCCAGGAAAAAATGCTGGTGGCCGACACCGTTCCGGTGCCGCGCAGAACCCCTGAGGACTGGCTGAAATTGACGAAGGTCTGATTGCCATCAAACCGCACCGTGCCGTCCGTGATGATGAGTTGGTCCCCGTTGGTCAGGGCGGCCTGAAAATCCAGATCCCCTCCCCTAACCGTCAGCGGACCCAAAGCGGTCACGGCCCCATGGAACACCACGCTGCCGGCACTTGATGTCAGCCCTCCGTTCAGATGGACCACCGCCCCCGCCGCATGGGTAAATGCCCCTCCGGCGAAATCCAGCGTGCCAGCCGTCTCCGAAGTCATCTCCCCGCTGTTGCTCCCGCCACCTTCCGTGCGCAATACGCCGCTGACAATCTCCACCGTGCCCGTATTGTGCAGCGCCACATTGGCCGACAGCCGCGTCTCCCCGCCATTGGTCTTTCGCAGCAGACCGGCGTTGTTGACTGCCGAACCCAGGCTGGGGGAGTTCTGCAGCAGATCCGTCTCACCCTGAATTTCCAACGTGGCCCCGGCAAGGTTGTTGATCACCGCTCCTCCTCCGAAGTTGTTCAAATTGAAGAACAACACCCCACTGCCGGATACCGTCAGGGCACCGGCGTTTTCGAGGATGCGGTTGCGGTCGAGATTTTTGTGGCTGCCTCCGCTGATGGTGCCGGCGGCACCGGAAGCGAGGAGGGTTTTGCCGGCGTCCGCCATGGTTCCGCCGGTCCACGAGAATCCTCCATGAATGGAAAATGCTGCGGTGCCGCGCAGGATGCCGCCTTCCAACTGGTAGGCACTTCCAACGGCTACGCTGGAAGCCTGGGCGGGCGTGAAGGTTCCTCCCGTCTGGCGCAGGGTGGCGGCAACCCCCGTTCCGCCCATCCCCACGCTCAAGGGAGCGGCATCGGCACTCATGGTGACTGTGTAGGTGCCGGGGAGATCGATCCTGACAATATCATCAGCCCCCGGCACCCGCGTCGGAGTCCAGTTCGCTGCCGTATGCCAGCTCCCTCCTGCCGGGTTGTTCCATGCCACCACATTGGTCGGATTGACGGTGATCGTGACCGTCGCGGGCTGGCTGGTCTGGCGGGTGTCCGTGATGCGGTAGGTGAAGGTGGAGGTGCCGGTGAAGAGGGCATCGGGAGGTGTCCACGTGAAGGTTCCGTTGTTGTTATTCACCACAGTCCCGGTGCCGGGGGCGGGCTGGGTAAAGTCGAGGACGGAGATGGCATCGCCCTCGGGATCGCTGTCATTGGCCAGGACATTGCCGGTGGTGACCGCAAAACCCTGCGGGGTCTGCGCGGCATCCGGGAAGGCCCGGGGCGCACGGTTGGGCACAAGCACAGAACCCTCGGCCCTGACGGAAAATTCCGCCAGCACCCAGTTGCCATTACTTGCCCGGCCGGGACCGTTGTTAGGCAACGAGGGATGTTCCAGCATTTCCAAACGGAACCCGGTCACGCCCCCGGTAATGCCGCGGGCTTCCACGTTATAGCGGGTCGTGGCGGGCATGGTGCCCCCGATCAGGATGGAGCCATCCGGCAGCACGGTGATGGTTTCACCGCCGGTGCTGGTCACATTCACAACTTCCAGCACCGTCCAGTTGGCCGTGATGTCCCCGCCGGTGCTCAAGCTGTCGGAAAAGGAATCGCGGGCATCCGTGGTAGCGGAAATCCTGAAGTTGCCGACGAAATGCTGGCCACCGAAAGGCTGGGGCATCTCAAAAAAGAACCGTGTGTCCGCTACCGACTGGACGTTGGTGACGGTTTCAAACACTGCCGTCATCGGCGGGGTGCCTCCCACATCCCCCGCCCAACCGCCGCTGGTAGTGTTGCCATCAATGAGTTGGGCCACCGGGAAACCTCCCTGCGACCGGTCCGCCGTGGCGTTTTGCAGCACTACGGCTTCCGGTGAGGAAACGAGAACCACGCTTTCGCCGAAACCATCCACTTCCGTGACCCGCGGCCCGCTTCCGGCCACGGCGGCATCGAACTCGGCCCGGAATTGCCTCCCCACAAACGCGTTAGTCATCAAAGGTGCCTCCACCGGCCCAACATAGGGATTGGTGGGTGGACGATAGGTCGCGGTCAGGGTAAAATCTTCGCCACTGCCCTGCCTTCGGAAAATCCTCACTTCGGAGAATCCACCCGCCGCTGAGGCTGGGCCATCATCCGAGGCAAAGAGCCTTGCGCCATCGATCACCACCAGACCGGGCGTCTGCCATTCAACAAAATGCAGGAATCCCGCCGGGGCTCCGTTGGCGAATTGCAGTGCGGTGGCGGTTCCGTCGAAACCCGCCGCCATGCTGGATCCCGCTGCCAGGGGAGAACTGGAGGTGACCACCGCGCCGGCGGAGGTGTCCCAGATATCGTTGGCCGCGATGGCCCGTGCCGGTTCCACCCGGAGGCTGAAATGCGCCCGTTCTGAATCCAACTGGCCGTCGCTGACATCGAAGAAAAATCCATCGGAACCCGTGAATCCTGAATCCGGGATGTAAACCACCCGCCGCAGGGAATCAGTTAGTTCAGTGTTGGGGCCGGTAATTTGCGCTCCGGCGGCCCCGGCGTTGAATTGGAACAGGCGGCCCTGCAGCGGCAAAGTCAGGATCCGTCCCGTGACCGCCGTGCCGTCGGCATCCGATCCCAGCAAGCCCAGCACGATGGGCAAATCCTGCACCGCAACCGCCTGCTGCCGGAAGGCCGCGACGGGGGAATCCGAGGGTATCCATTGCGGCGCGGAAGCCGCATCCGTTCCCAGCGAAGCGCCGCCGGCCGCCAGCCCCAGGACGGATGTGACGTTTCCGGCTCCTTCCTCAAAGGGCCAGTAAGCGGCCAGACCGGGCTCCGAACCTGTCAGGGTGGAAGCGGCAAAAGCACTGAGTTCCCCGGCGTTGAGTGGCCGGTGCCACAGACGCACTTCATCGATTTGCCCCCGGAAAAACGACCTGAAATCCGGTGCACCGCTGCCGGCGGCACCGATGCGGATTGGCTGCCCATCGGAATCCGCCAGCGGCGACGGGAACTCCCCTGATAGGATTCCATTGATATAAAGCCGCCGGTTGGTCTGGTCATGAGTCACCGCAACATGGGTCCACTGCGCGAGGGGCACCGGTGTGGTGGAGTTGATTTCGAAAGAATGCCTCACCCAACTATCGAGAACACCGGAAGGGCTCTTGAGGCCAAGGCTGCCCCGCCACAGTCCCTGCGAGTAGATGGTGGGGTATGCGGCATGGTTTACCTGCGAAGGTTTGATCCACGCCTCAACGGTCCATCCCCCGCTGCTCGTGGCTACATTGCTGGAAGATGACAGCGCCATCTGCACAAAATCATCAGTGCCGTCGAATTGCAGGGCATGATTGGCCTTTACCGGCAGGGCCGTGCCTGCCACCGGCCTTGTGTTATCGCCTACCGTGATGGTCACCACTGCCGTGGCGGTCAGACCGCCTTCGTCGATCACCCGGTATATCAGGGTATCCACTCCACTGAATCCGGGATTGGGCGTATAACCGAACAGGCCGGGAACTGCCGTATAGAAGGCGGTGCCATGAAGCACGACCGGCTGGAAGTTAAAATCCACGGTCAGGGTATCCCCGTCAGGATCGGTATCATTGGCAAGGAAAAGAGCTTCCGGGAATTGTGTGCTTTCATTCGGCCGCACGGTGACGGCATCATTCTGCGGCGCTGGGGCAACGTTGGGGATCAGGGGCCGCCGGTCCACCGCGTCGCTGATGCCGTCGCCATCGGTATCGGCCAGGAGCGGATTGGTGCCAAGGGTGCGTTCCTGCCCGTCCGTCAGGCCATCGCCGTCGCTGTCCGGATTGTTGGGGTCGGTGCCTGCGAGGACTTCATCCGCGTTGTTGACACCGTCGTTGTCGTTGTCATCCAGCCGGTCGTCGCGGAACGGATCAAGGCCGAGGTCAATTTCCCGTCCATTGCTGATGCCGTCTCCGTCATCGTCCGCATCGCGGGGCCGGACCTCAAGGGGGGTGCCCGGCAACACCAACGACGGACGTCCACTCCGGCGCGCTATGGTGAACAGGGTGGCAGGATTGGCTGCCGACAGCGGAATCGTCAGGGATCCGCTGGCACTGCTCGAGGAGGATGGATTCACATTCTGGATCACTTCGAGGCCCAGCACGCTGAAGGCGATCTGGTCAGCACCCAGACCGGCTTCGAACTCCGCGCGGGCTGCCAGGGTCTGACCTGGGATGATCCTGGTGTTGGCCACCGGCGCGGCAGCGGCAAACGCAGCGGTGGTAAAGGTGACCAGCTTGCCGGCGGGATCCACGGCTGCCCCTCCGCTGTCCTGCCATGGATTGCCTGCCACATCGGTAAGGCCGGGCATAAGGCGGATACTTTGCACCTGCCCGGGGGTCAGGGCACTGGCGGCCCGCAGCGTAAAGACCGTATTGGCCGCACCGGGAGTGATGCTGAAAACGTCAGGAAACCCGATATTCGCCGCAATAAAAGTATCGGCCTTCATCGCTTCGTCAAAAGTCAGGACCACCTCCGTCCAGAGCGACTGCCGCAGCGCCCCGTTGGCAGGGGCAATGCCTGACAACTGCGGGGCTCTGCGGTCAGGCAGCACGTAACTGCGCTGGGCGGTCGCGGTTCGTCCGGAAACATCCGTGGCCCGGGCCGTCGCCGTGAACGTGCCTCCGGTTTGCGGAGCGGATGTCAGGTCAAACGTCACCTCACTGCGTTTGGCCACATTGGAGATGCCATCCACCCCGATGGTGGCAATCCCCGTCACGCTGCCGGTGAGGGTGACTTCCAGAGTCACATCGCCACTGTTGTCGGTGGTATCAACGGCCAGCGCAAAGGGTTGCGCGGGATCAACCGTAGCATTGCCTGGGGGACTCACCACGGCGACCACCGGAGCCGTTCCATCAGCCACGGTGAGAGTCAACGTTTGCTGGCTGCTGGTGGCACCGCTATTGTCAGAGGCAAGCGCTGTCACGTTGATTACGGACCCCGGAATCGCCGCCGGCGGGACCACTCCCTGAATGGTAATGGGAGTTCCGGGACTGGTCTGTAAAGGCACCGCTGCGGCACCGGTTGCCGCCGCCCGCAATTCCGTGACCGTCCCGTCATCCGTCGCGCTCACGCTGACCGCGAAGCCACTGCTGCTGAAGACCGGGCCATCCACCGGATTGATCCTGGCAAATTGGATCCGGGGCGGCTCGTTTTCCTGGATGGTGACCGGCAATTCCACCAAGGGCCCCTCATTGCCGAAGCGGTCGATTGCGATGGCCCGGAATACGATCGTGCCGGCCGCCGGCAGTGTCACCGGCCTTTCCAAAACATCAGGGCCCGTAGTGGCCACCGTCACGGCATCCGCAGTGAAGCGGATCCGGATTCCGGCTTCCAACGCCGCAGGGACCGCCTGCAACACAAGGAACGCTCCTGCCACGGGAGTCTGACTGTCCTTGATCCGCAGCTGGGTCAGGACCGGCCCCAGGGTGTCGAGGGTGGTGAACGTCCGGTTGAGGGGCTGATCCGCCATGAAGTTGCCGGCCAGGTCGCGCACGCCATCCACTGTGGCGGTGAAAACGCTGTTGGGCGGTAGATCGAAAGTGGGAACAAAGGTGAGGACGAGGTTGTTCAGACCGAATGAGGTGGTGCCTGCGATGGGGCCGGCCGGGCCTGTCAGGGTAAGAATGGCATCAGGCCGGATGGGTTCATCCATACTCAACCGCACCGGGGTGCGCCCATCCACCTGTATTGCGCCGTTTTCCGGAGTGAAGCTCAACAGCACCGGAGCCCGTTGATCGCGCGTGGTGAAGGTAGCGGCATAAAGCACCGGCAAGGCCCGTCCCACCAAATCACGGGGTCCACGGCTGGAGATTCCCCCAAGGGCATCCCGCAAATCGCCGTCCACCACTGCCAACTGATAGGTGGTATCACTTTCAAGGGGCGCCACCGGATCCACGATCACGAGTCGCCGGCCGTCCCCGGCCCCGGGCCCGGGGACCAGGGAAACCGTGGCAGGCACGGCTGGTCCGCCGGTGGCTTTGCGCACAAAAATGCCGGACGCGTCCACGGTGGCAGGATCCATGGCCTCGCTGAATAGCACTTCCAGATTGGCATTGATATCAACACCCTCAGTGCCAGGGGCCGGGATGCTCGAAACCACGACCGGGGGAGCTTCGTCCAGAACGATATCACCTGCCTCCACCGTCTGGCCGTTGGAGATGACGGCCCCGCTGGCACGGGCAATGCCATTCACGGTCGGCTGGGACGCGTTGAGGGTAAACGGCCCTGCCGGGACCGGCGCAAAACTGAAGCGCCCGTCCTCACCGACCCGAGTCACAAAATTGCCCTGGGCTTCGCTGAGTGATGCAAAGGTGATGATCACATCCCCCCCGGCCGCCGGGGTCGTCCCGTCAGCGCGGACAATTCGGCCGCTGACCGTGCCACTGGCGGTGAGGGTGAGGTTTTGCGTCACCACCCCTCCTGGAGTGCTCAACAGGGCCTGGGCCTGGGCTCCCAGCGCCTGGGAAAACGCCGACAGGGTGACCGGACCCACTGGCAGATTATCAAACCGGAAAGCTCCCAGCGCGGTTGCAATGACCGTGTCGGTCGCCCCGCCCGGCCATGTGGCCCTAACTTCGGCACCGGGAGCCGCCGTGACCCCATCCGCAAGGAAAACCCGCCCTTCCACCGAACCAGCCCCGCGCAACGTGATGGTCACGGTCTCTTCGGCCCCCCGCGACCGTGGATGAAGCACTCCACTGCCCATACTCCGGGTTTGACCGGGCACGAGGGAGACGGCAGTGACAGGGTAAGGCTGGGCAGTTCCGGTCAGGACCGGAATGTTTTCGAAACGTACGCGGCCATCCGCCCCGGTATCGGCGAAGACAATCCGGTTTCCCTGATTCAGCCGGACCGTGGCCCTGGCGGGGCTGACACCATCCGATTCCAACACCTGCACCGTGACATTGGCGGTGGCCTGCATGGCAAGGTTGACCTCAAGCGTGGCCGCCGCTGGAAGCAGGGTGGCGCGGACGGATGCATTGAGCCGGCTTACAGGATCCCACGCCGACAGGTTGAAGCTTCCCGCAGGCACGGCGGCAAAGGAATAACTGCCATCCGGAGCACTGGTGACGGTGCGCTGACGGTTGGCAGCGAATGGATCGTCGAGGACCAGGTCCACCTCCGCGTTGGCCACCGGACCCGTGCCGGCTCCGTTGGTGACCAATCCGAAAACCGTGCCCAGTGGCGTTTCCACCACTAGCACTTCACGCGTTCCGTTGACCGTATCCAGCACCACTATTACCGAACCCGAGCGGCCGGTGGTGGCATCGGTCACGGTCAGGCGGTGGGTGCCGAGGGGGACATCGGTCAGGGTAAATCTCCCTTCGGCATCGGTGGGGGAAACTGCCAGACCGGCAAGGCTGGCGTTGGCAAAAGGGACCGGGGTGCTTCCATCCGTTCCCACAAATTGTCCCCTGATCGTGCCGGTGCCGCCCAGCGTGACCAGGGCCTCCCCCGTGCCGCCCTGCGGAACCCGCAACGAGGCCCGCCCGGCGACCCGGGTTCCGCCAATCGTCAGGATGGCACTGACCGAATAGGAGCCCTCAAAAAGATTGGTGAAGACCACGGTGCCATCCGCTCCGGTCGTTCCCTCGAACCGCCCGCCAGGAAAGCCATTCATCTGGATTTCGACCCCGGCCCCTGCCGCCGGCAGACCATCCGCCTGACGCACCATGACCTGGCCGGATCCCCGGGCCAGCAGGCGGACCGTGACCCGGTTATCCTGGCCGGCGGCCACAATAACACTAGCCTGTCCCGTGGCTCCGCTGGCTTCATCCAGCGCCGTCACCAGGTAGCCGCCCGCAGGCAGCGTGAAAGTCCCCTTGGTGGTGGCGAACTGCCCGGACTCGTCGGTCCGGATAAAAAAATCATTGCCAAAGCTGATCTGCACCCTGACATCCCCCCCTGCGGAGGAACCGTCCGCCTGGAGGACCTGACCGGAAAGGCTGCCATTGGATTCCTGCACCGGCGGAAATTGCAGCACCACATCCCGCACCTCCGGATCCAACTGGGTGGTGCGGCCGGAGGTGCTGACCACGACCGGGAAAAACGGACTGGCCGCCTGCAATCCCCAATCCCCGATGAATGTTCCGTTAGGGAAACTGAAGGTGCCCAGCGCCGGGTTGCTGTTCAGGTCCGCCTTGATGCGCATGGTGGGCTCGCCATTGGGTTTCGGCCCCAGGCCAGTCAGCCGCACCTTGGCTCCGATGGGGACACCCTGACCGTTCCTGACCATTCCGGAAATGGAGGCCCGTGGCAGGTAGCGGACGGAAGTGATCACGGTCTCCCCATCAAAACGCAGGGCGACGTCCCTCGTGAATCCCCATTGTTCCGGATTAAAATTGGCTCCCTCCCCGTTCAGAAAGGGATCGCTGGCTCCGGTGAAGGCCGCAAAGGCAGCATTGATGGCCGTTTCGATCTGCGCCCTATCGCCGGTGCGGATTTGGCTGATGGCCAGGTCCGGATCGAAATCCTCCACCGGCGGTGCGGGGGCACTGAGCTCATAGGTATCCAGTCCCAGATTGTCGAAACTGAACAAACCCGAACTGTTGGCTGTGATCCACATGAAGGACCCCTGTTCCTCGTCAATGTAAATGGGGATAGCCACATTGACTCCCGGCACCGGCCTGCCGGCCTCGTCGAGGACCTGCCCGGCAATCCGGCCTGCAGGGCTAAAACGGATCACTGCAAAGTTATCGTCCCCTGGCAGCACCGTCAGGGCCGCCGAGCCGAGACGGGCAAAATGACGGCGGGGATCTGCGCTGGTGGCGTTGGCCGGCAGTCCTGCCACCACACTCTGGTCTGGTCCCGTCGGCACCCCTTCCACCACGAATGTTCCCAGAGCGTCAGTGGTGACAAGGGATTCGCCCCCACCGACGATGGCCCCGGCCACGGGATCCCCATTGGCAAATTCCACGCGGCCCCGGACCGTAGCCCGGGCCTGCAAGGTCACGTTGGCGGTATTGACGGCACCTTCCACCGCACTGATGTTAAAACGCTCACCCTTGCGCCTGCCGTCCCTCGACACCGCAATGACGGTGACACTCCCTGCCGGCACATTGGAAGCAGTCCAGAATCCGTCGCCGTTGGTGGTGGTTTGGGCGAGGACGGGACCCCGCGGGACCTCCCCGCTGAAAACCGTCACGTAGACTGTGGCATTGTCGTGCCCGGTTCCATCGGGTTCGGTCACCCTCCCCTGGATTGACGTGAGGGGCAGGATGGTTTGGCCCAGCACTACGGGGACCTCCAGCACCTCTCCCGCCCCGGACAGCAGGGCGGACACGGTTCGGGTCCGGCCCGCTGGCGTCATGGCCTCGATACTGAGCCCGCCGAGGGGTACTCCGAGGAAACTAAATCTTCCGGCAGGATCGCTGAGGACGCCGCGTCCCAGTTCGCGTGAATCAGGATCCGGAAATAGATTGACCGCAGCACCCGGCACCGGGGTCACCCCATCCGCCGCCAGGACCGTGCCGTTGACGGTGCCTCGTCCCCGGAACCGCAACACATACACCCCTTCCCCGCCCTGACGCGATTCGGGCGGAAAATCACGGACCACCGCCCGGTCAAGGCCCTCGGCAAGGGCGATCGCCTGCGAGATGCTGCTGACTCCAAAAGCACGGCGCAGGGCGGTATTGGCACCGGCTTCATTGTTGCTATCCGCTTCCGAACGGACACTCACCCCCAGCTCGAGGAGACGTTCCTCCGTGACCTGTCCATCGCGGCTGCTTTCCAGAATCAGCGCGATAGCCTCGTTGTCCCTGACCTTGGACACATCTGTGGTGGACAGGGTGAAGGGAATGCCGCTGACCACAAAAGGAAAAACAAACCCGCCTCCGGCATCGGTAAAGACCTGGGCGATCCTGACATCATGTGGCCGGCAGCCGGACGGGCCATTCGCCTGGTCATTCATCGTCAGGGTGACCGGAAGATTGGCCCCGCCGGAGCCGTCGGCATTCATGACCCGGCCGCGCAGGGAGAGGCCCTCGACGAGACGTGACTGGACCGGGACCGGAGCGGAGGAGTAAGGATTTCCACGCAGGTCGGTTACCCCGGCGGCGATGTTCAGGGTGTGGGGCGTCAAGGCCCCCATCGGACGGCGCAGCGTAAGCAGCGCGACCCTGCCGCCGGGCTGCACCTGAACAAAAGCCGACTCAGTACCGTCGTCCAGGGTGATGGCCAAAGCAAGGCCTGCCGATTCCTGACTCATGGGTTTGCTGAACAGGACCCCGAGGACATTGCCATAATTCCGGATCGGCACCCGCTCACCCCGGTCGTTGAGGGTGGTGGGGTTATAACAAGGGTCGTGAGGCCGGCCCACGCGGATGCCGGGATCCTGTTGTGCCACCAGGACCCGGGGAGGCGCTTCGTTGAATGACGATACGCCCGCAGCCACCACGCGGTCCACCGTGCCATTGCAGTCATCATCCACCTGCAGCAGGCCGTCCGTTCCATCCAGGGTGAAGGAGGCACAGGCACCCGCCTGAAAATCGGTCAGGGTCCACAACAGTTCCTGGGCAGTGCCGTCGGATTTGATTCTCAGGACACTCAGCCGCGCCGGCCCTCCGGATCCGGGTCCGGACTTCCACTCCACTTTTCCGGGGGAAGCGGAGACCAGCCATGCCCCTTCCCGCCCCCCGTATCCTGCCACTTTCTGCAGGGCACTGGTGACGGTGCTGGCCGGTCCATCCGCCGCAGTTAGGCTGAAATCTCCGGTGGCCAGGGCCCCTTGAAAGTCTCCCCGCGATACCGCCGCAAAATACCAGGTCTCGCCTCGACCAGCCAGGTCAACCCCGCGGTCCACCAGCCGGGTCACAGGGTCGTCGGGGGCCGGATCGGCATCCTCCATCGCCCGCATCAGGGCCTCGCGCCATTCCCGCCCCGCCTCGGTGGAACGGATAATCTGGTCCCAGCCGGCGGAAAACTGGCGGCCGCCCTGCCAATCCAGCAGCAGGTCCGGCAGGACACGGCTCAAGGGCTCGCCATAACGCACCCGCTGGCCGGCTTCGGCAAGCTGCAGGATCATCGAACCGCCGCCCACGTTGATCGGGGCTCCGAACGCGTTCATCGTCACCCCGGTGCTGACAAAACTGCGTGGCACCCGCAACACCCCCGGGGGCAACTGGGCGGCGGTGCCGGCACTGAGCGCCTGCCCGAGGACCCGGTTGGCGGCGGCCACAATTTCCGGTGGCAGCTCATTCACCAATTCCGGCAGGAGGAGGGTGTTGCGCGAAAGCGTCACGCCGCGTTCGTCGATGCCGGTCGTCAGCCGGAAACGGCCGACCAGCGAATCCTCGCTGGTGGTAATGTTGGAAAAGCTGATGTTCCCGGTGCGTTGCGCCCGGAAGCGGAATTTGGCGGTGACCGTCTCTCCGGGCTTGAGCGTCGGGAATTCCACCCTCTCCTCGCTGACCAGCTCGCTGCCCGAAATGTTGAGGGCATTGAGTGAGACACTAACCAAATTAGCGACGGTTTGCGAAGTGTTGAGCAGCGTGACAAAGGCATCATAGGGCTCCCCGGCGCGCACCGTGCTGGGATGGGAAAAGGCAAAGCTGAACTTCGGATTGCTCACCAGCACGCTGCCGGCCGCTTTGCCCTCCACTTCCACCGTGCCGGCGGCCAGCCCGTCGAGCTTGGCCTTCAGTTTCAGTTCCATCACATGCAATCCCTCCTGCAGGCCTTCGACGAGAAATTCCCCCTGACCTCCCTGCCCCGGATGCAGCCGTGATCCATCATCAGGAGTGTCCGGCTGCCCGTCCGGCCCGGCCGTACGGACCGCAATGACATTGCGGACGGTGCCATCCGGCCCCACCCTCGCAAAACGCACTGGATCGTCTCCGGGCTGGGCATAGGTGCCGGGCACCCGGTCCGGTCCGGGCGGCAGGATCAACTCCGCCGTGATGTCATGCACACTCAAACCACTGTTTTGGGGAGCCGCATTTTCGGTGTAAATCCGGACGCTGAAAAACTGGTTGAGATATCCGATATTGCCCGGGATCACCATCAGCGCCGGAATCGGAGGAATGGACAAGGCCAGATCTTCAGAGAAACCAGGGGTAAGCTGCACATTGATCCCCCGGATCTGAATGTTGGGAGCCGCCACCTCCAACTCCGGGGGCAACTGCATCTCCCCGGCCAGGGCATCGTTGATCCGGTCAACCTGAGCCAGCCGTTCTTCCAGTTCCGCCGCCGGAATGATCTCCGTGGCCTGCCGGAACGCCGGGGCAATCACCGGGAACCGCACTGGAAAAGTTTGTCCATCAAGCACAAATCCGATCTCAAACTCCACCGCCCGGAAGTTGTTCTCATCTATCACAATGCCCCGGCCCTGAATCTCCTCCAGCGTCAGCGGCCGCGACGTCACCCGCGAAACAAGGACCTCATCAAAGACCTGCACCGGAACCGAGGGCGGGTTCCCTTCCAGCAGCGTCCCATGCGTCGCGCCATCCGCCAGCCGGATCCCGTCCAACGAATAATCGCCTGTCAAATTCAATGGCGGCAGCATCAAAGGCTGATTCGGGGCCCCCACCAGACGGCGCGCCGGAAACGACGGCCCTCGCAATACCGCCTCCACATACGCTCCTGCCGGTACCTCCCCGCTAACCGCCGTCGCCACCGACCCCGCAATGTTCTTCGGCACCGCCAAGGCAAGCGGCGTCACGGTCAATTGCGAGCCTTTGACCCGGTAGTCGATGGTGGTTAGGGGCGCAGTTTGAGCCATGAGAATCCCACACTGCAGCCAGCACAGGAGCAGACAGAACAGCGAGGTCACTATGCTTTTTTGGAGGAACCTATTCATGGCCGGACAAACTAACGCTTCATTGAAAAGACACGCATCTTCGGATCCTTCCTGGCACCTAAATTGAACATCGCTCTGTTGGCCACCTGCTCGTCAATCATCCTGGAACCCAACACCACATCGTTCAGTTCTGTATCCTTCCCAAAAAGACCCCATCTTTTTTGCAACGCATCTGATACCATTTTCTGCTCAAGACTGCTGTATCCGTGCAAATCCTCCCCCTTGGCGTGAACATAGGGATGCTTGCCCTTATTCAACCATCCCGTGACACGCTTGCCCTCCTTGGTTTCCAGAATATCAAAACCGTCAAATGGAAGCCATGGATGCGGTGACTCACCTGGGGCCAAATGAGGCCTATTCGTGCCGGAGGTCAAATAAAATGGAGTCCAGCCATCCGAAGTTTTGACCAAAACCCCGGGCCGGCCTCCCTTCGTTTTCCAGACCAGATCAATCATTTCAAGTGATCTGCCGTCTGCCAGCGTCATTGTCGTCCGGCCCGCAGTTTCAATTATTGACAACTTTTGGGTGGCGAGATCATGAATTCCCGCTCCGCCATGTATTCCACCGGAAGGTAATTCCAGTGTGTCATCACCTGTCGGGCGCCTTATTTTTACGGTTTCTTCATTGTCCCCGTGAAGTGCTTGTTGTGCCACACCCTTCTTTTCGCTAGCCACCGCGCCTGCTCCTGGCCCTGTCCCGTGCTGCAATGGTTTTGCGGCTGCTGTTCCAGGTTCATTCTTGAGTAGCTTGTTTATTATGCCAAGGCCGAGCGGATCCCTGAAGCTAACCGTATTATTCCCCATCCCCGCATACAGGTTTCCGCTGTCTTCATACTGCATCGGATCGCGCTGCAGGAAATGCCCGGTGACGGGATCGTAGTGCCGGGCGCGCATGTAGGTCAGGCCGGCATCATAATCGAACCACTGCCCCTGCCAAAGCCATGGATTGCCGGTCTGGCTGCGTGCCACTGCCACAGGAGCCGTGGCCCCGGCCGCTGCGGTGCCACTGGCCAGCAGCGGGCCGGCCCCCATGGTGAATGCAATATTCTCCGATGGCGTGGCATTGCCCCATGGGTCGGTCAGGCCCCCACCAACCAACTGCACCGTCACATTGCCGGACAAATTGCCTGTCGGCGTCAGCCGGAACACGCTGCCAAAGGGATGGCCCGGGGCATTTTCCTGATAGGTAATCTGGGGAATTTGCTGCCCGGCGCTGGTTTGGAGGCGGAAGGCCTGGGAGGGGGAGGCTCCGTTGGCGGTCTGCAGATCCGTGCCTGCCTGGGCGGTCAGGGGTGGCAGCACCGGCTCGGACATCACAACCAGCAAATCGCTGCCGTCACGCCGCACTTCCGCGATGCGCGGCGCGTCCTCATCCCGGACCGTGATCACCGGTTGCCCCCAGGCATCGTAGCGCACCCGCTCCAAAATCCGTCCGGTATCGTCTGCCACCGCGACCACCGAGAGGAGATGGTCATGGAGGTAGTGCACCCGCCGCAGGCTGCCGTCGCTCTGGCGCAGGTCGGCCGCCACCGGGGGATCGTCATTGGCGTAATAGTAGCGCGCCAGCAGTGTTTTGCCGTTGGTGAGGTCATACTCCTCAAGCAGGCGTCCCTCGTGCCAGACCAGGGCCCGCTCTCCTGCGCTGGGCCCGCCGGTCACCTTCCGGTGGTGCAGAAGTTTGTCGGGGCGGTATTGACCCTCGATGGTCACTCCATCATCCCGCTGAATCCTGACAAGATTGGCATGTGCGTTGTAAGTCAGGCTGGCGGGCACCAATTGGAGCGGTCCGGTAGGCGGTCTGACCAGCAACGGGGTGCGGGAGGCATTCCCTAGGGGATCCGGAACACTGCGGTCAAAGCCATCCACGCTCCGGGAAAACAGGAAACTGTCAGGAGACCCCAGAATGGAGGCAAAGTGGGGCACGGCGAACGGGCCCGGTCCGGCGGTCTGGAGTGGCAGGTTGTCCGGATTCACCAGCTCCCCACCCTGCAGCAAGTCAAGGCCCCCGCCATCATAGGCATACCTCCTCGCAAACCATCCGGCCGCAAATCCTTCGCCCCCCTGCAGGCCCGCGGCATTGTTCCGCTGCGCGCCCTGGAAACCCGGCCGCACCCCGTATTCCGCGCGGGTCAGCCGGTTGGCGGCATCATATTCAAACACATCGGCACGCCCGCCTCCGGCAAGGGCCTGCCTGGCCAGCACATTGTCCGCGCCATCATACCTGAACCGCAAATCTTCCAGCATCGTGTTCCCCGGCCCCGTAAAGCGGCGGGATAACAAGCGGCGGCGCCCGTCATACCGACAGCTCTCCACCATGCTGTTTCCACGATTGACTGTGGCTGGCTGTTCTGCTCCCGCAAAGGCCGTCGCTTCCCACACGAGCGAACCCGCCACTTCCACTTTCTGCAGTCGCCCACTGGGCTGGCGCGTCTCGGTCACCGTCACCCCGGAGGGATAACCCAGCGTCAGCCTCGCTCCATCCTGGCGGATCGTGCTCCCCACCGGATAGGGTCCGCCGGGTTCATCATAGGTGGACGAGGTCAAGGGACCCAGTTTGTCGTAGCCCATGATCAAACTGAACTGCCCGCTGCTGCCATAGCGGGCCGCCCGCAGCCTCCCAAGGGCGTCATACTTCATTCCATCGAGGCGGTAACCTCCCCCACTGTAGGTCGCGTCGAGCGACACAGCCCGTCCCTGCAGATCATAGCTGGCGTTGATATTCCCGCCCGGAATGGAGATCACCGTCGGGAGGTTGCGTCCGTCCGGGGCATTGAAGCCGGTGGAGCTGCCATCGCGCCACGTCGTGCTGGTGGGGCGCAGCGTGCCATCGGCATAGGCGGTGGCATTGCCTGAGCCTGCACGGTCCTGAACGGACACCGGTTGCCGGTTGGCGTCGAATTGATAGGCAAACCGGAGCTGTTCCGGTTTGTCGATGGTGAGCAGTTCCCCGAGGCGCGAGTAGGTTTTGCTGATACCGTGGCCCCCGCCGTCCACGACCGAGCGGGGCAGACCGTCAGCACGCAGCGAGGTGATCTCCATGATCGTGCCCACCGGATCCGATGTTTTAGTGAGTTGATCCAACCCGTTGTATACCATGTCCACCACGAAAGTGGTGCCATCCTCCACCGACTCGATCCTGGTGACATTGCCGTTCGGATCCGGCGTTAGGTCCACGCGCCGCAGGGAACTGACCTGCTCGACCGGCCGGCCGGCCTCGTCGTGGGTGGCCTTGAAGGTGTCCACCGGCCCGGAGGAGGCCGCGCTCCGTCCGCCGTCGCCCTGATAATCTGCGGTGACCGTGGCACTGGTCTGATCCCCTTTGATTTCCGTCAACAGAGGCCGGCCCATCTCGTCCACCTCCTGCACGAGTGTCTCCAGAACAGTTCCCCCCTCATCCCCCGTCACGGTGCGCGACTTCAGCTCGCCTTTGCCAAAATAATCCAGCACCGTCACATCATCCCCCCCGGCTCCGGTCTTGTTTTTGATCTCAATGGGACGGTCGTGTCCATCGTGGATCACCTCCTGGACCAAGTCCCCGCCCTTGGTTAGGGATTTGGCATTTCCGTGGAGGTCCCGGCCGTAGACCTCCGCATAGGACCCCAATTCCGTCCGGATCACATGGCCCAAGTGGTCATAAAAGAGCTTCCGGATCTCGCCCCCGGGCAAGGTCATCTCCTTGATCCGGAAAACGGAATCCGGCGTGAAGGAAGTGACCAGTTCCCCACTGCCACCCGCCGTTTCCACCCCACGCACCGTCAACTTGGTGAGGAAGTTGATCTGGGAATACTCCCGCACCTCCTCATAGTTGGCCCCATCACCCAACGCCCGCGAAAGGAAGACCACGTTGCCGTTCTCATCATATCCCATCTTTTCCTCCTGGGAACCACGCGTCATCCTGGTGCGCTGCAGCCGGTCATCGTATTCCAGTCCAATTGCGCTCCCGGCCGGCGGATTCACTCCGGTGGGCATTCCCAGCCGGGCGGCTACCGAGTTGTTATAGTCGAACCCGGTGGTCAGCGTTCCCCCCAACTCCCTGCTGGTGACATAACCCGTGGTGCTGTCATAACCGATTCCGGTTGTGATGCCTTCAACCGTGGTCTCGTCTTCCACCTGACCGTAATCATTGCGGGTCACCGTGTGGGTTCCCGCTCTGGGATACTGCACAGACTGCATGTTCCGCCCGTCTCCCCGCAGGGTCACGGTGATGGTGTTGCCGTTAAAATCCTTCTGCCCGCCCGATGGAAGGTTGTAGCGGTAATCGTAGGCGGCCTCGGAAGTCAGCACCGGCCCGCCCCGGGGACCTGGATTGCGCGTGATACGGACCACGTTGGCACGGGCCCGGAAGGGGGCGGATTCCGGCTCGTAGACATAGGTAATGGAATTGCCTTCAGGGTAAACGACTGTCTCCGGCAGGCCCCGTTCATTGTGGATCGTTTCATAGGTGGCACTCCCGGCACCCGCCCCGCTCATGGAAACCGAAGCCGGGTAACCATTGGCGTCGTAGGAAACGGCTGTGGCAGAAGCGTCGGCATGATCCGCCTCGGTGCTGCCGGCGCTGACATTGGTGGCGTCCCGTCCTGCCGGCACCCGGATACTGACCGCTCCCCCGGCTCCCTGGGTTGCCGTGGCCACCCGTTCGTTGACCTGATTCTCCACCGTGGCGGCCACTGCCAAGGCCGTGCCCCCATTGCCGCCGCCACCCCCGTGGGCTCCCGTGCCGGCAATCACGCCCACATAGGCCCGGGTTTGGGGATCGATCTGATAGGTGGTGCGCGGCCTCCCGGAGAATCCGCCATTGCTCCCGGTCACCGCCACCCCCTGACGCCCCCCTAGCATTCCGGCTTCATCGTATTCAAAATCGATCCGGCGGCCGGCAAAGTCCAGCAGGGTGCAGATTCTGCCAATATGGCTGTCGCGGCTGGCCACTTTGTCCACCCCTGCTGCAAACACCGTCCCCCCGCCGCTCTTCCGGAAATAACCAATCCGCAACGACCGTCCATCCTGCACCGAAAGATCCCGGATTTCCATCAATTCCCCGTCATCGTTATAATCCAGCAGGTGATGGTTGTCAGGGTAGCGGTCCTCCACCTTGGTCAGCCGACCGTCCGCCCGGTAATGGAATTGGGTGCCCTCGGGAGTCAGGCGAACCATTTCCCCGCTGGGGAAGCGGTAAAACAAATCAAAAATCCCTTTTTGTGCCTCCGCCGGCAGGTAATACTCCCCACCTGCACTGTCCCATCCCAGTTGGGCTGCCAGCGGATCGTTCGCCACCCCGGGGGGAGCGGTCTTCCCCATGTTCTTAAAGACGACGGCATTGCCCGCGCCATCACTCAGGATGATGTCGAGGGATTCGGCGACGAGGTCCTTGTCCCCGCCGCCCCGTGCCGTCACGGGAATCCGTTCCCCCGGTGGAATCAGTTCCGGCTTCAGTTCGATGGCGCGTTGGTTGTAATTGAAATCCCACCCTCTCCCGAACCCGCTGCTGACAAGGGCATGGTTGGTGGCCGTCCGTTCAAAGACAATCGGCAAGCGGCGGCTGGGCAGTTCGAGGTCGGCAGTGGCATGACGGAACTCACCACTTGCGGCGTCGATCAGGCCAAAGGTGCCAGGCACCGCCATGGCCCCACCCATCGGGGGCGGGGTGCTCCCAGGAATGAAACCCCCGGGAAGCGTGGACGCCAGGGCCGCGACCCTGGGGCGGAAAACCCCTTTCACAGAATCAATTTCCGATGCGTACGTGCCCATCAATCCGCTGGCGGTGACATCAATGGCGGCGCGCAGCAGACTTTCACTCCACAGAATGACCCGCTTCCGTTCGGTCGTCAGGGTTTCGATTTCACCTCTGGAGATTTTTTCCCGGATGACCACGATAGGATCACTGAGGTAAAGATTGTAGGCCTCATCCTTCACATCATCCGAGAGCCGGTAGGCGGTGAGGGTGGGCACCGGGACATCCACATTTGCCATGGGCTCGTCCCCGATCCTGGACAGGGCCCCGGCATCGGAAGCACGGACCGACGGGTAGCCCACCCCTTTGTTGCGGACGGCGGCACCGGCTTCATTGAGCGACTCCAGCAACAATGGAATGACCGCACCGGAACCACCCGGGGCCCGCACCATCACATGATAGTGAGTCAGCGGAGAAGGCGGGGAGATGGTCGAGGAAACACCGGATTGCGTCCGGTAGCGGGTGGGCCGGAGAGCCCGCACCGGCTTGAGGCCGTTCAGGACTTCGCGGCGGAGGTCCGGGTCGGCGCGCAGGGCGGCGGGATCCGCCACCGCTGCCAGTCCCGCCCCCTGCACAAAGCTCAGGGCGGGTGGTCCCATGGTCAGTTCCACCCGTTGGCCCAGACCCACACTGCGGAGCCCCGTATCATTCACCCCAATGGTGACATTGGCACTGCCTCCGGAGGGCAGAACCGCCAGCACCGACGGATGCAGCCCGCCACTGCCCTCTTCGGAAAAGGCGGTGGCCGGATCGATCAGCAGCAGTTTTCGGGTGGTCGCCAGCTCCAGAAGGCCATCCGGTCGCAATACCGGGGATTGGAGAAAACCCAAACCCAGATTAAGTCCCTCCGGGAACTCCAGTTTCCTGACAAGACTGGGCTGCGCGGCATTGGTCCAATCAATGACCGCCAGTTTCTGGATGCCATCAGCATCGGGAGAAAGCGATACAAAGGCAAGGTTCCGGTTTTCGGGAAGGTTCCCGACCATGACACGAACGGCAGGAGCCAACTCCAGGCGCTTGGGACGGGCCGCAGCATCGAAGGCCAGAAAACCAGCCTGCGGCGGCATTTCCTGGCCACCGGTGAGAATCAGCCGGAACTCCGGGGCCGCCGAGGGCGGGATCGGCGGAGCAATCCCTGACAAACTGCGGACGACCGCCAGGGTTCCGGATTTAAAGGCAAAATCCTCCACCCGCTGCTGAGCCAGGGGAAGCACATCATAACCAATTTTGAAGCCAAAGAATTCCGTGACATCCGATGCCTTGGGATAGGGTCTGGTTTCGACCGGATCTGTATAATCCCCATCAAGGTTCAGATCGGCCCCCGCTTGACCATTGGCAAAGACGACCGGCCGCTGCTGGCGTGGCACACTGAACCCAATCAGCAGTTCCTGGAGGTCCACAAAGCTGATGAAATGGGTATCTGCGCTGTTTTCGAGATAGATCAGATAGGGCGGACTCCAGCGCAGCTTGGCCACCGCAGCCGGACGCACTGTGATCCGGATATTGTGGAGCTGCCGGGGTTGCGCCGGATCACTGACATCCAGCAAAGTCAGGAACTGCCCGGTTTCCTCAGCATTCCCAAGGGCATCCACGAAGGCCCCAAGGGTTCCCCCGGTCACGGCCAGGATTGGCCGGTCCACGGCTGGCAGCTCGCCGCCCCCGCTCAACCCGGGCACATGACTCCAGTTCCGGATCAGCGTCAGATCCCGCGGAAAATCCATTGCGCTGAACGCCCCATTCAAGCTGTTCTCCCCTGCCCCCGCCGGCACATCCAGTTCGGTAAAACTTCCCAGCGGCACGGGTTGCCCGGGATTGGAAACATCAAAAATGCGCACCCCGCCAACGGCCCCGCGATCGAGGACATAAAGAATGCTTCCATCCAGCACACTGCCTCCGGCATTTGTCACTCCCGCGCCCGCTCCTGACAAATCAAAGGTTTCCAGGGGACCCACAAAGTGTTCCACCGTGAAGGCGGAAAGGAGGGGGTTGCCGGCCAAATCGCGGAGCGCCGTCCCCACCGTCAGGGTGATTTGCCCTCCGGCCGGCAGGGTTCGGGGATGGATGCGCAGCACCTGTTGGTCCTGACTGAGAATCAGCGCCGGCGGCAACCCGCCGGCATTGAGCGTCACCCCATCCGGGGCCGTCAGAACCGCCCGGTCCACCGGTTCGCTGAACCGAATTTCGATAGGTTGGCCGGGATAGAGGAAATGCCCTGCGGGAGGGAGGACGGAAACCACCCTGGGATTGACTTCGTCATCGGGATCGGCGGGTGTCAGGGGATTGGCCACCGGTGGCCGGGAGAGACCGAAGGCGATAAGATAATCGGGGTTGGCAAACGCCCCGGGGTTGGCCACGGAAGTGGCGAAAATGCGGATTTTGCCCAGCAGGGCCTTCTCCGCCGTAAGCGTGGCGGTGAACCTCATGTGACCCGGGGTGATTTCCACCGTCGGTCCTTCGGCAATGACGAGGTCCGCCATGCTCACTTGCTGGCCGAGCACCAGAGTCTCCACGCTGGTGGCTCCGCCAATGCTGATGGTGGCAGGGGAGGTGGCCGCAGTGAAGGCGTCGACCTGCAAGGTCACCGGCTCGCCAATGGCTGGATTCAACGGCGAGTGGCTAATGGCCAGCCTGGGCACGAGGTTGCGGAAAACCCCATCCGGAGTGCCGAAGAAAAGATTCCGTGCGAGGAAGGCTTTGGTCCCGATATCCAACAGGTCAAAGCCACCAATCCCCACATCGGCCCCCCGGCCCAGTCGCGGATGGGTGGCCACCAGCTTTCCGGTCAGGGCCGGAGACACCAATGAATAACAACCATTGGCATCGGAGATGGCGCAGACCATCCCCGGTTTGACCCGCCCATCAAACACCTCATCCCGGTGCCGCTGGGCGACCAGGGCCCCCTGAACCGGAATGGCCACATTCACCAGCATCTCCTCGGTGAAGTCCGCCATTGAGCCTACCAAGTCCAGGGCCGCCGCCCGCTGCCCGGCAAAAAGCTGCAGGGGCAGCAGGGCCAGTTGCTGGATTCTGGCCCGTTCGATGAGTTCAATATTGGAGACCGGCAACTGCGCCACGGTCCCATTGATGGTGGTTCCGTCAAAACGACTGGAGATCAGGATGGGCACAAAGATTTGCCCGAGACCGGCCGCAAATCCACCAAATCCTGGCAGAAAGTTGGCTCCAAACTGCAGCATATTGTCCACTGCGGCCGCAGAGTAAACCCCCTTGAACGGACAGGTGTTGGTGATGAGCCGGCCGTTCTCATAACGCATATTGTCCATCGTCACATAAATGACGGTGTCCCCCACGGCCATCGGCATCGTGATGGCGAAGGGAGCACGTTCCGGATCCAGTGAGGGATCAAGTCCCAGGGTGGCCGGATCTACCGGAATGGAGATCTCGGCGTCGCCGTCAGGGCGGTCTCCCTCGACCGCGATGGTGATTCCCGGCAGTGCCACCGTTCCATTGTCCGGCAACACCCCACCCGTAGCCTGGCGCAACTGCGCCGTGCTGAAGGCTTTGATTTCAAAAACACTCCTGCCCGGGATGGCCTCGGGTTCAATGGCCACCTCAATCACTCCGGCATCACTTTCCGCCTCCAAAATGCCTCCCTGCCGGTAGAGTCCCACCCGGCCGTCGTCAAAGACCTGGCGGGTGGCCGGCACCGTGACCCGGCTGCCGTTGGCATTGACAAATACTGCCGAGACAAAATCCTCCTCGGCGGCTTCGATAAAACTGGCAAAACTTCCGTCAGGTTTGGAGAGCACGGTGGCCGTCTGTCCGGTGGTTTCATTCACCAGAATCACCGGCGCTTCGGGATCGGCCACCCCGGCCGTGCCCTTGGCCACCACCAGGGACAGGCCTGCGGCCGGATCATAACCCACGAGCTGATCCAGGACGGAGGCTGGAACGGCTGCGGCATCGGGTTCATAGATGACTAACTGAGCGCCGGCCGGCCGTTCCGTGAAGGGGAGCACCGTAAAAACACACGACCGGGTGCCTTCCAGGGGCAAGCCTCCCCGGTCCTGCACCGTCGCCGCCACTTCGACGGTATACCGGGCGGCCTGTTCCAGTGGCTGCAAAGGCAGAAAGGTGGCCATGGTTCCGGCAAGGCTCAGGGTTAGGGTTCCCTCTACCACCACTCCATGGGGGTTGGTTACGGTCACGGCGCCCTGGGGGACCGTCGCCGGATTCAAGGGCTCACTGAAGGAGATGGATACCGGCGTCACGGCACTGACCTTGGTGGCCCCGTCGGCTGGGGTGGTGGCGAGGATGCGGGGCGCGAGGGCTCCGAGCGTGAGGTCCAGCGTTTGAGGCTCCAGACCGGCGGACATGGAAAAGGTGGCGGCCGCCCCGTCACCATTGGTGGGGTGGTTGGCAAGAACGGTGCCGGTTCCGGCAGGGGACGTTAGTAGATACCGGCCCTCAGGCCCGGTCAGGCTGAGCCACGGCTGGCCGGTGACGCGCACCCCGATGCCTGCAGCGGTTTCCCCGGCCCCGGTGCGGACGGTGCCACCGGTCAAACCCTGGGCTGCTGGCAACTGCACGATCAAATACTGCCCGGGCCCGTTCAACCCCGGCAACCGGGGGGGATTGGCCGGCTCCGCATCGGTTATGAGGCCTGCCGCATTGCTGCGCAGACGCTGCACCGGAGCCAGGCCGGATCCTCCCGGAAAGCTGACGAGGCGGGTGAGCAGGAAATCCGTCTCCGGCACTGCCGCCGTGGTCATCTCCAGTCCCAAGCGGGATCCCGGAGCCAGTCCTGACAAATTAAACTCAAAGGCTCCCAGGATGCGGGTTCCCTGGCCGGTCAATCCGGCAAACCCGGCCGGGTCGAGCGCCCGCAAGGATCCGGCCGCGAAGCTGCCGAGGGCTGCCGGGGGCACCGTGATCCGGATCCCCCCGGATTCCAGCAGGCCACCCTCTGCTGACAAGGCCGCGGCGCCGTCTCCCAGCGGAGGCAGCACGTCCACCTGCACCAGGGCTTCCCTCAGTTCCGCCGGCGAAAACAGCAGACGCGGACGCAGGGGAAACCGGGCTGCGGGAAATTCCGCCCCTGCCGCCGGAACCACCGGTTGCAGGGTGCGCCCGGCTGGACGGCGGTAGGCATACACCGTGGTATCATAATCGGGCGTGCGCAGCCCCGTGCCGTCATTGAGATCATAAGTTTCCTGCACTCCCAGCTTGAACCAGGATCCGCTGGGCAGCATCCCCTCCACCGGCATAAAAACAGCCTCACCGACGCTGGCCGCCAGCCGGGGATCGGTCGAGGCAGGCCGCTCCGCCGGCACCGCCGCCCCCACCGCCGCCACGGCGGCCCGCAAATCCTGCGGGGTGCCCGGCTCCAGAGGCTGACCCAATGCCGGGATGGCCGGAGCAGATGCCCCGGTGTCCCTGACCAAAACGGCGTAAGTTCCTGCCGCCGTCACATCAAAGAGAAATTCCGCAGTGGCGGCCACTCCGTTAGGGCGGTGCTCGAGCACGTTCCATTGCCGGGCCGCTTCATCGAATTGCACCAGGGTGAACACTTCCCCCGCACCTGCAGAATCTGTCAGAATCATCCTCACCGCCCCGGCGGCCAAGGGCACTTCCGGCAATGCCAGATGAAACGCCCCCAGCGGACTCCAGCCCGTTCCGGGCGGAAAAGGCAGGGTCTGCGGTCCCAGTTCCGTCAGGCGTCCGGTGAGCGGTTGGGTGAAAGCTCCGGCAGGAAAAATCACTCTGACAGATCCCGGTGCCGTGCCGCCTCCAAGAGTGACAGATTCCAGCACCGACAACTCCACCGCCGCCCCCTGCGCAGCGAGCCATGGGCTGGGCAAGGGTTTGATTTCTCCATCCGCGATTCTGCTTTGCCGCCATACCGGGCGGTAACCCGGGGCCGTGAATTTCCACAGGTAATCCCCGGCTCCAGCCCCAAGGGAGACAAATCCCGAATCTTCTACGGACACGGTGCGGGTCCCCTGTGGTCCGGTTTCCTCCACTTCTGCGGAAGGCAGCGGATGCCCGGTGCCATCGACGGCACGGGTGTGCGCGAGGGCAAAGTTCCCTGACGGAATTATCAGAGCCGTCACCTCCCGGCTCACTACTCCGCCGCGTCCATCGTCCGCAGTCAGGCTGACCTGCTGCACTCCGGCCCGGGTAAAGGCATGCTCCGCCCGGGCCGTGGGGGCGGTGCTGCCATCGCCAAAGTTCCATGAAAACGCCAGGGGGTCTCCATCCGGATCCTCCGCCGCCCCGGTGAAAACGATGATTCCGCCCACCGTGCCAGCATACGGTCCGCCCGGATTCACCACGGGATCCTGGTTGATTCTTCCGGCAAATCCCACCTCATACAGGACCTGCAGGGTGCGGTTCCGCGAAAAAGTGATAGGCAGAATAAGGGTTTCCCCCGGTTGCCAGGCGTCAGCCCCCAAGGCCGGCGTCAGGTCAAAGTAGGGCAGCTGCCATGGAGCCTGACCGAATCCTGCGAGGCTTCCCGGCACGGTGATGCCACTGGTCACGGCAGTCCCGGCAGTGGTTTTAAAACTCAAAATGGCATGCACCGGCCCATCAATGCGTTTCCCGCTCCGATTGACGGCCCGCAGTTCCACGGTGGAAGTCAGGATGCCGGTGGTGCGGTTGAGCGTGGAGCGCTCCGCGGTCGCTGTCGCTTCAATGACTTCCGCCTGCAGACGCGGGGCCGTCGCCTGCGCAGCAAGAAATTCCGCCCCGCCGAAGCAGGCCATGAGCATCAGGCACAACAATCGTTTCATAACTCTGTTATCGGAGATAAAGCCTGCCCCGCCTCCGCCGCAGAAAAGCCGCCCCAAGAACCGCTGCCAGCGCCGGAGTTCCAGGTTCCGGGATGGGGACGGCCTCCAAAACCACATTGTCCACCGCAGCCGTGGAATCCCCCACGATCCCGTTTCCGTCGACAAACTCAAATGCCACCGTGACATAACCGCTCACCGGCAAAGCCAGCGTGTAGCGGGTCCAACCCTGTCCTTTCGGACTTGGGCCGCTCAACAATCCAAGGGCCGGATTGGCCGGGCCCCGGAAGTCGAGGTCCATCACCCCGATCACCTCGTCATAAATCCCCGTTGCATAGCCCGGTCCGAAATCCGACGCCCCAAGAAACGCCGCCAGAAAAACCGTATCCGGGGTCTGCCCCAAGCCAGCCACCGGCGACAGCGCACCAAACAAATCATATTGCAGCATTAGTGACAGGGTCGTCTGCAACGGCACGGCCACCGTTTGAAACAGCACGATATAGGACCCACCCTGATCCGTGAGCACCCCCGTCTGCCCAGCGTCGAAGACAGTCCCCACTGTCCGCCACCCCGTCATCCCACTGATGAACTCCCCGTTGACGATGAGATTTGCCGCATGGCCCGTAGCGGGCACCCACAGACCCAGGGAGGCCAGTGAGGGCAGCAAAAGACGGAGACGAAGTGAATTCATCAAGTCCATGTTCCGAATCTGGCTCCGGGAGTTGCCAAATAAAAGATTTATTTTAGAACATTCCCGGAACTGCGGAGGCCACGGTGCCTGGAGCCACCATGAGAAGAGCGCAGACCAGACATGCCCGCAGCGCGGCACCGCAGTCCTGCGCTTGGAGCCCGGATCAGTGAATGCCTTGGTTTTTCTGAGCCAACGCTCCCACCGCCGCCAGTTCCACCAGCAGGCGTTCCATGGGCAGGCCCACCACATTGCTGTAGGCTCCCTCGACTTTTTCGATGATCACTTCCCCATGTTCCTGCGCGGCATAAGAGCCCGCCTTGTCCAAGGGGTTGATCAGCGTCAGGTAATGGGCAATTTCCGATTCCGTGAGCGGCTTGAAGGTGACCAGGGTTTCCTCGAGAAACTCGTGCCGCCGTCCCGTCGCGGCGTGGACCAGACAGACCGCCGTGCCGACCACGTGGGTGTGTCCTGACAAACGGCCCAACATCCGCGCCGCCTCCGCCAGATCCGCCGGCTTGCCGAGGGCCTGCCGGCCGATGGAGACCAGGGTATCCGCTCCAATCACCCACGTGTCAGGGTGACGTGCCGCGACCCATTCCGCTTTCAGCGCGGCATTTTGCCGGGTCAGTTCGGCCAGAGGCACCGCTTCGTCATGAAATTCCTCGACCTCGGCCGGAACCACGGCGAAATGCAGGCCTGCTTCCATCATCAGATCAAAGCGGCGCGGAGAGGTAGAGGCCAAAATCAGGCGGGAGCCTTGGTTCATGATAGCATGGAATCAGCGGCGCATCCTGCCACAGGAGAGCACCGGTACCTTAAATTGTTAGGAATCGGCGCAGACGGCGCGGGTCAGGCAGGCAGGCACGGGGAAAAACCGCCGCTCAGCGGGCCGGACCTTCCACGGAAGCAAAATAGGCTCTGGCTTCCTCCCGGGTGATCGACCCGTCCTTGTTGGCATCGGCTTCGGCAAACGAGGAAGTATAGAGGCCTTGGCGCCGGGCATAGGCTTTGGCTTCGACCAGCGTGACCATGCCGTCCTTGTTAACATCGATGACCGCAAACTTCCTGGCATCCTCGGCGGTGATCGCCGGATTCCATTCGGTCCTGGTGATTTTGCCGTCTCCGTTGGTGTCGCGGCCCCGGAAGAGTTCTGTGGTATAAAAATCGTTGATTTCGCCGCGGTCGAGGGCCCCGTCATTATTGACGTCCATCTGGGCAAACCGGTCCGGCTGGGCCGGCGGGGTGGTTTGACAGGAAACGGAGGCAAGGAGCACAGGAAGCAACAGCAAGGGAGCACGCATGACAGGTGGAGGTGGAGGATGGTGGGGAGACAAATTCATTTGTTCAACAAAACCCGCCCGGCGCAAGAGGGGGTGTGGGGAAATCCCTCGCTGGGCCATCCCGGCCCTGAACGGATCTGTGGCCCGTTAGCGGGTTGCCTGGCTTGCAGGAGGACGAGTCCGGGACGCCCTTGCTGCAGCCGGTAACCTGAAGCCCCTCAGTCCCGCCGCCCGTGGAAGGTATGCACCATAATGGCAATTCCCAGCACCGGAGCCAGCAGATTAAGCCCGGGAACGAGGGCCATGGCCGCAATGCAGACCCCGGTCAGGAAATAAGCCCCGCGGTTCAGCCGGCGCGAGGCATCCATGTCAAACCGCGACATCCGCCGCAGGGCCACAATCTCATAATACTCCCGCCCGGCCAGCAGACCATTGACCAGCAGCATCAGGATGGCTCCCGATCCCGCCACCCAGAGCAAAGCCAAATAAAACGGCAGCGCGATCAGATTCACCGTCAGCATCAGCAGAAAAAACCGCAGCGCCGCCAGCACCGCCGTCTTCATGGGGGCCCCGTTGGCCGACGGCAATTCCGGATAATACCGGGACTCCACAAGGTCGGCCACCTTCTCCTGAAAGAAGCTGGCCACCAAAATAAAAGTAGCCGGGAACAGCAACAGGGCGAGCAGCAGCACAACGAGGAAACTCACCGTGCCCTGCCCCCACTTCAGCCAGCCGGCATACTTCGGCCAGGTCTGGGCCACCCAGGCCACGCCTTCATTCACCCCCCACCACAGTCCTGCAAAACATAATAACGAAACCACCGCACACCCGGCCACGATCAGCCAGAGCCGGGGATCCGTCAGGAACTGCGTGAGGGCTTTGCGGATGGCGGAAATCATGAGCCACCGTGCGACGGCTTCGCGCCCTTGCCAAGCCGATCCCTGGCCCGTCCTGCGGCGGAAGCGGGACAACATCCGGGGCGCGTGCCCGTGCTTCGATTTCTTCATTTCCACATTGCCGGATGCCCTGGCGATGACCTAGGCTGCAAACCCGTCCGTCACGTCGGCGTCCGGCTTTTGTCCATCTACCTACCTATCATGAAGTTCTCTGCGATTCTCCTTGCCGCCGCCGTTTCGGCAGTCTCCGTTTCCTGCGACAAGCCCGCCGCCAACACTCCGGCTGCCGGGCTGCCAGCCACCGCTCCTCCGGCTCCCGTGGTGGATCCCAAAGCCGCTTTCACCGATTCGCTGAATGCCCTGGCCGATGAAGTAAATGGCCTCGAAGCCAAATACAAAAACGGAAACCCCATGGAGATTCTGAAGGAACTGCCGGGGGTTTTGGCCAAACTGCAGTTGGTCTCCACGGATGGGTTGCCGGAGGATGTGGCGGCTGCTTTTAAAAAGCTTCAGGCGAACAGCAGCCGCATGGGTGAAGTCATTGACACATTCCCCAAAGATCTGCCCTCCGATCCCGCGAAAATGGGCGAATACATGCAGGCCAACCCCGAAGCCATGAATGCCATGATGGCAGCGGGACCAAAAATGGAGGCCCTCAAAGCCGAAGGGGAAATTGCCAAAAAAGAACTGGAGGAGGCCGCCGCCAAAAATGGCATGGACCTGACAAAATTCATCAAAGCCGGGGAAAATGACGCCGCAGAAGCGCCGCCCGCAGAAACTCCTGCACCAACTCCCGCCGAATAACGGCCGTCGCATAAAGGATGCCCTGCTGGCCCGGGCTCTGGTGTGTAAAAGTGAAAAAAACCTGAATTTTCCCGCGAGCCCCGGGGACCAAAGCGCGCGCAGCCGCTGAACCGGCTTGCCGGACCCGCCTGCAGCCGGCAGAATGATTAAAGTGTCATTACCCTGCTTTCTGCAGACAGCCGGCAGGCCTGGAGACGCCCCCTTCCAGTTGGCCTGCCAGTCCTAACCCCCCCCACGCCCTGCCATGATCCGCTTTCTGTTTGCTCCGATGTTTTGCGTCTGCACGCTGCTCCTCACCCCTGCAGCCTTTGCCGGCCCTGCCGATGCCCTGATCCGGCAGGGGGACATTCACGACGTGAAACTGGAGTCGGAAGCCGCTCTCGAAAGTTACCTTCCAGCGGAAAAACTGGAGCCCAACAACCCCGCGCTGCTGCTCCGGATCGCCCGTCAATACCGTCACGAAATGGCCGATGCCGGACCGGTGGAGGAAAAAAACCGGCTCGCCCAGTTGGCCCTCACCTACGCTCAACGGGCCGTGGCCCTGAATCCCAAGGACGGGGAAGCCCACCTGTCTGTAGCCATCTGCCATGGCAAGGCCCTCGGCCACCTGTCCAACAAGGAAAAGATCAATTCGCTGCGCCTCATTAAGATTTCTGCGGACCAGGCCATTGCCCTCAACCCCAATCAGGATTTGGCGTGGTATGTCCTGGGTTGCTGGAATCAAAGAGTAACCGAGTTAGGCGGGTTCAAACGCACCATGGCAAAAATCGCCTATGGGTCGCTCCCGGAAGCCACCGACGCCACGGCCGTGAAATGTTTTGAAAAGGCCATCGCACTGAACCCGGACCGCCTTATCCACTACATTGAACTGGGCCGGACCTACGCGCACATGGGCAATGCCGCGGAAGCCAAAAAATTCATCCGCAAAGGCCTCAGCATGGCCAATACCGGAAAGGATGACGCCGAAAGCAAATTGAAGGGGAAACAGACGTTGGCCGCCTTGTAGTCAGGGGTCCGGACGCGTTGACTTCTGCATTCGGGGCAGTTTCCCAGCCGGATACAGCCTCCTTGGGAATAAGCCGCGACGGGACACCAGGGTATTTTCCCGGCAGATTTCCGTCTCACGGGTTGATTTACGCGGAATAATCCGCTTTGGCTGGGACGTGCCGACAAAACATATGCAAAAAGAAGGAATCGCCATCATCGGAATAGGCTGCCGTTTTCCCGGCTCAATTAATAACGCAGATTCCTTCTGGAACCTTCTGACCGAAGGACGTGACGCCGTCTCCGAGGTGCCGGCTGACCGGTGGAATGTCCAACGATTCTACGACCCAGAGCCCGGGATTGTCGGAAAGTCCATCGCCAAACGGGGCGGATTCATCGAGGGCATTGATCAGTTCGACCCCCAATTTTTCGGCATTTCCCCACGGGAAGCTCCCTACATCGACCCGCAACAACGCTTGTTGATGGAAACCGCATGGGAGGCCATCGAAGATGCGGGCCTGATCCTCGATTTCGAAAAAGGCACCAACATGGGCGTCTTTGTCGGCATTTCCCATAACGACTACCAAAACATCCAGGGCGGAGGCACCGACCGCTCCGGCATCAGTGCCCACTCGCCCACCGGCAGCGCCCACAGCATCGCCGCCAACCGCATTTCTTATTCCCTGAACCTCCATGGCCCCAGCCTGGCGATGGATACCGCGTGTTCCTCTGCCCTGACGGCAGTGCATGCCGCTTGTGAGAGTTTGAAGTCCGGAAGCTGCCGCACCGCCCTGGCCGGAGGGGTGACGGTGATGATCACGCCCGATGGCTTTATCGGATTTTCCCAGGCCGGAATGCTTTCTCCTGACGGAAAGTGCAAAGCCTTTGATGCGGCGGCCAACGGGTTCGTGCGTGGCGAAGGAGCCGGGATGGTGCTGCTGAAACCCCTGGCCGATGCTATCAAGGATGGCGATCCCATCCATGCGGTGATCATCGGTTCCTCCATCAATCAGGATGGTCACACGAACGGAATTTCCCTGCCCAGCCCGGAAGCCCAGGCCCGCCTCGTGCGGGATGCCTGTTTGGATGCCGGCATTGATCCTGCCAGAGTCGGTTTCGTGGAAGCGCATGGCACCGGGACCGCCGTGGGTGATCCGATCGAAGCCACGGCTTTGGCGGAAGCTCTCTGTGTGGGCCGCCGCCGGTCCACGCCGCTGCCGATTGGCTCGGTCAAGACTAACATGGGACACCTTGAAACAGCGTCCGGTGTGGTCGGTCTCATCAAAGCGATTCTGGTGCTGAAGCACGGCCAGATTCCCGGCAGCATCCATTTCACCGAGCCCAATCCCAACATCGATTTCACAGCTCTGAACCTGCGGGTGCCGACATCGCTGGAGCCGTTCCCGGAATCGGATGGCCCCCGCATTGCGGGGATCAATTCCTTCGGCTTCGGCGGGGCCAATGCCCACGTGCTGATCACGGAAGCGCCGGCGCGCACCATCGTTTCCGGCAACAAGCCGGCCACCCCCCGTTCATGGCCTCTCGTGCTTTCGGCGCGCACCGAAGACGCGCTCCATGCTGCGGCCGCCCAGTTGGCCGATTGGGTGGAGTCCCACGAAAAGAGCAATGGCAGTTCGCCGGTGCTGCCCGCCCTGACCTACACGCTCGGCGTCCGCCGCAATCACCATGCGCACCGCCTGACCCTCGTCACCGATACCCCGGAAAATCTGGTCCAGGGGCTGAATGATTTTGCCGCCAAAACCGACGGCACGGCCAGCCGGACTTCCTTCACCCCGCGCAAGGAGTCCGCCCCGCGGGTGGCATTTGTCATGAGCGGCCAGGGCCCGCAGTGGTGGGGCATGGGCCGTCAACTGATGGAACATGAGCCCGTCTTCCGCAAGGTCATGGAAACGTGTGAGGCCGCCATGAAACCTTACGCCCGCTTCTCCCTGCTGGAGGAACTGGGCCGCCCGGAAGCGGAATCGAAACTCCAGCAGACCGAAATCGCCCAGCCGGCGATTTTTGCAATGCAGGTGGCCCTGGCAGAACTTTGGAAGTCGTTCGGGGTCCAACCCTCGGCCATCGTCGGCCACAGCGTGGGGGAAATCGCTGCCGCCTGCGTGGCCGGGATTCTCAGTCTGGAGGAAGCCGCCCGTGTCATCGTGCTGCGCGCCCGTCTGATGCATGAATGCGCCCGCGGCGAAGGCACCATGCTGGCCGTCGGCCTCACCCCGGAAGAAGCCAATGCGGAAATTGCGCCGCTGGACCGGACCGTCAGCATCGCCGCTTTCAACGGCCCGAAATCCCTCACTTTGGCCGGTCCCAAACTGGCCTTGGAACCCTTGCAGGCTTCCCTTGAAGCCCGCGGCGTCTTCGCCCGCTTTGTCAGGGTCGATCACCCGTTCCACCATGCCCTGATGCAGCCGGCTGCGGATGCCCTGACAGAAGCCCTCGCCACCCTGCAGCCGCAGCCGGAAACCGTCCCCTTCTTCAGCACCGTCACCGGCCAGGCCCACAAGGGCACCGATTGCACCGCCGCCCATTGGGGCCGCGGCATCCGCCAGCCCGTGCAGTTTGTCCCGGCGGTGCATGCCCTGACGGATTTTGGGGTGGATGTCTGGCTGGAAATCAGTTCCCACCCCGCCCTGTCCCTCTCCATCCAGGAATGCCTCGCCGCCCGCAATCTGAAGGCCGCAGCCGTGACTGCCTCCACCCGGCGCGAGCGCGAACACGAGTGTTTCCTCGAGGCCGCGATGGATCTGCACCGCGCCGGGGTGGCTTTGGACTTTGCCGCCTTCACGCCTTCACGCCAGCAACTGGCTCTGCCGGCCTATCCATGGGACAAGAGCCGTTGGTGGCATGAATGCAGTGAACTGCGCGAGGGACGGCTCTCTGCAGGCGGCATCGGCCTGCTTGATACCCGGCTGCCCCGCGCCACTCCCACCTGGACAACGCGCCTCGACAACCGCCACATGGCCTATCTCAAGGACCACAAGGTGGACACCCATGTCATCTACCCCGGGGCCGCTTTTGTGGAAATGGCCCTCGAAGCGGGGATCCAGCTTTTTGAAGGCCGGCCTTTTGTGATAGAAGACTTCGAAATCCGCAAGCCTCTCATTCTTCCCGAGCCTGCCTCCGGCATGGTGATGGAGTTCAACTACGAGCCTAACGAACGCACCTTCGCCATCCGGAGCCGCTTTGAACAGGCCGCTTCATGGTCAGTGCATGTGGTAGGATCCCTGCGCAGCGAGCGCACCGAGTCCTCCTTTGCCACCACGCCGTGGACGGCCCCCGGAGCGGATCTGGAACCGCTGGGCCTGGGCGAATTTTACGGTCACATGAGCGACCTGGGATTGCGTTATGGAGAAGAGTTCCGCCCCATCCGGGAACTTGCGGCCGGCGGGGGCCGCTCCGCCGGGCGGGTGACCCTGTCTGAAACCATCGCACACCGTGCCGGGGAATACGCCCTGCATCCGGTCCTGCTGGATGGAGCCCTGCAGGTTTTTTCTGCCGGAGCCAAAACGGTGGAGGACCGCCGGGCCAAAATGAAACTGCCGGTCCGTTTTGCCAGGATTCTGTTCCTGCGCCCGCCGGGCGCGGTTGCCAAAGTCTCAGCCAGGGTCCTGCACTTCAATGAAGAGTTGATTGAGGGCCGCATCGGTCTCTATGATGAAGCCGGACAACCTTGTGTCCTTGTCGATGGCTTCCGCGCCGTGGCCATGTCCGCCGCCCGCCGTCCCGGGGCTTCCGGAGGCAGCCGCGATCTGGTCTATCATGTCGACTGGGAACGCACCGTATCCACGGCCGCTCCTCAACCGCAGCCTCCCGTCCCCTTGAGCCAGTTGAAGGATGCAGCCGCATCCGCCATAAAAGAAGTCATTGCCCTGCGCGGACGGGACCAATTGGAGGCGCTCATGGCGGCTGAGGACGACCTTGCCACGGTGCTGATCGCCCGTGGCCTGCAGGACATGGGAGTGACCCCGGGCACCAGTTTCAACGCGGCCACTCTGGGGGTGACCCCGGTGCTGCGGACCGTTTTTGGCCGGCTCATGGCGGCTTTGTCAGGACGTCAACTGCTGGAAGCACATTCTGACGGAAGTTTCAGCCCCACCGGCGGTTTTCCGGCTGCCGCCGCTTCCGCGCAGAACACCCTGCGCCATTTCCTGCTGCGCCATCCCGGCCATTTGCCGGAGGGCATGTTATGCGCCTCCACCTGCGGAGAACTGGGACCCATCCTCCGGGGGGAAAAGGATGCCGTGCAGGTCCTCTTCACCGGGGCCAACGCCGAATTGCTGGATCAATTCTACGGCGACGGCCTGCTCTCCAGCCACTGGATGGCCGGGATCACCCGTGCGGTCCAGGAAGCGGCCCGCCAGCTCCCGGAAGGACGCGGCCTGCGCATCCTCGAAGTCGGAGCCGGCACCGCCGGTCTGGCCGCCCATCTTCTCCCCATGCTGGAGCGGGGCCTGCATCATTATACCTTCAGCGATGTCTCCGCCGGCTTTTTCCCCGCCGCGGGGCAAAAGCTCGCGGCCTTCCCCGAAGTGGAGTTCAAGGTCTTCGATCTGGAGAAACCCGCCCCTGCCCAGGGCTTCGATCCTGACAGTTATGATCTGGTCATCGGCACTAACGTGCTCCACGCCGTATCCGATGTCAGGGAAACCCTGAAATCAATCCACAGCCTGCTGATGCCTGGCGGTTCCCTGCTGTTCCTGGATGTCGCCACGCCCCAGCTTTGGACCGAATCCGTTTTTGGCCTGACCAGCGGATGGTGGCACCTGACCGACCGGGATCTGCGTCCTGACCAACCATTGATGCAACGGGCCCAGTGGGAATCCGCCCTGCAACAATCCGGTTTTTCCGAAACGGCCTCCATCCCCGGCCTCCATGTCCCGGACGGTGGGGAAGGCCAGGTGGTCATTATGGCCCGCAAAGCCGCCGGCACGGTCATACCGGCCACGGAATCCATTATATTGGAAGCTCCCGCCGAAAAATCGTGGATTCTCTTCGCGGATGAAAGCGGCACCGGCCGCGCGCTCGCCGGCCAACTGGCAGCCGCCGGATCCCGCTGCCGGATCGTGACCCGCGGCCCGGCCTTTGCCCAGCAAGGCCCGGATCACTTCACGCTCCGCCCCGACCAGCCGGAAGACTGGAAGTCCTTGTTTGCCATCGTCACCGCCGACGAAGTGCCCGACCGGATCGTATATCTCTGGGCCCTCGACGAAACCACTTCCCACGAAGATAACAACGTCCTCGCCGGCATTGACACCCTGCTGCATCTGACCCACGCCCTTGAATCCACCCTGCCTGCGGCCAAACTGCGGCTGGATCTGGTGACGCGCGGAGCCCAGCCGGCCGGCCGGAATCCATCCCCCGTGGCCGTGGCCCAAACTCCGGCGATAGGAATCTTCCGCGTCATTCTCGGCGAACATCCTACCTTCTCCTGCAAAGGCATTGACCTGCCGCCTCAGGCATCAGATGCCGATGCCTTGTTGTTATGGCGCGAACTCCTGACGGCGGACGGCGAACGCGAAGTCGCCCTGCGGGGCGAAGCCCGTTACGCCCAACGGATCACCCGGGGCCTTGCCAGCCGCGGGCAAAAGCTTGATCCCTCCGTGCCCCTGCGCCTTGAGTCCCGCGAACGCGGCCTCCTCGACAGCCTGAAGTTCACGCCGTTCGCGCAGCCCGTTTGTGCTCCTGACGAAGTCCTGATCGAAGTCAAAGCGGCCGGAATGAACTTCCGCGATGTTCTCAAAGCTCTTGGCCTCTATCCGGCCGAAACCGCCGATGCCCGCATCTTCGGTGACGAAGTCGGCGGCATTGTCGCTGCGGTCGGTTCAGAGGTCACCAACCTTGCGCCGGGAGACAAAGTCTTTGGACTGGCGGTCTTTGGCATGGCCACCCATTCCCTGGCCCGCGAAGCCGATGTCCGGAAAATGCCCGACGGACTGTCCTTTGAGGAAGCGGCCACCATCCCGGTGGTATTCATGACGGCATGGCACGCTCTGAAAACGGTGGCCCGCATGAAGGCCGGTGAAACCATCCTTGTGCATGCCGGAGCCGGCGGCGTCGGCATGGCTGCGGTGCAGATTGCCCACTTTCTGGGAGCGAGTGTCATCGCGTCGGCCGGCAGTCCGGCCAAACGCGACCTCCTGACCACGTTGGGGGTCAAACATGTCATCGACTCCCGCCGCGGGGACTTCACGGAAAGTGTGATGGAACTGACCCACGGCCGCGGGGTGGATGTCGTGCTCAATGCGCTCGCCGCGGAAGCCATTCCGATGGGACTCGCCTGCCTCGCGGAATCCGGACGCTTCATCGAGATCGGCAAACGCGACATCTATCAAAACTCCCGCATTCCGCTCTGGCCGCTGCGCCGCAATGCTTCCTTCCATGTCGTGGCCATGGATGCCGTCTTCGCCGGCGATGCCCAACAGACCCGGGAACTGATGGCGGAAATCGCCGGATTGGTTGCTGCGGGATCCCTGACTCCCCTGCCCTTCCGCGCCTTCCCGGCCAGCCGCATTGATGCGGCCTTCCGTCTCATGGCCAGCGGCAAACACACCGGCAAGGTTGTGGTTGCTTTTGCGGACGCTTTCATCCCGCGCAAGGGAGAGCCGCCCCTGCCGGAATTCACGGTCAAGCCGGACGGAGCCTATCTGATCACCGGCGGCCTCGGCGGATTCGGCCGCGTGCTGGCGGATTGGCTCGTGGAATGCGGGGCCCGCCATCTGGTCCTTACCAGCCGCAGCGGAGCCTCCACTCCCGGGACGGTGGCTTTTGTCAGCAAGCTTCAGGATAAGGGCATCAGCGTCAAAGTCGTTAAGGCCGATATCGGCAGCCACGCCGATGTGACCCGTCTTATCCAGGAAAGCTCCACCAGCGGGATTGCGCTCAAGGGCGTGTTCCACCTGGCGATGGTCATCGATGACGCCCCGCTCTCCGCCCTGACTCCGGAACGCTTGCGCACGGTGATGGCACCCAAAGCCCATGGAGCCTGGCTGCTGCATGAGGCCACCCGCAGCCAGCCCCTTGATTGTTTTGTGCTCTTCTCGTCCGTCTCCAGCATCTTTGGAAATCCGGCGCAGGGGAACTACGCGGCCGCCAACGCCTTCCTCGATGCCCTCGCCCATCACCGCCGGGCGCTCGGCTTGCCGGCCACCGCCGTAAACTGGGGCGTGCTGGGCGGAGAAGGTTATGTGGCCCGCAATGAGCGGGTGGCCGAATTCCTTGCCCGACAGGGCACCGGGGCTTTGAGTCCCGGCGAAGTCACCTCGCTGCTGGAGTCGTTCCTGACTTCCCATACCACCCAGGCAGCCGCCATCCGCGTGGACTGGGCCAAATGGCGGCAATCCTTCCGCGGCATGCAGGACAATCCGCTGGTCGAACGGATCTTTGCTTCCGGAGTGGAACTTGCAGAATCCAGCGGCGGCAGCAGCGACTGGCGTCAGAAAATCCAGTCCGCCAGCCCGGAAGACCGCGACGCGGTGCTCGGCCAGGCCGTCCGTGATGTGGTAGGATCCGTGCTCCGCGTCAAGCCTGACAGTCTGCGTGACGACCAGCCCCTGACAGATCTCGGTCTCGATTCCCTGATGGGGGTCGAAATCGAAAGCCTTGTCGAAAGCTCCATCGGCGTCGCCCTGCCCCCTACCAGCCTGATGCGCGCCCGCACCGTCGGCCAAATCGCCACCCTCATCGCAGAACACCTCGGCGGCACCGGCACCGGCACCGCCACCCCGGCCAAACCCGCCGCTCCCGTGCTGACTGCGGCCGTGACCGAGGTGGATTTGGATGCCGTTTCCGATGAGGATATCGACTCCCTCCTCGGCTCCCTCGGCGACCTGGAATCAGCTGATGCCAGGGAACGCAGCTAAAGGAAGCTGCGGTGGATTTAATAACGGGAGACCCGTTATTTGAACCTGCCTCCACGGCTTGCCTGCAGTCCCATCTTGCCGACCTCAATGAATCCGATTTCCGCAATATGCTGCCGACGCTTCAGCTAGTCGTTCCATAGATCCTTCATGGCGTCGTTTGTTAATGACAGCACTCGAATTCCAGTTGCCCCACACATCAATTCCCTGCCCACGACCTCCCCCGATGATTCAGGACAAACGCGCAAAGTTCAAACAATGGCTGGAAAGCGGGGAAGCGCGGTTGCTGCCGCTGACGCTGCCGCAGCGGGAGTTGTGGGAGAACTCGCCCGTGGCTTTATCGGATCCGGCGAATCACATCTGCGGATACATCGACATCAAAGGTCCCCTCACCTTTGACCAGTCGCTGGCCGCACTCAGCCGGGTGATTGCCCGGCACGAGGCGCTGCGCACTTCCTTTCTGCCAGGAAAGGAACGTCCCCTGCAAATGGTGCGCATCACCGGAACTCCGAACCTGCTTTTCCGTGATCTATCCACCGAAGCCCGGAGCCCGGCGGAACTTGAGGGCATCATGCGATTGACCTTTCTGGCTCCTTTCGACCTGATGCAGGGTCCCCTGCACCTCGTGGAAATGATCCGGCTGTCGGAACGGCATCATCTGCTCGTCTTCTCCATCCATCATGCCATTGCGGATGGCTGGTCTTTGGGGGTATTTGTGCAGGACCTTTGCACCGCCTATCTCCTCGGAGTCCGCGGGCTTCCCGCATCGCCCCATGGCGGGCTGAGCGCAGTGCCTCAAACCTACGGTGAATGGAGCGCCGCGGACCGCGCCTTGTGGCAGCCGGCGGAATTGGCGAAAAGGCTGCCCTTTTGGCAAAGGCATTTGGCAGGATCCCGGCCTGTCTTTCCGGTCCCCCCGTATGCCCCGCCGGAATCCGGACCGCTGGAAAGATGGGTATCATCCATTCGTCCGGGACCAACGCGGGAGCTGCGGGATTTTGCCAAACGGGGCGGCACTACCCTTTTCAGCACCTTGCTATCCCTTTTCCAGTTTACTCTCGCCAGGTGGACGGGGCAGCAGGATATTCTAACGGGCAGCCCGGTGGCCAACCGCACCAGGGAATCGTGCAGGCAGACCATGGGGTATTATGCGGGAGTGGTGCCGATCCGCAGCCGGGTGGATCCCCGCCATACTTTTTCGGAACGCGCCCGTGATGTGCATGGCACTGCAGTCGATTGTTTTGCCCAGGCGATGCCATTTGCGGAATTGGCGGCCGCTCTGGCTCCAGCACCAGCAACGAACAAAACGGAACACACCCTATTTGATGTCCGCTTTGCGCTGCAGAATCATCCGGTGCCGGACGTCAATTTGCCCGGCATTACCAGCCAGCTGAGGATGCGGTCCACTGGCACCGCCCGGTTTGAACTGGGATGCGAAATCACCGAGGACGGGGAAGAACTCGAAGTGGTCTGGCTGTTCCGCCCGCGCATCCTTACGGATTGTGGGCCGGAAGAATTGCATCAACGGTTTCTGGACGTAATATCCCATGCCTGCCGCCACCCGGACAGTGCCGGCACCACCTTCAACACCGTGACCCCATGAGTTCGAAAACTCCCGTGGCTTCCCCGCATCCCAATCCGCTTTTAACTGCAACTGATGAACCGGTCTTTCCGGAAATAACCGAAGAAGGCTCCCCCCACTGGGCCAACCGGGCCGCTTTTTCACTGATTGCCCTCGGCCTTGTGATAAGTCAGACCGCCATGGGACTGGCCATTTATCACGGCTGGTGGTGGCTGGCCGTGCTGTTGGTGATTCCCATCAGTCATCTGATGCATGGGGCGATTATCGGTTTCCATGAGGCCTCCCACGGCATGCTCCGGAAAAGCCGGTTTCTCAATGAATTTGACGGCATCCTTGCCGGAGTGCTCAGCCTCCTGAGCTTTACGCTTTACCGCGTCGCGCACCAGACCCACCACTCCCACCTCGCGACCGAGCGTGATGTGGAGCTTTGGCCTTTTGTGAAAACGGACAGTCCGCGCTGGTTCCGGCGGCTCATTGCCATCATCGAATTGAATGCCGGACTGTTTTATACCTCCTTTCTTTTCTGGCGGTTGTTTTTCGGCCGGAATTCCATGATCCGGCACCGCCGGGTCCGCCGGCGGATCTGGGCGGAGCTTTTTCTGCTGGTGGGCTTTTGGACAATCACCCTGTGGGCTGTCCATCATTGGAACGTCTGGACCTATTTTCTGTGGCTGCTGGCCATTCCCGCGATCGTCGCCGGCAACCTGCAAAGCTGGCGCAAATACATTGAACACGTCGGTCTGAGCGGTCATACCGCCAAAAGCGCCACCCGCAGTGTGGTGGCCGACACCTGGACCGGCCGCCTGCTTTCCCTGACTTTGCTGCATGAACCGCTCCATGGCGTGCATCATCTGAAATCCGGGGTGCCCCACTCCGCATATTCCCGGCATGCGCCCTTGCTTCAGCCGGAAGTGGAGGGCGATCTTCCGGTATTCCCCAACTACCGCAGCGCCCTCAAGCACCTGCTGCAAAACCTGTCCGATCCCAAAGTAGGAAGTCATTGGCCCGCAGCCCGGAACACGGCCACTTCCTGAACCCGCCTGCCTTTTGCGGGAAATTCCAAAAACCCTATGACCGATCTTTTTCCCCTCGACTCCTCCCATCCGGTCTTCGAAGCCACTGGCCTGAAGAAAGAGTATGACGACGGCAAAGTGGCCGCTTTGCGCGGGGTGGATTTCCGCATTCAGACGGGGGAATTTGTCGCCGTCACCGGG
Organism: Verrucomicrobiales bacterium; assembly: GCA_038210825.1. Taxonomy (GTDB): domain Bacteria; phylum Verrucomicrobiota; class Verrucomicrobiia; order Verrucomicrobiales; family V1-33; genus CAIZWU01. The sequence goes on from JBBQWG010000034.1 coordinate 72,618, forward strand.
CCCAGTGGCTGCGGCAAAAGCACCCTGCTCGCCATGCTGGGATCGCTCGACAAGCCCACCTCCGGCACCCTGACCTACCGGGGACTGTCCATCCCGGATCTCGCCGATCCGCCCGCTTACCGGGCCCGGGAAATCGGCTTCATTTTCCAGGCCTTCCATTTGCTTAACACCTTCAACGTGCTGGAGAATGTGCAGATCCCCATGTTTGAGGCGGACTGGACCCGCACCCAGCGCGAGGACCGCGCCATCGAACTGCTGAAGCTGGTCGGACTCGACCACCGCCTCGGCCATTTTCCCACTACCTTGTCCGGAGGGGAACGCCAGCGTGTCGCCATCGCCCGCAGCCTTGCCAACCGTCCCGGGGTGATCCTCGCGGACGAGCCGACGGGCAACCTCGACAGCACCAATGCCGAGCAAATTATGAACCTGCTCCTCAAACTTCACCACGAGCTGAACATGACCCTGGTGCTGGTGACCCACGATCCCAACGTTGCCAGCCTCGCCTCCCGCATCATCCGCATGAAGGATGGTCAGGTGGCATCCGACCAAACCAAGCCTCCCGCCTGACCCCCCATGACCTTTTTCACCATCGTCTCCCGCAGCCTGATCCGGCGGCCGGTCCGCACCGCCCTGACTCTGGTCGGCATTTCCATCGGCATCGCCGCCGTTGTCGCCCTTGTCGGCATGGCATGGGGTTATGAAAAAAGCGTCGGCAAACAACTGGATGTCCTCGGCGTCGATGCCGTGGTCAGCAACATCAGCGGCGGACTGCTGCCCAAGATGTTTGATGCGGACCTCCAGGCCAAAGTTGCTGCCCTTCCTGACGTCAAGGAAACCACGGCGGTCCTGATGCAGATGCTCAGCATTGAAGATGCCCCGCTCATGATGGTATCGGGCCGTGAATGGGGCGGTTTCACTTGGAACCAGATGAAACTGATCGAGGGCCGCATGCCTGTGGACGGGAAGGAGAAAGCCGTGATTCTTGGCAAACTGGCCACGGAAATCCTCAAAAAGAAGGTGGGGGACACCCTGCAGCTGGAAGCCGAGGAACTGCCCATAGTGGGCATCGTCGATGGCCAGGCCGTCGTGGAAAACGGGGCGATTTTTCTCTCCCTTGAGGTCGCCCAGGAAGTCACCGGGAACGAAGGCAAGATCAACTTCATCAACGTCCGCTATCAACCCGGGATCAGTCCTGAAAGAACCGCCGCGCTCGCCGGCGAAATCAAAAAACTGTTTCCGGAAGGCCGCACCATGAAAGCAGATCAGGTCGTCGGCACCAGTCAGGGCTTCCAGGTGGCCCGGGCCATGAGCTGGAGCACTTCCATCCTCGCCATCGCCGTCGGGGTTCTTGGGGTCATGAATACCATGCTCATGACCGTTTTTGAACGCACTCATGAAATCGGCATTCTGCTCGCCGTCGGCTGGAAACGTCGCCGTATCGTCTGGATGGTGCTCTGTGAATCCGCCCTGTTGGGACTCCTCGGCGGTGTCACTGGCGTCGCCCTCGGTGCCCTCGGGATCAAGATTCTCCAGACCACGCCCACAGTGCGGGGCATGCTTGATCCTGACTTGAGCCCCCAGCTCCTCGTCACTTCGGTCATTATCGCCGTCGCGGTAGGCATCGTCAGTGGGCTCTATCCCGCCTGGCGCAGCTCGCGCCTGACTCCCAGCATCGCGCTGCACGGCTGAACCTCACCAAACCCTAAACCCCTGGCCAGCCCCGCACCTCATCCCGGCTTCCGGCCCGGCCCGGCCGGAGCACTTAATTGGACTCCTTATTCCGGATTTGCCCGGATTTGGTGCTTGAAACCGGGAGATGGACCAGGACAGGCTTTCTGGGTCGGCCTGCGGGATTTTTCAGGGAGACGGCCTGCCTTGTCAGGGTATCCGCTTTACCCGATGGCCGCTTGTTTCCCGCCAATCATCCGCCACGCTTGGACATGCCTCCCCCCGACGACTGTCAGCCCCCCTGTGCCCGATGGTCACAGGATGGCAGCACCCTCGTGCTGGAACTTTCGGGCGATTGGGAAAAGGAAGGTCCGCCGGTCCACCTTGAGGGGGAAATCCTTGATCAGCCGCCCGGCCGCTACACCTGCGCCAAGCTCGGACGTTTCGATTCCACCCTGCCCGCTTTTCTGCTGGCCCGCCTGCGCGCTGCGGGGAGACCGGCCTCTCCCGCCCCGGCCCAAACCAAGGAAGAAGGGACTCCTCCCACCCTGGACGGATTGCCGCCCAATCTCCGCGGCCTGATGGAACTGGCGCTCGCGGTGCCCGAAGACATGGGAACGCGGGCTCCCTCCCGGCCGGCCTCCGACCTGAAAAAACTCGGAAAAATCTCCCTCAAGGTTTGGGCCAGCTTCCTGTCGGTGGCCGAATTCACCGGCCAGTCGGTCCTCTCCCTCGGACGGCTCGTTACGGGCAGAGCCCGCTTCCGCGCCCGCGATTTTTGGATGGTGCTGCAGGAATGTGGTCCCTCGGCCCTGCCCATTGTGACGCTGATCAGTTTTCTGATAGGTCTGATCCTCGCCTTTGTCGGCAATGTCCAACTGGAGAGTTTCGGAGCCAGTCTGTATGTGGCGGATTTGGTAGGGATCTCCATGGTCCGGGAAATGGGGGTGGTCATGACCGCCATCATCATGAGCGGCCGCACCGGAGCGGCCTTTGCTGCCCACCTCGGCAGCATGAAGGCCAACGAGGAGATTGATGCCTTGAAGACCTTCGGTTTTGATCCCTTCGATTTCCTGGTGCTGCCCCGCATGCTGGCTCTCATCCTGATGATGCCTCTCCTGACCATTTATGCCAACCTCGTGGGCATCCTCGGGGGCATGCTGGTGGGGGCGGCGGTCGGCATCCCGCCCATTCTATATTGGAATGAAACTCTGGTGGCGGTGAATCCCACCAATGCTTCCCTCGGCGTATTTAAAAGTATCTTCTTTGGGGCCGCTATCGCCTTGAGCGGCTGCCTCCAGGGCCTGAATGCGGGAAATTCATCGGCGGCGGTGGGCGAAGCCACCACCCGGGCCGTGGTGGCGGCGATCACTGCGGTGATCATTCTTGATTCCGCATTTGCGGCCATTTTCACTGTACTGGGAATCTGACCGATGCCATCTGCCACTCTCCAGCCTGCCAAGATCTCGGTCCGCAACCTGACCATGGCTTACGGCACCCACGTGGTGATGCGCGACCTCAGCTTTGAAGTCGCGGAGCGGGATATCTTCATCATTATGGGAGGCAGTGGTTGTGGAAAAAGCACCTTGCTGCGGCACCTCATCGGCCTAAGAGAGCCCACCGAGGGGACCATCCATTATGAAGGGGACAACTTCACCGCCGCAGCACCGGCGGACCGCGGCAGGTTTGTGCGGCGCTTTGGGGTCATGTATCAGTCCGGAGCCCTCTGGTCCTCCCTGACTCTCGCAGAAAATGTGGCGCTGCCCCTTGAAGAAAATACAAAGCTGCCTCCCAAGGCGATCCGCGATCTCGTTTCCTACAAACTGGCCCTGGTAGGACTTTCGGGCTATGAGGATTATTATCCCGCCGATATCAGTGGAGGCATGAACAAACGCGCCGGCATCGCCCGGGCCATGGCCCTTGATCCTGATATTCTTTTTCTGGACGAACCGGGAGCCGGCCTTGATCCGCTGAGTTCGCGCCGGCTGGATGATCTGATTCTGCGCCTTCGCGACAGCCTGGGATCCACCGTCGTGATCGTCACCCACGAGCTGGCCAGCATTTTTGCGATCGGCACCAACTCCATCTTCCTTGATACGGCCACCCGCACCCAGGGAGCCACTGGCCATCCTGGGGAATTGCGCGATCATTCCGAAAATCCGGCCGTCCGGCTATTCCTGCGCCGTGGTGCCGCCGAGCCAGCCCACCCCCCCAGCTCATGAGCAAAAAAGCCAGTCCCACTGTTATCGGTTTGTTTACCCTGATCGGCATCCTGCTGGCGGGAGGCGCCGCCGTCATGCTCGGTGCCGGCAAGTATTTTCAAAACAGTTTCCCCGTGCTGCTCTACTTTGACAAGAGTGCCAATGGCCTGCAGGTGGGATCGGATGTGCGCTTCGGCGGCGTGCGCATCGGCAGCGTCCAGTCCATCAGTGTGCTGATTGATCCGGTGGAAAACCGCAAGATCATTCCGGTAGTGGTGAAGCTGGATGAAAAGGACCTCCGCCTGATCAGCACCGCAGGAGAAGGCAGCATTGATTTCTCCACCCGGGCCGGCGTCGAGAAAGCCGTCAGTCAGGGCCTGCGCGGGGGAATGAAACAACAAAGTCTGGTCACCGGACAGCTCTACATCGAATTTGATATCGTGCCCAACTCGGAAGGGTTTGTCTACCGCACCCCCACCGATCCCGGTCTTCCGGTCGTGCCCACCACCGGAACCCAGATTGATGAACTCATCGCCGGGGTGGCCGACGGGCTGAAAAAATTCAATGCCCTCGATCTGGAAGGGATCATGAAGGAACTCCGCGACGTCCTCACGTCGGCCAAGGAGCAGATCGGCGGACTGGATGTCAAGCAGATCAGCGACAACATCATCGCCATCACCGAAGACATCAGCGTCATCACCAGTGACGACAAGCTGGTCAGGGCCGTGGAAAATCTGGATGCGGCTCTCGCCCAGATTGACGGAGTGGCCACCAAGGCCAACGCCGGCATCGACCCCCTTCTGGAGGACTTGAAAGGCGTGATCGCCCGCACGGATGCGGCTCTGGTCAAGATCGGGGAGGCCACCAGCGGACTTTCTGACTTGTCCAGTCCCCGGGCTCCGGTCATGATGCGCCTCCAGAATGTGCTGTCCGAAACGGAGCGGGCTTCACGGGCCCTCAAGGAACTTTCGGTCGATCTGAAACGCGATCCCAACACCCTGCTCCGTGGCCGCGCCACTCCCCCATGAAACCTCTCTTCCGCTTCCTGTTATTATTTCTGGTGCTCCCCGCCTGCAGCGTGCTCAAGCCGGTGGAGGACCGCTCTGTGAACTATCTTCTGGACCCCGCGGTACCGGACCGCAAACTAACCAGTTCCAGTCCGGCCGTGGCCGTGGCGCGGCCTTCCCTGCCCAGTTATTTGGACCGGCTCCAGCTCGTCAGCCGGTCCGCCACCGGGGATCTGCAGATGAATCCCTATCAGGTCTGGGCGGAGCCGCTGGATGCCGCCATCTCCCGGGTCACGGCAGCCAATCTGGGGCGCCTCACCCAGTCGCTCAATATCCAGCCGGTCGAAAATTTCATCACCATGGACTACCAATGGCTGTTGGAACTCCGGGTGTCCCAGTTTGAAACGGATGCCGAAGGGGACGTGTTGCTTGCCTGCACATGGAAGCTGCAGCCGGTAGCGGGGCGGCTGGCTTCCACCCAATCCTTCCGCACCCGCGTCACCCCGGTGGTGCCGGCCACGCCCACAGGCCCGCAATCCGGCCGGATCAAGGCCATGAATGACGCTTTGGCCCAATTGGCCCAATCCATTGCCCGCTCCCTGCAGGGCAAGGGGCAAGGAACTCCATTGCCAGGGACACCATCCGGGGCATGAATAAAGCCGGCGCTGTCCCGGTTTAACCAATCTGATCCGGGATCCCCCCGGCCTTCCCCCCAATCCCATTTTTCAATTTTTTATGAAGCGGCGTTTCTTTTACTCCCGGCTCCTTGCCCTCGCAGTCGCCCTGAACATGGGCTCATCCGCCACTGCCCAGGAACCGGCCCTCACGGCCAAAGACCTCTCGTCCCGTCTGGCAGCCCAGATGCAGGACGGATCCTCCCTGATCCGCCTTAAAATCGAAACCGGCAACCCGGCCACCGTGCTCCAAGTGCAGGTGAAATCCCGGCGCACTGCCGCCGGCACCCATTTGCTCTATCAGGTCCTGTGGCCCAAGGAACGCAAAGGGGAGGGCTTTGTCATCAGGCAAAGCGGCAACCGGGCCCCCGAAGGAAACACCTTTGTGCCCCCTGGCACCCTCGCCCCCCTCACTGCGGCCCAAATGATCCAGCCCGTCTTTGGCAGTGACCTCAGCTACGGGGATCTGGTGGAAAACTTTTTTGCATGGGAGCAGCAGACGCTCAAAGGCCAGGAAACCTTGGACCGGGTGGCCTGCGTCATCCTGGAATCCAAAGCCGGCAGCGGGGACCGGTCCCAATATGGAGTGGTGCGCAGCTGGATTGATCCCAAAAAAATGGTCCCGCTCCGGGTCGAAAAATTCAACCGGGCCGGCCAACTGGTCCGCCGGATCACCACCACCAAAGTTGCCAAGGATGACACCCGCCGCCACGTCGCGGCCAGTTTCACCGTGCAACGCTCCGGGCAGACCGGCACCACCTCCCTGGAAGGATCCAACAGCCGTCACGATGTGAACTATCAGGATGGCGATTTTGCTCCGGATGCCTTGCGCACCTTGAGCAAGTGATCCCCTTCCTCTTATTGACAACCCCCCTATGATCACCCCGGTGCCTCCCCTGCCCAAACTCAGACCCATGGAGGCGGTGTCCGCTCTCTATCAGGGATCGGATGTTGATCTGACCGGTGCCATCCTGAGAGACCTGAGCCACCAGGTGTTCCATGGACCGGAAATAGAGCCAGCCGGGTCGGCCCAGCGTTTCATGGCACGGCTTTCCCACCGGCTCCTCAAAGCCACCACCCGTCTTGAATCCAATGGCCCGTCCGGCCAGGTCTATCAAAACCGCCTGCTGGAACGTTCTGGCCATCCTTATGCCCGGGCCCTCCTGAATTCGACGACCCAGGAAACGGCCTCGCTGGTCGAAGGGGGCGACCCCATGAACGGTCCCTATCTGATGCTGGCACCCTCCGTCCGGGAGAACGGGGACCGCTGGGATCACCTGTTTTTCAATTCCGTGCAGGGCAAGGATGTGCAGTTCCGCTTCATCCGGGAAACCCGGGCCACCTACGAACAGGCCAAAGCCATGCTGGGAAGCGGCCAGCCGGTCCGGCTCAAGGCAGTGGCGGCCGGCACCGGACTGAGCCTCATTCTGGCCTACGACAAACTGATCCAGGAAGGCCACGATCCGGCCTCCATCACCGCTCTGATCACGGACCGGGACAGCGCCAATACCGGGAAGACCAAACACCTCCTGCAAAAACTAGCCAATACCAAGGGAAACCGCTTCACCTGCAACAATGGTTATGGCATCGCTGCCCGCACGGAAGATCTTTTCAAGGATCCTTCTTCGGAGGGCACGGAAGCAGAATTTGATATCGTTACGGCAGTCGGCATCCTCGAATATTTTGAAGGCACGGCCTCCCACACCACCCGGGAAAGGCTGGGCCTGCCCGGCGCGGAAGGAGGACTGCTGGATACCGACCTCGCCGCCCGCCTCGCCGCAATGACCGCCGCCGGCGGGCACCTCATCATCAATACATACCGCGACCATGCCAGCGTGCGCATTCTGGAACTTTTCGGCAAACGCTTCACCTTCCGCGACCGGACCCACGTCACCGCCTTGCTGGATCCGCATGGGTTTAAACCCCTGAAGTCTGCGGGGTCGGCCAACATTTATGATGTGGAGGTCTTCATCAACGGGGCTGTCCCGACCCTCCGCCAGAGTATCCTTGACGAGGAAAACTTCACCTGACACCACGTGCCCCGCTGCTTGCCTCCATTATGAAATTGATCCGGGCTCTTCGTCTTCTCATCCTGGTGCCGGCCCTGTTGGCCACGGCCTGCCGGAATTACTCCACCGTTATTGAAGAGCAGCCCTATTTTGCTGCTAACTCCCCTGCGGGACAGATCATCGGCCAAGCCCTGAAGGAGCCGGCGGCACAGCCTGAAGTCCAGTTGGGGCGATACCTTGATGCCGCTTCCCTTGCTGCCAGGGTGCTGGAGGGGAATCCGGATTCCATCCAGGGGCGGCTCGACTACAATTATGCCGCCGGACGGGTCATCGAAGTGATCAACGAAGCCAAACTGGAACCGTGGCGCACCACCCTGGTTTGCCCCGGGCGGGAGGGATCCTGGCGCCTTGCCCTCGACACCTCCAACCTCCCGGTGCGGCAGAAGCTCGACGCCTTCCGCGTGCTGGCCGCCGACCGCTACCATTTCAAGGGAAGCCTTGTCAAAAACCGCTCCCTCAAGGATGGCCTGGGGGCTCCGGTCATCACCGCCACGGAAGGTCTCGACCTCACCAAAACGGACCGCTTCGCCCAGGGAAAAACCACGTATTACGGGCTCACCGTGGTGCTGAATTTTGAAAAGCAGAATTGCACCCTGCGCCTGTTGGACCCGCTCACGGTGGAGACCGTAACCCTGAAGGGCCACTCTTACGATTTGGCGGCGGATTTCACGGCTCCCCTGGCCATGGCTCTGGCCGAACTCAAGCCCCGCAAACAGGAAATCGACCTGCTCATCAAACCGGACGAGTTTGCAGCCACCGCCCGCCTTGCCCGGCTTCAGCCTTACGATCCGTCCAAGATTCCTCTTCTCTGCATTCACGGTCTGGGCGACTCCCATGCCACCTGGGCCCCCTTGATTGAAACCCTGCGGGCGGACCCGGTGATCCGGCAGCACTATCAATTCTGGTTTTTCAGCTATCCCACCGGTCTCCCCTATCCTCTGATGGCCTCGGTGCTGCGCCGCGAGATGGATGCATTCGCCACCGCCTATCCGGGGCACAAACCGTTTGTCGTGATCGGCCACAGCATGGGCGGCATGATCGCGCGCACCCTGATGACAGACAGTGGCATGAAATTGTGGAATGCCTATTACGATGTGCCTCCCCGGCGGGCCGGGTTGTCACCGGATACCCGGAAGATCATGGAAGGTGCCCTGATCTTCCGGCCCCGCCGCGACATCTCCCGCGTGATTTTTGCTTCCGCTTCCCTGCGCGGCAGCGAACTGGCCACTTCGTTTCTCGGCAGACTGGGATCCCTGCTGATTGGCAACAATCAATCCATTCTCGGGGAGAGTGCCGAGGAAGCGGTGGCCGCCGCCAAACCTCCCACCGGGGGAGACCAAATCAAACGGATGCCCAACAGCATTGACCTGCTGGATCCGGACAACCGCTTTCTCAAAACCATCAACGCCATCCCGCCAGCCAAGGGAATTCCCTATCACTCGGTGATCGGGGACCGCGGCAAGGGTGGCAACCTTGACCGCACCCCGCCGGTGAGCACCGACGGCCTTGTGCCCTACTGGAGCAGTCATATCGAGGGAGCGCAAAGCGAACTGATCGTGCCCAGCGGGCACTGGTCCAACCAGCATCCTGCCGCGATTGCCGAAATCGGCCGGATCCTCCGCCAGCATGTGGGCCACGGCCCCGAGGTGGCGGCGGCGGAACGTTAGCCAGCCCAGGGCATGGTGGGCAGAGGCAGGGCCAAGCTATAGCGCAGGATCTGCCAGCCTGTGTTTGGAGTCATTTCTTCCTCACCTGCTAACGTGAAAGAACGCGTTCCAAACGGGTACCCAGAGCGCTCTCCAACGCCATGACCGCCTTGTAGTAATCGGACCAGACCTCATAGCGGTCCTCTTCGAACTTCGTAACCAGATCGTCGGATTGGTATTTGCTTCTAATGCGCTTACTATCGGAGTCCTGTGACATCTGCTGGAG
>JBBQWG010000035.1:0-81123 GCA_038210825.1 Verrucomicrobiales bacterium
ATCGGCCCGGGACCAAATCGTGATGAGTCTCCGAAAAGAAGGAGCAAAATGTTGACCGGAGAGCCGGATGCGGGAAATCTGCACGTCCGGTTCGGAGGGAGGGGTGGCGCAAACCAATGCGCCATCCCTACCCCCTATCAAAACCAGTTAGGGAGTGGATTTCTGGCCTAGCCCAATCCGGAAAGTCTGCCGGTGCTGTCGCCGAAGCGCTCCAGCGGGAGTCCGCCGCGCTGGAGGAGATCCAGATAGAGATTGCAGAGGGGCGTATCCTTGGCGCTGACGACATGACCGGCCGGGCGCAGGTTGCCGCCGCGCCCTGCGAGGACGAGCGGAAGGTTTTTCCAGTCGTGGGAGTTGCCGTTCCGCAGGCTGGAGCCGAAGAGGATCATGCTGTGGTCGAGCACGCTGCCCTGGCCTTCCTTCATGGACTTGAGGCGGTCCAGGAGATAGGCATATTGTTCCATGTGCCACCGGTTGATGCGGGCATACTGCTCCATCTTTTCTTCCTTGTTGGAGTGGTGGGAGCTTTCGTGGTGGCTTTCGTGCACGCCCTCAAGGAAACTGAAGTTCTTGCTGCTGACATCAATCCCGAACATGAAGGTGGCGGCACGGGTGTTGTCGCTCCAGAAGGCCATGGCGATGAGGTCCAGCATGAGCCGGGCGTGCTCGGTGTGGTCGTGCCGCAACTGTCCGCCGGGGTCCTTGGCGTTCTCGAAAGCGGTGATGCGGCCGCGCAGGTTGTCGACTTCCTGCTTCACCGAGGGATCGAGGTTTTCCCCGCTGGCAACGCGGGCGATGTCGGCCTCGATGCGGGTTTCGAGAGCCCGGATGGTTTCGAGGTATTCATCAAGGCGGCGTTGGTCCTCCTGGCTGACTTTGTTGCGGAGGGTCCTGGCCTGGCTCAGAGTGAGGTCGAGCACGCTGCGGGTGTCTTCTGCCGTCTGCCGGTCGTTTTCGCCGCGCTCGCGGAAGAGGCGGTCGAAGGCGGTGCGGGGGTTGATCTCGCTGGGCAGCGGCACATGACGGTCGCGCCAGGCAATGTGTCCGCCGTAAAGCTGGGTGAAGTTGACCTGAAGGTCGACTCCTTTGCGGACCGGTTCGGTGCCGAGTTCCAGGGAAGTCAGGCGGGTATGATGGCCGCAGTGGGCGGCATAAGCCTGGTCGATGGACGGGCCGCCGACATCGACATCGCGTCCGGTGGTTTTTCTCACGCGGAAGCCGGTGAGCCATGAGGCGCTCTTGGCGTAGTGACCGTCTCCGCCATCGGCGAGGGCATTCTGCAGATTGGTGAGGATGGTGAGATCCTGACGGTGGGCCGCAAGGGGTTCCAGCAGAGGGCTGGGTTTCCATTCCATGCCTTCCCCTTCCGGCGTCCAACGGTGGGGATGCACTCCGTTAGGCATAAACAGAAAGGCCATGCGGGTGGGCGGCGTGGCTCCCGCTGCGGCAGCGCGCACCGGGCGCGGAGCAAGGCTTTCCAGAAACGGCAGGGTGATGCTGGCACCAAGGCTGCGCAGGACGGTGCGGCGGGTCAGGGGGAGGTGGGCGGACGGCATGGGCTGATGGAATTTGAGATTTGAAAATTTGAAATTTAGCGAAGGTGGAAACTCAGCGGGATCTTCGTCCCCCGTTCCTTGGCAAGGAGCAGCCGGACGTGCTCTTCGGTAGCAGAGTGGTAATTAGTAGCGGAGCTTATGGAGCCATTGAGGAACCAATACCCCTCAGCATTGCCTCCTACCACAACGGGTTGCGTTCGCAGATTTTCAACAACTGCATGAGAAATGCCATCAATATCCAGCACGCGAAAAACAAATTCCTTTGGGAGGGCAACGTCTGCAAAAATCCGGCAAATATTTCTGAATCCCATAACAGATGGTCCTGACCAAAATGCCATCAGCAGCAATAGGCCTCGTTCCATTTTTACATCGGAAACATCTGAATTTGGCAGAAACTGAATCCGGTTTAAAATGGTTTTGGAGGGGCAAAAAATGCTGAGAGGATTTTTCGGGTTATCCATGAACTACTCTGCAGGAATGGGAATAGGCTTCAGTCTGCGGTGGGTGAAGGGCAGGCTGCGGGTGATGGTGAGAATGAGGGGTTCGGCCTTGAAGTGGTTTTGCCTGAGGCTGGTTTCGAGTTTGGCGAGGGTGGGCAAATCGAAGGCTTCGATGCTGCGCCCCAGGGCATAAGAGAGCAATTTGACCGCCAGATTACGGGAATACCGGTCCTGCTCTGTCAGGAGGATCTGCTTCAGCTCGGCGGGCCCGGAGAAGGTGCGGCCGTCGGGCAGGGTGGCGCGGACATCCAGAGGATGGTCATTGAGTTTGTCGCGCCAGCGTCCCACGGGGTCGAAGTTTTCGAGGGAGAACCCGAGCGGATCCATGCGGGCGTGGCAGGCGCGGCAGTCATCGCGCTTCAGGTGGGCTTCGAGTTCCTGACGGATGGTGGGGTGTTTGGTTTTTTGGTCGTCTTCCGAAATCGTGCCGACGTTGGGAGGCGGGGCGGGTGGAGGGTTGCCGAGCAGTTGTTCCAAAATCCATTTGCCGCGCAGCACCGGGCTGGTGCGGCGGGGCAGAGCGGTAGTGGTGAGCACGGCACCCAGACCGAGGGCACCTCCCCGGATTCCATCGGTTAGTTTAACCTGACGCAGCTCCGGGCCGCTGACACCGGGGATCCCGTAGTGCTCGGCCAGAGTGGCGTTGAGAAAGGCGTAGTCGCTGTGGAGGAAGTCGAGAAAGGAACCATCGCCGCGCAGAATGTGGTCGGAGAAGCGCACCGCCTCACTGTAAAACATCGGGAGCAGTTCCCGATTGACCTGGTAGCGGCGGCGGTCGGGTTCGGCGGTGGTGAGGACTTTTTCAAACTGCAGCCACTGGCCGGCGAAATTTTCTGCCAGAGCAAGACCCCGGGGATCGGCCAGCATCCGTCTAACCTCGGCGTCCAGTCCGGCGGGGTCGGAGAGGCGTCCGGCTTCCGCCGCATCAAGGAGGGCGTGGTCCGGCAGCGAACTCCAGAGAAACAAACTGAGCCGGGTGGCCAGTTCCGTTCCGGTGACCGGCCAGAAGGGTTGGTCCTGGTTGCCCTCCGTGAGCAGAAGAAAGTCCGGGGCACACAGCATGGCTTTGACGGCCACGCGCATGCCGTCCTCCCATGATCCACCCCGTGCCATCCGGGCTTCCCCGGCTTTTTGATAGAGGACGATGGTCTCCTCTGCCGGGGTGCGCCGGAAAGCGAGCCGCAGGAGAGGACGCAAAGACTGGCGGAAGGCTTCGGATGGCGGGCGGTCTGCATCGGGTGGTGCGGTGAGCAGGCGTTGTTTCAGTTCAGGTTTGGCAAACACCCCGTTCAGGGCCGCATCGGCGGAGGCAAGGTATTGTTCTGCCATGACCGGGGGGATGAAGAGGGTGTCGCCGACATTGTCGAATCCTTCACCGCCCGCGCCTTCCTCGGCGAAAAAGTCCATAGTCAGGTCCTTGGGCACGCCCAGCAGGTCCCGCAGGGCGGTGCCGTATTCAGTGCGGTTAAGGCGGCGGAGACGGCGCTCGCCGGGATCTTCGATTTTTCCGCTGCGCAGGAAGGTTTCGTTGTCCGCGATCCAAGCCAGCAGCAGCTTCTTTTGCTCCGGCGTCGGCTGGTCCTTTTTCGGCGGCGGCATCTGAGCGGATTCCACCTGGTCCTTGGCCCGCCACCACAGGCGCAACGCAGCCCGGGCGTCGGGCAGATTTTTCAGCGAGGCCAAATCAACCCCGCCCTTTTGGGAATCGCGGTCATGGCAATTGAGGCAGTAAGTTTCCAGCACCGGCCAAATTTGATCATTCCACGTGGCTTCTGCAGGCCCTGCATCGGCAGGCAGCTGGAGGAAAATGGTGATCAATAGAAAGGCAGCGAAGGGGCGCATCGCTGGAGTCTACGCGGTCAGGCAATGCCTTGTTCCGTGAATTCCTTCCGTTTTTCCCCAACCAAGAAGCCGCCGGGCCCCCCCGCCGTGACGTAACTTGCGAAACCCCCTTTCCTCCCAGGTCCGGTTGTGCGGGGATTCTCCTTCAGATGCCTGCTGCTCCCCGCACCTCTTTGCCCGCCCGATGGTTCCTAGGGTCTGTGGGTGCATTCTTGATTGCCTTGGGTTTGGCCTTCACGTGGTGGCTTTGGGGAGCCGGGCAGCGGGCGATGATCACCCGGCATTGGACGCCGGTGCCGTGCGTCATCCTGGTATCCGGGATTCAGCAGAAGCAATTCAGTCCCAATGACCCCAAAAGGTGGCAACCCGAACTGGAATACCGCTACACTTTCGGGGGCCAAGTCTACCTCGGCCATAAATTGCGCCGCATCGAAGGACCGACCCCGCACCGGGATCGGGCGGTGGCGTCTGCTGCAGCATTTCCGACCGGCATGGAGACGCAGTGTTTTGTCAATCCGGAGAACCCGGCGGAGGCGGTGCTGGAGCATGCCACCAAGGCGGCCTTCTACACCCTTTGGTGGCCGCTGCTGTTTGCGGCGGGCGGCGCGGGCATGTTGGTGGCGGCCCTTAAGAAATCACCCGGTCCCGCCCCGAAGGAGCCTCCGGGCAGGGGAAAGGAAGCACCATCTTCGCTGGAAAAGAGTTGAAATCCAAGCCTCGGCGACGATATTGTCACCCAGATGCCAAGTATTGCAGACTCCCCCCCCGACCGTGCCCGACAAGCAGATAAAATTGTCAAAAATCCCTCAAACTACAAGATTTGCCAAGGATGTGACTCCATCGTGCTGATGAAGACCCACACCTGCCCCAACTGCGCCAGCTACCGTTTTGAAGAAGGCGTGGACGAGGTGGTCAAACAAGCCCGGTTGCTGGGAAATCGCGAGCGCCGCTCGGTAGTGCCCGGCGATTTGTCTTGAACAAGGGCGGCGGCTCCCGTCGGATTCCCCGGTTTTTTCCAGAACCGGCGTTTCATCGTGGTTACGCCCATCTGTTTGCCCTACTCAAAACGCCAGCCCCGAAGCACGAGTGAATGCAATCAGCGTCATAGCACCTTACAAGCACCTCGGGATGTGGGTCTTCGACGACGAGCGAGTTGGACTGGTGCAGGAGCCATTCGTTAGTGGAGCAGATAGCATTATTGACGTGTTGGTTGCCAATGTCCCGAATGCTGAGGCTGGTTTTAGACTCCTGTTTTCTCAAACGCCATTTCCCGGCTGCATGGCTCATCTCGTGTGGGAGAGGGCCGAGCACGGGGGGAACTGGTATCGGTGGCCTGGCCGGGACATGGAGGGGTGGCTTTGCCCAGCCCTATTTCGCTACTTCGCAGAGGCACCGCAGGATATTTACACTCAGGCATTGCCACTGAGCCGTTGAGCACGCACCTCTGATTTCAATGAGCCGCATCCACAACCATCCAAGGGCGAAAAGACGCTGGTAGCAACCGCAGGGCCTGCTCTGTCGGCCATGTTTTCGGTAACTTTAGCCCGCCCTTCCGTCTTCACACTCACCCCTCGCCCCGGGCGAAGGCACAGCTTAGACGATGAAATCGGCGGTCTTTGCCATGAGCGGGTAGAATTCGACGCTGGCCTCTAAAACCCAGCACCTGACTTTTCCCAACCCGGGCGACGTTTCGGTTGCCCGTCATCGGCGCTGCCGGTAACACGGAGGCCATGGTTGCGGTTCACCGTCAGGTTATCATCGTTGGAGCGGGCATTGCGGGATTATGGACTTTGCGCCATTTGGTGGCAGCCGGTTTTGACGCGGTATTGCTTGAAAAAGACGCGATTGGGTCCGGACAGACGCTGGGCGCTCAGGGAATTTTGCATGGCGGGGTAAAATATGGCTTGGATGGGTCCAATCGGGACATCGCCGCCAAGCTGCGCAACCTGCCACCGGTGTGGCTGGACTGCCTTGCGGGAAAACGGGAGCCCTCCTTGTTGGCGGCCCACACCCTTTCCGCCTGTCAGCACCTTTGGGCGGCGGACTCGTGGTTGGCCAAAGTCGGGGCCACAGTGGGGGCCCGGGCCATGCAGGGTGAGGTCCGGAAACTATCAAGGGAGGCGTGGCCCGAAGCGCTGCGGGCGGGAGGGCACAAGGGATCGGTCTACGAATTGGAAGAGACAGTGATTGAGGTGAAGTCGGTGCTGGCAGCGCTCGCCGGGCCGGTGCGGGACCGGATTTTTCGGGGGGGAATCGATGGCTTCGAACCGACCCCCGGCGGCGGGTTGCAGGCGGTGATTTCCGAGGGAGTGCGGCTGACGGCGGACGTATTCCTCTTCACCGCCGCGACCGGCAACGAAGCGGCAGCCGAGGCGGCGGGGTTTGGCCAAGCCACTGCCCAGCGGCGTCCACTGAAGCAGGTGATGGTGCGCGGTCAGCTTCCTATATTGTATGGCCACTGTGTGACCGCGACGCCCAAGCCGGTCGTCACTATCACTTCGCACCCTCTGGGTCAGGACACCGTATGGTATTTGGGAGGCGGAGTGGCAGAGGATGCCACAGTTTTGAGTGACCGCGACGCCATGCTGAATGCCAGGAAGAAGTTAAGCGGGATTTTTCCGGATCAGTCATGGGAGGGTTTGGCGTGGTCCTGCTGGAGCGTGGACCGGGCGGAGCCAAATGCGGCCAGCCGCCTTCCGGATGGTCCCGCCCTGCTGGAGCGGGGAGCCACGGCCCTGGCCTGGCCCACCAAGCTGGTGTATGCGCCGGCCCTTGCGGAGCTGGCCCTGGACTTCACCCGGCGCCATGCGGTTCCCGGGGTAGTGTCAGGCACCCCGGTCCCGGTCCCGCTGCCGTTGGCCGGGATCGGGCAATATCCATGGGAAACGGCGGTTTGGCAGTCGATTTGAACATGAAAGCTCTCACGCACTATCCGTTGGGCAACACCGGGCTGATGGCGGGTCCGCTAGGGCTGGGCACTGTCAAGTGGGGGCGCAATCAGGGGCTGAAACATGCCGCGTTTGAATTGCCGGACGATGCGGCCTGCCTGCGGCTGCTGGACGAGGCTGAGGCGGCGGGTGCCAACCTCCTGGACGTCGCTCCAGCCTACGGCGTGGCGGAGGAGCGTCTGGGACGGTTGTTGTCAGGACGCCGGGAGAAGTTTCTGCTTTTTTCCAAGACCGGGGAAGTTTTTTCCGGCGGACAATCGTCCTGGGACTTTAGTGAGGATCACACCCGGCGAAGTGTCGAGGCCAGCCTGCGCTGCTTACGCACTGATTGCCTTGATGGGGTGCTGCTGCACTGTCCACGCGCCGATTTGGAAGTGATCCAGGGCACGCCGGCCTTGGAGGTTTTGCATGAACTGAAAGCGGCCGGCAAACTGCGGTCGGTTGGCGTGTCGACGATGAGCCTTGAGGGCGGGCTGGCCGCCGTGCCCTTGTGTGATGTTGTGATGGTGGCATGGAACACCGGGTTTCATGAACAGCAGCCGGTGATCGAGGCCGCGGCCGCCGCCGGCAAGGGGATCCTCCTGAAAAAGGTGCTCTCATCGGGTGACTTGTCGGGTGCTCCGCCCCCGGCTGACATGAGTGCGGCGGCCTTCCGCCTCCGGTCGGCCCTCGCCCTGCCAGGACATCCGGTGATCATTGCCGGCACGATTTCGCTGGCGCACTTTCAGGAAAACGTGGCCGCGGCAGGGCAGGGACCATGGAGTGGGTAACCAAGGCAGGGCAGGGATTTGGTGATGGGCCGTTGGGCCGTCGTATCGTCAGGGCACCCGCACGGCCCTGAGGCGGAGGAATTGGCGCGGTCCGGTGGCTGCTTCAGGATGACGGAAAAGTTGGGTGGCAGTGCCGTCGGGATTTTCCACGGGTGCGCCAAAAGCCACGGCAGCAATCCAGCCGGTCCCAAGGCTGGTGGAAGCTTGCACTGTCAGGGCGGCATCGTCCCGGCCCGGCGGGCGGGTCACGGCCATGGTCAACCATGAACCAGCGATGCCGTCCACTATGAGCGGCTGGATTTGAGGCAGGAAGGGAGAAGCCGTGGCGGTGCCAGGCAGGGTGCCGAGAGCGTATTCGATCAGATTGGGGAGGCCATCAAAGTCCGTATCGAGGGTGCCATCAGGGTCGGCGACGGAATTGGATGTGGCCCATGCGCTGTAGCCAAGGGCATCGCTGGTGCCAGGGAGGGACAGGCTGGTGCTGCGGCGCCAGTTGGCAGGATTGGAGTGGTCTGGATTCAATTGAGGATTGATCAGGACGAGGGCGGCCCCTGATCCGTCCGGGGCTTTGGGCCATGGATGATTGTTATCGTAGGCAAAGGATTTGATGGGAATTCCGTTGGCAGCAAGGAGTTCAAGGGTTTCGCCACCGTTGCTGAGGGCGGTATCAGCCTCAAAGCTGCCGGCAATTTGATTTGCCGGGATGGATGGATAGGCCGCTTCAAAGGCGGCGCGGTTCCGGACCAACAGAGTGCGGCCGCCAGGGGGGAGGGTGAATTTGTCAGGGAAGCTGAAGGTGATGCCTGCAGAGAAAGTGCAGTGGGTAAATTCCACCGGACCGGAGCTGATATTCATCAGCTCCAGATACTCCTCAAGTCCGGTCGCCGAGGCAGGACGGTAGTGGATCTGGGAAACCACGGTGTTGTCTGCGCCGGCGAGAGTTCCAATGAGATATCCGGCACTGGTGAGAGCGCTCCAGAGGGAACCGGCAGGATTGAAGGCCCTTGCCTGCACGGTGGTCGTGGAACTGATCTGGATGTCGAGGGGGCTGGAGCCCGTGAGCGCTCCGGGGGCGATGGCTCCACCGGGCAGGCGGGGATCCGTCCCGTCCAGCGTATAGTAGATAACACCGGTCGCCGCACTGATGCGGACCGTGGTGGCAGCGGGGAAATTGCCGCCATAGTGGGGCTGGCCGCTCGCAGTCAGGAAATCAGGGGCCGCCAGGACCGGATAAAGATTGTCGGCGCGCAGTTGGTTCAGCACGGTGGTGGTGCGGCCCGGGAGGATGCTGGTTTTGACGTAGTTGATCGCGTTCTGCCAGTCGGAAACGAGATAACGCGGCGGATGACCGGCCGGCAGGCCGGTGATGGTCTGGGCGTCCCCCCAGCGGGCGGACTCGGTCTTCATGGCTTTTTCCACCTGGTCGGCGCGGCGCTGCCAGCGGGCCAGAGTGGCTGCGGGAGTGAGGGCCCCGCCATTAAAGAAATGCCGCCTGACATGATCCGCAAAGCGCAGCCGGTATTCCGGGCTGGCCATCAGATCCTGATGCATCCGCTGCGGATTGCTGTAAGTAAAATCATTGGCGAGGGTGCCGGTAAACGGACCGGTCTGGTCGGCACTCCATGAGGGAGCCCCAAGGGTATGTTCGGCATCGCGGATGAAAAAACGGAAGCCGTCTGCTCCATTCCGGCGGTAGACGCTGAACCAGTTGTTGGGCCGGTCGTGGCCGAGAAATTGCGAGAGCACGGCGTCGCCATCACCCGCAAAAAAGATGGTCAGCATTTCGTCGATCAGATTGTCGATATCCAGCAGCACGGGCAGGGCAGGATTGCGGGTGCCGTCGGGGTGGCGGCCCTGGATTTCGAAATACTTCGCGAGGGTAGCTCCGCTGGTGCCGATGGAGCGGGTTTTGTTCCAGAGGATCTGCCATGCCTCCATCGTGCCGTCGGTGGCTTCAGTGCGGAAGTTGGCAATATGATTCCCGCATTTCACGGCATCGTATTCCTCCTTGTCCCCGCCGAAATAACTGGCCGCAAATTCTGCCTCCGCCCGCTCCTCGGAATAATAGAGCCCCCAATAGTGGCCGTTCAGATAAAGGTGGTAATAGCGGCTTTTGGTATAGGGTTGGCCGAGCGCGCCCTGGGTGTCGCGGCAGAAGGGGTCGCGCACCATGGTGTTGAACCGGCCGTTATTGAAGTTGGACTCGCGATACCAGCCGTAGTTGGAACCGGTGCCGAGGTCGAGTTTGCCAAACTCGCCGGTGCCTTCGCGGCCAAAGAGAGGGTAGCGCAGTTTGCCGTCGTATTTACCGGAAAAGAAAAGCCGCAGGCCGTGTTTGAAAAATTGGCCCCCCCGGCTGAACCCCCCGCGGATGCGCAGGCCGGCATTGATCTGGAAACCCCCGGCATTTCCGTCAGGACTAACATAGCCCGGAGGATGAATCAGCTCCAGCGAGATGGGCCGCTCCCATTCCGGGCCATGCTGTTGGGCGTTGACATAAATGCCGGTGGCAGGGTCGGTGAGGTGCTTTTGGTCCGTGACCACGGAGAGCGCAGGAATGGAATGCAGGCTTTCCAGCATTTCCGGCGGGGTGAAGGCATTGACCACATTCGGGTCCATTCCGTAATTGAAAAGCTGCCCGTTGACCGGTGCGGCCGGCCAGCCTTTGGCGGTGGCATGGGCGGCGGTCTGGCCCAGCACCAGGCTGGAAAACAAATAGGTGTGGGTCTCCACGCCGGTAGGGCCATAACCTGTCAGGAAGGCGGCCGCCCGCAGCGTGGTAACCCCGCCCACCGTGGCCACATTCACCCCTTGAGCCCCGGCGGGAACCGCGCCCGGATGAATGGTCAGGGTCACCTCTGGCGGGCTGGAGGCACCGGGCGCAGGCACCTGGGTGCCATTTGTCAGAGTAGGTTCGCTGCCGTTGGTGGTGTAAACCAGCGTGGCTCCCGGGGTGCCGGCAGAAATGGTGGTTGTCACCGCAGCGGAATGGAAGCCGCGTCCGGCAGTGAACCTTGGGAGGTCGGTCCGGTCGAGGAAGCCGAGCACCCCGCTGCTGTTGGGGGCCCCGGGGGTTGGGCTGCCGGTGGGCGGGCCGAAATATCCCGGCTGTGGCGGGTTGCCGTGGAAGCCGTAGGAGATGTCAGGATACTGCGGGGGGTAGGCGGGACTGAAGGAGGTGATGACTTCTTCCGTGGCACTGTGCACCAGGGAGAGGGATTCTCCATTGTTATTCAGGCTGAAGCCGGTGCAGAGCGCGGCGGCGGGGTCTACGCGGTTGGTCCCGTTGGCGAAGACCACGCGGTAGCCGCCGGCGGGGATGCTGGAGCCCGCCGGAAAATCCCAGAAGTTGCTGCCGTCCCGCAGCCGGTAACCCTGAAGGTCGATGCCATAGGCGTTGGGATTGTAAATCTCGATCCAGTCCGACCATGCTCCGTCGGGATCCGTGAGGCCGCTTTCATTGTCAGCCATGAACTCGTTGAGGCGTGGCGGGAGCGGGGTGGCTCCGACGTGAATGGTGAGGGTTTTGCTGGAGGTGGTCCCGATGCCATTGGTGGCGGTCAGGGTATAGGTAATCGTGGCAGCCGGGGCCACGGAGGAATTTCCTGACAAGACAGGGGAAGCGGCGAGCACGCCCTGGTCGATGGTAACGCTGACGGCCTGGCGGGCCTCCCATGAGAGGGTGACGCTGCCGTTGGCGGGAGAGAGCACTCCGCCTTCCGAGGAAATGCCGGATGCGGTGGTGGCCGTGAAGCGGGTAATGACCGGATCCGGCGAGGTGAAGGTGGTGGGCAGGTTGTATTTGGCCTGCAGGTAATAGCCCACGGCATTCAGGGCGGAGGGGGTTAGGGTTCCGTCATAAATCAGGATTTCCGCCACGCTGCCTTTCCAGAAACGGCTCAGGCCGGCACTGGCGTTGCCGAGCCAGAACGCAGCATAGTTTTTGGTCGAACCGGCAGTGGCTATAACCAGATGGGGCATGCCCGGCGTGTAGAAGGCATTGGGGCCATTGTTGACAGTGAGGGTGCCGGTGGGGGTGCCGTTGCCGGTGAAGTCGTTGCCATCCTGTCCGGTTCCGGGAGCCCGGTAGCCGGAAGTGCTGTTGTGGCGGCGGACATTCAGCCCGTCAGCACCATTGGAAATGAGGCCGGCCAGGGCTAGATTGCCGGTCTCGGTGGTGGTCACGGCAAAGACGGTGCGCGCTGCCAAATTGGCCGCCGGTTTGGTCATGACGTCGTTGACCCCGTCGAAGGTAACCACCGGCTGGTTGTTGTAGCGCGCATCCGCTGATTTGAAAACCGGTTGGGCGGTGCCGGTGGCGGTTAGCGGGCCCCAGGCCGCCACCGCTGCATTGTTGGCGAGGGCAAGGTCGCCGGCCTTGAGATGCAGCGTGACTGTGCCGTGATCCGCAGGGACAAATCCCTGGGCAGGGAGCAAAGCCGCAGAAGCAGCCAGATATGCGGCCACGGCGCAGAAACGGAGAATGTGCATGAGGGGGCAGGGCTGCACCGGACGGACGACTGGCGCTGCCCACAGAGGTAATAAACTGCCGCCGTGCGTGTAAAGACTAAAGGCCAAAGACTAAAGGCTAAAGGCCATCCAAATCCAAATCCGCGCCAAGCATGGATCTTTACCTCTTCAGAATCCGGAGTCTTTGTCAGTTGGCGGCCACCCATTGGCCTTTCGCCTGTGGCCTTTGGTCTTTTCCAACCTTCAGCTTTTCAGTCCAGGGATTTCCCAGCCGGGCCGGTAGGTGCGGCCGGTGAGCGCGGTGGCTTCCGGGGAATTTTTAAAATTCAGCCCGGGGGCGTTCCACTCGAGGGTCTGATCAGGGAAAGCACTCGCGAGACATCCCAGCAGCACGGCCTCCGTCATGGGTCCGGCATAGTCGAAGTTGGCGGAGGGTTGGTTGCCGCCGTTGCGGATGCAGTCGAGGAATTCGAGATAATGATCGCGGGGTTCCAGATCGGGGAATTTGTAGCCCTGGCCCTTTTCCAGCGGATAGATGATGGGACGGCTGACATGACCGCACAACAGCACCCCTTCCGTGCCAAGGTAGACACTGCCTTCAAAGGGCAGCTTGCCGCCGGTGAGGTCGGAAATTTCCCGGGGTGGGCGGGTGTCACCATCCGTCCAGGTGACTTTGACCTCCTTGCCTTCGGTGTGGGCGGTGCCGGGGAAGAGGTATTCCACGCGGCCGTTGATCGCCCAGTTGTCCTTGCCGGGGGCAGGGCCCGTGCTTTTGACCGTGAGCGGGCTGGTCAGGGCGAGAGCCCGCATCCAGCCGCTGAACATGTGGCAGCCCATGTCGCCCAGGGTTCCGGTGCCGAAATCACGGCGCTTGCGCCAGTTGCCGGGGTGATAGTATCCTGACAAATACGGGCGGGCGGCGGCACCCGCCAGCCAGTGGTCCCAATTGAGGGAATCCGGCACTTTGTCCTCCCGTTGGGGCACCGGATCAGGGTCGCCCCACTTTTTGGCGCTGAAGGTGTGGACTTCCCTGATTTTGCCGACGGCCCCATGCTGCACCAGATGGACGGCAAAGCGCTCCGTGAAGCTGCTGGAAATCTGAATGCCCATCTGGGTCATCAGTCCCTTTTCGCGGGCCAGTTCCGTGAGGAAACGGCATTCCTTCAGGTTTTGCGTCAGGGGCTTCTGGCCATACAGGTGTTTGCCCGCCATCAGGGCGGCTGCGCCCATGGGAGCGTGCAGATGGTCCGGAGTGGAAACATTCACCGAATCGATGTTGCCGCCTTCCTTATCAAGCATTTCCCGCCAGTCCTGATAGCATTTTGCCTGGGGCCACTTCTCCTTGATGGCGGCAAAGGTGGAGGTATCCACGTCGGCGACCGCCGTCAGTTCAAAGTGGGGGCTGCGGGCGAAGCTGCTGAGGTCGCTCATCGCCTGGCCGCTGGCACCAAAGCTGGCATGCCGGATTTTTCCATTGGGCGACGCAGCGCGGAGGTTGGGGATGAAGGAAGGGGCGGCGGCAAAGCCGGCGGCGGAGGCGAGAAAACGGCGGCGGTTGATCATAGCAGGTGTTGAAAAAGACTACGGCCCGGCGAAGGATGGTCTGACAATCTTCGGGCAGAAAGATTTCCCTCCACTTGAACGGGAAATGATCCGTCCTGGCAAGGTTGCCTTTTGATACTATTCCTGCAATGACTGAACCTGCCCTGGATGCGGTGATCGTTGGTTCCGGCCCTAATGGACTGGCGGCCGGGATCACCTTGGCCCGGGCCGGGCTGCGGGTTCTTATTCTGGAAGCCCGCCGCACTCCCGGCGGTGGGATGCGCACGGCGGAGCTGACCTTGCCAGGGTTCCTGCATGATGTCTGCAGTGCGGTCCATCCCATGGCGGGAATGTCTCCGTTTCTCGCCTCCCTGCCCTTGGCGAAGTTCGGGCTCGACTGGGCCCATCCTGACATTCTGCTGGCCCACCCGCTGGATGGGGGAAGGGCGGGGGCGCTTTGTCAGGATCCCGGGGCCATGGAAGCGATGCTGCCGGAGGGGGATGCCAGACGCTGGCGGGGCCTGATGGGGCCGCTGTTGCCCGGGGCGCGGGGCTTGTTTGGGGATCTGCTGGGTCCCTTGCCGCTGTGGCCGGAGCATCCCTTGTTGCTGGCCCGTTTTGGCTTGAGTGCGATGCGGTCGGCGGTCGGGCTGGCGTCGGCAAAGTTCCGGTCAGAGGAAGCCCGGGCGCTGTTTGCGGGGAATGCCGCGCACGGATTCCTGCCCTTGGAAAAATCCTTCACGGCTGCAGTGGGCATGGCCCTGAGCCTTGCCGGGCATGCCGGTGGCTGGCCGGTGGCACGGGGAGGCAGTGGGGCCATCACCCGGGCCCTGACCCGGTATTTTGAGGCCTTGGGCGGCGAAATCCGTTGTGGTGTGGAGGTCAGTGACGTGCGGGAGCTCCCGGCCGCTGCGGCGGTGCTGTTTGATACCGGGCCGCATGCCACGGCGCGGATGGCTGGCGACGGGCTGCCGCAGGGATACCGGCGGCGGCTGGAAGCCTACCGGTATGGCCCTGCCATCTTTAAAATGGACTATGCCTTGTCAGGACCTGTCCCGTGGACCCATCCAGCCTGCCGCCGCGCCGGCACGGTGCATGTGGGAGGCACCATGGCGGAAATCGCGGCCACAGAACGGGCCGCATGGCAAGGCAAAGGAACGGACCGCCCCTTTGTTCTGGTGGGGCAACAGAGTCTGTGCGATCCCAGCCGGGCGCCCGCCGGCCAGCACACCCTTTGGGCCTACGCCCATGTCCCGTCAGGAAGTTTTCAGGATTATTCGGAAATCATCACGGCCCAAATCGAACGGTTTGCTCCCGGTTTCCGGGACGTGATCCTCGCCAGCCACGCCATGAGTCCCCATGACGTGGCTCAATACAATGCCAACAATGTGGGCGGCGACGTGATTGGCGGCGTGATGGACCTGCGGCAGATGTTCACCCGGCCGGTGGCCCGGTGGAATCCCTACACCACTCCGAATCCCCGGCTGTTTCATTGTTCCAGTGCCACCCCGCCCGGGGCCGGGGTGCACGGAATGTGTGGATACCATGCGGCCCGGACCGTGCTGCGGAAGGTTTTCGGCATGCGGGAGGATCCTTTCAGGGGGAATGCCGATTTAGCATCTCCTGCCGCCTCTTCCGGCAATCAAGGTTGACCCGACGGCTGCCCGCGCTTAACCGGACAATTCACGGCACCGGTGCCGCTTTTCCGCGCGCCGCTGCCAAGGCTCCCGGCTTGAAGCCCCTGAAACGGGCGCTTCTCCTTTCCTTCAACCCAACCCAACCACCCAACCATCATGGCCCTCCAACCCGGTTCCCCCGCCCCTGATTTCAAACTCACCACCCTCGGTGCCAATGGCCCGGAATATGTCACTCTGAGCGCCCAGGCCGGGAAGACCAATACCCTGCTTCTCTTTGTGCCCATGGCCTTCACCGGCGGCTGCACGACAGAACTATGCGAAGTGACCGGCACTCTCAACAGCTTCACCAGTCTGAATGCCACCGTGCTGGCCATCAGCGGGGACAATCCCTTTGCCCAGGCCGCATGGGCCGAAAAGGAAGGGATTAAACTGCCCCTGCTCAGCGACTACGACCACAGCGTGACCAAGGCCTATGGCATCGCCTACGATAGTTTCCTGCCGGAGAAAAACCTCGGTCAGGCCGGCGTTGCCAAGCGCTCTGCCTTCATCGTAGACCGCGCCGGGGTGATCCAATACACCGAAGTCCACGAGAGTCCGGGCGAGCCGGTGGATTTTGCCGCGATCAAGGCCAAGCTGGCCGAACTCCAATAGTTTTCATCCCCCTGCCTCCAATAGCCCCGGCCGCCGGGGCTTCAGATGATCCTTCCCCGGGGGAGGATCAGCCTCATTTTCTTACCCCATCACTCCTCCCACGCTTCAATCCGACTCTGTCCTTTCTGTTATGCCTCATTACGATTACGTCTGTGAATCCTGCGAAAAGCAGTTCGAGGTCTTTCAGTCCATGAATGATAAACGCCTGACCAAGTGCCCGGAGAAGGGATGTAAAGGCAAAGTCCGGCGCCTCCTAGGAACCGGGGCGGGGCTGGTATTCAAGGGCTCAGGATTTTATATCACCGATTACCGGAGTGAGAACTACAAGGCCGGAGCCAAGCAGGACAGTGCGGCTTCCACTGCGGCGGCCTCACCGCCAACCAGCACTCCTTCCACCGAGTCCAGCGCCAGCCCGGCCCCCAAAAAGGAACCAGCCAAAAAAAGCCCGCCGGCCAAAGAATGAATATTGTCAGCTAGCCCACTTCATTGGGTTCCGTTGGACAGGCGGCACCTCGCGGTGCCGCCGGGGATCAGTCGGGCATGGACAGGGACTCTTTGCCATACCCGGTCTGCAACTGCACGCGCCGTTCCCAGATGTAGCGGCGGAAGAGCACTTTCAGCGAGGCCGTCAGGGGAACCGCCAGCAGCGCCCCTAACAATCCTCCAATGAGCAAGGACCAGAAGAGCACAGAGAAAATCACCGTCAGAGGATGCAGGCCGGTGGCATCGCCGACGATGCGGGGGGCCGTGAAGAGGGAGTTGATCTGCTGGACGACGACAAACAACACGGTGACCAGCAGCGGATAACCCCAGACGGTGTTGATCCCGGCAAAGGTATTGATCAGTTCCCCGGCGGCATCGGTGCGGCCAAAATGGGCAATGGAAATGAGCACCGCCCCCAACCAGCACAGGAAATTGCCGACATAGGGAATCAGGCCGAGGATCGCCACAAACACGCCGATCAGCATGGCGTAGGGCAGGCCAATGATGGTGAGGGCGAGGCCGACGAGCAGGCCATCGATCATGCTGACCAGCATCTGGCCGCGGAAGAAGGCAATGAGATAACTATTGATCTCGCCGAGCACGCTGACCACTTCGGCTTTAAATTTGGAGGCGCGCAGGGGGATATATTTGCTCCAATTTTGTTTGATGGAGTCGCTCTCCTTCAGGAAGTAGTAGAGATAGACCGGCACGAGGATAAAGCCGACGAGATAACCAAAAAATCCGAAGAACCCCTGCACGCCGTTGCCGATGTAGGCGACGATGCGGCCGGAGATGGCTTCGCTGTGTTCGGCGAGCCACTTGGTGGCCCGGGCCGCACTCTGCTGGGGGTTGATCGGGCTGGCTGGATCTGCCAGGACGGCGGAATCCGGTATGGTGGGAGGGATGACCAGCGGCCGGTCCGGATTGATAACAGGAAGAGGTGTCACCGGTGCTTCCGGGGGAGAAGAACCGGGCGTTGCCTCTGCCGGGGTGATGGGCGTGGCTACTGGGTCCGTGGGGTTTTGGGCGGGTGGGGTTGTTGCCGGTGGGACCGGGCGCTTGCCAAAGCTGGTGATTTTATCCGCCATATTGTCCACAGCTTCGAGGACTTTGCCGGTGAAACCGCCAATAGCTTCCACCCATTGGTCAGACCTTGCGGCAATCAGGCGGCCTCCTTTGCTGACAGTGGGGACGGCAACCGAGAGAAAAAGCAGGAGCAAGAACAGATGGAAGCCCAGCCAGACCCACATCATAGCCCGGAAACGGGGAGTGCCCCGCCTGACCAAACGGTCGACCAAGGGTTGGAGGAGGTAGGCCAGAATGCCGGCGAAGGCCACCGGCACGAGCACAGGCTGGAGGAACTGCAGGACTTTGGCCACCACCCCGATGGTGTAAACGGACATCGCCGCAATGCTGAGCAGCGCAGCTCCGGTGATGGCTGCCCACAGAGTTTTGATCTGGAAGGGACCAGGAAACTCTTTTTTGGGGGCTTGAGCGTCAGGGCGGCCAGGTTTCACGCGGGCAGATTACGGGTCGGCAGGCTGTAGGAAATGGCAAATCTGGCAGACCCGGGGAAATACGCCCGGTGCGACCGGACATCACGGGACCCGGAAAACCTTCCCGCTGTAGGGACAACGCACTTTGGTGCCGGCTGGAATATCACTAACATCAACCATGCCTTGGTCCTCGGCAAAGGGACTGCGCACATGGCCTTTGCGGCCCATGACCGGGGTGGCAAAAGGAAGATTAGCAGGGGGCTTCGCTGAAGTGGGCTCCGGAGGGCTGGAGTCCGCCGTGCTTCCAGTTTCGGATTCGTCCGAAGAATCGGGATCGGCGGGTTTTTCCGGTCCGGCAGCTCCGGCAGCTCCGGCAGCAGCCATGGCGGTGGCGGGAGCGGCCGCTGTTTTGGCAGGCTTGGCCTTCGGTTTGGATGGGGGACTGGATTTGGGTTTGGGCTTGGATGCAGTGGCAAGAGCCGGGCTTTGGAGCGGTTTCGGTCCTGGCGATTTTTTGACGCTGCCGGCAGGTTTTGAAGCCGGTTTGGTTGCAGGGGTCCTGGCTAGTGGTTTGGCCGCCGGCTTGGCTGCCGGTTTTTCGACCCTGGCCGCTTTAAGTCTTTTGAAAGGGTTGAGGTTCCCGCTGACCCGTTTCAGCCCGGACCCCAGCGATTTCAGCGGATTGGAGGCATGGACAGGAGTGGCGAGCAGGCCTAGGCATGCAAAGGCCACCAGAAAGGCATGGAAAATAGCGCGGAAGTTCATGGGAAAAGGCAGCGGAGGCAAAGGCGGATCAACCCAAAAGGTATCCGTCAGGAGATCCTACACTATTTCAAACAAATGGCGCAGATTTCATTCCAAATTTTACAGGAAGGCCCAGGTTCATTAAGAGTTAGCTCCGGCTATCGCGTCTGGGTGCCTGCTGGCGGCGGCGCGGATCCTGATGCCGGGGATAAACGGTCGGGTCGTGGGCCGTGCCGGCGGGACGCGATTCCCGGCGGGAACCGGTGGCACCCTGGGATCTCCGCTGCGGAGGCTGCTGCGGACGGCGTGCCGCTTCCGGCGGCCGGGGCGGGGCCGGAGCGTTGAGGTCGAGGCCTTCCGCTTTTTTCCGGAGGATCCCGCGCCCGATGAATTTTTCCAGAGCCCGCAGCGGTGCGGCATCTTCCGGACTGACAAAACTGATGGCATCGCCGATGGCCTGGGCGCGGCCGGTGCGGCCGATGCGGTGGACGTAGTCTTCAGCGTGTGGCGGGAAATCGTAATTCACCACGTGCGAGATGCCGTCGACATCAATGCCGCGGGCCGCAATATCGGTGGCTACGAGGACGCGAACAATCCCGCTGCGGAAATCCTTGAGCGCTTTGAGCCGTTGGTTTTGCGACCGGTTGGAATGCAGGGTGCCGACGGGAATCTGGAGGGATTCCAGCCGCCGGGCAATGCGGTCGGCCCCATGTTTGGTGCGGGTGAAGACCAGCACGCTGTTCATGGCAGGATCTTCGAGGAGATGGCCGAGCAGGACCGGCTTGAGGTGCGCTGGCACTTCATAGACCCACTGGGCCACAGTCTCGGCCGGATTCGACCGCCGTCCGATTTGCACGGTTTTGGGGGACTGCTGGAATTCGGTAGTTAGAGTTTCGATTTCCTTGGAAAGGGTCGCCGAAAAGAGCAGGGTCTGGCGTTGCCGGGGCAGGCCGCGGATGATGCGCCGGATGGAAGGCAGGAAGCCCATGTCCAGCATGCGGTCGGCTTCATCAAGGATGAGGGTTTCGATGCCGTTGAAGTCACCGTAGCCCTGGCCCAGCAGATCCAGAAGACGGCCCGGGCAGGCGATGATGAGATCGGTGCCGGCGCGCAGGGCATTGACCTGCGGGCGTTCCCCGACTCCGCCGAAGACGGTGGCCATGGTCAGCGGCAGGTGTTTGGCATAGGCCCTGACATTTTCCTCGATTTGAACCGCCAGCTCCCGGGTGGGGGCAAGCACAAGGGCGCGGGTGCGGCGTTTGGCACCCGGAGCAGGCAGGGTAGCGGCCATGCGGGTGAGGAGGGGCAGGGTAAAGGCGGCGGTTTTGCCGGTGCCGGTCTGGGCAATGCCGGTCATATCCTGACCGGTTAGAATGACCGGGATGGCGGCCGCCTGGATGGGAGTCGGTTCCGTATAACCGGCTTCCTGCACGGCTTGAACAATACGCGGATCGAGTCCGAGGGAAGTGAAGGGCATAGCCGGTCAGCATAGCAGGGGATTTTTGCTCTGCATGGGGAAAGGCGGAAAGTTTTCGCCGCGATGCGCGTGGCCGTCCGGGCCGCCCCTTCCACTGGCGCTTGCCGGACGCCGTTCCTCCGCTATGGACCGCGATGCCTTCCACTGCCGATGCCCTGATCGCGGCTGCCGATACCTTGCGTCAGGACCTGTGCGCCTTGACATTTTCCGCGCCGGTCAACCATGTTTACAATCCGCTGGAGTATGCCTGGGCTCCCCATACCGCCTACCTGCGGAAGTTCGGAGCGGGTCCCAAAAAAGGCCTGTTTTTGGGAATGAATCCCGGGCCCTTTGGCATGGCCCAGACCGGGGTGCCCTTTGGCGAAGTCGCCGCCGTCCGAGATTGGATGGGCATTGAAGCTCCGGTGCAGGCAGCGGCCGGGGAACATCCCAAGCGCCGTATCGAAGGATTTGCCTGCACCCGCAGTGAAGTCAGCGGCCGCCGCCTCTGGGGATGGGCCGCCACCCGTTTCGGCACCGCAGAGGCCTTCTTTTCGGACTATTTTGTGGTCAATTACTGCCCTCTGATTTTCCTTGAGGAGTCCGGCCGCAACCGCACGCCGGACAAGGTGCCAGCCTCAGAGATGGCCCCGGTGGAAGCGGCCTGCGATGCCCACCTCCGGCGCGTCATCAACCTGCTGGAACCGTCATGGTTGATCGGGGTGGGCGGGTTTGCCGAAGCCCGCCTGCAGACCGTGGCGGCGGACCGTCCCGGCACCCGCATCCTCCGCATTCTCCATCCCAGCCCCGCCAGTCCGGCGGCGAACCGCGATTGGTCCGGCGCAGTGACCCGCACCCTTGAAACCGCTGGTTTGATTTGACGCCTGGCTGCGTCCAGGCTTGAACCTGCCTGACAATTTTCATGAATTCCCTTCCTATTGGCATCTTTGACTCCGGCGTGGGCGGCCTCACCGTGATGCGTGAACTTCGCCTCCTCCTCCCCGCAGAGAATCTGGTTTACCTCGGCGACACCGCCCGGGTGCCCTACGGCAACAAATCCCCGGCTACCGTCACCCGTTATGCCATGGAGGATGTGCACTTTCTGCTCGGCCAAGGGGTCAAGATGATCGTGATCGCCTGCAATACCGCGTCCGCCATCGCGGCCCCGGCCCTGCGGGACCACTTTCCTGACGTTCCGATTCTGGGCATGATCGGCCCCGGCTCCCGGGCGGCCTGCGAGGCCACCCGGAATGGACGCATCGGGGTCATCGCCACGGCGGGCACCATCGGCAGCGGAGCCTACCAGGAAAGAATCCGCGAAACTTTTGCAGAAATGGGGGGAACTTTGGACACCATCCGGGTCCAGGCCTGCCCCCTCTTTGTGCCTCTGGTGGAGGAGGGGGAAACCAATTCGGCCATCACCCGGCTGGTGGCGGAAAAATACCTGACCGGCCTGCGTGGTGACGGGATCGATACCCTGGTGCTGGGGTGCACTCACTATCCGTTATTGAAGGGTGTCATTGCCGAAACCATGGGCCCCGGTGTGGTGCTGGTGGACAGTGCCCAAGCTGCCGCTGCGGAAACCGCCTCGCTGCTGGCCGGACGCGGCATGCTCCGGCCCGCCAGCGCCGGTGCGGGGAGCGAAAGCTTCCACGTCACCGATGCCGCCGCCCGGTTCCACGGCATCGCGGAGAACTTCCTCGGCCACCCGGTCGAGCAGTTGGAACTGGCGAACCTGGGAGGAGCCGGCTAGCACGGGCGCACATCAGGGCGCGATGTTTAAGGATGGGAAGAATTCACTCTCCTGGCAGCGGGCTTGATTTCCGATTGCCGGAGCCTGCCCAGCGGCGACGGGATGTCTCCTATGAGTGATTCCGAATCCAATGCCCCGCAGCGTCGTTGGTGGCAGCATCCCCTGGTGCCCTGTGCGGCGGTGGCAGTGCTGCTGGTGGCGGTGGGCGATGCCTATCCACTTTCGCCTTTCCCGATGTATTCCAACATCGATACCAGCGCCAACATGTTGCTGGTGACCAATGAGAAGGACGAAGCCCTGCCGTTGTCCCGGCTCTTCAACAGTGGATCGGCGCAGTTGAAAAAGCGTTTCGAAAAGGAACTGCAGGACCAGACGGGCACCCGGGAATATCAGGATGTGAAACCAGAGCAGCAGGTGGCAGCGGGGCAGGCGTTTTTGCGGGATTTGTGGGCCGGGCGGGACAAAGGGGATGTTGCTAAATTGCCGGCCCCTCCGCAAGTCCTGCGGCTGAAAATCCGCACCATGACCATGAATGGCACGGAATTCGGGGACACCATTCATCCGATTGCCGACTTGGCGGTCACCGGGGAAGGAGGCGAGCCATGAAAGTCCTGAAATCCCTCGTGCAGGCGCGTCCGATGTCATGGTCGCCGGCGGAACGGCTGCTCATGCGGCTGGCATTTGCGGCGGTGATTCTGTTTTCCGGCATCCTCTGGAATGCCGCCAAGCTGCCCGATCCGGGAGTGGATTTGAAGGATCCGAATGGCCTTGCCAAAGTCCTGCCGCTGCAATGGCTGGCGGACCCGGGGGTGCTGATGGTGGGCAAGCCGCTGGTGGCGGCAGGCCTGCTGGCTTACGTGGTGGGCTTTGCCCCGGTGCTGACGCTGTGGCCGGCGTTGGTGTATATGCTGGGCACGGGAGCGCTCAGGAATTCCATGGGCGATATCTCGCATCACACCCAGATCGTGGCCATGGTGCTGTTGGCGCAGTGGCTGGTTTATGTGGTAGGAGCGGCGCGGCGGCAGCCGTGGACCAAACCTCCGCCCGCCTTGCAGGATCAGGTGATTTTCTGGTCGGTGCTGATGATCGGAGCCAGTTATTTTGCTTCCGGCATCGTGAAGCTGAAGGCCTCCGACCTCGAGTGGA
This sequence comes from Verrucomicrobiales bacterium, assembly GCA_038210825.1. Taxonomy (GTDB): domain Bacteria; phylum Verrucomicrobiota; class Verrucomicrobiia; order Verrucomicrobiales; family V1-33; genus CAIZWU01. The sequence goes on from JBBQWG010000035.1 coordinate 22,995, forward strand.
TCCAGCGCGTGCCCGCGTTGTCGGTGCAGGTTTTCAAAGCCGTTTGGTCAGCAAGCTACAGCAGCGGCGAACCGGTATCAGGCTTCAAGGCTGAGACTGTCCCATGGCTGATCGTGCAGCACCCTCACCTTGCCAGGCTCTTTTTCGGCACGGGATTGCTGCTGGAATTGCTGGGACTCTTCATGGTCCTGAGCCACCGCCATGCGCGTTGGATCGGGATCGGGCTCATCGCCATGCACCTAGGAATCAGCGTGGTCATGGAAATCGACTTTGTGAACCACATGCTGCTGGTGCTGATTTTCGCCGTGAACGTGCCTAGCTGGTTCCTCCGTCCGAAGCTGTCAGGGACGCCGGAACCGGCCATGCCGCACGAGCCAGAGCGCGAGCCCGGCCGAGCCGCCGCCGAGCACTGAAGTCCCGATCGAGATCCAGAACATGGCAGGTTCCGCAACGCGCAGCACGATGCGGCGGTGAGACGACTTTTTGGCTGCCCACAAGTCCAGTTTTGTTCCAGGCCGTTGACGACAATCCAGCCCATCCCTCCTCCGGACCACAGCAGGAGGGCGTTCCAAAACCGTCCCGCAATTATTCTGGCTTACTGAAGGAAATTGTTTACCTCAGACGCCGCCGCGCTATGTTCGGGGCACCGCATCCATTCCATCATTCCGCCATGTCCACCTTTCTTGTTATTATGCTGGTCCTCGCCGGGGCCGCCGCCATCGCCGTCTTCTGGGTCATTGGTCTCTACAACGGGCTGGTCACGTTCCGGAACCGGTACAAAAATGCCTTCTCCCAAATTGATGTGCAGCTGAAGCGCCGCTACGACCTGATCCCCAATCTGGTGGAAACCGCCAAAACCTACATGGCGCATGAAAAGGACACCCTGGAAGCGGTCACCAATGCCCGCAACCAGGCCGCCAGCGCCCGCGAAGCCGTGGCCGCAGCCCCGGCCAGTGCGGGGGCCCTGCAAAATCTGAACCAGGCCGAAGCCGGCCTCACCGCCGCCATGACCCGCTTCTCCATCGTGCAGGAGGCCTATCCGGATCTCAAGGCCAACCAGAACATGATGCAGCTCACCGAGGAACTGACCTCCACCGAAAACAAAATCGCCTTTGCCCGCCAAGCATACAATGATTCCGTGATGAATTACAACAACCGTCGCGAGATGTTCCCCAGCAGCTTCATCGCCGGGATGTTCAGCTTCACGGAAGCCCAGCTCTTCGAGGTTTCCAGCGACGCCGAGCGCACTGCGGTGAAAGTGCAGTTCTAGGCTTCGGGGGACGCGCTGCCCGCCGAAACAGAAAGCAGGCGGGCCACGGAGAAGACAGATAGGACAGATAGGACGGATGAACCAGGCGGGAGCGCGAAGTCCAGGAAGGGACCATCCTGCCATTCGTAGCCCGTCAGGTGCCGTGCCTCATACCCAGCTCCCCACATGGACTTTTTTCAAAACCAGGAAGACGCCCGCCGCCGGACCCGGCGGTTGGTAGTGCTGTTTGTCCTCTCGGTGGCCGCGATCATCGTGCTGCTCTACATGGCCGCCGGGTTTGCCCTGCAGTGGGAAGGCGGACTGCTGGACTGGAAGCTGCTCGGCATGGTCGCCGCCATCACCGCGGGGACCATCGGGCTGGGAAGTGGTTATAAAATTTTGCAGCTTTCCGGGGGCGGAGCCACCCTTGCGCGGGAATTGGGCGGCCGGGTGGTGGATCCGGATACGAGGCATCCTGACGAACGCCGTTTGTTGAATATTGTGGAGGAGATGTCCCTCGCATCGGGGATCCCGGTGCCGGAAGTCTGGGTGATGGACGACGAGGAAGGCATCAATGCCTTTGCCGCCGGCCACACCCCGGCCGATGCCGTGGTGGGCGTGACCCGCGGGTGCATGAGAGCCTTGTCGCGCGATGAAATGCAGGGGGTGATCGCACACGAATTCAGCCACATTCTGAATGGCGACATGCGGTTGAATCTACGAATGATCGGCGTGGTGCATGGATTGCTGGTGATGGCGATCATCGGCCGGATCGTGATGCGTTTTGCGGCCGAAATGCGGGGCAGCCGGGACAGCAAAAGCGGAGACCCCCGTCTGGCCATTCTGTTGATCGGCGTGGTGCTGCTGGTGTTGGGTTATCTGGGGGTCTTTTTCGGGAAACTCATCAAAGCGGCCATTTCCCGTCAGCGCGAATTCCTCGCGGACGCGGCTGCCGTTCAATTCACGCGGAATCCTGACAGCATCGGCGGGGCGCTGCTGAAGATCGGCGGCTATTCCTATGGCTCGGAATTAAAAACCCCCCGTTCCGAGGAAGCCAGCCATCTGATGTTCAGCAACGCCATGGGGAGTGGCCTCGCCAGCGCCCTGAGCACCCACCCGCCCCTGGACCAGCGCATCAAGGCCATCCTGCCGCACTGGGACGGCACATGGCCTAAGGTTACCCTGCCGGAAATCGAGGCCCGCCGCATCCGGAATGTTCCGGTGAGTGCCCATCCGGAGGGAGCAATGGCCGGTTTCATGGACGTCCGCAGCAAGGTGACAGCGGCGCAGGCCATGACCGCACTTGACCGCATCGGACAGCCCACGCCTGACGAAATCGATTCCGCCATTCACCTCAGCTCCCTCATTCCGCCGGAACTGCGCGGACTGATCCGCGATACCGAAGGGGCGCAGGCAGCCGTCTTCGGAATGCTGCTGTCCGATGAGCCTGCTGCCCGCGCCCGCGAGGAATCAGCTCTGGCCGCATTGGTGGACGACCGCACCTCCAGCACCGCACGGGACATTGCCGGGCAAATCCAACACTGGCACTCCTCCCAATTGATCGCCATGATCGATCTGGCCCTGCCATCCCTGCGCCGGCTTACGGCGGCCGAGTATGGACGTTTTTCCCATATCCTGACACAACTCATCGCGGCCGACGGCCACATGGATTTGTTCGAATTCATGCTGCAAAAAATCGTGCGGCGCCACCTTGACCAGCATTTCCGGCGCACCCCGCCGCCCAAAACCGAGGTGCGGCGGCTTCAGGATGCCGGCCCGGAAGCTTCGGCGATTATTTCCGCATTTGCCGCTTTGTCAGGGGAACCGGGCAGTCCCGGCCATGGACAGGCACTCGCCGCCGCCAACCGCGCCCTGGCCGAGCACGCGATCCAATGGACCCCGGAACTCACCGCCGTATCCCTTGAGCGCGTGGACGAGGCGCTCGACCGCTTCGACCGCGCCGTGCCCATGGTGAAAAAGCAACTCATTTATTTGTGCGCCAACGTGGTCTTTGCCGATGGCCAGGTCACCAACCACGAGGCTGAACTCTTGCGTGCGGTGGGCGATACCATCGGCTGTCCCGTGCCGCCGTATGGGCCCGGACCGCCGTCCGTCCGGGCCGCTTCCTAGCGTAGAGTAAAGGTGGCCACCGCGTGTTTCTCTTGCCACAACGGCATCCTTCCCCTACCGGAGGCCACATTTTATGAATTGGTGGCAATCTATCCTCATCGGTATCGTCGAAGGTCTCACGGAATATCTTCCGGTCAGTTCCACCGGGCACATCCTGCTGACCCAGAAAATCCTCGGGATCGCCCCTCAACCTGGACCGGCCCGGGAAGCGGCCAATGCCTATGCCGTCGTGGTGCAGATCGGGGCCATCCTCGCTGTGCTCGGCTTGTATTTCCAGCGTTGCCGCAGTCTGCTGGAGGGTATTCTGGGGCGCAACCCGCAAGGCCTTCTGCTCCTGCGGAATATCATGATTGCCTTCATGCCGGCCGTGGTGGTCGGATTGCTTTTTGATGAGAAAATCGAGCAGCACCTCTTCGGGCTTTGGCCGATCACCGCAGCATGGTTTGTCGGAGGTGTGGCCATCCTGGCGGTGGCATGGTTCAAACGCAACGCCGCCCCCGGGGCCCGCAAAATCGGCCTCAGCCTGGAAGATATTACGCCAAAAACCGCTTTCCTGATTGGCCTCATCCAGTGCGTCGCCATGTGGCCTGGCACCAGCCGCAGTCTGATGGTCATCGTCGGCGGCCTCCTGATCGGCTTGAACATGCTGGCGGCAGTCGAGTTCAGCTTCCTCCTCGGAATGATTACGCTCAGCGCGGCCTCGGGCTACAAGATGCTGAAATTTGTCAAACAGCCGGAACTCCTGCAGGACTACTCGATAGGAGTCATGTTCCTCGGGATCCTCGCCGCTTGGATCTCCGCAGTGCTCTCGGTGAAATGGATGGTCGGCTGGCTGCAAAAACACGGGGTCACGGTGTTTGGTTATTACCGGATCGGCCTCGCCGTCGTCGTAGCGGGCCTGCTGCTCTCCGGCGTCCTCAAGGATGATACCGCAGCCCCGCCCTTGCCGGTGGCGGCAGCGGTCCCACCCTGAGAGCAGTCGCCCTCCTTGATACCCGGGCATCCTGCTGAAAACTGAAACACTGAAAACTGAAAACTCATCCGCCATGAGCTTCATCCACGACGATTTCCTGCTGTCCACGCCGCTCGCCCGCCGCCTCTACCATGAAGTGGCCGGGCTCCAGCCCATCATTGACTATCATTCCCACCTGCCGCCGCAGGACGTAGCTGCCGACCGCTGCTTTGGCAACCTGTTCGACATCTGGCTGGCAGGCGACCACTACAAATGGCGGGCGATGCGCTCCAATGGTGAAGCCGAAAAATACTGCACCGGGGACGCCCCGCCCTACGAAAAATTCCTCGCTCTCGCCCGCACCATTCCCAACTGCCTGCGCAATCCGCTCTACCATTGGTGCCACCTTGAGCTGAAGCGCTACTTCGGCATTGATGAACTCCTGAACCCGGAATCCGCCCCGCGCATCTGGGAGCAGGCCAACGCCCGCCTCGCCGGCCCCGGCCGCAGCGCGCGGGCCATCCTCGAGGATTTCAAGGTGGAGGTAGTCTGCACCACGGACGATCCCGCCGATCCCCTGACCCATCACGAAACCATCGCGGCGGCCAATTGCGGCACGAGGATCCTGCCCACCTTCCGTCCTGACAATCTGCTGAAAATCGATCAGACCACGTTCTTTAACCGCTATGTGGAAAAACTGGCGGCAACAGCGGACACGGATGTCAGCACCTTAAAGGGGCTGGTCTCCGCCCTGGAAAAACGCCATGAGGCATTTCATGCCGTGGGGGGCCGTCTGAGCGACCATGGCCTGCCTCAGGCCACCTGCTCCTTCTGCACCGAAGCGGAAGCTGCCCGCATCTACGACAAGGCCCGCCTCGGAAACGGGGTGACACCCGAAGAACAACAGCAGTTTGCGACCTGGATCATGGTGCACAGCGGCCGCCTTGATGCACAGAAAGGCTGGGTCAAACAGCTTCATCTCGGCCCGATGCGCAACAACAGCACCCGCCTCTTCAAAGCGCTCGGGCCGGACACCGGATTTGATTCCATCGGTGACCTTCCGCAGGCGCATCCTTTGTCGCGGTATCTTGATGCATTGGACAGTGACGGCTCGCTGCCGAAGACGATCATCTACAACATCAATCCTGCCGACAATTATGTCATGGGCACCATGATAGGCAACTTCAATGACGGGAGTGCCGCCGGAAAAGTGCAATTCGGCTCCGGATGGTGGTTTCTTGACCAAAAGGAAGGCATGGAGTGGCAGATCAATGCCTTGTCCAACCTCGGTCTGCTCAGCCACTGGGTCGGGATGCTGACAGACAGCCGTTCCTTCATGTCCTTCCCGCGGCATGAATACTTCCGCCGCATCTTCTGCAACCTGCTGGCCCGGGATGTGTCGGCCGGTGAGATCCCGGATGACTTTGAGATGCTGGGCTCCCTCGTCCAGCGGGTATGTTATGGAAACGCGAGAAATTTCTTCGGCTTTTATGCCTGATCCATTCAGCGACGGCGCCTGCCCCGGCACGCAGGCCGGAGCAGGCTTCCGCTGGACGATCAAAGTTCAGCAAGATACTTGCCCGGGTTGTCGTTGAATTTTTTGACGCAGGGCTTGCAGCAGAATTTCACTTCCTGGCCTTCGTGAACCTGGGTGATGACGGGTCCCATCGAACCCAGTTTGTTTCCGGTCACAATACAGGTGTCCTTGGGATAGGGTTTCGTCCCACCGGTGCTGGTGCTGCCGGTGGTGGCGCAGGAGTTGAAGAGAAGGCCGCTGGCGGCGAGGAGGAGGGCGAGTTTGGTTTTCATGGTGGTGGTTTTGGGTTGGTGGACAGATTGGAATGGGGGTAAGGCGGTGAGTGACGCTGGAGTCCCGCCTTCAGGCGGTTATTTGCGGCGGGGCGGCCGGCAGCCGGAACCGCCTGAAGGCGGGACTCCAGCTTCGTGCTAAAAGCGGACGATCACTCCGCCGCCGAAGCCATAGTCCGAACTGTATTGGGTTGTGAGGGAGAAGGCCTTGCTGAGAGTATATTCCGCTCCTGCGGACCACTCCCATTCGGTTCCGGTGTCGTATTCCGCCTTGGCGAAGCCAATCAGGCGGTCGGTGAGTTGCAGGGTTTTGGAGAGGGAAAATCGGGCCTCGCCTTCGCTGTCCAGCGTAACGGCGCTCCAGAACATGCCCGGCAAACGGTAACGGATCCCGGCGATGGCCCGGTTTTCCGCATCGTCGGAATTGGTCAGGCGTGCCCCGGCAAAAGCCCGGAAATTCGGCCCAAGATACCGTTCCCAGGTGGCATCAACTTCATATTCCGTGTCCTCGACATCCTGCCAGCCCACTTCCCACAAAATATTCCAGTCGTTGCGGCCATGGCGCAGGTTGATCAGGCCTTCGGTCAGGTGGGACTGGAGGGAAGCAGTGCCCCAAAGGGATACCAGGTCATGCGCGTGCTCGCCGAGATTGACGCCGAGGGCCTCGGCTTGTTTGACACCGGCTTTTTTCGGACCCAAGGAAAAACCTCCACCATGGCCGTGGGCTGGGGTGGTTTTTTGATGGGGAGCAGGGGCCATATGGGCCTTGGTGGAACTGTATTCGCCACCATCCTTCACGGAAAACACCCGCCCCATGCCGGCCATCATGTGATAGAGCAGATGGCAGTGGAACATCCAGTCCCCGACTTCGTTGGCTTCGAACTCAATGGTGTGGCGGCCCATCGGCGGCACGTCCACGGTGTGTTTCAGCGGGGAGCGGCTGCCATGCTGGTTGATCAGACGGAAGAAAAACCCATGGAGGTGGATCGGGTGATGCATCATGGTGTCGTTGATCAGCTCCATCCGCAGGATTTCACCCTTTTTGACTGGAATCACACTTTCCTCGGTCATCGTCCTGCCGTTGAACGACCAGACATAGCGCTCCATGTCGCCGGTGAGGTGCATGGGGATTTCGCGCACCGGTCCGGATTTTGGCAGCACGGTGGAAACGGGGGATTGCAGCAATGGATAGGGGGCTGAAGGCCGGGCTGCGTGAACGGATCCACCTTCGTCCAAGGCGGCTTCGAGCATGTGATCCATGCTGTAGAGATCCGGAAGGGGCGGGTCGGATGCTGCGTGAAGAGTGCCCTCACCAAGGAAGGCCGAGGCATGGCCGGAACCGTCCTGGGCGGTGGCCCGGATTTCATATTGCCCCCCGGCGGGCAGGGTGATCATGGCATCATAAGTTTCCCCGATGGCCATGAGGAGACGCGCCACCTTGACCGGTTTGACGGCTTTGCCATCGGCCGCCACCAGGGTCAACGGGCCGGTGGACGAACTGATATAAAAATAAGTGGAAGCTGATCCGTTGACGAGGCGGAGACGGATCCGGTCGCCGGGTTTGCCAGTGAGGGTGGAGGTGCGCTGGCCATTGATGAGAAAAGCGTCGTAAGCGACGTCGGACAGATCCATCGCCCTCATCCGCGTCCGTTCCCGGTCAAAAAAATCCCCCAACGCCCCTGCCTTCCATGCGCCAAGGACGGATTGGGTGGTTCCTTTTTTCAGGGAATACCATTCATTGCCCCTCACCAGACTGCGGTGAACCTCATCCGGGTTCTCATTGGTCCAATCGGATACGAGCAAGGTGTGTTCCCAGTCCGCAGCGGGCGTTATCGCCTTCTTCGGCTGGATCACAATGGCTCCGTAAAGTCCCTGCTGTTCCTGAAAGTGGGTGTGGGAGTGATACCAGTAGGTGCCGGATTGAATGATGGGAAACTCGAAGGTGTGAGTGGTGCCTGGCTGGATCGGTGGGGTCGTGACCCCGGGCACCCCATCCTGGGCGTTGGGTAAAAGCAGTCCATGCCAGTGGGTGGAGGTGGTGTGGTGAGCCAAATCGTTATGAACCCGGATCCTCGCCCAATCTCCTTCTGTAAAGCGGAGCACCGGACCGGGGATGGTGCCGTTGATGGTCAGGCCGGTGACCGGTTTTCCGGCAGGGGTGACCGTGGTTTCAGCAATACGCAGGTCGTATTCCACTACCTTGGCGCAAGAAAGACAACCCATCGCTGAGATGGCAAAAAGAAGGGATGACATGAAATTGGTGAGAAGGGAGATGAGTGGACCCGGCGGCCAGGAGGAGTCGGTCTCCTGCCCGCGGGTGCAGGTTTATTTCGCGCAGCAGGTGGAGCCGCAGCAGCTGCTATCACAGCAGGTACTGTCGCAGGCTCCGCCGGCACAGCAACTTCCGTCGCAACAGGCGCAGCAGGACACGGTATTGTGGGTTGGAACCGGACCCGTGGCATGGGCGAAGGGCAGGGCAGCGAGGGCAAACGTCAGAGCAAGCAGTGTTTTCATGGGTTGGATTTGGTTGGGTTAGTTTAGGTTTAGGTTGGTGTTTGGGGTTGGCCGGGTGGAATCCCGGAGAGGGAAATAGCCCAGGATGGGCAGGTTATGAGTCGGATCCATCATTGAAAGAAGGGCTCCTTGGAGTGCGGTGGCCCTCCACCGCTTTGGGGCCACGGGTCGCTTGGAGCCGAAGTGGGACAGCCGTCGGGCTGATGAACTTGGCAAACCAGGATAAGGGGATGCTGCGGGGGGCAGGAAGTCTACCGACAAGCCTTTTACAGGACTAAAGCGGTGGAGGGCCACCGCACTCCAAATGGCGGCTCCACAGGCATATTGTGAACCATCGGTTCACGGGACGAGGACACGATGGTCCCCGGATGCTGCCTCAAATCAACAGACTGCAGCGCAGCACGCAGAGCCGCACCGGGGGTGCCAACGCAAAGGGGATGCGGTCGCTGAAAGGAGCGGCATTGGGGGCAGAAAGGGATTGGCGCGGCAGTTCTTCCAAAACGTAGAGAACAGGCAGAGAAGCGGCCATGTCCTTGGCACCCGAGGAAACGGGAGGAGGCGGCAGAGGCTGGACCGGCACCTCGGGAATGGAGGGAGTGGCATCACAACAGCAGTGGGGCGCTGCCGGCGGGCAACAAGAATCGCCGGTGTCGCTCACCACAGAACAATTGGCGGCAACCGGAACCGCCATGGCCTGCGACACCAGACTTCCTGGCAAAACCAGGGAGAGGAGCAGGAAGAGGACGGTCAGCGCTTTCACGGGATTTGTTCCAGGAATGAATACGCCGGACCTCGGCCCTTGGCAAAACATTTCCTCAGGAGAACGCGATGCTGCGCGGGATTTTCGTTCCTCAATTTTGCAGATGCCGGGAGAAATGCATCAAGTGCAAGGGAGTCTTGCGGTTGGCAAAGGCATGGGCTTTTCAATGGTTGGTTGGGGATCTCAAGGCTGGAACGGCCTGCTACGGGGCGAAGCTCCATTCCAACCCGCAACCGGCTTCCCAGGGGATGACTTTGATACCGGAGTCCGCTTCGTAAGCCGCAGGGACTTTCCATGCCTGACGGACGAGGGTGACCGATTTGTCAGGGGGATTCAGGCCGTGGATCCGGATGGCGTGGTCACTGACAAAGGCCTGGAGGTTGTCGAGGGCTCCGTTTTCTGCAAAAAGCTGGGCCATGCGCGGGAGGAGCAGGGGCGCGGTGTAAACCCCCGCCGCGCAGCCGCAGCATTCCTTGGCATGCTGGGGATGGGGCGCGCTGTCGCTGCCGAGCATGAGTTTCGGATGGGCGGAGAGGGCGGCGGCGAGCAGGGCATCACGGTCCGCGGGGCGTTTGGCGATGGGTTTGCAAAACAGGTGCGGCTGGAGCAGTCCGCCTGCGACATCATCCAACGTGATCACCAGATGGTGCCCGGTCACGGTAGCATGGAGATTTTCGAAACGGTCCAGCAAAGCCACCGCCGCCGCCGTGGTGATGTGCTCCATGACGATACGCAGCCGGGGAAACCGCACGGCAAGGCGTTCGTAGATGGATAGGAATTCGGCCTCGCGGTCGAGCACAAAACCAGTGGTCTCCCCATGCACCAGCAGCGGGATCCCCATCTCCTCCATGAGCTTGAGAGTGGGTTCGGCGGCTTCGATGCTATGAATGCCGCTCTCGCTGTTGGTGGTCACGCCATGGGGATAGAGCTTGACCGCAAAGAGGTGAGGCTGGGCCGCCGCAAGTTGCGCTTCCGAGTACTGCTGGAAAAACAGCGTCATCAGCGGCTGGAACGTCCTCGCATGCGGCCCGGCAGCGGCGAGGATGCGGTCCCGGTAGGCCGTCAGCATTTCCACGGAGGTCACCGGGGGCACAAGGTTCGGCATGATGACCGCTCCGGCCAGATTAAAGGCACTGTGCGGGGCTACGAGCCTCAACATATCGCCATCGCGCAGATGCAGGTGCATATCGAGCGGGCGGTGGAGGGTGATGGAATCCGGACTGGTCATGGCCCTAGACATAGTTAAGGTGAAGCGGCGCTCCAGCGCGAATCCCATCCGATTTTCCTTCCTTATTGATTATCCATGAACCGTTCACCTCTATTCGTTTCCGCCCTTTTGCTGGCCCTTGCCCCCTGCGGGTTGCGCGCCCAACCGCCGGCAGACCAACCGAAGACTGAGGACAAAAAGGATGCGGCCAAGGACGCCAAACCGCCGGAAACCCCGGTGCTGGTGGAGACGATGCACGATATCATCGTGAAGGGGCAGAAACTGACTTACAAATCCATTGCCGGAAACCTGACCCTCACCAAAGCCTATGGCGAGCCACGGGCAGATGTATTTCACATTGCTTATCTCCGGACCGATGGCGAGGCTGCGGCACGTGCCAAACGCCCGGTCTGCTTCTGCTTCAATGGCGGCCCGGGCTCCTCGAGCGTGTGGCTGCATCTGGGGGCCTTTGGCCCGCGCCGCGTGGTGCTTCCGGCGGATGGCCTCACCGGACCCGTGCCCCCTTTCGCCCTGACGGATAATGAACACACCCTGCTCGCAGACTGCGATTTGGTTTTCATCGATCCCGTGAGCACCGGTCTGAGCCGTCCGGAGAAAGGGGAGGATGCCAGACAATTCCATGGCTACCGCGAGGACGTGGAGAGCGTGGGCGATTTTATCCGGCTGTGGATCACCAGGAACCAGCGCTGGGGCAGCCCGAAATTCCTCATGGGCGAGAGTTACGGCGGCATCCGGGGGGCGGGGCTGGCGGAACATCTCCAGAACCGCTATGGCATGTATCTGAATGGCCTGATCGTGGTCAGCGGTCTGTTCGACTTTAAAACCCTTTCTTCCGACGACCAGAATGACGTGCCTTTCCTGACATGGTTGCCCGCCATGACGGCGGTGGCGCATCACCACCGGAAACTTGCCCCGGAACTGCAGGCGGACTTTGCCAAAACCTCGCAGCGCGCCATGGAGTTTTCCCGGGGCCGATATGCTGCCGCCCTCGTCAAAGGCAGCGCGCTGCCTGACGACGAACGCAATGCCGTGGCCCAGGAACTCAGCAACCTGACCGGACTGCCGGTGGAACTGGTGCTGCGGCACAATCTCCGGGTTTCCCCCTCGGAATTCCGCCGCCGCCTGCTCGAACAGGATGATCTCGTGATCGGCCGTTTCGACGGCCGTGTCACCGGCCGCGAAGGCGATCCCTCCTACGGAATCATCTTTGGGGCCTTCGCCACCACCATGAACCAATACCTGCGCGATCCCGCCGGCCTGAACTATCAAACCGACCGCCCCTATGAAATCCTCGGCGGCCCCGGCATGACACCGTGGAATTACAGCCTCGCCACCAACGAATACCTCGAAGTCGCCAGCAATCTGGCTTCCGCCATGAATACCAATCCCGCGCTGAAGGTCTTCATCGCCGTGGGCCACCATGACCTGGCCACGCCCGGCGAAGCCATCGACTACACCGTCCGTCACATGGACCTCACCCCGGCCCAGCGCGCCAACTTCAAATGGGCCCACTACGACGGCGGCCACATGATGTATACCGTCCTGACTTCTTTGGAAAAACTGAGTGCCGATGTCTCGGCGTTTGTGAAACAGCCTTGACAATTCTGTATCGGCTGCGGGAAATCCCGCAGCCGGCCAGGGCGGCTTAAAATAGGGTCCAAGTCAGGGTTTGATCACCTTCAGACGCCAGTATCCTGTGGGAAAACCAGGCGAAATTCCAATGTCGGCACTGATGGAATTTTTTCGGTTCCTGCCTTGGAAAAGGGCGTTTTGGAAAGGATAAGGCCAGACGCCGTCGAGGGGATTTCCTTGGCCGATCAGTCTCCATGGACCTGCCGGGTTGGAGGCAGATTCCACTGTGGCTTGGAGTTCCTCCGGAAAGGCGGCGGCCGCCTGAAAGTGGAGGGTGTGGCCTCGTTCAGCGATTGCGGTTAGTTTCAGTGGCGGATCGGCATCCGGTTGCAGGGGATGGGTGCCAAGCACTGCTTCCACCATGTTTTCCAGGCCATCGCGGTCCGGATCGGCTTCAGGGGCCTGTTGGGATGAAGCCAGGCCTGACCCGCGGAAGCGGTCCTGCTGCCAGCCTGCCCACGTGGTGGGATACCAGTCCAGGGCATCCAGGGTAAAAGTTGCGGCAGTGGTGGCGCCTCCCAACGACGCGCCCCAGATCAGCGTATGGGGGCCACCCGGGATGTGAACGCCCGTGCCGTCCGCAGTAAGGGCGTTACCATCCATGCTCCAGCCGATGTAGCCTGGTTCCGGTGCATTCATGGAAGGAATGAAAAGCCCCGGGCCGGTGAGGGTGGTCTCGATCCACGCTGCAGCACCAGGACCGGATGGCAGCACGGCCACGGCAGCCAGATGGCCGCCGCGTCCGGCGGGGGTGCTGACACTTTGCCAGAGACTGGTTCCGCCGGTGCGGAACGTCCAGGCAGGTTGATCAAGCGCGGTGGCGAGAGAGGGACCGGGGGCCGCCGGGGTAAAGGAGACCTGGTCCAGGAGCAGGCTGTAATGGATGAAGGAGTTGGTGGTGTTTGCCAGCGACCACTCCAATTGATGCGGACCATTGCCGGCCAGAAACAGGCTGCGCTCCTGCCAGGCGGCACCGGGTTCCGCGGCGGGCGGGGAATATTTCAGGCCGTTTACGCTTAGAAAAGTTTGCGGCAATCCCCACCCTTCGGGATAGAGCTGACGGACCCGGTAGCTCAGCGTGCCGGATCCCTGACAATTGGCCCGCAGCACCGCTTTGCCGGTGCCGGGAAGCGTGGCGACCGCGATGGCATCCACGCCATCCGAGGCGGCAGCGGAGTCTGAGACAGGGAACCATTGATTATCAGGTGCGCTCCAGCCGGTGACGTTCTGGGCATCCGCCGCTTCGGCCAAGGGGAGGGCGGGAGCGGCTGGTATCCAGGAGAAGCCATCGAGATAGGCCGCGAGGTCGGCCGCGCTGGAAGCATTCCAACTAACAGTGTGGGCACCGGAGGGAACCACCACGGTGACACTTTCCCATGCCGTGGAATTGCTTCGGGGAAGGGTGGCCGCCCAGTTGTTATCGAGCGTGACGCGCATCTCGCTGGCGCTGTAAGGCTTGGCCAGCCGCCAATGAAACCGGAGGATGCCGGGACCGGTGACGGGGGCGGTCATTTGAACGGCATCGTTCCCCCCGGCCGAGCCGCGGAGTTCGATGAGGGAATTGCCGGTCAAAGCCAAAGGACTACTCACGCCAAACCATTGTCCGGTGATGGGTGTCAGGACCTGGCCGGGTAAATCCGCCGCTACGTCGAGTGGGTAAACGGTGCGCGGGGTGATGCGCAGTTGATCCAACTGGACCGGTGACAGGCTGCCGGAGATGGCCCATCGCAGCGTCTGGGTGCCCGGGCCCAGACTGGTCCGGTGGGTGCCGCTGCTGGAGGGCGGGGCATCGGTGGTAAAGGGGTTTAACTGGATAGGGAACAAGCGGGGCGTGGTAAAGGTGAACCGGGTGCTGGAAATAGGATTTTGCACGCGCCACCAGAAGGAGATATCGGCGGGTCCCTCGACGGTGGTTTCCAGCCAGAGGGGATCACCGGTCCCTGGCGTGGTGGAGGTGGGCTGACCCCAGATGAGGGCGGGGCCTTCAGGGGCGAGGGCAGGGGACACCAGACCCGTCCACCACCCGGCACCTCCGCTGGTGAAGAGCCGCCCGGGGCTGCCTGCGGCGACATCCAAGGGAACCGTGTCCCATGGCGTAAAACTAATGTTATAAATCCGAAAAGCAATGGGGAGCGGGCTGGCCGCTTGCCAGTATGGCCGGATGGAATGAGACCCTGGTCCGATGGTGAGGGTGGTGGTCTGCGTGGTGGAGGAAGCGGCTGAGGCTTTGCCATCCACCATGAGTTGGCCCGAGGGGGAGTTGGCCGAACCTCCACGGACTCCGATGACGTTCCATGTGATGGAAAGTTCGCCCGGGGTGGCGGTTTGGAAGGTTAAATTGCTTTGGCTGCCGGACTGCAGGTCCAGCCATGCGTAGTCATCCCCGGCTCCGGGGCCGGAAAGGCCGATCCAAGGCGAGGAAGCATCATTCGTCATGACCGGGCTGGCCGCTCCGAGCGCCTGTTGCAAGGGGACGATGCTGACGGGCGAGACGCTAACGTTTTGCAGGGAAGCAGTATAGCTCCCCCCTTGTTGGCCTCCTTTGTAAAACTCCCAGGTGAATAAATGGCGGCCGGGGGGGACAAAGGCAGAAACCGGTGGAGAGGTAAAGTCGAGCGACGGGAATGGGGATGGATTGGTGGCCCATGCCCCGACCACCGCAGGCAGTCCGTCCAATTTTACTGCCAGACTCAGACCGATCCTGGAAGGATCGAAATTCAACCATGCGGGACCTTCGATGGCGGCGGAGGCATGGACGGAGCGCTCGGGATAGCTGAGTTGAGCCTGAAGCGGGGGGGATGAGCCGGGATTCCAAAGCCGTGAACCGCCCCCGCTCCATGTGAGGGCAGGCTGACCAGTGGCACTGCCCCAGTCCGCCGCCGGCGTGCCGGGCACGAAGGAGATACCATCCAGCCAGGCGCTGCCGGTAATCTCGCTGGTGGGATTTTGATATCGCCAGCGCAGGGTGTGATTGCCGGGGGGCAAGGCGTGGATTTCATTTTCCTGCCAGGATTTGAAGGTGACGCGGGAGTGAACGATGCCATTCACCTCAAACTCCAGGGTGCCGTGGATATTGTCAGGAAAACCCCAGCGGAATTGTAGCGTGCCGCTGCCTGACAGGGTAGTCTCCACCCAGGCTTCGCCTTGCGCCGGAAGGGATTCGACAAAGGCGGAATCGCTGTCGATCAACGGTGGGGTGTTATTCATGCCCGTCCAGGCCGTGGTTCCGCCGCTGGTCCAAGTTGCGCCGGGCAGGTCCAGGCTATCTGTCAGGCTGGCGGGCGTCGCGGGGGAGAAGTGCACCGCATCCAGCCAGAGGGTGGTCCCTTCCGGAAGCAGGACCGCCTCCCATTTCAGCTCACGGGGACCCGGTCCACTCAGCCAAAGGGTCGCCGTTTTCCACTCACCGAAACTTTGGGACAACGAAGTGCTGGTGCCATGGCCGGAAAATGTAGCATAGTAACTGAAATCCGCCGGGCCGAGGGTGCGCCACGCATAGCTCAATTTCCCCGGACCGGTGACGGTGGTTTTAAGAAAAGTGGTTGTCCCCACTGCGGGACGGGCCGCCCGCACGGCGCTGGTGCCGTCCGTGGCGTCGGTGGGCAGTCCCTGCCACGACCCGGGGCTTGATGAAGTGGCCCAGCCCAGTCCGGCCCCGTCCAGCGCGTCTTCAAGGGATACGGGGTTTTCGTCCACCTGGCCCCAGGAACTCAAGACTGCTGATGCCACGAACAGCCCCGAACAAACCAGCTGAGCCAGCCGGCAGCACTTAAAGGGAGAATTTTTCACGGCCAACCGGTAGGATGCCGGAGGGGGCCTGACAACACTGATTATTTCCAGAACCCGGTCGGCCCGTGGGATGGTCCTGATTTGATTAGGTCCATCCGGCTGGTCCCGAGGATAGTTGGATTAGCACCCGGTTTGGTTCCCGACCGGCTGGTCACGCTGCGAAATGGTCAACGCGTCTAAAAAAAGCCTATCCAAGACAGAGGTTTTTGGTCTTGGATAGGCTCGGCCCGCCGAACTGGCAGTGCTTCCACTGCGTAGGCCTTTTTAGGCGCTCAGTTTTTTGGCTAGTTGGGCCACATGGGCTCCCTGAAATTTAGCTTGGGCGATTTCCTTGGCGCTGGGATGGCGGGAGCCGTCGGCACCTGCGATGCAGGCGGCACCCCAGGGGGAACCACCTTTGACTTCACTGATGTCGGCCAGCTCAGGGCAGGAGTAGGGCAGGCCGGCGTAAATAAATCCGTGGTGCATCAGGGTGGTCACAAAACTGGTGATGGTGGTTTCATTACCGCCGCCGGTGCCGGTGCTGGTGAAGACGCTGCCAACCTTGCCGATGAGGGCGCCTTTGGCCCAGAGGCCGCCAGTGCGGTCGAGGAAAGCCCGCATCTGGGCCGCCATGTTGCCGAACCGGGTGGGCGTGCCGAAGATGATGGCATCATAATCAGCCAGTTCGTTGTGGTCCGCCACGGGAGCGGCCTGGTCGAGCTTGGCCCCCATTTTGGCCGCGGCTTCCGGGGAGAGGGTTTCCGGGACACGTTTGATAGTGACTTCGGTGCCGGCGACGGATTGGGCGCCTTCGGCGATGGCGGATGCCATGGTTTCGATGTGGCCGTAAGTGGAGTAGTAAAGGACAAGGATCTTGGTCATGATAGGTTGATGGTTTATAGTTGATGGTTGGTGGAGGGAGTAACCGGATGGACGGCGGGACCGCTGGGTTCCGTATTTCATTTCAGATCGAAAAGCAGGGCCTCGCTGGGCTCGATGGCGCGGATTTCGAAGTCGCCTTCATCTTCGCTGCTGGCTCCGTCGCCGGCGATGAGGGCTTCGCCATCAAGGGAGAGGCTGCCGCTCATGACCTGCAGCCAGAGTCCGCGTCCGGGGCGGAGCTGGTGGAGGATGCTTTCGCCGGGCTGGAGGCGGATGCGGTAGATTTCGGCGTCCTGATGGATGGTGGCGGAGTCCTCCCGGCCATCGGGGGAGATCACGAGCACCTTGGGATCGGATTCACTTTCGGGCTTGGGATGCCACTCGGTGTAACTGGGGGTCAGTCCGCGTTTTTCCGGAAGGATCCAGATTTGGAGAAGGTGGAGATCCTCATGGGGACTGGGGTTGAATTCGCTGTGGGTCACGCCGCTGCCTGCGGACATGAGTTGGATCTGTCCGGGAAGCAGGGTGCGGCCGTTGCCCATGCTGTCCTTGTGGGCCATGGATCCGCCGAGGACATAACTGAAGATTTCCATGTCGCGGTGCGGATGGGTGCCAAAACCCTTGCCGGCATCCACGTGGTCCTCATTGATGACCCGGAGCGACCGGAAGTTCATGTGGGCCGGGTCGTAGTAGTCGGCAAAGGAAAAGCTGTGTTGGGTTTTGAGCCAGCCGTGATCGGCCGCGCCGCGGGCGGCAGAGGGACGCTTGGTGATGCGGTGCCGGGTGGAGGGGTTGGTTTTCATGATGGGGCAGACTAGGGGCATCCGGCAAAAGTGGAAATATCATGTTGCTTGGGTCAGCATACCCGGCAGGTATGCTCAAAGTTTATGGAACTCCGGCATCTCCGATACTTCGTCACCGTGGCGGAAGAGCAGAACATCACCAAAGCGGCGGCGCGCCTTCATGTCAGCCAGCCGCCCTTGAGCCGACAGATCCGCGATCTTGAAGCGGAACTCGGGGTAGCGCTGTTCGAACGGAGTGCCAAGTCCGTCAAAATAACGGAAGCCGGGCGTGTCTTTCTCGTGGAGGCCCTAGCCGTGCTGGCGCGGGCGGAGCAGGCGAGGGAGGCAGTGCGGGCCTTCGCCAATCAATGCACGGGAGAACTTCACGTCGGTTATGCCCCTTCCCTCACGGTGGAACTGCTGCCGCATGCCCTGCGGGAATTCCAAAAAACCTCGCCGGGCGTGCGGGTCACGCTGCACGATCTTTCCACTGAGGAAATGCTGTCAGGGCTGCGCGGGGGCAAACTGGATCTCGCCCTGATGATCGGGCCGGGCAAGGCCCCGCTGAACGCCCTGACATTTCAGGAGCTGCGGCGCTACCAGGTTTGTGTGGCAGTGCATCCCGGACATGTCCTGGCCAAAACAAGGCAGGTCAGCCTGAAGGAGCTGTTGCAGGAACATCTGGTTGGCTACACCCGGCAGGACTACCCGGAATACCATGATTGGCTGGCGGAGCTTTTTGCTCCGTTTGGCAAAAAGCCGTCCGTCGATGAATATGATAGTGCCACCAGCCTGATCGCAGCGGTGGAATCCGGGCGCGGGGTGGCGCTGGTGCCGGAAAGTTTTGCCTGCTTTACCGGGCCGCGCCTGAGGGTGCTCCCCCTGCATCCGGCCCCTGCTCCCTTTCCGGTGGGAGTGGTGAGGAGGAAGGGCAAGGCTCCCGCCAGGGTGACGGAATTCATCACGGCGGCAACCATGCCGGTGCCGCCGCAGCGGACCTGACCACGGGCTGAGGGGCAGGCATCTTTCCCCTGGCGGGCCGCAGCATGGTGGCTTAGATGGCACGTTTTTATGGGACCGCCCGCTGTGGCACCAGGTCCTGATTCACTTTTATGCGAGAGATTACTTTTCAGTCGCTGATGCGGCGCAATGAGATCGGGGCCAATTGTTATGTGCTGGACACGGGAATGGCGCGGATTGCGCTCGATTCCGGGATGCATCCCAAGGAAAAAGCCTTTGAGGCTATCCCAGACTTCAGCCTGCTGGAGGATGGGGATCTGGATGCGGTGGTGGTCAGTCACTCCCACCTTGACCATGTCGGCTCCCTGCCGGTGATGATGCGGCGGCACCCCAAAGCTCCGGCCTATATGTCGGATGTCACCAGCGAATTTGCCGAGGCCCTGCTGCACAATTCGGTCAATGTCATGTCCTCCCAGCGGGAACAGGAGGGGATCAAGGAATATCCGCTCTTTACCCACCGGGAGCTGGACACCCTGGTGCGCCGGTTCGAACGGCGCCGTCCCGGCCGCCCGTTTGAAGTGGCGGACACCGGCGTGAAAGCGGAGTTTTTTGACGCCGGCCACCTTCCGGGCAGCGTGGGCATGCGCCTCGATATTGATGGGGTGAGAATTTTCTACACCGGCGATGTCCAGTTTGAAAATCAGACCATCCTGATGGGGGCCGACTTCCCGGAGGAGCATGTCGATGTGCTGATCATGGAATGCACCCGCGGGGCGGTGGAAAGGCATGCCGACTATTGCCGTCAGGCGGAATCCGACCGGCTGGCGGAGGTAATCTCGCGCACCGTGGAGCGCGGGGGCAGTGTGATGATACCGGTGTTCGCCCTTGGCAAGACCCAGGAGATCCTCATGATGCTTCACGAGCTGAAAGGGCAGGGGAAAATCAAAGCCAGCATCCCTGTCCATATCGGCGGGTTGAGCAGCAAAATGACCCAGATTGTCGACAAATACAGCAGCGACGTCCGGCGGCAGCATGGCGGATTCCGGCTCCTCGAATCCATGTCAGGGATTGTGAAGTCCAAAAAGGGCGAGCGCGTCACCCGCTGCCAGGCGGGACGCATTTATGCGGTCAGCAGCGGCATGATGTCAGAATACACCGTAAGCAACGACCTCGCCCACCACTTCATCAACCAGCCAAAAAACGCCCTGTGTTTTGTAGGGTATGCCGATCCTGACAGTCCGGCGGGGGCCATCATTGCCTCCGCCCCCGGGGCCCCGGTGAAACTGTCCAACGGCCATCCCGCCGTCGAACTGAATTGTGAGGTGGCCCGCTTTGATTTCAGCGGTCATGCGCCCCGGCGGGATCTGGTGGAATACGCCCGCAAGCTCAGTCCACGCAAGATCCTCCTCGTCCATGGAGACGGGCCGGCGCTTGACTGGATGGCTGCTGCCTTGAGCCTCGCGCTGCCGGAATGTGAAGTGATCATTCCGTTGCCGGGAGAAAAAATTCCCCTGAGCTGACGTGGCGGCCGGGACTCTGCTCATCCTGACAAGGAGACTGCAGAATTCCGAATCCTCCTCACACCTCCTGCAGAGGCGTCACCGCGTCACCGAAGGTTTTGGGGCGCACTTCCATTTTGTCCATCAGGGAAAGGAACAAGCGGCAGAGCTGACGATCCGGTTTGTCCTTGTAGTCCACTACACGGCCGCCTTTGAGGCGGCCTCCGGCTCCGCCCAGCACCACCACGGGAAGCTGGTCGTTGTCGTGTTTGGCTCCGGCCATCATGCTGGAGCAGTGCACCAGGATGGTATTGTCCAGCAGGGTGCGGGGTCCTTCCTGAATGGCTTCGAGGCGGCGGGCGATGTAGGCGGTTTGCTCCATGAAAAATTGGTTCACCCGGAGCCAGTCATCACCGTCGCTGTGGGAGAGCAGGTGATGAATCATATAATCAATGCCATGGCCCGCCTGTTGGACGCTAGGCAGGTTGGGGAAGCGCAGGGCACTGTGATCGTTATTCAATTTGAGGGTGGTGACCCGGGTGGTGTCGGTCTGGAATCCCAGCACGAGGATGTCGCACATCAGCTTCATGTGTTCGGCAATGTCCTGGGGAATTCCATCGGCGGGACGCGCCATGTCAGGCTTTTCAAGGGTGGGCCGCCAGCCCTGCAATTCGCCCCGCTGGCCGGCGTGGCCGATCCGCTTTTCCACGTCCCTCACGGATTCCAGATATTCGTCCAGCTTATGCTGGTCGCTGGAACTGATGGTGCGCCGCAGATCCTGGGCGTCGTGCAGCACGGCATCCAGCACGCTGCGGTCGCCGGGACCGGCAGCATCCTTGAAAAGGCGGCCAAAGGCGAGGGCGGGATAGATTTCCAGCGGCGTGGGAGTGGTCGGCGAACTCCACGAGATGTGGGAACTGTAAAGCATCGAATAGTTTTTATGCACCGAAGGATTCGACCGCTCACAGCCGAGGACCAGGCTGGGCAGCTTGGCGCTGCGGCCGTAGGTCTGGGCCACTAACTGGTCAAAGCTGGTGCCGGACCGGATTTCTCCGCCGGACGCAACCGGGGCTCCTGACAGCAGATTTCCCGTCTGGGAACTGTGGATGTTACCCTTGGTGGCTTCGGCATGATACAGGCCGCGCACCAACAGCATCTGGTCGCGGAATGCGCCCAGCGGTTCCAGCACCTTCCCGAGTTCCATGGCCATGCCTTCGCCCCGGGCCCACCACTCCCGCGAATGAAAACCATTGCCTGAAAAGAGCACCGCGAGACGGACCGGGGCTTCGCTGGCCGGCAGGTTCTTCACCGGTTCATCTCCCCAGACATTCACCGATTCCAGCCATGGCAGGGCCATGGTAACGCCAGTGCCGCGGAGGAAGGCGCGGCGGGAAAATCGGTAGGTGCTCATGGACTTCGGAAGTTGATAGGTTAAACCGGTGAGGAAGCGGAACATCATTCGGCCGGCCATGCGGCCCCGCGTTTCTGAAGGAATTGCGGGCTGAGCACAATCATTTCCACAAGGTCCCCGGAGAGGCCATCGCTGGAATCGAGGTGGGCTGTCATCTGGTCCAGCAGCGGGCGGTCGGACAGTTGGACCGCCCGGCCGAGGGCGTATCCGAGCAGCTTGCGGCAGAATTGGCGCAGAAAATCCTGACAGCGGGGACCGGCAAGGTATTCCCGCAGGCTGGCGGGTCCGTCCAGTTGGTAGCCGTCAGGCAGGGTGGCGCGGGTATCGATTTTCAAGCCGGCGGCATCGGTCTGGCGGGCGCGGCCAATCGCGTCAAATCCCTCGAGGGCAAACCCGAAGGGATCGATGCGCCGGTGACAGGACGAGCAGTTGCGATCACTGCTGTGCCGTTCCGTCAATTGCCGCTCGGTCATCTCAACCGGGGCATCGTCGGGCAGCACGGGCACCCCTTTGGGAGGACGCGGCAGCTTTTCGCCTAGCACGACTTCACTGAGCCAGTTGCCCCGGAGGATGGGGCTGGTGCGGGAGGCCCCGCTTTGTTTGGCGAGAACAGCGGAGAAGCCGAGGATGCCGCCGCGCCCCAGTTTCCGCAGGCCATCCACTCTGCGCCAGCCTTCGCCGGTCGCATTCATTCCATAATGGGTGGCGAGGGATTTGCTGACAAAAGTATGATCCGCGTCCAGCAGCGAAATCACAGGACGGTTTGACTGGAACAAATCCGTGAAAAACAGCACCGCTTCCTCCAGCATGTCAGCGCGCAGGCCCGTGAAAGAGGGGAAGTGGCGTTCGCTTTTTTCATCAAGGGTATCGAGGTCACGGATGTGCAGCCACTGGCACCCAAACTCTGTCGCCAGCCGGCGCACCTTGCCGTCACGCAAGAGCCGGCGGGTCTGCCCTGCGAGGATTCCGGGTTCCTTCAGCCTGCCGGCTTCGGCCAAATCCAGCAATTCGCGGTCGGGCATGGAGGACCACAGGAAATAACTGAGCCGGGTGGCCAGTTCCCAGTCGTCCACCGCTGCGACCGGCATGCCGGGGGCGGCCTGTTCCCCGCGGTAGAGGAAGGCGGGAGCCACGAGGATGCGGGCCATAACGAGACGCACTGCCGGTTCGTGTTCCAGCCCGTCGGCCAGCAGCTTTTGATAGAGTTGTTGGAGGCCGTCACGTCCGGAGGGGGAAAGGGGCCGCCGCCATGCCTTTCCGGCAAAATCTCCCAACGCTTTCAAGTGGGCGGGCCGGGAACCGGTTAGTTCCTGCTGAAAGGCGGCAGCGCGGCGGCGGATGGGTTCGCGCATCGGTTCGAAGGCTACGGGATCAGCGTCCTGGGTGGCGTATTGCCAGAGCTGGTCAAAGACATCCACCAGCTTCAGGGCCTCCCGGCTGACATAACGCAGTTCCGACCAGCGCCGGTCCAGTTCCGCCGCGCCGGCCTCATCCAGCAGCAGCCGCCGGAAGTGGTCGTCCTCCCGGTGGTAGAGCGTCAGGGTGACAACTTCATCCACGGGCACGATTTTCGTATAACAAAGGGCGGCGGGAAAAAGCTGCCGGAACTCCGCAAAGGCGGCGTACAGGCGCTGGCCGGCGGCACGGGCGGGATCAGCCAGCACAGGAGTGCCCGGCCTGAGGTGGTCAGGGCCGCCCGGGCTCGCGCCTTCCATCCCGCCGGGCAGGCTGGTCACAACCCACATCTGCACACTGCCTTCATCTCCGCGTCCCGGCTGCAGCCTGGCGGTGGCCCTGAACTCAGCGCCCTCCGCAAGGTCTGCCGGGATGCGGACAGTGACGACGGAAGGGGCCTGCACGGGCAGGTTCAGCCCCTGAAACATGTCAGGATCAAGGCCCCACCCATCCGCCTTCCGCTCCCTGGCCCGGGCATCCGGAGATGTCAGGGCCGGATCCGAAAGCGGCCCGTAGAACGAAGCAAGGCGCTGGTAAAGGATCGTGTCGGGGTTTCCGGGGTCTGCCGCAGCAGGTCCTGCCATGAGAAGTTGTTCCAAAGCTTCCGCAAGGCGGCGCTTTTCTCCGGCGTCGGGGGTCTGCAGCCATTGTCCCAGCAGGGATGCGGCGGGAATCGGGGGTGCGGCTTCCATGCGGCTGACCGGCTCGCTGAAAAACAACCAGCCGGAGGGGTGCGGATTGGCCGCCAGCAGATCCGGGGAAATATCCCGGGCGAGGTCCCATGTCTGGCTTCCGGACTTGATTTCCAGTGACACGCTGGTGAGATCGCAGGAATGATCCCCCTTGTCAGGTCCAATGGCCATGACCAGCAAATCTCCATGGCGGATCAGGGGCACGTCCCACGGGCCAAGCGGAATTTCCATGCCTCCATTGGACCGGCCTGCCGCGAGCACCTGACGCCCCTGTCCCCGTCTGAGTTCCATCGACCATGTGACTCCGTTTCCGCAATCGGTGTGGGCATCCTGAAGCATGCCTTTGATGTGGACCGGTCCGCCAGCCGGGCTGACCCAGCCGATGGCCACATGGCGGTCCGGGGACGGATGCACCGCGACACTGCGGGGCCCCATCAGGCCGGGGATCCGCACCGATTGGTCCGAAGCATTGGCCAGCACGCTGAGGGCATCAGCACCGGTCCAGCCTTTGATGAAATCATAACCTTCCGCCTGCTCCAATTTTTGGGACAGGAGCGGACCGTGTGAGGTCTGACTTGCGGAATATCCCAAAGCCTTGAGCCAGGGGTGGAGAATCTCAGGAGCCAAACCATGCCGGGCCGCCAGATCCTCAATGACGGAAGGGTCACTGGCTGTAGCCCACTCCGCCGCCGCGGCCAGCGCAGGGCGCGTGGCGGCAAAGAGCTTTTGCCGTTGGCTGGTCCAGTGAGCAATGCTTGCCGCCATGTCCCGGAAGGGAAGGTCGGGGCGTCCCGGGGCCGAGAGGCGGGGGTTCTCCCACAAGGCGGCATCCCCGGACGGACCGACCCCGGCCGGGGTGGTTAGCAAATGAATGGTGACACTCCCGTCCGGACCGGGTGGAGGCAGTTTGAACTGGATTTCGCGGGAAGCCGCCATCGGATCGACGGGAAGTTGCCATGCTGCCGGGCCATCCCGTTTGCCGATGTGACCCACCTGGGCAAAGCGCCAGAGGGATTGTTGCCATGTTTGGACCCAGGCGGAAAGCGCAGCGGCAGCATCAGGGGCGGCGCTTTGCCAACGGGACCGCAATTCATCCATCAGCAGGGACTCCCCGGTGTCCTCAAGGGTTGTCCATAACAGCCCCAGATATTTGGGGTTTAGATCCTGCGCCTGGGCCACCCCCGGGAGGGTAGCGGTGCCGGAACGCAAGGCGTCGCGGGCACCCAGCAGCGCCGCAAAATAGGATTCGAGGGGAAGCACTCCGCCGTCTGCCGTGTTGAATTTGATCCCCTGCAAATTGACATCGGAGCCCCCTCCCGGCACGGTGTACCGTTGGTAGAAGCGGCGGATTCCGGTGAGGATTTCCTCCGTCTGGTCTGCCGTTGAGGTAGCATGGGAAAAGCGGAAACCATCCGGCAGCA
Source organism: Verrucomicrobiales bacterium (assembly GCA_038210825.1). Lineage (GTDB taxonomy): Bacteria > Verrucomicrobiota > Verrucomicrobiia > Verrucomicrobiales > V1-33 > CAIZWU01. The sequence goes on from JBBQWG010000035.1 coordinate 48,142, forward strand.
GCACCGCGTGGGCGGCGACTTCCTTGGCCGCATCGAGATATTTGGTCACCAGGGAAGGGGACATCACGAGGGCGGCTCCGGCATTGGTGAAACCTTCACCGGCGGCCCCATCCACGGGGAATTCCCGGGCCGGATCCAGCGACTCTACTCCGGTCAGGTCCCGGATGGTGTAGGTGTATTCTGCATTGGACAGACGCCGCAGCACCACCGGACCGGGATCTCCGGCCTGGGCGAGGGCCAGTTCATCGAGAGTGGCATGGATCCAGGCTACCAGTTGCCTTTTGGATTCCGGTGGCAGGGGAGGTTCGTCTTTGGGCGGCATTTCGCCGTGGTCGAGTTGCTCAATGACATGCAACCACACCGAAGGGTGCTTTTTGATTTCCTCAGGCGACGTAAACCTTTCCAGATCCAAGTCTCCCTTCTGCCGTTGGGTGGAATGGCAGTCGTTGCAATGTTTTGTCAGGATGGGCAGGATGTCCTGCATGAAATCCTGGGCCTGGAGTGGAGTTCCCAAGCCAATCGCCGCGAGAACCAGGAGCCGCCTCACGGCCGGGATACGCCTGAGCGGGCTGCTGAGGGACCGAAAATCCAGCAGGCATGCAGGCAGGAAGGGCAGGAGCATGGCAGGCAGCAGGACAAAAAGGGTCTCCGCTAATACCTTCAGCCGCTGCCGGACGTTTCAGCAATCCAGCTCAAATCCCGTCCGTCCGAGGGATTCTCCATTGATGAGGATTTCCACCACATGACGGCCGGCATAATGAACCCGGGTGGTGAAGTCGCGGATGGTCTGACGCCGCAACAAAGTCAACGACGCTCCTGGGGGCAGGGTGATTTCCTTCCATTTGAAAACCTTGGCGGAAGGGGTGCCGGATTTCTTCACATAATGCACCGCGTAGTCCACCACCAGCCGTTGGGGGGCGGCGGCGGTGGATTGGATCTGCAGGGAAAGCTGGAAGGTGCCGCCGAGGGCCAGTCGTGGCGGGTGGAGGGTGAGCTGCGGGATGGTTACGGCAGCCTGGCCGGTCGCTCCAATCAGGCCCAAGGCCTCAGGATGACCGGATTTGATGAGAGTGCGCAAGGCATGCCGGGCAATCCATGCTGTGTGGCGATTATCCAACGGCCAGGTGCGCAACAAAGCCAGCACTTGATCAGGGTGGGTTTTGGTGATGTCGTTCAGGTGATTGGCCACCGACTTCCTGACATATAAAACAGGGTCCGTTTTCAGGTTCTCCAGAATGGGCAGGACCGGCGTGGGATCCTGGACCAAGGCAGTTAGCTGGAATGACCACGGCAGGCGGGGCCGGCAGCCCTCGCTGGCGAGGCGGCGCACGTGTTCGTCCTTGTCCTTCGACCACTGGAGCATCACGCCAAGTGTCCGCTTCAGGTCGCGGCGGAGAAATTCCCGGATAGCAAACTCCGAGGAACCAAAGGGCGTGAAAAATTTCAGCGCATCCATCGACGCCCCGAAATGCTCCAAGCCATAACAACCGACATAATCCGGCAGGACGAGGGTGACAAAGGCCTTGTCGATCTTCGGAGCCAGAGCACGCAGCCGGTCCAGCGCCTGATGATAGTCTTCAGGCAAAGTGGCATGCAAACTTTCCGTCATGCGGCGCAGGCGCTGCATCAGGGAAAGCTCCTCCAGGCCCGCGAGGGATAGTTTGAGGAACTTTTTCGAATCAAACGCCGGATCGATCTGTTTAAGCTCCCGGGCGATGCTGCGGAACCGGGCCGCATCGAACATTTCCTTCAGGGCAGGGGCTGGGGGTTTTTCGGAAGTGGTGGGCATGGAGTTGGAAATGTGGTCACGAGGGCATGCATGGTGTTGCCTTCGGAAATTGACAAAATCAACAAGCGGGACGTGGTATGGACCAAATGAGAACCGCCACGGTCAGCGAACTCCGCAAAGAGTTCCCCCGCATTGAGGCATGGTTGCAGGAAGGGGAATCCATTTCGATCCGCAAAAGGGGTCGGATTATCGCGACATTGGTTCCAGTGGCGTCTACTGGCAGCGGTGCCGGGGGGCCGGTAAAACCCGACATCATGGCCAGACTTCGGGAGACTTGGGGAACGCGCGTGTTCAGCTTGGAGGAAGCGGCCGCGATGCGGGTGCATGAATTGCAGGACGATCCCGGATGAAAACTGAACTGAATACTTCAATTCTTTGTGCCCTCTACCGGCTTCAGGTGAATTCCCCGTTAGCCAGACGCAAAACCCACAGCACTTTCCCGACACCAAGCCGAAGTATGGCCAATCACCGGTTTAATCTGTGGGCACCGTGGTCCGGTTGATTCTGACGAAAAGGGATTGGCGTGGCCCCGATGATGTTGTTGAGCGGTCAGGAAGGTTAATCCGGTGCCAATGATCGGGGTTTATCCATTGCACGGGGATGTCAAAACTTTGCGTTGGGTCGCGGCCGAGATCGTGGAAACCAAGACCCAATATGGGAAGCGACAGCGTGAGGTCGAGACGGAATCGTGCTCCAGCTTTTTCAATCAGTGATCTTGTTGAGCCAGGTCCGAGATAATCGAAATCCGTCCGCAGGTGTGGCAACCAACCGGACATCGGGATGCCGAATCGTTGTTTTTGATGCGTGTGCTTATTTCCATAACCAGCCGAAGCTTGATTCGGGGCTGGTGCGGTGGCGGGGCGGCTTTTGGATGAATCGGGCGTGGGTTCCGTAGGCGGTTCATTGTTCAGCCAATCTCCTGTGGCGAATTCCAAGGTGGCTCCCGCGGTGGCGGCTTCGTGGACGGCGGCAACAGTTTCGGTGGAGATACGCTGAATGCGTTGCGGGCCAATTACGATAATGCTATTAAAACCGGGATCCCACGCGAAGCCAGTTTCGGGCAGGTTTTGCGGACCGGTTGGGGTCGACCGTTCAGTAATTCCCACGGCGGCCAGGAGCTTGGTTAATGCCTGCTTTTGATTGGAGAGCAACCGGGTGGCGAAGACTGGTTGGGTGACTCTTGAATCTGCTACTAAAATACCTTGTTCCTCCAGATATTCTCGACTTAGCGCAGGTATTCCAGTGGTTTGGATAGGACTGCCGTGGTTGATGAAGCCTTCAGATTCGATCTCTTCATCAGGCGGCATGTTGAGATCAATGGGATAGCCCTCATCCTCGATATCCGGCTTCGGAACCGCAAAAGATGGCGGAGGCAGCTGATTGATAATGGAAGTGGGAATTGCCTTGGCTGCGGACTCGGAATTGGTCTCCATCATGATGGTAACTTGAACACCGTTCGAAGGGACCAGAAAATTGTCCCGCCGGGTCGATTCGTCCAGCGTGGCGGCCTGTGCGTTGAGAAGACGCTGGGCGCGGGAAGTGAAGTGCTGCAGCGTCAGCGCCGCCAGCGGGAAGGAGGTGGTTTCGATTTCCGGGCTCGCCCGGTTATGGGATGTTTCGGTAATCGCGCCGGATTCCGTGACGCGGAGGTGCAGGCCGGCTTGCGCGGCGAGGAGCTGGAGATGCGTGAGGAGGGAGACGCCAGGGATTTCCAGTGAGACGCGCACCGGCGGTTGGGCAGCGGCGACTTGTTGAGCGGCGGATTCGCTCAGGATAAAGGTTGCCGGAGGGATGGCTTCAGTTTCGTGGGGAAGGGTATGCCAGTGGTAATGGAGAAGGGCGAGGGCGTCAGAGACGGGCAATGATTTTATATTGGGCCAGGGAATGATGAACTCCCGCAGGTGGCGGCGCATGGCTTGGACGGCGACGGAGGGGCGCACCGCTTCCGTGGCGCCGGCAAAGCGGGGCAGGGGTGGCGCGGTGAAGGTGGAAGCGGTGGTCCGGGGAGCGGGACTGGAGGCAGGCTCCGGTTTGGCGGAAAAATGTCGTGCCATGCCGAATAACCCCACCAGGATCAACAAAATGGCCACGGTATCCCGGCGTGAAAGCGGGGTGGGGAGGCGGGGTTGGGCCATGGGTAGAAATGGACCACAAAAGGCCGGATTTGGCCAGCAGGGAGTGGGATTCGGGGAAGCTTGGCCTCGTATGGCGGGGTGGCCCCTCATTGTTTTGGGGGTTGAGTTTTCCCCTGCGGGACGCCATGTTTTGCGTTCGCGGAAATTTTCCGTTTCTCCTTTGCCCCCTGCCATGCCGTCCCGTTCCAAGTCTACGCCTGCTGCTTCCGATGCAGAGGGGCCGTCATTTGAGCAGTCCATGCAGGAATTGGAGGAAATCATCGGGGTGCTGGATGGCGGGCCGCAGGGTTTGGATGAGCTGGTGGAGAAATACGAGCGTGGGATGGGGCTGCTGAAGCAGTGCCAGGTGCAGTTGGAAGCCGCGCAGCTCCGCATTGAACAAATCACGCGCCGCGCTGATGGTGCGCTTGAATCCAGCCCTTTGCCGGCGGAGGCCGCCGCTCCTTCCCGTCCGCCGTCTGTTTCCCCCCCCAGTCCGCCCCCCGCTCCTTCCACTGATGAAATTCGACTCTTCTAATCCCGACGACCTCCCGGAAATCCGCTGTCCTGCCGATGTGAAACGGCTGACGGAAAAACAATTGATGCTGCTCCCGGCCAAGGTGCGCCATGACTTGATCCAGACCCTTGCCAACACCGGGGGCCACCTCGGGCCGAATCTGGGGGTGGTGGAGCTGACCATCGCGCTGCACCGGGTGTTTGATTCGCCGAAGGACAAGTTCATCTTTGATGTGAGCCACCAGGGGTATGTGCACAAGATGCTGACGGGCCGCTGGGGCATGCTCTCCACCATGCGGCAATATCAGGGGCTGAATGGATTTCTGCTGCGCTCGGAGAGCGAGCACGATTGTTATGGAGCCGGCCATGCCGGCACGGCCATGAGTGCGGCGCTGGGTTTTGCGGTGGCGCGGGACCTGAATGGAACGGACGAAAATGTGGTGTGCATCGCGGGCGATGCGGCTTTCACCTGCGGGCCGACCTTTGAGGCGCTGAACAATGTGGCCTCGTCCACCAAGCGCTTCATCACCGTGCTGAACGACAACGAGTGGTCGATCGATAAAAACGTGGGGGCCATCGCGCGGTATTTCACCGCCCTCTCCACCAACAGTGCCTATGCCCACCTGCACGACAAGGCGGCGCAGTTCATTGAGAAGATCGGCGGCAAGGCCATGCGCAAGCTGGCCAGCAAGGTGGAAGGCAGTGCCAAAAATCTGATCCTGCCGAGCGTGATTTTCGAGGAATTCGGGATGCGCTATTATGGTCCGATCGACGGTCATAATCTGCCCCTGCTGGTGAAGACGTTTGAGTTTCTCAAGACGCAGAATGATCCGGTGATCCTGCATATCATCACGGAGAAGGGCCGGGGATATGAACCCGCGCTGGCCAATCCTGGCAAGTTTCACGGGCTGGGCACCTACCAAATCGAGACCGGGGAAACCGAAGCGAGCCCAACGCCGACCTGCTCGCAGATTTTTGCGGAGTCCCTGGTGAAATTTGCCCGGGCGGACCCGAAGATCACGGCGATCACGGCAGCGATGCCGGGCGGCACGGGTCTGGGGCACTTCAAAAAAGAAATCCCGGAGCGTTATTTTGATGTCGGGATTGCGGAGGAGCATGCGGCGCTGTTTGCCTGCGGTCTGGCGGCCCAGGGCCTGAGGCCTTTCCTCGCCATCTACAGCACCTTCATGCAGCGGGCCTACGACATGATCATTCATGACATGGCGCTGCAGAAATTGCCGGTGCGTCTGTGCATGGACCGCGGCGGCCTGAGCGGCGATGATGGCCCAACCCACCATGGCCTGTTTGATATTGGATATCTGCGCCACGTGCCGGGCCTGATCCACATGCAGCCGAAGGATGAGGATGAATTCGTGGATATGCTCTGGACCATGGCGCATTACGAAGCCGGTCCCACTGCGATCCGTTATCCCCGCGGAGCCATCACGGGCAAGGCGCTGAAAGCCGAGCCCCAGTTGCTCGAAATCGGCACCGCCGAGGTAGTGGCGGATGGCACTGACGTCGCCCTGATCGGATTGGGCTCCATGTTCAGTGTGGCCGAGCAGGCAAAAATGAAACTGGAGTCCATGGGGTTTTCTGTGGCCCTGATCAACCCCCGGTGGATTAAACCGCTCGATACTGCCATCCTGGAACGCTATGCGAAACGATGCCGGGTGCTTTGCACGCTGGAAGACCACGTGTTGCACAATGGGTTTGGCTGCGGGGTGATCGAGCATCTGCATACGGCCGGGCTGTATACTCCGGTCGAGCGGCTCGGCTGGCCGGATGAGTTTGTGGAACACGGCACCCCTGCCATCCTGCGGGCCAAGCACGGACTGACGGCGGATGACTGCGTGGCCAAGGTCCTGAAGCACCTCGAACCGATCCGGGTGGCCGGTGCGGTGCGGGTAGCCGCTGTATAATTTCCGATCAATACGATTTTTTTCTAGCATGAATTCCCACGGCCCGTTTTCCATGAATCCCGGACGCGCATTTACGGTTTGGCTTGATCCCGCCCGTTGGCCCAAGTCCCCGTTGAAGTTGCCAGGAACTGCCCACACGGTATGGCTTGACCCGGCACGCTGGCCAGCCCTGCCTTTGCGTTTGCCCGGCCGCGCGCACACCTTGTGGCTGGATCCCCAGCGGTGGCCCTTCCCCGCACTGAAGCTGCCCGGGACCGGCTTTACCCTTTGGCAGAATCCGGCAGTCTGGCCACCGCTCCCCCCGGCAGCCCCGCCGGAAGCCTCCTTCGCCGGCCCTCCGGTGGACACGTCGGCTGCCTTGGACCAACTGCCTCGTTCCCCTGCGGCCCGCAGCGGTTTTTCCCCTTCTCCTCTGCCTCTGAAGTTACCCGCCAGCAAGGCGTTCACCTTATGGACGCGCCCGGCCGAAGTGACGCCCATCCCCATGAAAAATGGCCTGACGGCCGCACAACTGGCGGCGGCCCCGCTGTCTGCAACCCATCCTGACGGACCTATCAAGTCCGTAGAGTCCGGCGTGGTTTCCCCGGCTGCTCCAGCCCCAGCCATGGCGGAGCGTTGGCTTCCTCTGGCGGCGGCGATCGTTGCGGTGGCCGGGCTCCATGCCCTGATCAATGCCGGGCAGGCACAGAAGGCCGCCTTCAATGAATCCGAAGTCCTTCAGATGCGCGGCCAAATGGGGGAAGTATCCAAGGGCATGGACGGGATGAGGAGCCGAATGGCCGCGGACACGGCGTCCTTTGCGGAAAAATCGGCCCAATACGAGGCAACCGCCAAAGCGCTCAAGGAGCAGAACGATTTGCTGGTGACAGATTTGGCCAAAGCCATGGAAGAGAACCGCAAGGCAACTACCCGGCTGACCGAGAGGGAAGGGGTCATCCAACAATTGACCCAGGACCTGACCAAAGCCAAACTGGAAGCCGCCACGGCCGCGACCGGGGCGGAACGCAAAATTGTCGAGGCCAATGAAGCCGCGTCCCGCATCCTCCGTGAGAGCGGCGCGGCTTTGGTAGCACTGAAGGAATCCCTTGCCCGGGTCGAAGCGGAAAAAGCCGCCGCCCTCAAAGCGGCTGCCGAATCGGCAGCGGCCCTCGCCGCCCTGCAGGCCAAGGCACCGGCTCCGGCTCCGGCTCCTGCGCCTGCGCCTGCACCTTCACCTGATTCAGCGCCTTCTAAGCCGGATCCGTAAGCGGCTGGAAAATTCTCCATGTCTGACCAGGAGGGCTCGTGGGGAACGGGCAACGTTTATTCCGAAAGCAGCGGAGCGAAGCCCGGCGGATTTCTACAGTGAAGCAGAGGATTGAACCAAGGGCGTTGGAATAAATGGGCGGAAGCTGGGGGACCAGGAAAGAAAGCCGCCGCTACGTCCGCCGCCCGCTACAGCGTCGCTACTGTAAGTTCACCCGGCAATTATTCCTGTCCCAAAGGGACTGCGGATGTCAGCCCAGGGTTGCCCGGAACGGGCTACCCCGGGAACCGCATCCCCCCGGCACGAACCGCAACGCGGTTCCGCAAGAGTTGGAAGGGTGTGTTGTGTTAGGAACGGTGCCAGCGCTTCAGGCACCCTGTCCGGAACTCCCTTGGAGTTCCCATACTCCGGTGGGATGAATCCTGGGGTAGGCCGCGGGCGGCGGCCAACCCCAGGCTGACATCCCCAACCCCTTTGGGGTTGATGCGGGGATGACCTGGCTGACAGGAGCGGAGCAGGGGGCAGAAGCGGGCCGGCATTCCAGCGTTTTGAGGCGCTTGGGCGTTTGGGCAGGCCGCCGAGCCGGCCCGGCGGTTCCCGTTAGTTTCCTGCCGGCAAGGCAGATGGAACCCCGCCGTGCCATAGCAAAAAAAGCCCGGGTCCTTGCGGGACCCGGGCTCCGGATTCAAACGGAATAGTGGAAGGGATCAGCCTTCGGGATTCTTGACGTTGTCAGGATTGGTGCCCCAGTCGTTGCCGAAGACATCCACGGTGCGGGTGCCTTTCTTTTCCATGACCTTGAAGTCCTCGCTGAGGTCCGTGACCTTGGCACTGCCATTGACACTTACCCAGGCAGCCTTGTCGCCGGTGAAGACGCCGCCTTTTTTGGATTTGTCAGCACTGTAGACGCCGACCTGTTCGGAGAAGGCGTTGGCAAGGATCGGGAGCTGGCTGTTGGAGGAACCATCGTGACCGGACACATAGGCCCATGCGCATTCTCCGGGCATGAGGGCCTGCTGGAAGTCAGGAGCCACGCCGATATCATTGTCGGGTCCTTTGCCGTCGCCGCTGGGGGAGTTTTTGTGCCAGGGGTCGTTGGGGATGGCAAAGGCCTTTTCATCATCCATCAGCTTGGCCTTGAAGAGTTCGCGGAAGGCTTCGTTGGAACTCTGGTCGGCGGTGGGATAGGCTTGGTCGTTGTCCTGGGCCCAGGCCGTCAGCATGGTGTGAATCCCCTTGCCGGTGGAGGCCGTGGATTTGGCGCGGATGCCCGGCATGATCTTGCTGTAGGCTCCAAAAGCGCCTGCGGCGAGCATGGCGATAATGGAGATCACGACGAGGAGTTCGATCAGGGTAAAGCCCCGGTTTCGTTGGTTCGGTTTCATGGTATTATGGTTGGGTGTGGCGGACGGGCCGCCGTGGTTGGGAATGGATGCGGGGTATGATGTTATGGAAGAAACCTGCCCGCCTCCGCCGCAGGTATTTCCAAAGCCGATGGTAGCGATTTGCCCGGGAGCAGCAAGAAAATTCCGTAGGGAATTCCCTTACGTGAACAAGGCATTAAAGTTCGGTCCACTGTCTCAGGGAGGCATCAGCTCCTTGACTTTAGGGGCCAACGCCTCCGCCCACAGATGATAGCCCTTGGGGCTCAGGTGGAGAAAATCGGGCATGATTTCCTTGCTGAGACTGCCCTCGGGTTGCAGAAAAGTCTGGTTCAGATTCAAAAAATAAACCTGCTGGTTGTCCGCCAGTGCCGGCAACAGGGAATTGATTTCGTTGGTGCGGATGCGTTTGGGATCGTCTGCCTTTTCGCCCCGGGGGAAAACGGCGAGCACCAATACTTTCATTTGAGGCTGCTTGGCACGGAGTTTTTCCACTATAGCCTTGACCCCCGCCACCGTTTCAGTGGCGGGATCCATGCGGTGGCCGGTGTTGTTGGTGCCGATCATCAGGACCGTCAGTTTGGGTTTCAGCCCGTCATAATTGCCATTCTCCAGACGCCACAGAACGTGTTCGGTGCGGTCGCCCCCGATGCCGAAATTCGCCGGAACATAGGCGTCCCAATGTTTGGCCCAGGCCTCCTTGCCGGCCCCTTCCCAGCCTTGGGTGATGGAGTCACCCAGAAAGACGAGCTGCGCTTCCCCTTTTTTGGAGGTTTCGTTGAAGGATTCGTGGCGTTGCACCAGAGCAGGCTCCGCACGGGGTGAAGGAATGATCGCTTTGGACAGGGTGGCATCCTGGGCGAAGGCGGCCGGAGACCAACCACAAAGCAAGGCAAGGAGGAGACGTTTCATGCAGGAAGTGGTTCTGACGGGACGGCACCAGGCTGGCAAGGGAAATCCATCGTGCCATGCCGCAAATTCACGGCGCCCCCTGGAGGGCCAGGATGAATAACACTCATGACCCCGGGGATTTCTATTCACCGCAATGAATGCCGGTCTGGCACCGGGGGTGCTTGATCGGGTGGAGTCCCAAAGCTGCCCCGCCGCTTTCCACCGCCCTCCCTATCAGATCCATGTCCTCTCCTGTCATTCCCCCCTCTGCATCCTCACCGCTGACCCGCCGCTCCCTGCTCCGCCATTCCGCCTTGAGCGCCCTCGCTGCGGGACTGCCCCTTGGCTGGACTGGCGGGGCCTATGCCGATGACTCCCCGGAAGTCACCGACCTGAAATTCGGCATCATTGCCCTGACCGATTGCTCCTCCATCGTGGTCGCGCATGAGAAGGGACACTTCAAGAAATACGGCATCAATTCCACCGTTGCCAAAGGGGCCTCCTGGGCCGCCATCCGCGACAGTCTCGCCAACGGGGACAATCAGGCGACCCACATGCTGCTGGGCATGCCCATTGCCAGCACCATGGGACTGGGCGGCGCTCCGCGGAAGCCGATGGTCGTTCCCTTTATCCTGAACCGGAATGGCCAGGCCATTACCTTGAAGAAGGAACTCGCCGGCAAGGTTGGAGCAGATCCTGCAGCCCTGAAACCCATGGTGGATGCGGCCAACGCATCCGGCAGCCCCATGACTTTTGCCATGACCTTCCCGCCCGGCACCCACGCCATGTGGCTCCGCTACTGGCTGGCGGCAGGCGGCATCAATCCCGGGGATGCCGCCGGCGCGTCTGCTGACATCTCCCTGATCACCATCCCTCCGCCCCAGATGGTAGCCAACATGAAGGTTGGCAAGATGGACGGATTCTGTGTGGGGGAACCATGGAATGCGAAATCCATCGCCGATGATATCGGCTACACCGCCACCACCACCCAGTCGATCTGGAAGGATCATCCCGAAAAAGTCTGCGCCTTCACCGCCGAGTTTGCGGACCGGAATCCGAAAACCGTCAAGGCGGTGCTCAAGGCCCTGCATGAAGCCAGCGTGTGGCTCGACCAGATGGACAACCGCACCGAGGCCGCCACCATCGTCAGTGCCCCCACCTATATCAATTGTCCGCCGGAATCCATTCTCGGCCGGATGCAGGGCAAGTATATCATGGGTGACGGCCGGAAACTCCGCGATCCGGACTACATGATTTTCAGTGAGCGGAACACCAACTACCCGCAGCCCAAATACTGTCGGTGGTGGCTCACCCAGCTCCGCCGCTGGGGCTTTACCATGGGAGCCCCGGACTATGCTTCCGTGACGAGGGACGTGATGCGTGGAGATCTGTATGAGGAGGCCATGAAGGAAATCGGCTACGGCCACGGCGGCATTGATAACAAACCGGAAACCCTCTTTGACAAAGTGGTCTTCGATCCCTCGGGAGACATGGAGGTCTATGCCAAAGGATTCAAAGTTTCCACGCTGAAGGGCTGAACGGCCCCGATCCTGCATTCCCCGCTAAACCCGAACTGCTTTTTATCCGATGAATCTCATTCAAAAATACAAACTGGATGCTCTCCTCCTGCCCGCCGTGGCGGTGGCGGCGGTGCTCGTCCTGTGGTTCATCCTCGCGGGAAAGGCAACCACTACCACTGGGGTTGATGATTTCGGGGACCCCGTCACAACCGTAAGACGGGTGGGGATTTCGCAGGATCTGCCGACTCCGGCGGAAACATGGACGGCCAGCAAACTCTATGTCACGGCTCCGTTCGCCAAGCGGGGCGAAATGGACCAGGGAATCCTGCGTTTCACGTGGCTTTCCCTGAAACTGGTGCTGCAGGGTTATGTGATCGCCCTGCTGATCGGGGCTCCCCTGGGCTTTATTCTTGGACTGTCGAAGAGTGCCACCAAAGCCCTCGATCCTCTCATCGAAGTGTTGCGTCCGGTGTCGCCGCTGGCATGGTTTCCCCTTGGACTCGTGCTCTTCAGCGGCTTGAAACTGTCGGACGGCGGCAAGGTATTTTTTGGCCCCTCGGATGCAGCAGCACTCTTCACCATCGCGGTCTGCTCCATGTGGCCCACGGTAGTGAATACCGCCGTCGGAGTTAGGAAGGTTCCCCAGGATTTCCTGAATGTCGCCCGGGTCCTCAAGCTCTCTCGGGCCAAGACCCTCTTCAAGGTCCTCGTGCCTGCCACCATGCCATACATGTTTACCGGCTTCCGGCTGTCCCTCGGGATTGCCTGGCTGGTGATTGTGGCGGTGGAAATGCTGACGGGACGCCCGGGTGTGGGCGGCTTCATCTGGCAGGCCTATAACGCAGGCAGTTATGCCCACATCATTCTCTGCATCCTGACGATTGGACTGGTCGGCTTCACCCTCGACCGGCTGATGAGTGCGATTGAACGCCGTTTCAAAACAGCCTGAGGAGGTTTGGGATTTATGATTTACGATTTACGATTTGGCGCTGCTGCGGGTCTTGTTAAAGATTTGGACAAGGGCGTCGGCTTCGGCCTTCAATTCCGCGACCTGAGCAGGAGTGAGGAGTCCGGCCTCCTCAATCATCTCCAGCCAAAAGAGGGTTTCGTCCGCCTCTTCCATTACCGTTCCGATCTTGGAAATGAACTCGGCTTTGGAGCGCCCTCTCAAGGCCGCGCGGTAGTTGGCCGCCACCGAAGTTCCGCTCCTGACCATCTGATTCCCGATGGTCGTCCCGGAACGGTTATGGGGCAGCGTCTCAGCAAGTTTCAAAACTCCCAGCGCAAAGTGCTTGGTCCGCTCAGCCGTCTCAAACTTGTCCATGCCGACACGAATACGGCCCTTACCGGCAGCCACAATCATAAATCATAAATCGTAAACCATAAATAAAATGGCTCTTCTTGAACTCAAAAACGTCAGCAAAGGCTGCGGCTCTGGGGGAGCCTGCACGCCGGTGCTGCGGGAGATCAATCTTTCCGTGAAGGAAGGGGATTTTGTGACGATCATCGGTTTTTCCGGCACCGGCAAGACCACCTTGATATCGTTGCTGGCCGGCCTGGCCAAACCTGATGAAGGCGAGGTGCTGATGGATGGAAAACCGGTGGCGGGACCGGATCCGGAACGCGGGGTTGTCTTTCAGAACTACTCCCTCCTTCCGTGGCTGACGGTGATGGATAACATCCTGCTCGCGGTTGAGGCCCTGCATCCGGACTGGAGCCGGGAACGGCGGCGTGAGCATGTTTCCAAATACATTGCCATGGTCAAGCTGACCCCGGCCGCAGCCAAATTTCCCAGCGAATTATCCGGCGGGATGCGGCAGCGGGTCAGTGTGGCCCGGGCCCTCGCCATGCAGCCGCGGGTCCTGCTCCTTGATGAACCGCTGAGCGCCCTTGACGCCCTGACACGTGCCCAACTGCAGGATGAAATCAGCGACATCTGGTTGCGCCAGCGGACCACTGTAATTTGGGTGACCAATGATCCGGACGAAGCGCTGTTGATGGCCGACCGGGTGATTCCACTGCTGCCCGGGCCGGACCGGGGATCAACCTTTGCCCCGGACATGGCTGTCCCCATCGACCGGCCGCGGGACCGCCGGGGGATCAACCATAACGAACAGTTCCAGGCCCTGCGCCGGGAACTGATCACTACTCTCCTTGATGCCAAAAAGAAGGCCACCGGAACCATCATCCAACAAGTCTCCCTGCCGGACATCCTGCCGGAAGACATCATGTCCATCAACACGGTCAGAATGGCGGGACGGCGTGGACCCCGCCGCCGTTCTGACCTCGTCCGTGAAGAAGTCGAATCCCCCCTCGTATGAACGCCTCCCTCCTGGCTGCCGGCCCGGCCCACCGCATGCCTCCCATGCTGGAGCTGGACCGGCTCAACAAAACCTACCCCTCCGCCAAAGGGCCCGCCTGCATCGTCAAAACCTTCAGCCTGAAACTGGAGCGCGGCGAGTTCTGCACACTCATCGGCCACTCCGGATGCGGCAAGAGCACCGTGCTGTCCATGGTGGCCGGTCTGAGCGATGCCAGCTCGGGATCCATGATTCTCGGAGGAAAGGAAACCAATGAGCCCGGACCGGACCGGGGCGTGGTGTTTCAAAGTCCCTGCCTGCTGCCATGGCTGAGTGCCATCGACAATGTTATGCTGGGAGTCAATCAGGTCTACTTCACCGCATCGAAGGCGGAACGCCGCCAACTGGCGGAGTATTACCTCAGTGTGGTGGGGCTGGGGGCGGCCATGGAGAAATTTCCGGCGGAACTATCCCAGGGCATGCGCCAACGCGTCGGCATAGCCCGGGCCTTTGCCCTCCAGCCGAAGATGCTCCTCCTCGACGAACCCTTCGGCATGCTGGATTCCCTGACAAAATATGAGCTGCAGCAGGTGCTCCTCGATTTGTGGCGGAAGTTCCGCATCACCACCCTGATGGTCACCCATGATGTCGATGAGGCCATCTTCCTGAGCGACCGGGTGGTGATGATGACAGACGGACCCGACGCCGAGGTGGGTGATGTGCTGAAGATCCCCTTCGAGCGGCCCCGCAACCGCAGGGAGATCATGGCGGATCCCCGCTACTACCAATTAAGGGAACACCTCATCACCTTCCTCAATGACCGCTCCCATATCCGGCCCAGCCGGGAAACGGGCTTCCAGCCCTCCCCGGACATGGCGGCGGCCATGCAGGATTATCTGCCGCCGCCCGCCGCCCTGCCCCAGGCCTCATGAGTTTTGTCCTGTCCTTCTTTTATTTCTGTTTGCTTCCCCCACTGCCATGACGGCGATTCCGATTATTCCTGAAAATGCCCCCTTTTCGCCGGAGCAGCGGTCCTGGCTGAATGGCTTTCTGGCCGGGGTGCTGAGCCGCGGCGAGTCAGCCACTGCAGCCACGTCACCGGCCGCTGCGGTGAAATCCCTGCTGATCGCTTTTGGCAGCCAGAGCGGCAATGCCGAACGGCTCGCCAAACGCTTGTCAAAAACGGCTAACTCACGGGGGTTTGCGGCCCGGGCAGCGGGCTTGGATGCGCTGAAGCCGGCGGATCTGGCAGCGGCAGGCAATGTCCTGATCATCACCAGCACCTGGGGGGAGGGTGATATGCCGGACAATGCCATCAGTTTTTGGGATGATCTGAATCAAAACGGGAGCAGTCCCGATTTGAAGAGCGTCAAATACGGCGTGCTCGCCCTCGGCGACCGGAACTATGGCGAAACCTTCTGCCTCGCCGGCCGCCGGCTGGATGAACGGCTTGCCGAACTGGGGGCCCAACGGATCACCGACCGGGTCGATTGTGATGTGGACTTTGACGACCCTGCCGCTGCATGGAGCACCGCCGCACTGGCGGCTTTGGCAGGAGAAGATGCCCCAGAACCGGAAACGCCGGCCGGCCCGGAGCCTTGCGAAACCGGTTTTGGACGGAAAAACCCCTTTCCCGCGCCCATGGTGGCCAACCACAGACTGAATGGTCCTGGCAGCGCCAAGGACACACGGCACATTGCCTTTTCCATCGCCGGCTCCGGTTTAAGTTATGAAGCCGGCGATGCCTTGGCGGTCCAACCGGTCAATCACCCTGCGGTGGTGGATCAGGTAATCGCTGACTGGCAGTTGAATCCGGCCAGTCTGGTGGAGTTTCCGTCCGGTGGGGTTGGGCCGCTGCATGAGGCCCTGCTGCTTTATTATGAAGTCCGGCATCTGCTGGGACAGCCGCCTGCAGCCCCAGGGGACGTGGCCGCTTTGCTGGGCAGCCTGAGGCGCCTGCAGCCCCGGCTGTATTCCATCGCTTCCAGTCCCAAGGCCCATCCTGACGAAGTTCAGCTGTGCATCGGGGTGGTCCACTATCAAGCCGATGGCATTGTCCACGAGGGGGTGACCAGCACGTTCCTCGCGGACCGGCTCGCCCTTGGGGAAACCGCGGGGGTCTACATCCAGACCACAAAACATTTCCGCCTGCCGGCCGACCGGACCCGGCCGGTGATCATGGTGGGACCGGGGACCGGCATCGCTCCATTCCGTGCTTTTCTGGAGGAACGCGAAGCCACCGGCGCACCCGGGAAAAACTGGTTATTCTTCGGGGACCAGAAATCGGAGACGGATTTCCTCTATCAGGATCAAATCATGGGTTGGGTGGAGCGCGGCGTGCTGAGCCGTCTCGATACCGCCTTCAGCCGCGACCAGCCGGAAAAGATCTATGTTCAGACGCGGATGCTGCAGGCGGCTGGGGATCTGTGGCAATGGCTGGAGGAGGGCGCGTATTTTTTTGTCTGCGGCGATGCCAAACGCATGGCGAAGGATGTGGATGAAGCCCTTCATGAAATCATCCGCACCGCCGGAGGGCTGATGCCTGAAGCCGCCACGGCTTATGTGGCCCAACTCAAAAAGGATAAACGTTATGCCCGCGACGTCTACTGAGCCCCCGCCGTCCTCCGGAGATTTTTCGCTGGAGCAAAAACGCTATCTGGAAGGCTTCTTCGCCGGTGCAGCGGCCGGTGGCGTGACTTTTGGCGATTTGGTCCCGGCTCCGGTGGCGGTTGCTCCGGCCGGGCCTTCCTGGGATGAACTTACCAGGGAGGAACGCATTAAACGGGAACTCCATCCTTTCGATGCGATTGAGCAACTGGTGATGGATGCGCGCTGGAATGCGGTCCCGGAACCGGAATCGGTATTCCGTTACAAATGGAATGGCTTGTTCTGGCTGAATCCGGTGAAAGACGGATACATGTGCCGGTTGCGCATCCCGGGCGGGGTGGTGAAAAGCTATCAACTCCGGGAACTGGCGGCCATTGCCCGGGATTTGACCACCGGCTACATTCAAATCACGACCCGGAACAATTTCCAGATCCGTCTGATTGAGCCGAAAAACTGCCCGGAAGTGCTGCGGCGCATTCAGGGCTGCGGGCTGCATTCCAAGGGGGCAGGGGCAGACAACATCCGGAACATCACCATGAATCCCTGCGCCGGGTATGATCCGCACGAGATCATTGATGTGCGGCCGCTGGTGAATGAACTGGCCACTTTGATCATCGCCAGCAAGGAGTTTTACGATCTGCCGCGCAAATTCAACATCGCCTACGATGGGGGCGGCCTGATCAGTGCGGTGGAAGACACCAATGATATTGGAGCCAGTGCGGTGCGGATCGGGGAGAATGATCATGGAATCGAACCCGGGGTGTATTTCCGGATCGCGCTGGGCGGCGTTACCGGGCATCAGGCCTTTGCCAGCGACTGGGGCGTGATTGTCAGTCCCGGGCAGTTGAACGATGTGATGGTGGCCCTGCTGAGGGTATTTATCGCGCATGGCGACCGGACCAACCGGAAAAAAGCCCGCTTCAAATATGTGATCGAATCGCTAGGCCTTGAGGGGGTGCTTGCCGAAACCGAAAAGCGCCTGCCATGGAAACTGACCCGGCTGGCGGCCGGGGCGGCCTGTCAGGAACCGAGGGCTTTCTCCCAGCAGGGTCATTCGCATGTGGGGATTTTTCCGCAGCGTCAGGAAGGTCTTTTTTACGTCGGGGCCAGCGTCCCGGTAGGTCAAATGACGGCGCGGCAGATGGAGCGTGTGGCGGACCTTGCGGACAGTTATGGCAATGGCGAAATCCGGTTGACGGTCTGGCAGAATTTCATCATTCCCAACGTGCCGGCAGCTTTCACCGCAACTCTGGCCAAATCGCTTCTCAAGCAGGGCTTTCCCTGCAGCCAGTCGAATGTGAAAAGCGGTTTTATTGCCTGCACGGGAAACCGGTATTGCAAGTTTGCGGCCACGGATACCAAAGGCCATGCGCTGGCGGTCATGGAATACCTCGATAAACGGGTGAAGTTGGACCATCCCGTGAATATTCACTTCACCGGCTGTGCCCACAGCTGTGCCCAGCATTTTATGGGCGATATCGGGCTGCTGGGCACCAAGGTGAAATCGGAGTCCGGCGAGGGTTATCACATCACGGTGGGCGGAGGTTTCGGCGAAAACCGGAAAATCGGGCGGCAGATCTTCAGCGGCGTTTCCGCCGAGTCCCTCGGAGCCACTCTCGAAGCCATGCTCAATGGCTTTCTGGCAAAACGTCAGGACGGCGAAACCTTCCATCAGTTCTGCAACCGGCACACCGTCGGCCAACTCCAGGAAATCTTCTGCAACTGAAACCGGCTGCCGGTTCCCACGAATATGTTCACCGATTACGATCTTCCCGCAGCGCCGGGCACCCTCCCGCCGAAAGCGGGAAAACGCTTTCTCCTGGACTCGCTGCTGGAAGAACAACAAATGCTACAGACTCCCGTAACCCTGTTTTCGCACGAATACGACACGGGTGCTCCGGCAAGCCGCTTTTCGCATCTGATTCCCCTCACCAGGCCCCAGGCCGGTGATCAGTATTCATTTGAGGTAAACCTTGACGCCTGCACCGGGTGCAAGGCCTGTGTGGCCGCCTGTCACTCGTTGAATGGTCTGGATGACACCGAGGCCTGGCGGGATGTGGGGGCAGTGGTGGGAGGCGGGGCCCAGCCTTTCCTGCAGACGGTGACCACGGCCTGTCATCATTGCGCCGACCCTGCCTGTGCCAGTGGCTGCCCGGTGCTGGCCTATGAAAAAGACGGCGAAACGGGAATCGTGCGGCATCTGGATGACCAGTGCATCGGCTGCAGTTATTGCATTCTGAAGTGTCCCTATGACGTTCCGAAATGGAATCCGGCCCGGGGCATAGTGCGGAAGTGTGATATGTGTCAGGACCGGCTCGCGGAAGGTGAAGCCCCGGCCTGTGTGCAGGCTTGTCCCAATGAGGCCATCCGCATCACCGCAGTAAAACGTACCGCCATTCCGGACCGGGGGAGGATCATCGCCGGAGCCTTTGAGAGCAGCTATACCCGGCCGGCGACCCGGTATGTCAGGGCGACTCCCCTGCCTCAGGATGCGGTGGCCGCCGATGCCGGACGCTTGAGTCTTGATCCCGGGCATGAACCTCTCGCGTGGATGCTGGTGATGACCCAGATGAGTGCTGGAGCGATGCTGGCAGGAGCTTTGGCGTTTTGGGCAGGCGGACTAACCTTGCGGGAGGCAGGGATCACCGGGGCGGTGGCATGGGGGATTGGTTTGCTGGGGATCAACCTCAGCGTGCTCCATCTGGGTCAGCCCTTGAAGGCGTGGCGCGCCTTTCTGGGGTGGAGGAAATCGTGGCTTTCCCGCGAGATCATTGCCTTCGGTGCCTATGCCGTGGCCGGGACAGCGGTGATGGCTGCATGGTGGTGGGGGAATGGGCTCTGGATGCAACTGGCTTTGGGGGGAGCTGCGCTGGCCGGTCTGCTGGCAGTGGGGGCCTCGGTGATGGTTTACGTGGACACGCGCCGCCCCTTTTGGTCCCTGCCTCTGACGGCCGGGAAATTTTTCGGCACCACCCTGGTGTTGGGCACCGGTCTGGCTGGAGTGACGTGGGCATGGCAAGGCGCGGCCCTGACGGTGGTGGCCATAGCAGGGACCCTGTGCTTCCGGTGGACGTTGTCGCTTTGGGAAATGGCACAAACCCGGCGGGCCCTCCGGGATGCGGCGGTGCCATGGCATCGCTCCGCGCGGGTATTGACCGAATTGTTGGGTCCGCAGCAGCAGAGGCGGCAGGTTCTGCTAGGGGCAACCGGAGTGGTGTTACCCCTGGCGATGGGGTTGGGCGCACCGGTGAACCTTTGTTTTCTGTTGTCCCTTGGGCTGACTTTTGCCAGCCAGCTCATCGAACGCCGCTCTTTTTTCACGGCGGCCGCCGGTCCCCGGATGCCGGGATCCTAGCTTATGATCAGACTTCCTGCCCCTGTGCTCCGGGAATGGTCCGGACCCCTCACCCGCGACCTGGTCCGCGAGCCGTCGAAGTTCGGCCTGGGACAATTGCCGGCATCCCTCCAGCCGGATGCCACGGCGCGGGCCGTGTGCGGTTTCTGTTCCACCGGATGTGGCCTGCTGCTGCACCTGAAAAATGGGGTGGCGGTGAATCTATCGCCGGATCCGGCCTATCCGGTGAACCAGGGCACCGCCTGTCCCAAAGGCTGGGAAGCGCTGACCCCATTGGATGCGGCCGACCGTGGCACGGTGCCCCTGCTTGATGGAGTGCCGGTCGACTGGACGACCGCCTCGGAGACTTTTGCGCAACGGATGAAGGCCGTGCTCGAGACCCACGGCCGGGAGGCCGCCGCTTTTATCAGCACCGGTCAGATCATGTGTGAGGAAATGGCCCTGCTGGGTGCGTTTGCGAAAATGGGCATGGGCCTGATTCATGGGGACGGCAATACCCGGCAGTGCATGGCCACTGCGGTGACGGCCTACAAGGAAAGTTTTGGCTTTGACGCTCCGCCATTCAGTTATGCGGATTTTGAGGAAAGTGATGTTCTTGTTTTTGTGGGAGCCAATCCCTGTATAGCGCACCCGATTTTATGGCAGCGGGTTTTGCAGAACCAACGGAAGCCGGAGATCATCGTGGTGGATCCCCGGACCACCGAAACAGCCATGGCGGCCACCTGCCACCTCCCGATCCGGCCCAAGAGCGATCTGGTGCTCCTTTACGGATTGGCCTGTCTGCTGATCCGGGCCGGGGCGGTCGACCGGGAATTTGTCAGGGAGCATACCAGTGGGTTCGAGGACTTCGCGGCCTTTGTGGAGGACTATGGTCCGGAACGGGTGGCCGCAGTCACGGGTCTCAGTCAGGATCTCCTGCATGAAGTGGCCGGAAAAATCAGCCGGGGCACGCCGCGGGTGTCGTTCTGGTGGACCATGGGCGTGAATCAAAGCCACGAAGCTACCCGCACCGCCCAGGCCATCATCAATCTGGCGCTGATGACCGGCAACATCGGGAAACCGGGGACCGGGGCCAATTCGATCACCGGCCAGTGCAACGCCATGGGATCGCGGCTGTTTTCCAACACCACCAACCTGCTGGGCGGGCATGACTTCACCCGGCCGGAACATCGGGCCAAGGTCGCCTCTGCGACAGGGTTGCCGGTGGAGTTGATTCCGGACCGTCCCAGTCTGGCTTATGATCAGATTCTGGAAGGAGTGGAAGCCGGTCGGATCAAGGCCCTCTGGATTATCGCTACCAATCCCGGCCATTCATGGATCAGTCAGGACCGTATCCGGGCCCTGCTGGGAAAACTGGAGTTCCTGGTGGTGCAGGACATGTATTCCAGCACCGAAACGGCGCAGATGGCCCACCTTTATTTGCCGGCGGCTGCCTGGGGAGAGAAGGAAGGAACCTTTATCAATTCCGAACGCCGTATCGGCCTCAGCCGGGCCGTCAAGCGGGCTCCCGGGCAGGCCCTGAGTGATTTCCGGATTGTGCGTCTCCTTGCAGAGGCATGGGGTTGCGGGGAACTTTTCCAACGGTGGAACAACCCGGAAGCGGTGTTTGGTCTGATGCAGCGGGCCACCGCAGGCCAGCCCTGTGATATCAGCGGAATTGAAGGTTACAGGATGCTGGAGCAGGCAGGTGGAGTGCAATGGCCTTTTACGTCAGGCAACATGGAAGAACAATCCGGAGGACCCACCTGTGGAGGAGTTAGGACGGAAAGGCGGTTATTCGCCGACGGCCGGTTCTACACGCCTGACGGCCGGGCCCGGTTTGTCTTTGATGCCCCGCAGCCCCCGCCTGAAATGCCGGATTCCACCTGGCCCCTGATTCTGCTGACCGGGCGTGGCACTTCGGCGCAGTGGCACACCGGAACCCGGACGGACAAGTCGGCGGTTCTGCGCAAGCTGGCTCCGCAGGAGTTGCTGCTGGATCTGCATCCCCGGGATGCGGAGGTTCTGGGCATTCGTGACGGTGCCTGGGTGGAGGTTGCCTCCCGCCGGGCTACTCTGACTTGCCGGGTCCATGTCACATCCTGCGTGAAGCGGGGGGAGGTGTTTTTGCCGATGCATGATGCCAGGGTCAACCGCCTGACCCATTGGGCCGTGGATCCCCACAGCCGCCAGCCTTCCTACAAATATTCTGCGGTCAGGGTCAGGCCGGCCCCGGTGGCCTAACACCGGAAGCCTAACGGGACGTTGTCCATGAGGCGCCTTGCGGAGGGAGCACCGCCGGAAGCCCGGGGACGGGCATTTCCCGGATGATTTGGCCCCTGGCGTCAAGTTCCACCACCACCGCAGCGTGCAGGGTGCCCTGGAGCGGTTTGTTCCAGTTGGTGAGGCTCACGGTAAATGTGCGGCCGCCCGCCAGGGCAGAAAGATCGAAGCCCATTTCCAGCGGCCCCCCGGCGGGGTTGGCCAGCGGGGCAGGGGACAGCAACGGTCCGGGCCGGTGCACTTTGCCAAAGACCTCCCATGCACTCACCGGATTGCGGGTGGAGTGCGGCAGGGGCCGGGGGCTGAAGGGCATAGGAGTGACGCTGCGGCGGCCATCAGAGACGCTGAGTTTCAGGGCACTCCGGTCGGCAAGGGCGAGTGAAATCCGCAGCATGAGGCGCGGCGGGGACTCCTTGAATTGGGTGAGGCGGGCTACTTCCCCGGCGCGCGGCCACGGTGTCAGGGCGTGCTCCCGCATCAGCGCCCACGCCTTGCCACCGCTGCCCCAGGATCGACCCCACGGATTGATCACCAGAAACGCCCCGCGCTCATGGTCCGCCAAAGTGACTTTGCCATCCCCCGTGATGTCGCGGTCATTGGTAATCATCCCGTCGCCATTGACGTCATAGCCAATGTTTTCATCGTAGCCTGCATAGATCATGGTATGGCCCGGACCGGTGCGTCCCCAACCCGTGACAAGCGAACTGCCGTCCTTTTGTTTGACGAGACGGGCGCCGCGCATCTGGAAGTCACAGGCGAGGGGATGACCGGCGGCGAGCTGCTTTTTGATGCGGCCGACATCGGTTTCGGTGCGGATCGGCAGCAGTTGCCACGAGGTGGGCCGGATCCGGGCTGCCCTGACATATTTTTCAAATCCATGCATCAGGCCATGACTGCCGCGGGGCCAGTCGGTTTCCATGGGCACTCCGGTTTCCCGGGCCAGATGCCAGCCATCGGTGACATGGGTGCTGCCGGACGGGGAATCGGCGAGGATGGCATAGGTTTGATAGGGAGAGAACCGGTTGGCCGGTTGCCATGAGGTCAGGAAATGCCGCCGGTTGCGCTCTGCGGTCAGGAGGTAATATAGCCCGGCATGCTGGGCGCAACTGTTGCCCTGCTGGGTCACAATGGGAGGAAACCAGGCGAGGGTCGTGAGATCCACCCGGGTCGGGGCGGCCGCCGCACCTCCCGCACCCAGGCAGGTTGCCAGTGCCAGGAGGGAAACTGCAGCGGGCCATCGGTTCCGGAGGAAAGGGGGGAGATGGGGCATGAATTTGTTTAGGGACATTGGAACGTGGTGCGGGTTTTGCCTCCGGCTAACCCGCATTTCCGTGGAAAAGAAAACGGCCAACACGAGTGTCAGGCGGGTTAGCCAGAGGAAAAACCCGCACCACTTTGGGCTCGGCCAAGGCTGCGGCCGGTGGCGCGTAAAGATTGATGACGTCATCCGGCATGCGGAGCCACTCTGGCAGGCTATGGATTTTCTTCAAGGCGGCGCAACGTCAGGGTGCCGTGGTCTGCGGCAGCCTGATAGGTGGCATCCAGCCGGTCGCCGGAGATGGTGCCCTTGTGAGTGAAAACACCGCCGAAAGCCGGTCCCAGATCCCTCTGGCCGGTGACCTGCCAGCGGCCGTCCGGCAGTTGGATGGCTTCACAATCCACGGTGAATCCTGCGCAGAGCACTTTGGCCCAGTTGGCGCGGTAGCGGTATTGCCAGCGCGGTCCTTCCTTCGGAAACACGGCGCAGCGCAGTTTGCCGTGATGCCCGGTGGGGATGCTGTGCCACGTTCCCGTCCATGCGCCGGCGGGGCCCTGCCGGTCCGGCAGGGATTTGGCTTCTTCCCAGCCGCGAGGCCATCCGGTGCAGGAAGGGCCAGCCACCAGGGCCAGAGCGATGGTCAGGAGCCGAAGGAAGGGAATTTTCATAGGGCGGACGGAGCGGGAGAAACCTTGGCGGCCCGCAGCATTTGAGCAACATCGCAGGGAACGGCCCCCGCAGAGATATTATTTCCTCCGCGCTTGTGCAAAATCCGGGATTGGCTTGGGTGGTGCTTGTCCGGATTTCCGTCAGTCCTTATCAAAATATCATGTGTGGAATCATTGCCTACGTTGGGCCGCGCGAGGTGCGGTCGGTGTTATTGGATGGTTTGAGCCGTCTCGAATACCGGGGATATGACTCGGCGGGCCTCGCCACCCTCGCGGATGGCTCCCTCGACATTCTCAAAAAAGTGGGCCGGATTGCCGAGTTGACCCGGTATGTGGCCAGCCGTCCCCGGGCGGCGGCCCATCAGGGGATCAGCCATACCCGGTGGGCGACCCATGGGGAACCCAGCGATGCCAACGCCCACCCCCACGCCGATGGGAGCGGCAAGCTGGTGGTCGTGCACAATGGGGTGATTGAAAATTTCCAGCCGCTGAAGCGCCGTCTGGAAGCGGAAGGGCACCTCTTTGTCTCCGCCACGGATACCGAAGTGCTGTCGCACCTGATTGGGAATGCCTATCAAGCCAGCACGGAAACCGGCGACCGCCGCCTGACCGATGCGGTGCGGTCGGCGCTGCATGGCATCAAGGGAACCTATGGCATCGCCGTGATGCATCAGGACCACCCGGGTCTGATTGTGGGGGCCCGGCGTGGCAGTCCCCTGGTGCTGGGGATTGGGGAAGGCGAGATGTTCCTGTCCAGCGATGCCACCGCTTTGCTGCCCTACACCCACAAAGTGGTTTATTTGAAGGACTTTGACTTGACCGAAGTGCGGGCGGACGGGTTTGCCATCGAATCGCTGACCGACTCCAACGCCGACTATCAGGTAGAAGAACTGGACTTTGCCCCCGACGCCGCCGAGCGCGGTGAATTTGCCCATTACATGCTGAAGGAGATATTTGAGCAGCCGCAGACTATCGAGAATGCGGTCCGGGGCCGGCTGAATGCGGAGGAAGCCAGCGCCCAGTTGGGCGGCTTGAACCTGACCCCGGCGGAATTGCGGGATGTGGACCGGGTGATTGTGCTGGGATGCGGCACGGCGCTGCATGCGGGCATGGTAGGAGCGCAGATGCTGGAAAACATGGCCTTCGTCGCGGCGGAGACGGATTTTGCCAGTGAGTTCCGTTTCAAGAACCGCCCCCTGCCGCGGAACAGCATCTTTTTTGCGGTTAGCCAAAGCGGCGAAACCGCCGATACCCTTGGGGCCATGCGGGAAGCCCGCCGCAAGGGTTACCGCTGCCTTGGCATCTGCAACAGCGTGGGCAGCACCATCGCCCGGGAAAGTGATGGCGGCGTTTATATGCATGCCGGTCCGGAAATCGGCGTGGCCGCGACCAAGTCCTTTGTCAGTCAGGTCGCCCTCTTCGGTCTGCTGACCCTGTGCCTTGGCCGGATGCGGCTAATGTCAGCCAGCACCGGCAGCACCATCATCCAGGCCTTCGAAAAGCTCCCCGATCAGGTGAGGAAAGTGCTGGCCGGAGAAAGCCATATCGCGGCCATCGCCCAAAAATACGCCCATGTGCACAGCATGCTTTTCCTCGGCCGCCAGTATAACTATCCGATCGCTCTCGAAGCCGCGTTGAAACTCAAGGAAATTTCCTACATCCACGCCGCCGGCTTCCCCGCCAGCGAACTGAAACACGGCATCATCGCCCTGATCGACCCGCAGACCCCGACCGTGGTGATTTGCCCTCAGGACAGCCTCTACGAAAAAAATGTCAGCACCATGCAGGAAATCCGCGCCCGCCGGGGACCGATCATTGCCGTGGCCACCGAAGGCGACGAGGAAATCCGCCACCATGCCGATGATGTCATCTACGTCCCGCGCACCGTGGAAATGCTGCAGCCGATTCTCAACATCATCCCGCTCCAACTCCTCGCCTATCATGCCGCCGTCGCCCTCGGCCGCGATGTGGACAAACCCCGGAATCTGGCCAAGAGCGTCACCGTGGAGTAATTTTGGAATCGACACGATTTCTTCCGATTCTCAATCCGAGGGAATGGTGCCTGCTCATGGAGGGGGCCTGTAAAGGCTGTCGCCACCGAAGGCGACGAGGAAATCCGCCACCCTGCGGACCGCTCCGATCCCGCCGCAGTCCAGCCGTCCAATCGGAGGCTGGTTCAACGCTGGTCTTTTTTCCAAATGAGACCGCCTCCGTGCCCCAAGGGGGCTTCCTGTGATAGCCTGGGGCAGCCGCCCCAGGTCCGTGCCACCGGCCGATGGGGCAGCCCTGAAAGGGCGTGACTTTCCGGAGTGCGGAGTGGTGCGGTTGCGCTGGGTAGAGCCGATCCGCGGAATCCTTACATGTCCAGGAAGGAATTGCAATTTTTGCGTGCGGTTTACCACCCCACCGGACCGGCAGTCCAGGCGCTTTGCAGAGGCACCTCACCTCACCGCGCGGGGTGCCCGGGATCGGTGCCAGTCACAAAGAGAATCACCGCGGCAAACCAACTCACCGCGGTCATCATGGAAACTGCCTGGCCTAAACCCCGGCAACTTCTAGCCAGTCAGCGGAGGATTTCTCAACTGAAGGGAGAGATCACTTCTTGACAAGCGGAGATGGAAGCCGGAAATTGTTTTGAGCTTTTAAGGAACAGGGCGGCGAGCCTCAGGCCAATGATCCATTCTCCAAGGAGCCGTCATGAAATCATGCAAGCCAGAAATTGACCTGTCCTCACCCAACGGGTTCCGGAGAGCATCAGGCGCGGGTTCCGGATGGAAGGTCTATGGATGGCAATTTCTTTTGATCTGTGCCGTGGTGCAATCCTTTGGCACCCTCCCTATCACCAGTTGGGCGCAATCGCCACCTCCCTTGCTGATTGAGGACCAAGGCGGTGCCCAGGTCCGACTCTCGTGGGAGAGCCTGCCGGGCAACGTGTTAGAGGAGGCGGATACCCTCAGCCTCTGGCGGCCGTTCCCTGACATCCCCACGCTGCTCGACGGACGGTTTTCCCTCCTCGTGGATAAGACGGATGCGAAGCGCTTTTTCCGCTTGCGCCACCTCGGGACCGGCGGCTTGCCGCCAGATCCCGCCTCCGTGGCTCCCCCGGTCTCAGGAGGGGTCGCCACGGGGCTGTCGGAGGCAACGGAGTTTTTATTCACAGGGCCCAACCCCATCCAAACCGGCGTGGCCCCTGGCGCCATCCACGCCAGGCGCGCCGCAGTGGTGCGGGGCACGGTCAAAACGCGCGACAACGCTCCGCTTTCCGGGGTGACCATTTCGATTCTCAATCATCAGGAACTCGGCCAGACCATCAGCCGGTCCGATGGCATGTTTGATCTGGCGGTAAACGGCGGGGGGATGCTCACGATCAACTACCAGAAAACCGGATTTCTCCCTGCCCAGCGGCAGGTCCATACACCATGGCGGGATTTCAGCATTGCTCCGGATACGATTTTGATCCCGCTCGATGCCGAGGTTACTCCCATCGCGGCAAGCGCCGGCGAGATGCAGGTAGCCCGGGGAAGCATGACGAGCGACAGCGACGGGAGCCGGCAATCGACCTTGCTTTTTCCAGCTGGCACGGCGGCCACCATGGTGATGCCTGACGGCAGCACCCAGCCGCTGCCATCGCTGAACGTGCGCGCGACGGAGTATACGGTGGGGGCCAACGGTCCCGCCGCGATGCCCGCAGCTCTGCCCCCGAATAGCGGTTATACCTATGCGGTCGAGCTGAGCGCCGATGAAGCCATCGCCGCTGGCGCTAAAAGTCTTGCCTTTAGCCAACCCCTCTTTCATTACGTCGAGAATTTTCTGGCCTTCCCCGTGGGCATGATCGTGCCGAATGGATACTACGACCGGGAACGCGCCGCCTGGGTGCCTGCGGAGAACGGCCGGGTGATCAGGATCACCGCTGTAAGCGCGGGATTGGCAACGGTGGACACGGTGGGAGCGGGCGGTTTGCCGGCCCTCACCCTAAGCCCTGAAGAGCGCCAGAAACTGGCGCTCCTGTATCAGGCCGGCCAGGAACTCTGGCGCGTCCCGATTGCGCATTTCACCCCGTGGGATCACAACTGGCCCTATGGTCCCCCGCCCGACGCGGTCAGACCGGGGGAGCTGCCTGAGACGGACGAGCCTCTTGACGACCCCTGTATCCAGACGGGGTCGTCGACCATTGAGGTTGAAAACCAAATACTGGGTGAAAGGATTGGGGTGGTCGGAACCGGTTTCGCATTACACTACCAAAGCGACAGAACCCGAGGGAGGAGGGCCGCCTTCACATTGGAAATACCGCTCAGCGGTGTACAGCCTCCGGCCAGCCTGCGACGCATTGAGCTGGAAATCCATGTGGCTGGACGGAAGTTTCCTTACGCTTTTTCCCCCACGGCCAATCAGCGGCATAGCTTTACTTGGGACGGCATGGATGCTTACGGCCGCGAAGTGCAAGGGGTTGCCGATGCCACGGTGCGCATCGGGTATGTATATGGCGCCGTATCAGCAACCGGCCCAGCTGACGCAGAGTTTTGCAGCATTTTCGGGAGTGCCTCTGACGGGAAATCGTGCGCGTCAGGAAGTCACGCTTTGGCAGGTGAGTAATCGTTCCTTGGGGGCGCTTCGTGCCCAGGTAGGCGGGTGGAGTCTAAGCGTGCATCATGACTATGACCCCACCGCTCGGGTGCTCCATCATGGCGATGGCACGCGCCGTGGAGCGGACGCGATCGGTCAAGTAATTACCTCAGCGGCCGGTCCCTTCAGCGCTGCTACGTCTTTTCTCAGTGTGCAGGACGTGTCCTTAGCTCCGGACGGCAGCGCTTATGCGGCACTGAACTCCTCAATTCGACGCATCGCGCCCGATGGCAGCATAACTGTTGTCGCCGGTTCTGGCAGCACAGGAGCCTTGAACGGCAACGTGCGAGGCGTGGCGGTGGCACCCGACTTCTCCTTTTACATTGCCGGTGATAACCTCGTTAGGCGGGTGAGCCGGGAAGGGGTGATGACCACAGTGGCGGGCGGAGGAGCCATTACTAGCGGCGATGGGCTGCCTGCGACTCAAATGCAATTCCTCTCCGTCGGGGACGTGGCAATATCGGCCGATGGCGGATTTTATTTTACGTTTACCAGCCCTATCGTTGCGATTGGACATGTGGGGCTGAATGGGATCTACACAAGAGTGGCGGGTGTGGGAACGAGCGGCTTCAGCGGTGATGGGGGACCGGCGAGACTGGCGCGGATTTCCAGTCCCGGAGGGTTATCGGTGGCACCTGACGGCAGTATTTACTTTTCCGACTCAGGTAACCAGCGGATACGCCGCATCGACACAAACGGAATTATATCAACAGTTGTGGGCACCGGTACCGCAGGCTTTCTGGGAGACGGCGGGCCTGCCACCCAAGCGAGGGTGGCAGGTCCGCAAGGCACGGCGTTCGGGTCCGACGGCAGCTTGTATTTCGCTGACTGGGGAAACGGTCGTATCCGGCGCGTGGGAACGGACGGCATCATCACCACGCTCGCCGGAGCCGGTCAGGGATTCAGCGGTGATGGAGGGCCGGCCACCCGGGCATTGCTGAGACCGCAAGGGGTTGCGGTGGCGCCTGACGGCAGCTTCTATATCGCGGATGTTAGCAACTTCCGCGTGCGCCGCGTGGAGGCGGTTTTACCGGGATTTTCGGCGGCTCAGTTGTTCATCGCCTCAGCGGATGGCACTCAATACTACACATTCAGCGCGAGCGGGCGTCACCTCCAAACCCGCGATGCATTTACCAATACGGTTCTCTACGAGTTTACTTATGACCTTGAAGGCAGACTGGCCACTGTCACGGACAGCCACGGCAATGCTTCCACGATTCAGCGCGACGGCAGCGGCAATCCCACAGCGATTGTCGGCCCCTTTGGCCAACGGACAGTTCTGGCGGTTAACGCCGATGGCTATCCTTAGCCACATCGCCAGCCCTGCCGGCGAAACGGTTCAACTCAGCTACACCGGTGGCGGGTTGCTTGCCGGGCTGACCAATCCCCGGGGTCATACCTCCATTTATACGTTCGATGCTCTGGGGCAGCTGACGAGCGCCACTGATCCCACCGGCGCTACTAAGACGATTGCCCGCAGCGGTTCCGGTAATGACTCGACGGTGACTCTGACAACTGCTCTGGGCGCAATGACCACGTATCGCGCGGAGCGCTTGAGTAACGGCGATCATCTGCGAACGACTACAGACCCACAGGGCAACCAGATTCAGGTCGTAAGCGGCCAGAGCGGAAACAAAACCGCGACTTACCCGGACGGTATGACCGTCACTAATGTAGTTGGCCCGGACCCCCGCTGGGGGATGCAGGCTCCGGTGGCCGCCAGCGTCGTGGTGAGGACCCCCGGTGGCAAAATTTATACGACCACTACTGAGCGCACCGTGACCCTAACTACTCCGACCAATCCACTCAGCCTTGCCACGATGACCGAGAGGGTGACGACTAACGGACGGGCCATCACCCGCGTTTTTAACGTGGCCACCCGCACCATCACCATCACCTCGCCAGGCGGACGCAAGAAAACCGTGTTATTGGATCTGTCGGGAAAACCGGTGCAGGAGCAGTTTGGCGTGCTGGCCGCAAGAGGCTTCGCTTACGATGACATGGGGCGGCTCGCCAGCACCACGCAGGGGAGCGGGGCGGCCAGCCGCACCCTGACGTTCAGTTACGGCGCGGACGGCCTGGTGCAAAGCACCACCGACGCCGCCGGCCAAACTTCCAGTTTCGCGCGCGACGCCAGCGGCCGCATCACCGGACTGACTTTCCCAGACGGCGGGCAGTCGCGTTTCACTTACGACGCCAATGGCAATACTACCTCCGTCATCCCTCCGGGCCGGCCGGACCACCGGTTTACTTATACCCAAAACAATCAGCTTTCGGCCTATGAAGCCCCCCTCGTGGGCGCGGAAAACAGCAGGACGTTATACACCTACAACGAGGATCGCGAGCCGGTTGGTGTGGAGCGTTCCGGAGGTCAATCCGCCGCGGTCCAACACGATGGCGGGGACGGGACCAGCCTGGTCGATGTCGCGGTGGGAGACACCTTGTATGGCTATGACGATGCCGGACGGTTGACATCCCTGAACCGCGATCAAGGGGCGGCCCTCTCCTACACCTGGGACGGAGGTCTGCCGGTCAGCATGACTTGGAGCGGGGCAGTGGCGGGCAGCGTTACCCGGGCCTACGACAACAATTTCCGGGTCACATCCCTCAGCGTCAACGGCACCTCCCCAATCGCGCTTTCCTATGACCAGGATGGATTGCCCGTTGCGGCAGGCGCGCTCACCCTGACGCGCAACCTGCTCAATGGATCGGTCACCGGAACGGTCCTTGGCACCGTTAGCACCACGATGGGCTATGATGCCTTTGGTGCCCTGGCGACTCATGCCGCCAGCCAAGGGGGCAGCGCTGTTTATCAGGCGACTTATACCCGCGATGCCCTTGGCCGGATTGGGGCCAGGAGCGAAACCATCGCCGGGATCACGCAGGCCTTCGCCTACAGCTACGATCTGGCCGGGCGATTGAAGGAGGTGAGGTTGGACGGGGTCGTCACTGCCAGTTACACCCACGATGGCAATGGCAACCGACTCAGCCGCAGCGGCAGCAGCGGGACCACCCATGCCACGTATGATGCGCAGGATCGATTGGAGCAGTCCGGAACAACCACCTATCTCCACAACGCCGATGGCGAACGCGAACGCAAGACTGACGCCGGTCAGACAACGGGCTATCAATACGATACTTTTGGCAATCTGACAGGAGTGACCTTGCCCGACACGACACAAATCGATTATTTGCTGGACGGCGCGCACCGGCGGGTTGGCCGCAAGGTCAATGGCACGCTGGTGCAGGGTTTCCTCTATCAGGATGGCCTGAAACCTATCGCGGAACTCGACGGCGCCAACAATGTCGCCAGCCGATTTGTCTACTCAACAGGCGTCAATGTGCCGGCCTACATCCTTAAAGCGGGAAGCACCTACAAATTGATCGTTGATCATCTCGGCAGTCCACGGCTGGTGATCGATTCAGCAACCGGGACCATTATGCAACGGGTGGACTATGACGAATTTGGCAAAGTCACCCTGGACACCAACCCGGGATTCCAGCCTTTTGGTTTCGCTGGCGGGCTTTATGACTCCCAGACCGGGCTCGTTCATTTCGGAGCCCGCGAGTACGATCCGGATTCCGGCCGATGGACAGCAAAGGACCCGGTCGGTTTCCGCGGCGGTGACGCCAACCTCTATGGATACGTTCTGGGTGATCCTGTAAACCGGACCGATCCGACCGGTCTGTTGTTTGGTGATCTGCTGGACGCCATTCTCAAGCCCGTGCCCATGCGCATATGGGGTCGTCCGTGTTCGCCTGGCCAAGGCGATACGCCCGGCGAGGGAAGGGTAAGGGATGCTCTGGGAAACCTGATTGATGGAGAGGTTGACAAAGCAGTGGAGAACATCGCCGGGGGGGGCAAATTCCTGGGGCCGATCGGCACCGCCGTAGACGCCGCGACGGTATCGGCGGAAGGAATCATCATCGCCCATGAAGCCCCGCGTGAGCAGCGCGATTTAATCGATACCATTCTTACTGGCTCAACCGACGAGCAGGACTATGCCACGAGGAGATATTACGCTCCCAACGGTCCGAGGCCATGTCCCCCCGCCGACAGCGGTTGCCACGAGTGAGGTCAGCCTTGCAGGTGCCGCGCTGACCTGGAGGAGCGGTCCTGGTGGAATCCCATCCAAAGACATGCGTGAAAGGAGCCGCCGCTCCCGACATCAAAATCAATGGATCAATCTCCCGCGAAGGGGTGGAAACGTGGCTGCGGCACGCGTCCGGCCGCAGCCAAGGTCCAGCGTGAGTTACCATGGGAGGTAAACGTGATCCCGCCCCATGATCGTATCCGTCAAACGCCGCCCCGTGGATCTTGACTTGACGGGAATTGCGTTGGGTTAGGCCTGGGGGGATTCCGCAGGGGCTTTCCGGGCGGCGGCCCAGCCGTGGGGGGTGAGGCCGGGGAGGGTTTTGGTGGTCTCGGTGGGAAGGGGGAGCCGGGTGAACAGGTCGGCGAGGTAGGCCTGGGCGTCGATGCCGGCGCGGTGGCAGTTGCCGATCAGGGTGTAGAACGCGGCGGCGCG
>JBBQWG010000036.1:0-75508 GCA_038210825.1 Verrucomicrobiales bacterium
CAACGTCTAGCTCATCCACGGCGGGGAGGGAAGCCCGAATTCAAACAGGAGAGTTACCCGCCGTTGGATGGAGCGTCTTGTTGTGCCTCTTTTTTGTGGAGAGCCTCTAGAGTCTCTTGTGCTGTCCTAGCAGCGTAGTGCCCAGAACCTTGATATTGCTTGATGACGTCATTGAGGGCGGCAACAACCTCCGGTCTGCCGTCTTCCAACTGCTTGATTGCTCGCGCCGCAGCTAGCTGACTATAAAACGAACCCCGATAACTAAGGCGAGGACCTTGCTTGCCCGCCAGAATATCCATCGTGAGGAAGTAAACGCTCTGGGGGAGCGTGTCCCGTTCTCTTAACCATGTGACGAAAACTGGAATGACTTGCTCTCTGTGGTTCCTGAGGACAATCACAGCTTTATGGTGGTCAGAATCTTCCCAGCCAATGGACTTCAGATCGTTCGTCCAATCCGATAGACTCCTGCCCTCAATCTTCGGGTTCGGTTCATACGTCGCTGAATATCGCCCAATCACGAACAGGACTGCGAATGTCAATAGCATGGCTGCGAACCAGAGCCACCCGTTGTTCCACCATTTGGGCTTTCGACTGGATTTCGGGGATTCCATTTCTAGCACAACGTCTAGCTCATCCACGGCGGGAAGGGAAGCCTGAATTCAAAGAATGACGTCGCCCGTCGTTTGATGGAGCATCTTATTCGCCACTCTTTCGATTGAGGTCGGTAATTAGGAAAGGATTCGTCCGTCTATGTTCGTCAAGAATCTCCAAAGCCGTTCTCTTTTTTGCGATCAGGTCATCGATTTCGGATTGGGTGACGCCGAAACCTTGAACGAACTCTACGCGCCCATGCGGTGTCGCAATCGTAGGCAGATCGGGGTCTCCTGAGAAAACCAAACCTACGATGTCCGTGTCCGACTCTGATCTGATGGGGCCATTGGCGGGTATCCAGTGTCCATGTGCAAAAACCTTTTTGGAATCAAATACGTATCGCGCTAGATTCTCGAGGAAGTTGCACACCCAATTGAATTCGTGCTCCGACGGAACAGGCTGGGGACAAGCCAATCGAAACGTCATCTCAAAGCCAAAACCGCTATAGTCCGCCCCAGCGGACTCCTCATCGTAGTAGAGGGCACTATATCCGTAGGTCACGAAATGAAGGTGGTGAACGCCGCCATGAGCGCTTATATAGGCACTGATCCCGTCCAAGGGGTCGGAACCACCTGAGGAATAGGGAATTGCGGTTCCCCAGTGCAGCGGGTTCTGATCCCCGTATACTGCGTCCAGCGCATTGTCTATTGCGTCCCATCCCGGAGCCGCATTGTCCGTAGGTCCATAGCACGTCTTGTATTGCTCGATGGTCATTTCCTTGGCGAACAGTTGATTATGCCACCAGCGATGGGGGGATATCCATTTTGCAGGGTAGCATGTTTTGGGTGGGGGAAGGGTTCACAGTGGTTGAGCGGCATACCCGTAGCATAGACAGGGCGAGCCTATCCATGCCCAACAGGATCTGCAAGAAATTATGGGGAAGGTTCGGAAATGTTAACGGGGAGGGCGGGGGATGAGGATGGCGTGGTTTCAGCACTGGGTTGGGCGGGCGCGTCATTGGACCGCAGTTCCGCTTCCAATCTCCTGACGTCCCGCAAGCCTTTGAAGCCAAACCAAACAAAGGCCAGTCCTAGGAGCCCAGAGAAAATGTTGAACATGAAAAGCTCCTCAGGATCGTTCACGATATCATAGGCACACCAAGCCAAAAATATGACTCCGAACACCATGTTGAAGTTTGCGCCGTCTTTTTCTTTTTTGAGAATGTAAAGATCAACCTTGGGAATTTCTTTCATGGCGCTGCGCGAGGGTGAAGGTGTGGTTGGCGAGTGGCAGCTCCGCGTGGGCGGGCCAAGGTGAAATGGTGCAGACAGACCGCACTTTGTCTAGTGGCAATGGTGCGGGCTCCTGATCCTGGAAGCCCAGCAAGATGAAATTCAACATTCATGACCGCCTCGCGACGTGAACCCGCCACTACCGAAGGGATAGCACTGGAGCAGTTTTTGAAGGATGCCGCTGCTTCCGCCGAGTTGCAGGAGGGCGAGGATCTGATCCAGCCAGCGGTGGCCCTGCTCAAGGAGGGCGGCATTGGATCAGACGCGGTAGGCGACAGGAGCCACGGGCTGGAGGTCGATGGTGCGTTCCTGCCGGTTGGCCCGGGTAAGGTTCCAGCCGGCCTGGATGACATCGGTGAGGGAGGGGAGGCGCTGGGTTTCAGCTGGGTCCGGGGAAGGGGACGCGGGAGTGGGCTCGCCGTCGACGGTGGTATTGTGGGTGGGGATGCCATCTGTGGTAATGTAGAGCCGTGAAGGATGGCTGACGGCGATGCAGATGCAGTCCGCAGGCGGGGCGGAGGTGATGGAGAGGAGGAGATGAGAGGGAGCCAGCGCATTTATGGTGAAGTAGTTATGTGGACTCGAAAATCCATGGCAATTCCGGAGGGTGGCGCAGCACTCAGTCCCGGCATCCCGCCCACCTTCGGCCGAAGAACCAGCCATCGGCCCGGCACCGCCTGCCCACCCCAAGGCTAGTCTCTGGGATCAAGGGGCGGATACCACAGTTCAGGCGGCCAAGGGAGGTCCTGCAGAGCCTTGACCATTCCGGTGATGCTGTCAAAAGGCGTGACCCTAAGATTCGACCATTTTTCGCCGTAGGCGATTTCCACAAACCGCCTTGAGCAATACATGTGCCCACAACAGGCAAACTCATCCTCATGGAATTTGATTACGTCTGAGCCGTCCCATTTTTCGTAAAAAGGAATTCTCCGGTATTTAAACTTTTCGCTCCCGGCGCGCAGTCTTGCCTCTTTGAGGCTATCCACGTCGAACCAGGGGGAATTGGAACCTTCTGTCTCCCGGTAAACTTTTACGGAGTAAGGGAGGGTTTTGCCGGTAGGGATGATCCAGTAATAATTGCAGGGTGGGGCCAGAACAGTGCTTTTTTTTTCGTGCTCCAACGTCACCGGGATAAATTGAACTCCCTTCAGGTTCCCGGCGACAACCGTATCCACTACGCGTTGAGAACATAAGACTGGAGCATGAGATGTAATTGGGGAGAGGAAATCCGTCCACCCCCTTCCCTTGGTTCTCATTTTCACGCGGATGGGAGTAGGAAATAGATGGGCGTTTTCCGGTCTGATGATCCTTTCTGTATTAAAAGCCTCCTCCACGCGTGGAGCTGAAAGGATTGCATTGGGCACAAAAGAAAAAAACTGAATCACGGATGGCGCGGATGTGGTCATGGAATGGAAAAAGTTTGGATATTTTGAGGGGTAAATGCGAGCTTTAACTCATTTTGTAGAGTCCTTATCGCTTCCGCCATTGCTGGGGAAGGCAGCGTATTTGCCGCTAGAGTATCCATGTGGCGACGCAAATCCATTGACAAATCCAAAGGAGACCGGCACTTTGGGGCTGGACTCCACCGGCAGGCAGCACCCCGGCGGCAAACGGCAGCAAGCTGCCTGCGCGAAAGCGGCGGCAAGCCGCGCGCACTCCAAGTTTCCTCCACCGGACATGCCTAAACGGTCACCGCTGAACGGATCGAAACGCCGAACTTGTCAAGGAACGGCCAGGTTGGTTAAATCACTGTTGTGCCTATCCGCCACGTCGTGCCTATCCGCCAAGTCGCCGATCCTCCCCCTTCAAGGTTGATCTTGGTTGCGTATTGGACGTGTTTGGTCTGTCTTTTGCTGGTCTTTGCGTGTCACTTGGTGGTGGATTTCGGGGGCCATTGGCGGAAAACGGGGCTGAGTCCGAGGGAGGTGCGGGCGGCACTTGAAAGCACTTACCTATCAACGTTGGGGGGATTCGCTCTGATGTCGTTCCTGATTTCCTTCCGAAGTCCCCGGCATGCTAAATGGGGGGGCATCCTGACCTTGTTGGTGATGATCATCGCCGCCGGATCTTTAGGGAGTTACTGAATGGACTAAGCGCTGTCTTCGTGCTTCAACTCATTTTGCTGAACTCTTTCTTCTACGGCAACTGCCCAGAGGAACCAGCGCATTTATAAGTAGCCCAGTGGATACTTAAATCCATTAGCAATTCCGGCGGGTGCCTGCGATTTCCCCCCTGACTGAACAGCGCCTCCAGTCAGCGCAGAGTGAACATGGGTCTGCTACTTGGGCCCGGTGCCTGGCACTGCCAACCAGGAGAGGCGCAAAGGGACAGCCGTCCGCCGGGCAGCAGGGATGAATCCGCCGCAGGCCGGGCCCGGAGGCAAATGCCCCCCGGGTGGCGCGGAAAAAAAAGGTTGGAAAAGCTTGATGGGGAAGGGCGGTTTGCGACGTCATGGGCATCATGTCACTCCACTATGTTTCTTTCCTGCAGGGTCTGCGCCGCCTCGCCCTGGGCTGCCTTTTGGGCACCGCATGGGCATCGGCCCCCGGAGTTGAGCCTTTCCGTTTGGAAGTGGTGGAGGAAGGATCGGGTTGGCCGGTGCCCCTTGTCGAGTTCCGCACCACCCACGGCGTCCGTTTCATCACGGACAATGCCGGAGTGGCGGCCTTCGACCTGCCGGAGCTGATGGGAACGGAGACCTGGCTTACCGTCCTGGGCAATGGTTATGGGGTCAAACCGGATGGATTTGGTTATGAAGGAGTCCGGGTGAAACCTCAGCCTGGGGGAAGCCAAAAAATTACGGTGAGCCGGCGCATTGTCGCCAAGCGCATCGGCCGTCTCACGGGGGGTGGACGATTTGCGGAAAGCCAACAAACCGGCACCGCCGCGCCGGAGCCGGAATCCGGCATCGTCGGCTGCGACAGTGTCCAGAATGCCGTCTACCGCGGCCGGCTTTTCTGGGCATGGGGCGATACCACGGTGGCTGGCTATCCCCTTGGGATCTTTGACATGACGGGTGCCACCACGCCCATCCAGCCGCTGGCCTCCTTTGAACCGCCCCTCCGCCTGACCTTCGACTGGTTCCGCGATCCCGCCGGCAAGGTGCGCGGCATCGCCAAGATGCCCGGGACCGGGCCCACCTGGGTTTCCGGGGTCGCCGTCCTGCCGGACCGCACCGGCCGGGAGCGGTTGGTCGGCACCTACATCAAGGTGCGCGGTTATCTCGAAGCCTATGAATGCGGGGTCTGTGTCTGGGACGATGCTTCCGCCCAGTTCCTCAAAGAACGGCTGGTCTGGACCAAAGGGCCGGACGCACCGAAACAACCACCCGTGCCGGACGGCCACCCGGCGCCCTACACCGATGCCGCCGGGCGCGACTGGATGCTTTTTGGCAATCCCTTCCCTAACTTCCGCTGCCCCGCGACGTTTGAGGGCTGGCAGGATCCTGCCCAGTGGGAAACTCTCACCCCGCAGCCGCATGTGCTCGCCGCCGGCAGCGGGGACAAGGTCAAACCGCATACTGGTTCCATCGCATGGAATGCCTTCCGGAAGCGATGGGTCACGGTCTTTATGGAATCCGGAGGCAAACCCTCGGGCCATGGGGAACTCTGGTATGCGGAAGCTCCGGAACCCACCGGCCCCTGGGGGCCGGCGGTCAAGGTTCTCAGCCATGCCAATTACACGTTTTACAATCCCCGGCTCCATCCGGAGTTTACTCCCGCAGACTCGCCGGTCCTCTTTTTCGAAGGCACCTACACCAGCGAGTTTGCCGACCGCCCGGAAGTGACCCCACGGTGGAATTACAATCAGATCCTCTACCGCCTCGATCTGGATGACCCGGCCCTCCAGCCCGCCGCAGCACCTTCCCCCGCACCGGCCGATTCCGCCCCTCCACCGAAACCGGGGAACTGACTGGAAGTCCGTTTACCATATCAAGGACGCAACCGGGCCATAGCAGGAGCGCCGTGGTGACAGTGGCATACTAAACGCGGATGATACTGATAATCAAGGATATAGCAAAATAACGAGATCTCTTCTGCAGGTGCATGCCGGATTCAGCAAAAATCCGTGTTCATCAATTGTGTCCGTGACATTTGCCTCCGGCTGTCTCCACTGCGCTCCGGCTGTGGCCCGTCATTATCTCAAGCAGATCTACTCCCTCATATCGGGCATGCCGCCGCCAAAGCCCGATTGCGCCTTGCAGCCTGCCCTCCCTGCATGGAAGTAGCGGGGAACTTTCCGTCTTTCCTTCCCCTAACCTCCCCCTCCCCCGAATGTTATGAATATTGCCAAGATGATGAAGCAAGCCCAGGAAATGCAGGGCAACATGGCCAAGGTCCAGGCCGAATTGGCGGCCCGCACCGTGGATGCCAGTGTGGCCGGCAAAATCAGCGTCACCGCCAACGGGGCCGGGGATGTGCTTTCCATCCGCATCGACCCTTCGGTGGTGAATGCCGATGATGTGGAGATGCTCGAAGACCTCGTGCTCACCGCGGTGCGTCAGGCCATCGGCAAAGGGCGCGACATGGCCGCAGAAGAAATGAAAAAGGTCACCGCCGGCATGGGACTCCCTCCTGGACTCGGCTTCTAAGCCACCAGACCCTGCATCCAAGGTTTTTGGTCGACCCGTTCCCGGTCCTAATGTCAGGGCAGGGACGCGGTCCGGTTGCCCGTCGCACGCCTTCGTTTTCGCATGTTTGCGGAATGGAGCCTGCGGCTGCCGCCAGACCTGCTGTTGGCCGCAATTCCATGCGGCCGGGAGGACGGGGGAGGAATCCCAGGCAGAAAAGAGTGACAATTTCGGATCTTAACCAAAGGCTAATATCAATCCGCCTAAAACAGGGCCGGATTTGTTTTTGCAGACAGATTCTGAACCCCCCATTCCCCTCCACCAAAACATGAGAACTACCCGCTTACCTGCGGTGTTGAAGGGATCGCTTTGCGGTCTCCTCGCCATCCCCGCGTGTCTGACTGCAGGCACTTACACCAATGACTTCTCGGCCGGCCCAGCAGGCCTGACGATTTATACCATCGCCGGAGCCCCGCCCGAGGTGCGCCCCACGGACGGCAATCCGGGTGGCTATCTGAAGCTGACCGATGCGGTGGGCAGCACCACTTCCACGGTGATCTTTCCGGATCTGGATGCCGGTTATCCGGTGCAGTCCTTTATCTTTGAAGTGGATTGCCGGATCGGCAATGGGACCGCAAATCCGGCGGACGGCTTCAGCATCAACTTCGCCCGCAATGGGGATGCCACCCTTGATGACGGGATCGGATTCAACGGGGGAGCCGCCGAAGAGGGCACCCCTACCGGATTGTCGGTTGGTTTCGACACCTACGACAATGGCAATGGCGATGTGGTAGGATTCAGCATCAAGCGGGATGGCACGGTGCTGCTGGAAGTGCCTGCTCCGGTGCGCAATGGCGCTATAGATGATCCGCTATCCCTGCAGACCGGCCCCATTGGCAGTGCTGGTTGGGCCCGGCTCCGGGTGGAACTGAAAAACGATGGCACTCTGGATGTGACCTGGAAGGGCACCAAAGTGGTGGACAATCTGGCCACCAACTGGGTGCCCAGCGGCGGCCGCATGGTCTTCGCGGCCCGCACCGGCGGGGAATGGGAGGCGCACCACTTTGACAATGTGT
Source organism: Verrucomicrobiales bacterium (assembly GCA_038210825.1). GTDB lineage: Bacteria > Verrucomicrobiota > Verrucomicrobiia > Verrucomicrobiales > V1-33 > CAIZWU01. The sequence continues at coordinate 7,530 of JBBQWG010000036.1, forward strand.
CCCTCACCACCACGCCCGCCCCGCTGGCGGCGGTGACGTCGGCAGTGGCCAGCTCCACTGGTTTCACCTTCCGCATTACCGACTTTGGAGCCACCAGCGTGGTGACTCCGGCGACTTTCAATTTCCTGACCATTGAGGGGGCCACTGTCACGCCCACCAGCGTGACCAAAAGCGGCAACGTGACCACCGTGACCTATGTTCCGCCGACTCCCCTCGGCAACCAGATCACTTCGACTTACAGTCTGGAATTCCGGGATCAGAACAATGTTGCCCTGTCGTCAAATGGCAGCGTGACCACCCCGGTTTTGCCGGAGGCGGACCTGCTGGCAACCGCACCCGTGCTGGATGTGTGGAACGTGCGCGAAGTCAAGGATGGCCCGATCAATCCATTTAACATCGGACGGGCTGCCTCCATGTTCAGTTCCGCCACGAATATTGTGGACGCCACCTCGCCGTATATGAACTTCTTCGACCCCAATACCAACGGGGGCGGGGGTGGGCTGTTCCGGTTTGACCGGAATTTCCTGACCAATACGGATGCCGACGACAACGACATTATCCAAGGGGCCAATGTCCTGGTCAATATCACGGGCACGACTCCGGCGGAGTTGCAGCGGTCCTTTTGGGTGCAGAGCGATGATGGTTTCGCCCTGCGGATCAAAGGCGCTCAATTCATCAACAAAAGTGGCGGCGGGCTGATCGATCCGGCCGACTCCCGGACCCTTGTTTTCCCCGGGGGCACCGGCAATAGCAATACGCGCGGATTGGCCCAGTTCCCGGCGGCCGGGCAGTATGTGGTCGAATTTCTCTATTTTGAAGGCGGTGGCGGGGCCTACAATGAAGTGGCATGGGCGACGGGGGACTTCATCAATAACACCAACGGCACCGCATGGACGCTGGTGGGCGGAGGCGGGGAAAACCCCGTGCTGCCTACCCCGCTGCCGGCGACTCCAACGGGCGCTCCGGTCAACCAGTGGAACGTGCGGGAAATTCGTGCGCCTTATGGCAATAACCTGGCGGGAGCCATTACGACGGCTTCGGGTGATCTGACCGGCCTCAATGTGGTGGACGGCACGGCCCCGGTCATCAACTTCAATGACCTCGACGGAGTGAGGGGCAACTTCCTCGGTTTGTTCCGCAACGACCTGCCGTTCATTGGCAATATCCCGGGTGATGACAACGAATTCATCTCGGTGAGCCGGGCCAGCATCACCGTTCCAGCGGCAGGGTTATATACCTTTGGAATCCTGGCAGATGACGGCTGGGCGCTGACCGTGCCCGGGGCATGGTTTACCGGCACCAACGGAACCGGAGCCCTCGATCCAAGGAACAGTGCTGTCCTTTATGCCCCCGGCTTCAGCGACACCCCCACTCTGGCGGTGCTCAATGTGCCGGCGGCGGGGACCTACGATGTCTTCTATATTGCCCAGGAAGGTGCCGGCGGAGCAGCGTGGGAACTCTTCTACGCTCCTGGCAGCTTCGGCTCCGTGGGAGCGACCAGCGCGTGGCAGTTGCTGGGGTCTCCCGCGAATGCACCGGCTCCGGTGCCATTGCTCCCTGACACGCTCCCCGGCCCGGCCGGTGGTGAGGGCACGTGGGGACTCCGCTTTGTGCGCGGGGTGGATGGCCAGGGCAATAACATCTACAATGCCGTGAATTCCGCTGTCGCAGGAGGCGGCAACATCACTGATACCACCGCTCCCTATCTGAACTTCGCCGATCTTGACGGCGGTCAGGGGGACTTGGGTCTCTTCAATGCCAACAATGCTACCGCGGCCTACCAGGTGGCGGACTTCGAATACGACGGCAGCGTGGGAGCCGATGACCAGATCATCGCCATCGCCAAAGCGACCATCGTCATCCCGGCCGGACAAGGCGGGGAGTGGACCTTTGGAGTTCGTTCCGATGATGGCTTTGCCATGCGGATCAATGGAGCCGTCTTTCAGAGGGTTTCCGGCGGATCGTTCATTGATCCGGCGTTGCGGGATACCGTGTATTTCCGGTTCGGCACCGGCAACTCGGATGCCCGCGCCGTGGTTAACCTCACTGAAGGAACCCACCAGGTGGATTTCCTTTGGTTTGAAGGTGGTGGCGGTTCCTACTTCGAGCTGTATGCCGCACAGGGGGCTTTCAACAATGATGGCGACACTCCCAACTGGCGTCTCGTGGGCGGGCCCGAAGGCCTTGCTTTGGTTGGGGCTCCCGACTCCAGCTTTGTGATCATCAGTGTCACACCTGGTCCCAACCCTGGCGAACTGACCCTTACCTTCCCATCCACTCCAGGCGCGAACTACGGGATCGAATATGACTTGGATCTGCAAGGCGTCTGGACGTCTGCGGGCACCACCACCGGGGCCGCCGGAGCCACGACTTCCGTCGTGGTGAATCCGGCCACGCTCAGTGGCGGCACCGCTCCCGGCCGGATGTTCTTCCGCATCCGCCGGCTCTGATCGCGGGGGCTCTCGCCCTCTCCATCAAACAACAGCCTACCGGCTCCCGGATTTCCGGGGGCCGGTTTTTTTTCGGGGGCGGTGAGCATGCTTTTTGGGAAAATAACGCGCTGCGGATTGGGCGGATGTATCGAAGGTGAATGACGGACAGGGGTCGGCGAGAGGTCTTTCCGCGGGCATCAGGAGCGGGGAGGCGAATTGAGAGACGAAGTTCCGGCAGATTGAACAAGTCTCCGGTTGAGCAGGCCAGATACCCCGCAAGGATTGATTCCGGCAAATCCAGACCCTTACCCCCAAAATATCATGCACAGCGAAATCGAACTCACCCGCGAGGTGGAAGCCATTCAAATCCCCAGCGGCGACACTGTGGTCCTGCCAGCCGGAGTGAAAGTCATCATTACCCAGAGCCTGGGAGGCAGTTACACCGTGGCCACCGAGCAGGGCCTGGCGCGGATCTCGGCGAAAAATGCAGATGCCCTGGGCATTGAGAAAAAGGACGGCAGCAGCGGAAACATGGATGAGGTGCTGACCGGTCCGGAATTGGAAGCCGCGATCTGGGAACAACTGAAAGGGGTCTTTGATCCGGAAATCCCGGTTAACATCGTGGACCTGGGGCTGGTGTATGGCTGTGAGGTCAACGAAACCGACGAAGGCCGTGTGGTGGATGTGAAAATGACCCTGACCGCTCCTGGCTGCGGCATGGGCCCGACCATCGCCGCCGACGCCCAGGGCAAAATCATGCAACTCCAGGGCATCGCCAATGCCCGCGTGGAACTGGTCTGGGAACCCGCGTGGAATCAGGCCATGATCAGCGAAGTGGGCCGGATGCAGTTGGGGATGGTTTGAGGGCAGAGCGGGGAGAAAGGGGAGAGTATAGAGGATAGGAGATTGGGATGGAGAAGCGCGAATGAGGAGGGGGTTTGAGTGAGGAGGGCGGACATTCTGTCCGCCTGGTCCAGGTCAACAGAATGTTGACCCTCCTCAGCGGGCGGGCCTCGCGCGGGCGATTCACTTCGAAGAACCTGATCCAGGATCGGAGGTGGGCAGGGGATACCTCTGGGAAAAGTCGCGGATGGCGGTTTTTCTCACCCCGGCGGCGATTTCCAGGATAGGCTGCATTTCCTCGCGGCCAGGCGCGGGCTTCAGGCTGAGGGCCAGCTTCACGGCTTCCAATGGGTGGAAGAGCGCTGCGGTGGCCGACTGGGATAACACAAAATCACAGCACCCGCGCCATGAGCCGGGAGTTGCGGCCGCTTTTGCGGAGCTTCTCCAAGCGGTCGGGTGGCAGCAGGTCCTCCTGGGCGGGGAGGAAACCCAGCTTGTTCCCAAAGTAGTTATAGGCCTGGGTGCTCAGGGCAAAGAGGATCTTGGCTCCGGCATCGCGGGCGCGTTTTTCCGCGAATTTGACCAGCTTTTTGCCATACCCCATGCCTTCGTGGCTGCGGCGGATGTAGAGGAACCCGACCTCGGCGAGTTTTTCCTCCGGATAGGGCCGCACCATCACCGTGCCCACCAGTTGGCCATCGACCTCCAAAACAAAATAGTCACCCAGGCGATCACGGATTTCCTGACGGCTGCGGGCCACGATTTCCTCGTCGTCCACGGCGCGGCGGACGAGGCCGATGATGCCGGGGATATCGGCTTTCCGGGCGGGGCGGATTTGTTGATAGGCATCCGCGTAGATCATGGTGCCCACGCCTTCGATACTGAAGAGTTCACCGAGCAGGGCGTCATCGGTGCGGCCATCAAGGAAATGGGCGCGCGGCACTCCGCCTTCACAGGCGCGGGCGGCATGGCGGATCTGCACCTGCTTCAGACTGTCGACGGCTTCACGGGACAGGCTGCCCGGGGCGGGCGGAGCGGCGAGGGCCTTGGCTTCACCCACGGAAAGCTGGCGGATCCGGGTGCCTTGGGCATCCTCGATGGCACCGGGGCCCACAAAGAGGAGCTTGGAGGCCCCGAGGGCGATGGCGACTTCCACGGCGGCGGCGGCGGAATTGACCCGCAGCACCCGGCCCTGCTTTTCATAACCCAGCGGCGGAATGATAGGGACCATGCCGTCGCCGATGAACAGTTTGAGGGATTGGGCGTCCACGCGGTCGATAGTGCCGGTGCTGCCGAGATCGCGCCCGCGGATCACGCCGGCCGGATGGGCGGCAACGGCATTGGCCACCCCTGCGCGCAGACCGACCACGGTGAGTTGCTGCATCAGATCGGTGGTGAGCCGGCTGATGGCATCAAGGGCGACCTCCAGTGTGGCGTCATCGGTGACGCCGGTGGCATCGGCATTGGTCAGCGGAATGCCGCGTTTGGCGGCGAGGTCGGTGATCTGGTGCCGGGCTCCGAAAACGACCACCAGTTTGATGCTGAGGGAATGCAGGACCGCCAGATCCAGCATCACATTGGCCATGTTCTCGTGTTCGACAATGCCGCTGTCGATCAGGACGATAAAGGTCTGTCCGCGGAATTGAGGCACGTAGCGCAGGATGCCTCGGATATCGTCGTATTTCATCAGGGGGAACAAGGGCGTCAGGGGACAGGATGTGGAGTGGCGGATGTATCGGTCCCTGCGGCCTAAAATCAAGACCTGATGAGCATGGCCTGTCCCCCGCGCGGCAGAGGCAGGTTGTTTACGGGATGGAGCGCGGGCACGCGCCATGGCTTGGAGGGACCGGCCCTTGATAAATGCCACCGCACCTCCGGCAGGCCAGCCCTTTGCCAGGGCGTGGCAGGGCTGATCGCTTGGGGATTGACCGGACAGACGAACCTGGCTACTCCATGAGCTGATCCATTTTCTCCATGCAAAAATCTCAAGCTGTTTACGGGGCAATCCTCGCCCTTGCCCTGAGTTCCTGTGCGGTGGCTCCTGAGGGCCAATCAGAAACGGCCCCGGTCGGTCCTGCGGTGTTATCGCCTGAGCAGGAGCAGGGCGCGTTGGCCGGTCAGGTGGACTTCCGTTCCCATGTGGCTCCGATTCTGGAAAACCGCTGTCTGCCCTGCCATGATGGCCATGCCCTGCCGGGACAATACAATGTCAGCCGCCGCACGACGGCTTTTGCGGCGGGACCGGCGGGGCCCCGCATTGTGCCGGGCGAGCCCGGGAAAAGTCTGATTTTCCTGAATCCCGGGGGCACGCATCAGAATCTTCAGGTAATGCCGCCGGTGGGGAACCGCCTGACAAGGGAAGAACTGGCCATCCTGCGCCGCTGGATCAACCAGGGGGCGGTTTGGCCGGCCGGTCAGGCTGGGGTCCTGACCCGCTGACGTTTGGCGTATATCAAAAAGGCGATGCCGATAAAAATCATGAAGAGGGAATAATACTGACCCTCGGTGAAGCCGTAAATATGGCGGTCAGGCTCCCGGTATTGTTCGTCAATGATCCGCAGCACCGCATAACAAACAAAGAACAAACCGGTCAGGAGGCCATGCGGAGCCTTCGGGTATTTTTCCCGCACCGTGAAGAGAATGAGGAAAAGGACCAGCCCTTCGAGGGCGGCGGCATAGAGCTGCGATGGATGGCGCAGGGTCAGGAGCGGACGCAGGCCTTCCGCAAAGGCGTCATTGGTGCGGGCGAGGGACAGGATCACCTCCCGGCCAGGCCAGGAGGCTGGATCGGCACCATGGGCCACGGCGAGGTCACGGACGGCTTCCGCTTTGGCGGCAATCCCGGGGAGGGGGGAATCCGGGCTCCAGGTGGTGGCTTCCAAAGGGAATTTCATGCCCCAGGAAAATTGGGTGGCGCGGCCGTAGAGTTCTCCATTGATGAAGTTGGCGAGACGGCCCAGGAACAGGCCAACCGGGGCGGCGCAGACCAGATTGTCTCCGAGACCGGGCCATGAGCGATGGTGCCGGCGGGCAAAATAAAGCGTAAAAAAGAATAGCCCGGCGATGCCACCATGACTGGCCATGCCGCCTCCCAGGACATTGAAAAAACTGAGGGGATTGGCGAGAAAGTCGTCCCACGCATAGAGCAGCATGTAGCCGAGCCGGCCGCCCAGCATGACGCCGAAGAGGGCGGCATAGGTGATAAAATCGGCGACTTCCGTTTCCTTCAATTCTCCGATGCCTTTGCGGGCCCACCGGACCATGAGCCACCATGCAGCGACAAATCCGGCGACGTAGGCGACACCATACCAGCGGAGCTGGATGCTGTCAGTGAGGCGGAGCAGCACCGGGTCAAGACGGTGCAGGTATTCGGCAATAAAGATCACGGGAGCATCCGAACGCGGCCCGGGGCGCAGTGCAATCGCAGACGGTGGGCGTCAACTGGCTGGCCGCGTTGCCCGCCGCCCCGGGGTTCTGTCAGGGATTTACGTAAGCTTCCGGCGGGAGGGGTTTGCCTTCCTTCTGGAGCAGTCTGAGGCAGCGCTGCAGTTTGTGGTCCACCCGGATCCTGATTTCGGTATCGGTGCTCAGATGAAGAGACGTGGTGAGGTAGCCGAGCGCTTTGTAATAATCCTTGCGGTAGAACATGAGGTAATCCCCATAGAGTTCGTTGACACTTTGGATATTCAGGCCCCAACGGAGGGCGGTGTGGAAATGGGCTTCGGCGGCGTCAAGGTGTCCGAGGTAGCTGGCCACTTTGCCTGCCTCCGCCGCCGCATAGGGATTTTGCGGATACAGGGCAAGGCCCTGCTGCAATTGGACCAGCGCCGTTTCGTAAAAAGGGGTGGCGTATTTTTCATTGGTCAGGCTGGCGAGATGCAATGTCACGAGACCGCGCATCTGCCATGCCACTGCATTCTGGGGATCAAGGGCGGTGGCCCGCTGGAAGGTTCCGCTCACGGCAATGAGTTCGGGCAGGGTGGTCGCCGTGGCCGTTTGTTTGAGGGCCTTGCGGTAGGTGAAATCGGCCGGAGCCAGCCGCCATGCCGCATGGATCAGCAGCAGGGAAACGGCCGCCGCCAGTCCGCCGATGGCAAGGCGGCGGTGACAGAGTTGCGTCCCGGCATTTTCTCTGGGAGCGCCAGAAGGCTTGGGACGGATTACAGGGAGGGTTTCGATCCTTGCAAAGCCGGGAGTGGCCATCCATCCCAGCAGGAGACCGGTCAGGACGGCATTGCAGCCAATGTGGAGATTGAATTCCCAGACCGCCTGTGCCATCAGGCCGGCAATGCCTGCGGTAGCCCCCACAGCGAGGCCGGTGGCCAGCCCCGGGCTCCCGGCGGGGCTGGTGGACAGGGGCGCTTTCAGCGTCAATCGCAGAGCCCGCATGACATGGATGCCGGCGACAAGGAGAGTGAGGGCCAGTCCGATCAGACCATAGTCTGCGAGGCATTGCAGATAATCGTTATGCGCAAACAAGGCATCGATCTCCCCTGCATCCACCCGCCAATGGGTATCCAAAGTCCGGAATCCCCTTTCCATGTATTCATAACTCCTCGCCCCGGTGCCAAGCAGGGGGGAGGTTTGCCATTGCTCAAGGGCAGCATCCCAAAGGGGTTGGCGGCCATTGAGGGAAGTCAGGCTGCCGGAAGAACCGAAAAAATTCTTCAGATTGGTTCCGGTCAGCGCAAGGAACCCCAGAAAAAGCAGGGCGATCCCGGCCAGTCCCCATCCGGCTCCGCGGCTGCTGAGACCCCGAACCTGGCGGCGGTTTCTCCACCAGAGCACCGCTGCGATGATAACCAGAGTTCCCATGCCGGTGAAGAAGGCGAGGGCCCCTCCGCGGCTGGTCGAGAAGCCCACTCCGATGCCGGCGAGAAGAAAGCCGGCCAGCATCAGAATCCGCAGAGTCCGGCTGAGTCCACGTCCCAGCACGGCGACTCCCAGCATGGGCATGCCTGCCATGGTGAGGAAGCCGGCGAAGTGGTTGCCACTTTCAAAAAATCCGCCGGCGGAGACTTCCGCAGCCCGGCGCAGGCCGAAGGGTTTGAAAATGGACAGCCGGGGATCCACAAAATACTGATAGAGTCCCAGCCCGGTATTGCCGGCGACCAGCAGGAGCAGCACCAGCAGGATGGCGATCCTCGGGCCGGCCCCGGTGAACCGCGTGGCCACGAGGAGATAGGTTACAAGGGCGGTGCCGCCAAACACCAGATCCGGGCGGGCCAGCCATGCCACTTCGGACGTATAGGCCCGGATGCCGATGTAGGTGGAAAAACCGAGCAGGACCAGGATCGCCCCCCAGCCAACCGACTCCGTGGTGCGGTGCTGCCTGCCGATCAGGGAGCCTGCTCCGGCTATCCCTATCAGAGCCGCTCCATACCAAAAAGGAGTGGTTTCCGCCCACGTGCCGAAAACCCCCACCAGCAGCAGACCGGCCAGAAAAAAGACCAGCCAGACCGATTCCAAAATGCGCATCATGACCGGGAGGCTAACCGGCTGGCGCGAGGATGCAAGACTCGTCCGCTTGCCAAATGCAGCCTTATCCCGGTTTCCGTTTGGCCTGCAGGACGGCTTCTATTTGCCCCAGCGGCAGACAATTGACGACATCCTGCCGGGTCAGCCATCCCTTGCGGGCGGACCTCAGGCCATACCACAAGTCCTGCAGCCCATGCACCGTGTGGGCATCCGGATTGATGGCGCACCGGATCCCTTTTTCCCTGGCCATGCGCCACCAGCGCCAGTCCATGTCCAGCCGCCACGGACTGGAGTTCAGTTCGATGATGGTGCCGGTGGCGGCACACGCGTCGAGAATGGCCGGAAGATTGACGGCATACGGCTCCCTTCTGAGCAGCAGCCGGCCGGTGATATGCCCCAGCATGGTAACGTGGGGGTTTTCCACCGCGCGGATAATCCGGGCGGTCATCTCCGCTTCCGGCAGGTTGAAGACGTTGTGCACACTGGCCACCACGTAGTCCAATCCGGCGAGTATTTCGTCAGGAAAATCCAGGGAACCATCCTTCAGGATATCCACTTCCGATCCGGCAAAAAGCCGGAAGTCAGGCCCCAGTTCCTCATTCAAGTCCCGGATTTCTGCGGTCTGCGCCAGCAGGCGGACCACGTCGAGCCCATTGGCCTGGAAAGAGGATTTGCTATGGTCGGCAATGCCCAGGTATTCCATGCCCAGCTCCATGGCGGCTTCGGCCATTTGCCGGAGGGTGGCGTGGCCATCGCTGGCCGTGGTGTGGTTATGGAAGGTGCCGCGCAGATTCTCCAGTTCCACCAGACGGGGCAGGGCACCTTCCTCCGCCGCCTCGATCTCTCCCGACCCCTCCCGCAGGGCCGGGTCGATGAAGTCGAGCCCGAGAGCCCGGTGCAGGTCGCGTTCTTCATAAATGTCCCCGGGCACCTCCGGCGAATCTGCTCCCGTGGGGGCAAAACGGTATTCGTTCAACGTCCAGCCGTGCTGCAAGGCCCTCGCCCGCAGTTGGATATTGTGTTCCTTGCTCCCGGTGAAATAGGCCAGGGCAAACGGAAATTCCGCATTGCCCACGGCCCGCAGATCGCACTGCACCCCGCTGTGCAGCCGGATGGAGGTCTTGGTAGGGCCGGAGGCAATGACCGAATGCACCCACGGCGGCCTGACAAAATCCTCCATGAGGGTCTGGGGGTTTCTGGTGGCCACCAGAAAATCCAGATCGTGCACCGTCTCCCGGCCCCGGCGGAAGCTGCCGGCGACTTCTGCGCGGGAGGTGTCAGGATGATTCCGGAGATAGTCGAGGATTTCGCGGGCGGCCGGTGCCACCTGGTCCACCCGGAAGGTGTCCGCGAAACGCGCGCGGGCGGCGATGGCTTCCAGCAACTTGGCCGCCGTCTTTTCCCCGAAGCCGGCCAGCTTGGAGGCCTCGCCGGATTCACAGGCCCGTTGCAGGTCTGTGATCGAGCTGACGCCGAGTTCGCGGTGGAGGGCGGCGATTTTTTTGGCTCCGAGACCGGAGATTTCAAAAAGTTCAAATATCGTGTCAGGGAATTCAGTCTTCAGTTTTTCCAGGAAGGGCAGTGAGCCGGTGCTGGCCAGCACATGGAGTTTGTCGCGCAAGGCTTCCCCGATGCCCTTGATGCCTGCCAGGTGGTTGTCCCGGGCCAGTTGCAGGAAATCGCCCGGATAAGTCCGCACCGTTTCGGCCCCGGTGCGGTAAGCGCGGATTTTAAAGGGGTTCTCTCCCTTGAGTTCAAGCAGGGTGGCGATTTGCTCGAGGGCGTCGATGAGGGTTTCGCGGGAAGTGTCAGGCATGGGACGTCAGGGAGGCAAGGGAATCCAGCAGGAAGGGCGCAAAATGGGCCGCCGCCTCCTCCACGGTCATCGCCGGCACTCCTTCGCGTTCCAGCGAAGTCATGATGACGCCGTCAATGCCGCAGGGGGTGATGGAGTCGAAGCCGCCGAGATCGCCGCTGACATTGATGGCGAATCCATGCATGGAAATCCAGCGGCGTGCCCCCACTCCAATGCTGGCGAGCTTCCGGCCGGGAGCGGCCCAGACTCCGGTTTGGCCGGGAGAACGCGCCGCTTCAATTCCCAGGGCATGACAGCCATGGATCAGACCGGCTTCAAGGGCCCTCAAATAGTGGTGAAGGTCCTGTCCATAACGGATCAGATTGAGCACCGGATAACCCACCAACTGCCCCGGACCATGCCATGTCGCCTTGCCGCCACGCCCAATTTCCACCAAGGGCGCGGGCAAACTGGACAACTCGCCCAGGCTGGAGCGGTCCGGCGTGCGGCCAATGGTAAAGACGGGGTCATGTTCCAGCAGCAGGAGAGTATCCGCGTCCTCCCCGGCAAGGTGGCGGGCGACGATTTCCTCCTGCAGAGCCAGCCCGGTGGCATAGTCCACCCGGCCCAGCCATCGCACAGCCGGGGTCAGGATTGAGGAAGGAGCAGAAGTCGCCACCACTTCAGCAAACGGCCCGCCTGCAAGGATGCAATGGAAAAACCCCCTCGCCAAACGTCTGCGGATGCGCTGGAATGCGCCGTCCTGAACCCGCCGCTGCATTTCCCATTCATCCCATGGCCCCATCCTCCCACGACGCTGACTCCCACCTTCCATGGTGGAAGGACCTGACTCCCTATCATTGGTTTGTATTTCTGGTCGCCTCCCTTGCCTGGATGTTCGACTGCCTGGACCAGCAACTGTTTCTGCTGGCGCGCAATTCCGCCATGAAGGCGCTGCTGCCCCCGGAGATGGATCCTATCAAATTTGGCGGCTATGCCACTTCCATCTTTGTGGCCGGCTGGGCCACCGGCGGCCTGATTTTTGGATCCATGGGGGACCGGGTGGGGCGTGCCAAAACCCTGACCTTGACCGTTCTGATCTATTCCGTCTGCACCGGGCTCTCCGCTTTCTCCACAGGATGGGTGGACTTTGCCGTTTACCGCTTCCTCACCGGACTGGGGGTCGGCGGCGTCTTTGGTCTCGCGGTGGCCTTGGTGGCCGACACCCTGCCGGACCGCTCCCGTGCGGGGGCTTTGGGGACCTTGCAGGCCTTGTCCGCCGTGGGAAATGTCACGGCGGGTCTGGTCAGCATGTATATTGGCACCCTTGAAGCCAAAAGAGCCATTGAGCCGGGGACGGCGTGGAAATATATGTTTATGGTCGGTGCGCTGCCCGCCTTTCTCTGTGTCTTTATCCAGATGCGTCTCAAGGAGCCGGAAAAGTGGGTCAAAGCCCGCGCCGCCGGCAAGGCGGCTGGCGTTAAATTCGGTTCCTACCGCTCCCTTTTGGGCGATGTCCGCTGGCGCAAAAATGCCCTGCTGGGCATGCTCCTCTGTGTGTCCGGGGTGATTGGACTCTGGGGCATCGGCTTTTTCAGCCCGGAACTGGTAGGCGATGTCATGCAGCGCTCCCTCGTTGCCGAAGGGGTGCCCGATGACAAAATCGCGGGGGAAAAGACCTATTGGATTGGCGTCAATATGATCGTGCAGAACATGGGTGCCTTTGTCGGGATGCTGCTATTCACGAAGTTTGCCCAGTCCCTTGGACGCAAGAAGGCTTTTGCCTTCGCTTACGTGGCGGCCCTCGTGGCCACCGTGGGATATTTTCAGATGTTCAATGGCCGCGGGGACATCTGGATGAGTGCCGTCATGGGAGCCTGCCAGCTCGCCCTCTTTGCCGGATTTGCCATTTACCTGCCGGAATTGTTCCCCACCAGTCTGCGCAGCACCGGAACCAGTTTTTGTTATAATGTCGGCCGGTTTGTGGCCGCCAGTGGTCCTTTCACCCTCGGCAGCCTGCAGGCCGCCCTCAAAGCCGGGGCCACCACGCCGGATGCCAAGCTGGAAGCCTTCCGCAACGCCTGCTCCTACATGAGTGTCATTTTCCTGCTGGGCCTCGTCGCGCTTTGGTTCCTGCCGGAAACCAAGGGCCGCGCCATGCCCGAGGACTGAGGCCCCGGTCCCTTACGTCAGGACCTTTCAACCCCCGCCGGCCGGACGTCCCAGCCCGGCGGCGTGATAGTGCGGAATCAGCCTGACATAACGGGCAGCCCAGCCCGCAATGCTGTCCTGCTCTTCAGCCGTCAGTTCCCGGACGATCCTCGCGGGGGATCCCATCACCATGCAGCCCGGGGGAATTTTTTTGTTTTGGGTGACAAGGGACCCAGCCCCGATGATGCAGCGGTCCCCGATTTCCACCCCATCCAGGAGGATGGCACCCATGCCGATCAGCACTTCATTCCCGATGGTGCAGGCGTGAAGCATGGCCATGTGGCCCACCGTCACATCCTCGCCAATCAGGCAGCCATGCTCCGCAGAGAGATGGAGCACGCTGCCATCCTGGACATTCGAGCGGTCGCCCACCACAATGCGGTTGATGTCCCCCCGCAGCACTGCCCCATACCAAACACTGGCATGGGCCCCGATGGTGACATCTCCCAGCAGAGTGGCATTGGGAGCAATGAAGGCAGTGTCCGCAATGCGCGGCTGGCGGAGCAGGAAAGCAGGAGGAGCGTCCATTATTTTTTAGATTCCATGGGGCTGCAGCCGATATTTTTTATAACATTTAGCACTCATATAATTTGACTTGGATTAGGGGTTTTCCTAGATGTCTAAAGGTCTCCGGGTTGCCCCCGGCCGGGGATTCTTCCACCATCAACCATTATTGCAAATCATCATGAACAAAGCTGAACTCATCGAAGCCGTCCAAAAAGCCTACGGCGCGGACACCACCAAAAAACAGGCGGCCGATGCCGTCGCCACCGTGCTGGAGGCCATTGCCAAAGGCATCAAAAAGGACAAGGCCGGAGTCCAGATCATCGGTTTCGGCACCTTCAAGGTCGCCACCCGCAAGGCCCGCAAAGGCCGCAATCCCAAAACCGGAGCCGCCATGAACATCAAGGCTTCCAAGAGCGTCCGCTTCTCCCCCTCCTCCGTGCTCAAGAAGAGCCTGTAAGCCAGCAGGGCCTTCCTGCCTCCCCTCTCCGATCCGAAAAATCCACCGGTCACTGGCAACAGTGGCCGGTTTTTCTGCGGATGCACCCCGCTGCGCCTGCATCTTGCCTTGTCAGTCGCCGCGCGACAGCGGAAAAAGACTGGTTTCCACAGGAATTGAAGTAGCCGAAAGGCGGTAAAATTGCTCTCTTATTCAATCGGCTGCACTATCCGACCGACTGGCCCCACCCCCACCCCGGACTAACCTATGAAAAAGCTCCATGTTCATTTAATCGGTTTCGCAATTTCGCTGGCCGGACCTGCTTCAGCTGCCACGTTGCAGGCACTCAGTGGATTTGGTGGTGCGGACGGATGGCTGGCACCGGCCGAGTTTACCAACGTTCCCGGTGCCGACTTGATGCGTGGCATGACCTACAATCCCGCGACCAACCACCTTTACGTTGTGGACCGGACCGGTGGAGTCAATGTGCGGGTGCTGAATGGCGATACGGGAACAGAAGTGGGCACCCTCAATACGACTGGAGTGGCGGGAGGAACCTTTGCACTGAGTCAGATTGATGTCGATGCCACCGGGGTGATTTATGCAGCGAATTTGTCGACCTCCGCGGCCTCCAATTTCAAAGTGTACCGCTGGGCTACGGAGGCGTCGGCCCCGACCGTGGCCTACGATGCCCTCACTGGCCGGACCCGGACCGGGGACTCTTTTGCCGTGACTGGATCAGGACTGTCCACCCAGTTCGCCGCGGCGGGAGGCTCCAATGCCGATCAGCATTATTCTTTGTTTACCACAACCACCGGCACCACGTTTACCAGTTCGAATCCGACCCTCACAGGTGCTGTAACCGGCGGTTTCCGGCTGGGAATCGATTTTGGGCCGGGCGGGGCGGTCCTCGGGGCGCAGACTGGGTCGACTAATGTTTATTCGGCTTCCGGTGTTGGTGTGGTCACCATTACTTCATCCGCGGTGGCGGGAGAAGCGCCCATGGCATGGTTCAGTGATGGCAGTCTCTCCCTCTTTGCCATGGTCGATGTCCCTACAAGCACCGTCCGCTTGTATGATGGCAACGCCCTCGGAGGGGCGGTCCTCGACAGTGCCCTGCTCGCGACCCATGTCACCAATGGAAATGGGGTAGGGGATTTAAAGTTTGGCAAGACCGCCTCTGGTGACATCCGGCTTTACGCCATGAATACCAATAATGGGATTCAGGCCTTCACTGTCATCCCGGAACCGGCCGGGGCCGTCCTCGGGGTGTTAGGACTGAGTGTGTTGATGCGCCGCCGCCGCCACTGAGCACCGCTGCCAAAAGGCCGACGGCAGATTTCTCCTAACCCTGCGCTTGGCTCCAGAGTCCGGCAAGGTTTGCCTTCACGTAGTCCGGGTGACCGGTCAGAAGGCGGTGACCAGCTGCGGGAACGGTCTGCGGCTTTAATCCGGCGGGAGCCCCGCCACCTTTGGCGGCCAGAGCAGCAAACTTGATATCATCTGCCCCGGTCATCCACCAGCCGGCGATTTTATGCCCGCCGGGGAAAGCAACGAACGCCGTCTGTTGTCCCAGGGACCAGCCAACGAAGGCTCCGGCGATTTCCTGACGCCAGGGTTCGAGCGGAAGCAAATCGGGGGGCGGGCCAGGACCCTGCAGCACGGATTGGGCATTCCATGCGGCACAAACGTCAGGCCATTGGGCCTGCTGGCAGCGGATTTGCCATGAGAGGTCGTGGGCCAGCCGGTCATGGCGTGCGGCGGGGGTATCAAGTCCGGGATGGGTGGAAAGAAGAAGCGCGCGGTGCCAAAGGTCCGGACGGTCCGCGAGGACGTGGAGGGCAAGGCGGCCGCCCAGCGAATAGCCGGCGAGGATGCGGAAAGGGTCGGGCGGAAGGGCTTCGATTTGGTTATTAAACCAAGTGGCAAATCCAGTCAGGGTGTGGGTTTCCGGATGATGGCGGCGGATTTCCCACAAGTGCCATGTCTTGGCCGGCACGCCCGGGGGCAGGGCAGCATCCCAGTCGGCAGGCAGGCCGAAATTGCCATGGAGGGCGTGGATCATGGGATCGTTTTGCGGGACGGAAAATCAAGGAAAGGCCGGCACGGAGCGCGGGGTGTGGAAATCACTTTGCCGGGCCCATGCCCTCCAGAAGGATTCGGTGGCTCCGGCATCCGGATAGAGTTCGATGACGACGCGGCCGGGCAGGCTGGCAG
Organism: Verrucomicrobiales bacterium; assembly: GCA_038210825.1. Classification (GTDB taxonomy): domain Bacteria; phylum Verrucomicrobiota; class Verrucomicrobiia; order Verrucomicrobiales; family V1-33; genus CAIZWU01. The sequence goes on from JBBQWG010000036.1 coordinate 23,449, forward strand.
GATCGGGCACGGTGCTTCCGCTGTTCAGATAGGGGAGACCCCACTGCGACGCCCAGCCTTCCAGTGAAATGGTGTGGGGATTTTCCATGAGCTGGCGTTCGAAGCTGGTTAGGCCATGGAGGGAGGGCAGGTGGGAGAAGATCTTCCCGCCGCCATTCTGGATGACCACGAGGCGCAGGCGGGGAGTTTTCAATTGCTTCAGCATCCACGGGGCGGCGAGGTCGTAGAGGGCGGTGAGGTCGCCCACGAGGCACCACGCCTCTTCCGCATCGGCGGCCAAACCGAGGAAGGCAGAGAGATTGCCGTCAATGCCGTTGGCACCACGCAGGGCGCGGGCGTGGATGGTATGCGGAGGCTGAGCACAGAGATTCCATTCCCGGACCGCCAGGCTGTTCCCGGTGAACATGACGGCTTCGGCCGGAATGATTTTCGACAGGGCACGGATGAGGGCGGGTTCCGAAGTGGGATGGGCGGCCAAGACCTGGGTTAGGGGTTCTTTATCCGGGCATCCCTGAAAGGATCGACTCCACGGCGAGGGACTGATGAAGTCAGGTTTGGCGGGGCCGTCTTCCAGTGGCCTCACCTGGCTGGGCCGGGCCAAGCCGGAGTGGCCGCTGCGGGTGTAGCTGAGGACAGGAATTTCCGGCCGGTTTTCCAGATCCCGCCAGAAGCGGCAGGAAGGAATGCCTCCGAGACGGATAATGGATCCGTGAGGTTGCCGTTTCAGAATGTTATCCCCACCGGTCAGGATCAGATCGCACAAAGCACGGGACTCCCGGAGTCCGGAGGCTGCTTCGGCATAAATGGGCGCTCCCAGTTCTGCGACGAAATGTGCCACCGCCAGGGTTTCCCAAGGGAGGAGGTCACCAATTAGAACCAGGGGATTGGGGAACCCCGCCGGATCGGGCAGCGGGATTTCCCTGATCCGGTGAGGCTCATGCTCCATGGGGGGCGCGGCCCGCAAAGCCGCCCCTGCTTCCCGCAGCACCGGCAAGGATGCGGCCGTGGGTTCCTCGAGGCAAAGATTCAGATGCACCGGGCCGGGATAATCCCAAAATGCTAGTTTCGCCAATTCCCTGTGCGCGTTTTCCAAACCGGTAACATCCATAGCCAGCTTGGGATAACAGCCGAAGATTCCGGCCTGCTCGATGGCCTGGGGGGCGCCGGTGCCGCGGTAATGGGCAGGGCGGTCGGCCGTCAGGGCGATGAGCGGCAGGCCTTGATAGTGGGCTTCGATGACGGCAGGCAGCAGTTCGGCCACGGCGGTGCCGGAAGTGGTGACGACGGCGACGGGGCGCCCATGATCAAGAATGCGTCCGAGGGCAAAAAAGGCGGCGGAACGTTCCTCAAAGTGGTGCCAGAGCCGGATTCCCGGCACAGCAGCCAGCAGGACAAGCAGGGCACTGTTCCTCGCTCCGGCGCAGATGATGAATTCCCGCACTCCGGTTTCTGTCAGGAGGGACTGGAGCGCCAGGACAGGCAGGGCGGTATCCGGAGGAAGCGGCGGGTCCGGCAGTTCAGGCATGGATGGCATCGAGTTCGAAAGCTTGACGGATCCAGTTCCGCTTCAATTCCAGTTCCGCCCATTCGGTCTCCATAACACTGCCGGCCACCAGGCCGCATCCCGCCGGGAGGTGCAGCAGGCGGTCCTCCCAAAACAGGCCTCGGATCGCTACCAGAAACATGGCTCCCCCCGGCCAGACGGCCCCGCAGGGAGCGCCAAAGAAGGCCGGCACCCCGCAGCGCTGACGGAAGCCGGTGAGCTGGGCGAGGGTTTCCGGATTGCGCGGGGAAATGCCCAGAGCCGGCGTGGGATGAAGCAACTGGATAAGATCATTCAGGGCCTGTCCCTCCGGGGCTTCCGGCAGATCCACGGTCAGGGTGGTGCGCAGATGCCGCACGGTGCCAAGCGGAATGACCTCGCGGGCAGTCAGGGTGACGCGCCCCAGGCCGGCGAGCCGGCGGTGCAGTTCATCGACAACAATTTCATGTTCCCTTGCCAGTTTGGGTCCCCGGCGGAGGTCGGCTTCGTGCTGGGCATCGGCAGTCCCGGCGAGGGCCATGGTGGTTAGCCGCTTTCCTGACAACTGAAACAGGACCTCCGGGGTGATGGTGGCAAAGCCCTTGCGGCCATTGGACCATGCGGCCGCCGAGCCGCGTCCGGCGGTGCGGTCCGGGTGCAGCAGGGCATGCAGGGCGGGGGAGGGGTCGCGGTCGAGCCGGGCCGTCACCGTGGCGGCCGGGACTACCTTGAGGAGATTCCGTTGGCGGATGGCCTGCATGGCTTCCCCAAACACGATTTGAAAGGCATGGGGATCCGGCTCTTCCCAGTGAGCCTGCAGGCTGAGGGGCGGGACCGCCGGACCGGGCCGTCCGATCCGTTCCGGCTGGTGCCATGGCATCGGATTGGAGAGGACAAAATCGTTGATATAAAATGCGATGCCCTGTCCGGGGGGCAGGGCGGAGACGGCGGATGGTCCCCGCGATTCCAGCCGCTGCGGCTCCGGGCCGGGGAGATCGAGGCATCCCCACGCTTCGCCGGGACGCGGCGGAGGCAGCACCGGCAAGGAGCGGAGGAGGGACGGCGGCAGGCCTGACATGGTGAATAAGCAACGAAACCATCAGGGCCAGGGAGACCGCCCACAAGGCAGAATCGCGTTTTGCGCGGGGGCGCGAAAATCTGCCGCCACGGTGAATTACAGGATTGCCATCCGGCGCGGGACGCGCAAGTTTTGCCCCTGCGGGAGCCAGACCAACCCTCCCACGCAATATATCGCAATGGGATACGAAATCGAAGGGACCATCAAGGTCATCATGGACGTCATGACGTTTGGCAGCGGCTTCACCAAGCGTGAGTTTGTTATCACTTCGGGGGACGACAAATACCCGCAGGATATCAAGATGGAATTCGTCAAGGACAAGGTCGCCCTGCTCGACCGTTTCCGGCCCGGGCAACGGGTCAAAGTGGGCTTTGAAATCCGCGGCAATGAAAACAATGGCCGGTATTATGTCAGCCTCAGCGCCTGGCGCATCAATCCGGCGGATGGCTCGGATGGGGGCGGCGAAATGCCGATGGACCGGCCCCGTGAATTTTCCGGCCCTCCCCGCAGCAGCGGAGGCGGCGGAGGCGGTGGCGGTGGCTATGGCGGAGGACGGCCACCGGCAGGGAATGGCGGCGGTGGAGAACGGCGTGGCGGTGGCGGCTCTGACCAACGCGACCGGGGAGCCCCGAAGGGCGGTGAGCGCCGTGGCGGGGGACGGGAATTTGATGACGGCGGCGGGGCCGGCCGGCGCGGGGGCGGCAAATACGAAGAAGATGACGTGGATTTCTAACAGCCTGTTGCATTTCCAGCGGCCTGTCAAAGAAGCGCACCCGGGCCTCTGGCCCGTGAGTGTCAGGGGGATCGGTGCGCGGGAGTTCCCTGTGGGAGGGTTGATCACCTAAAAAACGGCAGGACGGAGTCCCCGGCGCGCTTCTTCCTTGAGCAGAGTGCATGTCCCTGTGACGGGGGATTCACCCCACGCTCAACGCGGCTTTGTGGCCTCCCGCAGACTGCGGGTCACGTCCTGCTTGAGCCGGTCGAGGACGCCATTCACAAAGCGGCTGCTGTCGGGAGTGCCAAAGCGCTTGGAGATCTCGATGGCTTCATTGATGGCGACGATGGGGGGCACATCATTGCGGTGGAACATTTCATAAATCGCCAGGCGCAGAATGTTGCGGTCTACGCCGGCGAGGCGTTCGAGGGAAAAGTTTTCCAGGCTGGCGGCCAGCCGCTGGTCGATGGCCTCCAGATGGGCCACCACCCCTTCATACAATTCGATGGCATGCAGGCGGATCCGGGGTCCTGCACTATGGATCTCGAAGAAGGCCTCAACTTCATGCTTGGCCCCGGATGGGGTGAAGTCGCGGCTGAAGAGGAGCTGGATCGCCGTCTCGCGGCCTTCGCGTCGCTTACTCATCCTCGTTCTTGCGGGGGGTGGGATAGGCGGTGTGGAGTTTGCTGAAAAGTTCTGCCATGTTGAGCGCGGCGCGGGCGGCTTCCACCCCCCGGTTCATCTGATCTCCAAAGACCCGGGCCCGGGCCTCGGCCTCGCTGTTGACCAGCAGGACCATGTTGATGACCGGCGTCAGATGCCGCACTGACATCTCCATGAGTTTATCCGAAACCGATTGCGTGATCAAATCAGCATGCCCGGTTTCCCCGCGGATCACGATGCCGAGGCAGATCATGACATCGGCATTGGTGTATTGCATGACATATTCGGCGCAGACCGGGATTTCATACGCCCCGGGCACCCGGTAAAGGGGCACACTGGCGGCGGGCATCAGGCCGAGCAGTTCGGACTTGGTGGATTCCAGCAGGCCGTTCATCAGCGGCTCGTTATACATGCTGGCCACGATGGCGAAAGTCTTGCGCGGTCCAATGAGGCGCGGTTTGCGGGGAAGGGTCTGCGATGCCATAAAAAGGGAGCATGGAGCATGCAGACAGGGCAGGGCCGGTGCAACCCGTTTTCAGAGGCTTTTCTTTCGTGGAAAAGTGGGCCCGGGCCGCACGGAAAAGGGGTCGGTCCCTCAGGCCAGGCCTTCCCCCACCCGCCGTTATCCAGCAAATGGCAGCACCGCCGCCAGCGCCAGGGTAATGAGCAGCCCGACCACAGAAACGATGGTCAAGGACACCGTCCAGGTGCGCAGGGTTTCTCTTTCCGTGAATCCGCTGAGGCGGCCCACGACCCAAAAGCCGCTGTCATTCATCCAGGAACACGCGAAAGCACCAAAACCCACAGCGAGAAAAAGATACATCCGGTTGCAGGTGAGGTCTCCTAACAGCGGCTCCAGCATGGCGGCGGTGGTCAGCATGGCCACGGTGGCTGAGCCCTGGGCAATGCGCAGGATCACCGCTACCAGCCAACCGAGAAACAAAAGATTGATGCCGGATCCGGCAGTCGCCATGCGGATGGCTTCCCCCACCCCGGCATTGCGCAGCATATAACCAAACGCTCCCCCGGCGGCGGTGATGAGGATGATTACCCCGGCCGTTTCCAGCGGGGGACCCATCTTTTTCGAGAGTTCCCCCCCGCTGATTTTCGACTGCTTGACCATCAGCCAGAGCGCGAGCGCGGTCCCGGCGATCAGGGCGATGTTTTTGTTGCCAATAAACTCCACGGCATACCCTGCCTGACGAAACCAATCCGCATTGGCAAACGCCGCCCAGTCCTTGCCATTCGCAGCATCTTTGATGGCGACGGTCCAGAAGGAGGCAAGGCTGATCAGCGCAATCGGCAACACCACCGGCATGATCGATCCCATGAAGCCGGGGAGTGCGCTTTCCGGTTTGTCCAAGGCGGCTTCAAGGGAGGAAATCGGCGTGTGCGGCGTCTCCCTGAGCGGAATCGGCGTGCGGGCGGCCACCCGCCGGATGAGCGGCCATGAAAACCCTACCGCGAGCGCGCCTACCAGAATCCCCGCGTAAAGCGAAGCCCCCAGATCTATTTGGAGACTGGCCACCATGGCATTGGGGCCGGGGTGCGGCACCGTCATGCTGTGGGTGGTCACGCCGGCGATGCAGATGGCGAGAACAAACAAGGTGAAATTCCCCTTCGTCCGCAAGGTCAGGGCCATGGCCAGCGGTGCCATCAGCATGAACATGGTATCGAAGAAGATGGGAATGGAGAGGAAGTAGGTGCTGACCAGCACCGCGATGGCGGCGCGCTTTTCCCCGAAGGCGGCGAGGAACCGCCGCACTACCTTGTCCGCTGCGCCGCTGTGCATCATGCTCATGCCGATCAGGGTGGCCATGCCGATCACAATGCTGATGTCCCCTGCGGTGCGCCCGAAGCCTTCCGTCACCAGTTCCACGGCCCGCAGCCACTTTCCTTTCTCCATATCCTTAAGGTCGGGCGGCAGCGAAGAGGACATCACCCCGGCCAGCAGGGCCGCCCCGATCAGCGCCAGAAAGGGATGCAGGCGAAGGATCGAAATGGCAATGATGACAAACAGCACCGAAGCCCCCAGCACGGCAAAAGGCCAATAAGGAGACGCCGTGGCGGAAGCAGCTAAAAAGGACATGCGCAGTGGCTATCTGAAATCCGGGGAATTGGGCAACCAAAATATCTCACCGGCGGCTGGGGGCTTTTAAGCCCCTGGGAACAGGATGCCGCGGCCAAGGATGCGGACTGGAACCATCCTGCATGTCCGGCGCGCAAAGCAAAAACTTTCCGGTTTCCGCCGGGGCGGGATGCGGCATGATGATTTCCCTCCAATTTCCCAACCCCTATTTATGATCAAAGTCGGACTCGTCTCCCTGGGCTGCGCCAAAAACCTTATCGACAGCGAAATCATGATCGGCCACCTGCACAAGGCCGGCATGGAGATGACCGCCAATGAAGAGGAGGCCGACGTCCTGATCGTGAATACCTGTTCCTTTATCGACATGGCCAAGCGCGAAAGCATCGGCACGGTGCAGGACGCGGTGGATGCCCGGGGCGGGGACCAAAAGCGCAGGAAGCAGAAAATCATTGTGGCAGGCTGCCTTTCCCAGCGGTTTTCGAAGGAATTGCCAGGCCTGATGCCGGAAGTGGATGCGTTTATTGGCCTCGACCAGATCACCCAGGTGGCCCCTATCATTGAAGGGCTTCTCGGCAAAAAGCGCACGGAAGAGGAAGATCCGGAAAACCTCGTCACCAGACAACCGCGTTATATTCCCGACTACGACACTCCGCGCTTCCGCCTCACGCCGAAACATTCGGCTTATGTCAAAATCGCCGAAGGCTGCAACCACACCTGTTCCTTCTGCATCATCCCGAAGATCCGCGGACGCCACCGCAGCCGGACCCAGGACAGTGTAGTGCGGGAAGTAGAACAATTGGTGGCCAGCGGTGTCCGGGAAATCAATCTGATCTCGCAGGACCTGACCTATTTCGGCATGGACAAATGGACGGAAGCCCGGCCCAATCCACGCAGCCCGGTGGACAGCACCCGCGGCGAATCCCTGGCCACCCTGCTGCGCGCCCTCAATGCCATCCCGGGCGATTTCTGGATCCGCCTGCTCTATACGCACCCCGCGCATTGGAGCGATGAATTGATCCAAACCATCGCCGATTGCCCCAAGGTCGCCCGCTACGTCGATATCCCGCTCCAACACATTTCCGACCGCATGCTCACCATTATGCAGCGCGAGACCAGCGGCGACTACATCCGCCAGCTCATCGCCCGGATGCGTGCCGGCATCCCCGGCCTCGCCATCCGCACGACGTTCATCGTCGGTTTCCCCGGCGAGACCACTGCAGACTTTGAGGAACTCCTCAACTTCATCAAGGAAACCAAATTCGAGCGCGCCGGCGTGTTCCGCTACAGCAGCGAGGAAGGCACCAAAGCCTACAAACTCGATGGCCGGGTCCACCACAAGACCACCGAAAGCCGTTGGAACAAGGCCATGCGCGAACTCCAGCTCATCGCCGAGGAATTCAACGCCAGCCAGGTCCAGCGCACCATGCGCGTGCTGGTGGAAAAACCCGGCGTCGCCCGCACCGAAATGGATGCCCCGGAAATCGACGGCACCGTCTTCGTGGACCAGACCCTGCCAGTCGGTGAATTCGCCGAAGTCACCATCGGCGACTGGCGCGGGTATGATCTCGTGGCAGCGCGCTAGGGGCCGTTCCCGTCAATTTGAGGGGCAACGCCCCATCCCCGACCCGACGTTGGAATGCCGATTCATGTCCGGCTGCCAACGTAGCCCGACTTTCCAAAGACAAGTCCCGGCATCTGAATGCCCACCCATCAACAGGGCCTTCAAAACCCTCGCACATTTATCCTTTGCGATAGAGCCGGAAATGGTAGCCGGTCAATCATTCCGGTGGAACCGTCCGTCGCCGGCGAGGCGGGGGGAGCCGTCGTCATCCGGGATCGGCTGGAGGAATTTCTTTTCCACGAGGAAGGCATCAGCCTCACTGATCGTGAGTTCGTAAAGGCGGGGATTGACGTTGAAGTTGAAGAAGCCGTGGCCCTGGGTTTCGAAGGGCCGGAGTTTGCAGGTGTTGCCGCGCCACCACATCTTGCGGCGGAAACGCTGGCTGTTTTCGTAGGGGACCACGCGGTCGGCGGTGCCGTGAAAAATAATCATGGGCGGCATGCGGCGCCGCGGATGTTTCATGAGGTCTGCCCGGCGCGCCATTTTTTTGTCAGGAAACTTGGAGCGCCCCACGCCCTTTTTGGTGAAATCCAAAATCGGACTGAACAGGATAAGGGCATCCGGAATGCAGGAAATCGCCGGATCGTCAGCGGGATCATCAAAGTCTTTGAGCATGGCCGCTGCCAGCGCGGCATGGGCTCCGGCCGCAGCCCCGCAGGTCACGATGGCATCCGGCCGCACGCCGAGGTCCTCGGCATGATGGCGGGCCCAGCGGATCGCGCTGCGGACATCCGCCATGGCGTCGGCGGGGGTGGCGGCGGGGAACCGGGAAGTGACGCGGTAGTCAAACAGCACCGGCTGCATGCCCCGGTTGGCAAAATACAAACAGTGGGGAGCAAACTGGCTGACAAGACCGGAGTCCCAGGTGCTGCTGTAAAAAAACAGGATGGCGGGACGTCCTTCCGGGGGAGCCTCGCCGGGAACAGGAAAAACGTAGGCCTCCATATCCACCCCGTCGGATTGTTTGTAGGCGTAGCAGGTGGTGTCGGCGAGCAGCGTCCGGTTGCGGTCCATCATGGACAGCGGGTCTACGGCTCGGCGCATCGCGGGGCGGGAAGGCATGGGGCGTCTGGGAGAATATTAGGTCCCCTCAGGGGGGCTGCCTTGGTAGGCGGGCCACCATGAACTGGCAACCGAATTTCCCAGGGAGTCCAAGCAATCGCCGCGCCACTTTTCACTTTCCCGCTGGTTTCATGGCTTGGACTGGCTGACCGGCTGACCGGCTGACCGGCTGACTGGGGGACTGGGGGACTGGGGGACTGGGGGACTGGCGGGCTGGCGGGCTGGCGGGCTGGCGGGCTGGCGGGCTGGCGGGAAGCCGGACTGACGTGACGCTGAACCGACGGGAAGCTGAACCGACGGGAAGCTGGAAGCAGGAGAGAGGGATCAGGCGCGCGGGATCATAAGCCGGGATCTCCGGCCGCAGGCGGGCGGCGAGGGCAGGGGACCAATTGCGGGATTCCTTACCCCCCTTTGGCGAGCTGCCAGGCTCCCCAAGCCCGGTGGTTGGAATCAGCCTATAAAACGAGCACGCTATAAAGCCGCCCGCTTTCCGCACCATTGGCAATCGCTGGGCCGGGACCTAATTGAGTGGCGACAGTTGTAAGATCCGGTGCAGGGTTCGGGCGGTTATTTCGTTGCTTTCGGATAATCCCATGACTACAAGGTATTTATGAAAAATTTTACAGTTTTTAAGGAACTGGATTGGCCATGAATAGCTGCTTTTGGTCCTCATTGTTGCTTCGGTTCAGTTGCATTGCGTTTCAAGGCAGTTTTTCGACGGTGCCCCCCGTCAAAATGCGTCAATATGACGCAAATTTACTTGGATGTGACCTTCAATTCAGAAACTGGTTCGGGATGCTTAAATGCCAAGTTTACTTCGTAATTTCCAATTCTTAATAGCACGGAAAGCTTTGAAGAATTTGTGCTTTCAGACGCGAGTCATGTCTCTGAATAACTGGTTTTCAAAGCCATAGCCAGATGCGGCGGGAAAATGGTCTTTTCCAGAAATTTCGTCCAAATTGGGGTCAGTTTGACTTGGCGAAAATGAGAATCGGTGGGTGGATTCCACGGCTGAAGCGGAAATCACGGGAAGGAGGATTCCGCCGCGTCGCCGCAACCTTAACGCGCTTGGGCCAAGGTGTCGAGATAATCGCGAATCGCCAACGGGAAGAGTTCGTGTTCGGCGGCTTGGATCCGGCGGCGGACATCGTCCACAGTATCCCCAAGATGAAGGGGAACCCGGGCCTGGGCCAGGATGGGGCCGGTGTCGATCCCGGCATCGATCAGATGCACCGTGCAGCCGGTCTCGGTGACGCAGGCTTCATACGCTTGGACCCATGCTTCGCGTCCGGGAAAAGCCGGCAGCAGGGAGGGATGAATATTGACGATTCTTCCCGCAAACTCCGATAAGACCGGATCTTTGAGTCGGCGCATGAATCCGGCGCAGACGATGAGGTCGCAGCCCGCTGCCTTGAATTTGGCGCTGACCGCCTCCTGGGCCTCCGGGCCAAACCGGTTCGGATGCGGTCCTGGATCAATCCATTCGGCCGGAATCTTCCGGGCCCGGGCCCGCTCGAGAATTTTGGCGTGGGGATTATCCGAGAGCACCAGCACCACTTCGGCTGGCAGGATACCGGTGTCGATGGCGTCCAGGAGGACCCCGAAATTGGATCCTTCGCCGGATCCCAGGATGCCCAGGCGAGGGAGGCGCCCGGTTTTTTCCGGCAGGGCCATCCTTGCGAGGGTCGCGGTAGTGGAGCGGCCCTTCAGTTCCGGGAGGAGATGAATTCCAGTTCCATTCGCTTCCAAGGCAGCACGTTCCTCCGGATTCAGGGAATCCAGGGTGTAATCGCCTCCTTTGGCAAACAGGTGCGGGCGGATCTCCTGGATGAGCGCCGTGGTGCGGGGTTCGTCAAAAATCACCACGGCATCCACGGCCCGCAGGCCCAGCAACACTTCGGCGCGGTCCGCTTCGGAATTGACGGGGCGGGACGGGCCCTTGATGAGACGGACCGAGGCGTCCGAATTCAGGGCGATCACCAAGGCGTCGCCCAAGGCCTTGGCTTGGTCGAGATACCGGACATGGCCGGCATGCAGCAGATCGAAGCAGCCGCTCGTGAAAACCAGCCGTTTGCCTGCGGTATTGAGCTGGTCCCGCCAGGCAGCGGCCTCTGATACGGTTAGAACGGGCATCGATTCACAAAAAGCTGGCGCTGCCTGAAAACGTGCCGGGGGAGGAGGTGGAGGGCCCTGGAGGAGTTACTGGCCAGGTTCAGGAAGCACCGGTGGGGGCAGCAGGGAATCGGTCTTTTCCAATGGGGTTTCCGGAGTCAGGCTGGTCCCGTCCAAGGGGGCGGCGGCATCATCACCCAGCAGCCCGGGAGTGGAAATGGCTTGATTCAGGGCATCCATGGAAGGGGGGGCCGTATTTTCTCCGGGCAAGCCGGGAGGAGCGGCCGCAGGTTCCGGGACGTAATCCACGGGAACGGGAGGGGTAATTTTGACCTGCTTCAAACGCTGCTCGGCAATGGCAAACATCCGGTCCCCGCCGTGTTTGGTGAGCAATTCCTGATAGAGTTTTTCGGCATCGGCGGTTTTGCCTTCCTGCCATGCCTGGTCTGCGATGCGGAGCAGCGCCAAAGCGGCATAAGGAGATCCGGCAGTATTGGAGAGTTCCTGGAAACCGCTGACGGCATCCTGGGTCGCACCCTGCTGAAGTTGGGTGTCGGCGAGGCGGAATTTGGCAAGGTCTGCCAAGGGATGCTGCGGATAGGTGCTGAGGAGTTTTTTCAATTCCTCCACTGCTTCCTTGGGTTTGCCTTCCCCGTTGAGGAGCAGCGCCGCGTTCAGCAGGGCATTCCCGGCGGCGGTTTGCCCGGCGTGGCTGGATGCGACGGTGCGAAGATCGCCCACGGTCTGGGCCCTGGTGAAGGCAAGGGCAGCCTCCTTGTGTTGCCCTTCCTTCCAGAGTTTGTTGCCTAGATACCCCACGGAGCCGACCACCGCGAGCACGACGACGAGGATGAGTTGCTTGCGATAACGGATCACGGCGTCCTCCAGCGGGCTGTGCTCATATTCGAGTTCAGCGACGGGGACGGCAGGGTTGTTGGGATCTTGGGCCATGGAAGGGGGAAGACGGGAAAAAGAAGGAGGCGAATCGATTGGACTGGACTGGACCGGACTGGAGTGGACTGGAGTGGAGTGGAGTGGAGTGGAGTGGAGTGGAGTGGACTGTGCTGGGGATTAGGAACCCACTTGGGCGCGGGCCTCATCGGCGAGGGCTGTCGATAGGTAGCGCTCGCCGGTCGAGCAAGCGATGGTAACGATCAGTTTTCCTTTGTTTTCCGGCCGGTTGGCCACCTGAAGAGCGGCATGAACGTTGGCTCCGGTGCTGATCCCGACCAGCATGCCTTCCTCTTTGGCGAGCCGGCGGGCCATGGCGATGGCGTCGTCATTGGACACCTTGATGACTTCATCCACCAGCTTGAGGTCTAAATTGTTTGGGACAAATCCAGCTCCGGTCCCTTGGATTTTATGGGGGGCAGGCACCACGGGTTCCCCGGCGAGAGTTTGGGAAATCACCGGACTGGCTTCCGGTTCCACGGCGATCGCCAGCAGGCCGGGCTTTTTGGCCTTCAGCACGCGGCTGCTGCCGGTGATGGTGCCTCCCGTGCCGACGGCACTGACGAGAATGTCGATGGCACCGTCCGTGTCCTCCCACAGTTCCACGGCCGTGGTGGCTTCATGGATGGAGGGGTTCGCGGGGTTGTTGAATTGCTGGGGCATGTAGGCTCCAGGGGTCGCTTCAAGGATTTCCGTGGCCTTTTCGATGGCTCCCTTCATACCCTTGGGTCCGGGGGTCAATACCAGCTCTGCGCCCAGCATGGCCAGCAGGGTGCGGCGCTCCAACGACATGGTCTCAGGCATGGTCAGAATGAGTTTATACCCCTTGGAAGCCGCTACAAAGGCGAGAGCGATGCCGGTATTGCCACTGGTGGGTTCCACAATAACCGTATCCTTGGTGATTAGCCCTTTGGCTTCGCCGTCGGCGATCATGCTCATTCCGATCCGGTCTTTCACGCTGCCGAGGGGATTGAAGAATTCACATTTCAGGGCGATGGTGGCTCCTGCGTCCTTGGTAATGTGATTGAGGCGGACCAGCGGAGTGCGGCCGACGGTTTCAACAATATTATTATAGAGACGTCCCATGGCGGTGGTAAAAGTGAAGGATGAAGTAAAAAGTTGGTCCGGGGTCGGGCGGGCAGAGTGGGCGGGGCGGCGCGGGGGTGCAACAATATTTTCAGCATTACTTTTGACAACAGAAAGAACAGGGCTTCAATGCGCGCCAATCCAGCGGGGCCCGCGTATCTCCATCCGCCACCCTCCTCCTGGCCAGATCCCCTCCCATTTCTCCCATTTCCCATCATGGACGTCCTATCCAAAGAAGACCTCAAGCGCCTCCTCAAAAAAGTCCCCGAGTGGGAAATTGACGGCAAAAAAATCGTCCGCTCCATTGAATTCGATGGCTTCACCGAAGCCGTGGATTTCCTCAATGAAGTGGCGGAAGTCGCCGAAGACGAAGGGCATCATCCCGACGTGGATATCCGCTACGGCAAAGTGGTCCTGATGCTTACCACCCATGATGCCGGCGGCGTCACCGAAGCTGATGTGGAAGTGGCCCAGCGCCTCGACAACCTCATCGACTGAGCTGCCACGGTCGACCACGGCCGGCCTGCCAATGTCCTGCCACCGCATGCACCGTCCCGGGTTCTGCCTGTGAATATCAGGTTGAGCGCGGGGCTTTGCCTGTTATGGTCGCCGTTCCCCGGCCCATGGCGCGGCTGCTTCCGGCATGTTTGCCAGCAGCCCGCTTCCCGCCTGAACTCCTGCCACCTCTCCCCCTGAAATTCCGATCCTTGTTTCCCTTCCGTTCCATGAGCGAATCCACCCCTCCTGCCGACACCCCCGTATCTGCCGATCCTGAAGCGGAACCCTCCGCAGTGTATTCCGACGTCACTGATCCGGAGGCCGGAGCCGATCCCTTGAATCAGGCCCTGATGGACGCCGCCCAATGGAAGGATGCAGCGCACCGTGCGGCGGCCGAACTGGACAACTACCGCAAGCGCACTGCCCGGGACCTGCAGGAAACCGTAAAATACGCCAATGCCGGGCTCCTCGAGAGCCTCCTGCCGGTGTTGGACAATTTTGACTATGGCATGGCCGCAGCCAAAGCGGAGTCCGAAGGTTCGAACCTCTACGTCGGCCTCAGCATGGTCCTGCGCCAGGTGCAGGACTTTCTCAAGGACCAAGGCGTGCAGGAAATCACCGCCATCGGTGCCCCCTTTGATCCGAATCTGCATGAGGCCGTTTCCACGGAAGCCAGCGCCACGGTCGCTGAAGGATCGGTGATTTCCCAAACCCGCAAGGGCTATAAACTGCGCGACCGCCTGCTCCGTCCGGCTTCCGTGGTAGTTTCCAGTGGCCCGGCCCCCGCCGCCAGCCCTTCTGCCTAACTTTTCTCCCCTACATGGCCAGCAAACGCGATTATTACGAAGTCCTCGGCGTTGCCAAGGGGGCCAGTGCCGACGAAATCAAAAAGTCCTACCGTCAGTTGGCTCTCAAATTCCACCCGGACCGGAATCCCGACGACAAAGCCGCCGAGGAAAAATTCAAGGAACTGGGCGAGGCCTATGACGTGCTGGGGGATCCTGAAAAGAAGGCCGCCTATGACCGTTTCGGGCACGCGGCCTTCTCCGCAGGTGCCGGAGCAGGGGCCGGAGGAGGACGTGGGGGCTTTCACGATCCGTTTGATATCTTCCGGGAGGTCTTTGGCGGCGCGGGAGGTGGCGGCGGAGCCGGCAGCATCTTTGAGGAATTTTTTGGCGGCGGGAGTGGAGGCGGCGGCCGCGGACAGGCCCGCTCCGGCAAGGCGCGCGGCAGTGATCTGCGCTACGATCTGGAAATCACCCTCGAGGAGGCCGCGCAGGGCGTGGAAAAGCAGGTGGAACTGGAGCGCGCCGTTGCCTGCGAAACCTGCAGCAGCAGTGGTGCGGCCAAAGGAGGCTCCGCCAAAACCTGTCCCACTTGTGGCGGCGTCGGCCAGGTGATTGCCAGCCGCGGCTTTTTCCAGGTCCAGCAGGCCTGTCCGGACTGCTCCGGCACCGGCCAGATTATTTCCAATCCCTGCCCGGACTGCCGCGGTCAGGGGCGGGTGGAAAAGTCCACCCGCATCAACCTCCGGATCCCCGCAGGAATTGGTGAGGGCAGCCGCCTGCGGTCATCGGGCAATGGGGATGCCGGCTTCCGGGGCGGCCCTGCCGGGGATCTTTATGTGGTGATCCACATCAAAAAGCATGAAGTCTTCGAACGTGAGGACAATGATTTGTTCTGCGAGATCCCCGTCAGTTATGCCAAGGCCACGCTCGGTGGTGAAATGATGGTGCCGACCATGGAAGGCAAAGCTTCCCTCAAAGTGCCGGCCGGCACCCAGTCCGGCACCGTCTTCCGCCTCCGGGGCAAAGGCATGCCGGTGCTGAACCGGGGCATCAAAGGCGACCTCATGGTGACCATCCAGGTGGAGGTGCCCACCAATCTGAATGCCGATCAGAAGGAAAAACTCAAGGCCTTCGCGGATTCCTGCGGAGATGAGAACACCCCCATGTCAGAAGGATTTTTTGAAAAGGCGAAACGCTTTTTCTCCTAGCATCCGCCGGCTCCGGCCCCTCCCCCCACCGCACCCTGCATGAACGCTCTTGGATTCTTTTTCGGCCGCTTTGCATGGCAACTCGGGCTGCGCCGGGAGCGGGCCCGCTGGAATGCGGTGACCCGGGAAACCCAGTTGTTGTCCGAAGCCCAGGATCTCCTGGGCAAACTGGCATGGCCCGCCACCGCCTCGGTGGAACGGCTCTCCGGCGAATACTGGCAAATCACCGACCTCGACCGCCAGCAACATGAACTGCGCAGCCAAAGCGAACAACTGACTCACGAGAACGACGAAGCCCAGGACCGGCTCTATGCCATGGAGGATGCCTTGGAGCACGAGATCAACAGCCTGCGCCAGAAGAAGGCGGGGCTCATGGAAAAAGCGGTCGGCATCACGGACCAGGTGGAGGAAATCAGGGACCGCGACAGCGAAACCCGCCGCCGCTTTACTTCCCTGAAAGGCAAACTGGAAGTGCTGAAAAAACAAACGGAAGGCGATTTTACAGATGAAATCGACAAGACGCGGCACGCCCTGGCCACGCTCAAGGAGGCCCATACTGCAGATCTTGCCGCCATGGCTTCCCTCGAAGGCGATGTCCAGCGTCTGGAACTGGTGGTGCAGGGAGTGGACGCTGAAATCAGCGGCCTGCGCGAGCGCCATAAAGTCCAAACCGCAGATCTGGTGCTGGAGATCGGGCGCCGTTCCAAACAAATCGCCGAAATGTCGGCGCGCATCGGAACGGTGGAGTCCCAAAAAAACGAACTCTCCTATCAGATTGGCCATTATCTTTCCAGCCAGATGGACCAGCCGGATCCCGAAATCCGCAAGGTGCTGAGCCGCTTCCGTCCGCTGGTCGGACGCATCCGCCATCTGCGGCGCAGCATCCAATACAACCAGCGCCTCGCCCGGCGGGCCAGCCGTTAGGATTGCCCGGCTCCGGTGGCTTCAGGCCCGGAAGAGGGCCCCCATTTTTTTGCCAAGCAGCATGCCGGCTCCCGCAAGGGTAATAGTCAGGAAGACCATCGCCCAGACGCCCAGAGCAGAAGCCAGAGCCTCCCCGTTGCCCAGGGCTCCGTTAAGATTGTAGATGGCTTTGGTAATAGGAAAGTGTTCTCCTTTCTGGGCCAGAATCAGACTGTCCGAAACCTCCAGCATGCCAAAGGAAAACGCCAGCAGGGCTCCCGCAATCAGGTTGGCCCCGATCAGCGGCAACGTGATTTTGAACAGCGTGCGGAAGGGCGAACAACCAAGGTTCTGCGCGGCTTCCTCCAGACTCACACTGGTCTGCTGCAGGCCGGCACTGGCACTGCGCACCACGTAAGGCAGGCGGCGGATGGCATACGCCACCACGATAATCCAATAGGGATCCTCATCCGGGCCAATCAGCCAGTGAAAGGGCTGGCCCTCACGGGTCATGGCCAGATAACCAAACGCCAGCACCAGTCCAGGCACGGCAATCGGCAGCATGGCCAGCGCATCAAGGAGATGCCGTCCAGGCAGTTTGGTGCGCACCACAATCCAGGCAATCGTCACCCCCAGAATGACATCGATGAAAGTGGCGAGTCCGGCATACTTCAGGCTGTTCACAATGGATGGCACCGTCAGGCCGTGGCTCAGCGCATCGCGGTAGTGCTGCAGGGTATAGCCCGAAGGCAGGACGGAGTCATTCCAGTCTGTGGCAAAAGACGTCAGGGTCACTCCGATATGCGGCAGCACCGCAAGGAAGATCACCGAAGCAAACCCCAGCGTTGCCAGCCAGCCTTTGATCCCCCCGATGGCCGGCGTTTGCGCCGCCATGCTGGCCCGGCCGCTGCCCGCAAAGTCCGACCGGCCAAACAAAAACTTGCTCAGCAGAAACAGCAGCACACTGGCCACCAGCATGATTGCCACCAGCGCATAGGGCAGGGGATTGCCCCCGATTTCCTTGATCCCGTCGAAAATCTGCACCGAAGTCACCCTCGAGTAATCAAACATGAGCGGCACGCCCAGTTCCGTAAAACCCCAAATAAACACAATGGAGGCACCGGCAAAAATCCCCGGCATGGCGAGGGGCAGGGTCACCTTCCAGAAACGGCGGAATGGCGAACAGCCAAGGTTCTCTGCCGCCTCATCCAAGGCCGGATCAAGGTTGGCCAGCGATGCCGTGATGTTCAGATACAAAATTGGATAGAGATGCAGCGCATTCATCAGGATCACCCCGAACAGCCGCCCATTGCCCAGCCAGTCCATGGGTTCGCCCAGAGCAATCTGCCCCGGCATGATCAGGGCATTGAGGGCCCCGTGCTGACCCAGCACCTGCTTCACGCCAATGGCCCCCACAAAGGGCGGGAGAATCAGCGGCACCAGCACCAACGCTCCAAGAATCCCTTTGCCCGGATAGGCATACCGGGCACTCAACACCGCCAGCGGCAGCGCCAGGATCATGGCCAGCACCGTGCTGCCCGCCGCCATCTTCAGCGCATTGACCAGCCCTTCCCGGTAAATCGGATTGCTGAAGATCTGGATCACATACTCAAAGGTGAATCCCCCCCCGGGTTTGGTAAAGGCCTCCCGCACCGTGTTGAAGATCGGATAGACAAAAAAGCATCCCATCACCGTCATGATGAACAGCAGGAAACCGTAGGAGGGGAGGCGTTTCATCGGTGGGTGAAAATCGGGCCGCGGGACCACGCCATGCATGGCACAAACCGCGCCGATATCCACGCAAATCACGGACACGGACCGGCAGATCCGCGGCGTTTTCCGCCGGACCTGGGGATCAATCCGCAACTTTCAGCCGCATATAGCGTTGGGGGCCATCTCTGACTACGGAGGCGGTGCGCCGCTGGTCAGGACCAATGGGGGAGAGAGTCACGCCCTCGGTGGTCCATCCCCCAAGGCCGGTGCTGGTTTCCGCCTGGTAGGTGATCCCCGGAGCGGCGGCGTGGAAGGTGAGGCTCAGCGTGTCCGGACCCAATACCGGGGCAGGCAGGCTGCCGGAGAGGTTGAGCCGTGGATTCAGATTCAGCGCATACGCCATGAGATAGGAAACGCCATCGCCATCTGGGTCCTGCTGGAGGCTGGAGTCATGGGGAAGATTATTTTGCAGCAGCCAGGAGGCAGCGGGGTAGATGGATTCGTCAATCCTGACCGCCGGGCGGCCATTCCAGGTGGGAGCGGTGAATCCGCTCTTGCTGCTGAGCCAGTAGGTGGTGTAGCCAGCGGGGAGTTGGCCTGTCAGGCTGATGAAACTGGAAGCATTCCCGAGAAATGTCATTCGTGTAAGACTGGTGCAATCGGAGAAGGCAAAATACCCGAGGGAAGTGAGGGAAGCCGGGATGGTAACACTGGTGAGCCCCGGGCACTTGGAGAAGGTGTAATTTCCGATGGAGGTGAGCTTAGCCGGAAGGTTGATCGTGGTAAGACTGATGCAGTTTGAGAAGGCAGAATCCTCAAGGTAACTGAGCGAGTCAGGGAAGGTAATGCTGGTGAGCCCCGCGCAGTTGCTGAAGGAACCTGCGTGGATTTGCCGCAGAGAGTCTGGCCATGTGATATTGGTTAGATCCGTGCAGCCGGAGAAGACCCCGCGTTGTATAGTGTCAAGGGGAGGAGGAAGGTGAATGGCAGTAAGTCCGGTGCATCCGGAGAAAGCAGCCTCTGCTATATAGAAGAGGGAGGCCGGAAAGGTGATGCTGGTGAGACTGGAGCAGTTGTAGAAAGCCTGTTTCTCGATGTAGGTGAGAGAGGCTGGCCACGTGAAGCTGGCGAGACTGGAGCAGTTGTAGAAAGTGTCTTCGCCGATAAAGGCAAGGGAGGCGGAGATGGTGGCGCTGGCAAGGCTGGAGCAGTTGTAGAAGGCAGATGCCCCGAGGGAAATGAGGGAAGCCGGCAAGGTGATGCTGGTAAGACTGGTGCAATTGTAGAATGCGCGTTCACCGATCGATATCAGCGAAGTCCCAAGGGTGATGGTGGCAAGTCTGGTGCAGTCCTTGAAGGCGGAATTCCTTAGGGTTTTGAAAGAGTGCGGGAGGGTGATACTGTCGATACTGGTGCATCCGGAGAAGGCAGAGTCCCAAATGGAGAGGAGGGATTCTGGCAAGGTGATGCTAGTAAGGCTGGAGCAGTTGTAGAAAGTGTATGAGATAATGGATTCCAGAGAACCTGCGATGGTAGCGCTGGTGAGGCCGGTGCAGTCGTAGAAGGCGTGACTCCCAAGGGAGGTAAGGGACGCCGGCAAGGTGATACTGGCAAGTCTGGGACAATTGAAAAAAGCATATTCACCAATCGATGAGAGGGAAGCCCCAAAGGTGATACTGGCAAGACCGGTGCAGTTTTGGAAGCCGCCCTTCCCAAGGGAAATGAGGGAATCCGGAAGACCGGTGCTTGTGAGCGCCGTGCAGCCAGCGAAGGCGTAGCTTCCGATGGAGGTGAGAGAAGCCGGGAAAGCGATGCTGGTGAGTGCAGTACAGCGTGCAAAGGCGTAACTTGAGATGGAGGTGAGGGAAGCCGGAAGAGAAATGCTAGTGAGGGCGGCGCAACCGGCGAAGGCGTTTACACCCAAGGAGGAGAGGGAGGCAGGGAGGTTGATGCGGAGAAGGCCGGTACACGCGGAGAAGGCATCCTCTCCGATAGAGACAATGGTGTCCGGGAGGGTGACACTGGTCAGACCGGAGCAGCCGCTGAAGGTGCTAATTCCGATGCCTGTAAGGGAGTCAGGGAAGGTGATGGTGGTGAGACCGGTGCATCCGGTGAAGCTGATATTCCCGATGTTTGTGAGGGAGTCCGGCAGCGCGAGGCTGGTGATGTTGCGGCAGTAGTAGAAAGCGCTATCGCCGATGGATGTCAGAGAGTCTGGTAGAGATATGCCGGTGAGGGAGGTGCAACGGGAGAAGGCGTGTTTTCCGAGGGAACTGAGGGAGTCCGGAAGCGTAATGCTGATAAGACCGGTGCATCCGGAGAAAGCCCCCAGTCCGATGGAGGTTAGTGCGTCTGGAAGGGTGACGTTGGTGAGACCAACGCAGTCAAGGAAGGCATGAAACTCAATCGAGGTGACCAATTTTCCATCAATGGTGGACGGGACATCTATCGCCCCCACTGGATTGGAGGCTTTGGTGATGGTTACTGTGTTTTGCGGGGTGACGGTATAGGTGTAAATTCCGAACTGCTCCGCATGCAGCAGGTTGGTAAGCGCGTGAAGCAGAATGCATAGGGCGAGCCAGAGGCGAGAGCTGTCGGAGGTGGGGAAACGATCTTCCATGGAGTCGAAATAATTGATGAGCATGCTGGGCGTCAGGGACAGGATTTAACTTCATGACGAGGACCGAAAAAGCGGCTTTTTAAGATTAATTCATGACTGGGCTGGGGCAGGGACTGAGGAAACCGCCTGAATGGGATCACCCGGCTCGTTTTCGGGACGGCGCATCATTATCAGCTTGGGAAAACGCCAAAGACTTGAGTGATGTGGAATGGGACCTTTGGAAGGCGTGGATGCCATCTATTTTCCTTTTCTGGCCAGTTCCGCCGCGTTTTGATACTGCTGGCGGAATTGCCAGGCGAGGGTGCGGCTGAGTTCGGAGGTGACGAGGCTGTTCCGCTGATTGAGTTTTCCGGCGATGGCACCGGTGACGTTGGCATAACTGATATGGGTGAGGTCGCTGAAGGCGGCGGTGGCCTCGGGCGGGAAGTTGTTTTCAATGAGGGCGGCCCAGGCAGTTTTGAGTTCCTCGTGGGTGTCGAGACACATGGCGCGGATGACCAGGCGGATTGCGGTGAAACTGCTTCCGGTCAGGGTGGCGTCGTAGGTCAGGGACTTGCCGGCTTCATACGGCAGAATGCCAGGATCGCTGGCGTGGACCAGATTTTCGGGGGTGAAGTAGTCCCGCCGCACCGGCAGGCGGCGCAGGGCGGTGCGCTGCGGTCCCCCCGGAGTGCCGGTTTTCCACGCCCAGAGCCGTTGACCTTCCATGCTCAGGACAAACTCGATGAACTGGGTGGCCAGTTCGGGATTGGGGGCTCCCCGGAACAGCGCAATCGGATCCACACTGGGGGTGGTGCCGCCTTCCGGGAGCACAAACGCGAGGCGGCTGAAGCCATTGGCCTGTTCGAGCCGTTCGATGAAATTCCGCGCATAAAAATCCACACACATGCCTGCGGCGGCTTCCCCCTCACTCACATCCAGCGGGATCTTGGTGGAGCTGTCCGTCCAGTAGCGGGCATTGGCCCCGATTCTCTGGATGATCCCCATTCCTTTCAGCCAGCCGCCCTGGTGGGCCTGCTTTTTGGCGTGGTCATCCGGCGCGTCCGCGGCGGCCTCCTGCATGGCCTGCTGGAGGATGGATTCCATCATTTTCACCACGGTCCCGCTCTTGCCAGGATCGGAGAGGGCGATCTGGTTTTCATAGCGGGGATGGGTCAAATCCTCCCACTGGTCCGGAAGATCGGTGTAGCCGCGGCGTTGGTGGAAGTCGATATTATAACAGATTCCAAAGGACGACAGGCAGGCTCCCACCCAGGCAAAATCGGGATCGGTGTAGGTTTCCCCGGCCCACTGGGAGGGAATGGCGGATTCCGTAAACCACGCGGGGTGGCTGGCTTTCAGACCGGCAATGCCGGTGCCCCGGGCCGCATCGCCCGGCACGATATAGCCTTTTCTTTTCATGTCGGAAAAATCCGGGGTGCCCCCGCCAAAGAACAGATCGATGCCAATGCCGACCTCCGAGTCCAGCCACACCTTGCGGGCGGTGGAATCAGTTTTGGCGTCGGTAAACACCACACCGAATTGATCCTGCCATGGCTCCGGCTGTTGTTGACTCCAATGGTATTCAAGAGCGGCCCGGAATTCACTGGCCACCACTTTGGAAATCTCGCTGGTGCCGCCCGGCACCCGCCAGTCAATCACCACGGAGCGCTGGTGTGTATCCTTCATCCAGCGCTGGAAGGCAGCTTCGAATTCATAACGGATCGATTCCACATGGGGAGTCACGATCACCAGCCGGTCGCGCTCCGCAAAGTCCTGGGTGCGGGCACTGGTCTCCGGCTTCATCAGCACCGGACCGGCGATGACTGCGATCAGAGCGAAAAAAACGAGGAGATAGCGGACCATGGCGGGGTTTCAGGTTGAACAGAAGGTCACGACGGGCAGGAGGCCATAACAACGAGGGATGGAGTCCGGCAGGAAGAACGAAAGCAATGACGGAGGAGGAATCATGGGATCAATTTTTTCTTGGCTGTCCTTCCTGACCTTCTGTTCAAATGAATGTCAGGCCCGGAGAATCATGACATCGTCGGGGTCGATGGTGAGGGTGGCCTGGGAGTCATCGGCGGCGCGCAGCAGGGCAGGGTTCAATTCTGCCAGGTGGAACAAGGCACCTGCGGGGTCACGCACCGTGTATTGGGCCAGCTCGCCGAGATAAACGGATTCGGTCAGGCGGCCGGTGATCAGGTTGGCTGGGGCGGGCTGGTCGGTCAGGCGGAGGGCCTCCGGACGCAGGGCAAGCTGGACATTGTCTCCGGAGACGGGATGCCATGCCGGATCGGTGAGGCGGCCGGTGAAAATTCCATGGGCCGTGCGGACGGTGGCAAAGGGGCCATGTCCCGCCGGGGCTATCATTTCGGCGGCGAGGAAATTGGCTTCGCCGATGAAGGAGGCCACCGAAGCGGTATGGGGTGAACGGAAGATTTCGCGCGGCGTTCCAGTCTGGCTGATGACGCCTTTTTCCATGATGGCCATGCGGTCGGCAAGATGGAGGGCCTCCTTCTGGTCATGGGTCACATAGACGGCAGTGACCCCGAATTCCTTGCAGATGCGCCGGATCTCGCCCCGCATTTCGAGGCGCAGTTTGGCGTCGAGATTGGAAAGTGGTTCGTCCAGCAGCAAGGCGTCAGGCCGCACGGCGATGGAGCGGGCAAGCGCGACCCGCTGCTGCTGGCCGCCGGAGAGCTGATTGATTTTGCGGTCGGCAAGGTGCCCCATCTTCACCATCTGAAGACTTTCCTGGACCCGGGATTCGACCTCCGTTTTGGACAGTTTCCGTTCGTGCAGGCCGAAGGCCACGTTCTCCCCCACGCTCAGGTGGGGCCACAAGGCGTAGCTCTGGAACATCATCGCAGTGTTCCGCTTGTGGGCCGGCAGGTGGGTGATGTCCCGGGCATCAAACAGGAGGTGGCCTTTGTCCGGTGAGTAGAATCCTGCGATGTGGCGCAGCAGGGTGGTCTTGCCGCAGCCGCTTGGTCCCAGCAAAAAAAACATTTCCCCCGCCTTGATGGTGAGATTGATGTTGTCGAGGGCGACCACGCTCCCGAAGTGTTTTGTCAGGTTGCGGATGTGGATCGAGACCATGGGCGTTCGGGACAATGAGGCAGGCGTCGTGCCAGCGGGCATGCCTAAGGCGGGGGCCCGGCAAGGTCAAGCCGCTCACGCCGGCGGCAGGCCCAGGGCAGGTAAAAGTCGGACCGCAGGTTCCCGGACCGGGAGCCAGGATCCGTCCATGCCCTGACCAAGTGGGCACCTTCAGTCACACCGGCTTTTCAGAGGGGGAACTGGCAGGAGCCTTGGGCAGAAGATTTTCCCCTTCCCGCAACGGTTGCGCCAGGCGGGCCTGTTCGTCCAGAACCCCAGCCTCGCTCTGCAATCCTCCTTCTGCTTTGGTGGACACGACATCGGGTTCCTTGGGGGTCCCAGTGGATGGAAGTGAGGCTTTGGCCGGTGCATCTGGTGACCTGGCCGGCTTCCCCTCAATCATAGTGATGGGAATGCCCTGCGGGAAGACCACCTCGCGGGCCTCGTCGGGCATGGAGATGCCGTGCTGTTGAAAGGCGCGTTTTACCAGACGGATCACCGATGACCGCACCTTCAGCCAACTGTGTTCGCGGCCATTAAGCCAAAAATAGATGCGCAAATCGACGGTCGACTTGCCGAGGCTTTCGGCCAGCACCGCGGGCTCGGGGTCGCTCAATACCGCCGGATGCTCCGTCAGCACCCGGAGGGCGATTTCCTGCGCTTCGTTGATGGAATCGTCGTAGCCGATCCCGACGGTAAAGTTTTCGCGCCGGTTGGCGTTGGTTGTGAAGTTGCGGAGATTGCTCTTATACACACTGGCATTGGGGATCTGCACGAGGTTGCCATCCAGCGCCATCAGGATAGTGGTGCGCACGTTCAACTGTTGCACGTATCCGGTCACGCCGGAGACTTCCACCAGATCACCGGTCTCGAATGGCCGCTGCATGCTCAGAAAAATGCTGGCCAGGAAATTTTCCGTGATGTCCCGGAAGGCAATGCCCACCGCCAAACCGACCAGGCCGGTGCCCCCCACCACCGTCAGCGCCAACTGCGTCAGTCCTGAGACCCGGAGGACGATGTAGGTTCCCACCAGAAAAACCAGCACCCCAATGCCACCCGCGATGACATTGCGCAGCAGTCGTGCTTGAATCCGGTCATGCAGGACTGAACGTGTTAGACGTGCGGCCAGCAGTCCCGCTCCGGCTGACAGTCCAAGGATGATCATCCCAAAGA
Source organism: Verrucomicrobiales bacterium (assembly GCA_038210825.1). Classification (GTDB taxonomy): domain Bacteria; phylum Verrucomicrobiota; class Verrucomicrobiia; order Verrucomicrobiales; family V1-33; genus CAIZWU01. Next base: position 48,332 of record JBBQWG010000036.1, read on the forward strand.
GCAGCAGGGGCAGGGAACGCAGGAAGTCGCGCCACAAACCCTTCAGTCCCTGCCTTGCGGGACCCATGTCCCACACCGGCGGTTCCGCCACTTCCATCCGGTTCGCCACTGCCACCACGTCCTGGGTGTTGCGCGCCAGATCGCCCGCCCACTTCTTGAGTTCAGCGGACGCCACCCGGCCGTTGAGGAAAACGACTCCCTCTTCGACCCGGACTTCCGGTGCGGTGAACCATTCCGTCGCCATGAGGACGCTTTGGAGGCGTTGGCGGATTTCCTCGTCACGCGCCACCGGATTGACATCCACCTTCGCCGGAGCCAGCGAAAGATCTTCCTTGGCAGGAGGCAGCGGGGCGGCCGAAGCGCCGGCCTCAACGGGCGGTGCCTGGGCCATGACCGTCACCAGCATCATGCAATAAAACGCCGCTAGCCATGCCACCCGCCAAAGGCGAAGGGTAAACCCACCAGCCGTCTGTCCCAAATGGACCTGCCGGGTTGTTGCAGACAGACAGGCCGGTTCAAAATTCATCATGCGCGGGGTTTTTCTCACGGTATCCCCGTATCGCGGGACATCCAGCACTATCAGCAGGCACAGCAAATCAGCGCGCAGGAGCACTCCACCGGGAACACCCTATCCTCCAAGGTCCTTTACAGAGAGGCGCCAATACCTCCGTCATGGATTGCATGCGGACCGACGATGCCCGGTCCGGGGCCGGGAGCCTGGCTTTTTCAGCATCTCCACGAGGAAGACTACTCGATGCCGGGACGCTCCACGACGAGGCGGTAGTAGGCCGCAGATTTGGCCCCGATGGTTTCCTTGACCGTGACTTTTTGGCGGTCTCCTTGACGCTCATTCACTAAATCCAGCGATTCTGACGATGTGACCCACTCGCCCGTCGGATGCCGTGTGGCCAGGGGACGCCAGCCGGTGGACAGGTTCCCGGAACACTCCACCCGCAGCACTACATCCGGAAGGGCAGGATTGTGGAAAAGATCGAGGACGACCTGGTTTCCATCAATCCGCTGTTTGAAGGCATCATATCCGTCATTGAGGGAAGCCTGCAGGCCAAGGGCATATTCACCCAGATTGCTCCAGCGGTCGCCATCGGCATTTACGGTGTCGCCGGCCACTTCGGGATTGGTTGCCTGAGCCCCGAAGGCCTGCTGCTGCCAGACTTCATAACTACCCACGGTGACGGTAAAGGATGCCGAGGTGCGGTTCCCGGACGGATCGGTGGCCGTGTAAGTAACGATCGTGGAGCCCGCCGGAAAGCGAAATCCGGAGGGGTGGGAACTGGTCAGGGTTACGGTATTGCTGTTGTCCGTGGCCAGGGGCTCGGTCCAGGTGACCACGGCGGTAGCGCCACCAGGACTGTCAGGCACGGTGACAATGTTGGAAGGAAGACCTGTCAGAATGGGATTTACGGTATCTGCGGCTGGAGTGACAATCACTTCCAGTTCGGTTGAAGGCAGGCTCTCAAGGCCGGCGGTATTGTAGGCAATGGCGACCACGTAGAACGTCCGGGGTCCCGTTCCGGGGATGACGGCCATGGTGTTGTTGCCTGCTTCCACCACATTCGGGTAAGTGCCGCGCTGGTCACCAAACAACAGACGGTAGCCGATGACATCCGGCTCCGGATTCGCGTCCCATGCAATCGTGACGTCATAGGGCCCGGTGGCGTCCTCCGCCCCGGCCCGGGCAGAGCCCAGCCCCAACAGGACCATGGCGGCCACCCAACTGGACCGGCGGAAAAATCGCGGGGCAGACGCAAAAATAGGGTGGAAGAACATTCCAGTAAATTACGATGATTATGGTAATTACGCAAGAATTAATTTTTATTCCTTTTGGGCCGGCCCACTCCTCGACACAGCGGGCAGGACCCGCCAAGGCCATGCTGCATGGACCAGTCTGGGAGGAAATGGCCCGGCGGCGCCGGATTAAAACCAGTTTAAGGCGGCATAGGATGGATGCGCCGGTCAGCGTTGCAGCCTGACGAAAAAGGTGGTCCGACCCGGCGTATACCGGCTCAAGCCCATGGCCCGTTCTATGTTCGTAATTATGCCTTTCAGGCTCCGCCTGTTTGCTGCCTTGCTTCTGTTGCCTCTGCCGGTGATGGGCGGGAGTGTGGATGCGGCCCTTGCAATGCGGCTGCTCAAGACCAATTGCCTTTCCTGCCACAATGAGGAGAAGCGAAAAGGGGGACTCGCTCTATCCTCGCGGGAAGCCCTGCTGGCAGGAGGCGATGCCGGCGTGGCGGTGGTGGCAGGAAAACCAGAGGAAAGTCCGCTCATCCAATTGTTATCGGCATCGGCTGATCCCCACATGCCGCCGAAAAAGCAACTCACCCAGGCCCAGATCACTCTGATGGGAGAGTGGGTGCGGCAGGGGATCCTTTGGGACGCGGCGGCCCTTGCGGGGCAGACTCCGTCCCGTCCCGTGGTCCTGTCAGCACTGCCGCCTAACTACCGGCCGGTCATGGCGGTGGCGCTCTCGCCGGATGGCCGGCATCTTGCGGTTGGCTGTGGCCATGAGTTGGTCATGTTCAGTCAGGATGCGAAGGGACTGGTCTACCAAACCAAGGCCCATGCGCATCTGGATCCGGTGCAGTCCATTGCCTGGATGCCGGATGGGAAGACTCTGGTGACAGGCGCATTCCGCCGGGTCGTGGTCTGGGAAGCGGAACCCCTTAGACAAAAGCGTGAGATCGTTTCCGGCCTGACGGACCGGATCACCGCGGTCCTCGCCGGTCCCGGACCCGGGCGGGTGTTGCTCGCCGACGGGCTGGTGGCGGAAAGTGGCGTGGTCCGCGAGTTGGACCCAGTGTCAGGAGAAATAGTCCGGTCGTGGACCGCCCATGATGACACCATTTTTGCCATGGCCCTGAGCAGTGACGGCAAACACCTGGCCACCGCCGGGGGAGACAAACTGGTCAAATTGTGGGATCCGGCCACGGGCAAGGAACTGGCCCGGCTGGAGGGCCACTCATCACAAGTGCTCAGCCTTGCATTCCATCCCGATGGATCGCAGTTGGTCACCGGCGGGGCGGACCGCCAATTGAAAGTATGGAATGTGGCGACGCGGGAAAATGTGGTGGCTTTTTCCAGCAAGGCCAGTGCCTTCAATGCTCTGCACTGGGGAGAAGGCGGGGCGGCAGTTTTTGCGGTGCTGGACGACGGCGCGGTGCTGAAATATACCGGCCTCATAAGCCACACCGGGGCCCAGAGTTCGGACAGCGGCCACGAAAAACGCATCGGTGAGGCGGCCTCAGCGCTTTATGCGCTTGCGGTGGATGCCACCGATGGCCGGATTATTGCCGGCACGCGGGAAGGGCGGATCCTCGCATGGAACAAGGAAGGGAAACTCACGGAGGACTTGCCCGCTTCCCCAACACAAGCCGCCACGACCCCGACTTCCCCATGAATTATTTCAGTCACATCCGGCCTGCGGCCGCCAGTCTGGTCTTGTTTCTGACCGGAACGGGCGGCCATGGCGCGGAGGCACCGGTTCCCGGGAGCTTGCCTCCGGAAACCGCTGCGGTCACCGGCATTCTGCTGGAACCTGCGGTGCTCCGTGTGGAAGCCGGACGCTCCCTGACTTTTCTCGTGACTGCCCGCCTCGCGGACGGATTTGAGGCCGACATCACCAGCCCCGCCGTGGTGACCCTCAGCGATCCTGACAAAGCATCAGCAGGAGAGCCGGGGGTAATCCATGGCAAGGCTCCGGGCACGGTGATTCTCACGGCGGTTCACGGCCTCCACCGGGTGGAAGTGCCGGTGGAAGTGCTTCCATCGTCGGGTGAGCCGCCTTCCTTCGTGGGCGATGTCCTGCCCATTTTGGGAAAATCCGGATGCAATGCCGGGGCCTGTCATGCCAAAGCCGATGGGCAGAATGGTCTGCGCCTGACCATTTTTTCCTTCGACCCCCAGTCCGATTACCGGAACATTGTGGACGGAGCCCGGGGCCGCCGGGTCTTTCCTGCCGACCCGCCCGAAAGCCTGCTGCTGCTCAAGGCCACCCAGAGCGTGCCGCATGAGGGCGGAGCCCGCTTCGAACGCGGCTCGGAGGCATGGCACACCCTCGTCTCATGGATCGGATCCGGCATGACCTGGCAAAATGCCGGCGAACCGGCCCTGGCTTCCGTTTCCGTCCTGCCATCAACCCGCCGCTACCGCAAAGGAGCTGTCCAGCGGCTCGTGGTCAAGGCCCACTACACCGATGGGTCGGTCCGCGACGTCACGGCCCTCGCCCAGTTTGAGAGCAATAACAAGGAAGCCGCCATCGTCAGCGAAGACGGCCGCATCACTGCGGGCCCCTCCTCCGGGCAGGCCGTGGTGGTGGCCCGCTTTATGGGCATGGTGGGGGGATCCCAGGTGCTGGTCCCGGAGGACCGGTTGTTGCCTGCAGGCGACTATCAATCGCTGCCGGTGCATAATTTTGTCGATGAACTGTCATGGAAGCACTTCCAGCAGTTGGGACTGCTCCCGTCCGGGCTCTGTTCGGACAGCGAGTTCCTGCGGCGGGCCACCCTCGACACGCTCGGGGTCCTGCCTGCGCCGGAAGAGGCGGCGGGCTTTCTGGCGGATCCTGATCCTGACAAACGCATCAAGGCGGTCGAACGGCTCCTGCAGCACCCGGCCTGGGCCGATCATCAGGCGGCCAAATGGGCGGATCTGTTGCGGCCCAACCCGGACCGGGCCGGAGTCAAAAGCGTATATCTGCTCGACCAGTGGCTTCGCGAAAGCTTCCGGCATAACAAGCCCTTCGACCAGTTAGTCCGGGAAATTGTGGTCGCCCAGGGCAATACCCACCGGTTCGGGCCGGCGGTGATCTACCGTGACCGGCGCGAGCCGGAGGACCTCACCACGATGTTCAGTCAGGTTTTCCTTGGGGTTCGCCTCGATTGTGCAAGGTGCCACCACCACCCCAATGAAAAGTGGAGTCAGGAGGACTTTTACCGCATGGCGGCCTTTTTCGGGCCCCTCAAACAAAAGGGTGGTGGCATCTCGGCGCCCATCTCCGGAGGGAATGAAACCTTTTTTGTTTCGGCAGGCCGTCCCCTCAAGCACCCGGTCACCGGTGAAGTCATGCAACCCAAGCCACCCGACGGTCCTGCTCCCACGGTGGTGGAAGGACAGGACCCGCGCCGGGCGCTGGCAGACTGGATGCTGCACCCTGACAACCCCTTCTTTGCCCGGGCCATGGCCAACCGTCTCTGGGCGTCGTTTTTTGGCCGGGGCCTGGTCGATCCGGTGGATGACTTCCGCTTGTCCAACCCGCCTTCCCATCCCGCGCTGCTCGATGCCCTGGCGGCGGAGCTGGTCCGGGTGAAATTCGATGGCAAGGCCCTTGCCCGCACCATCCTGCAATCCCGGCTCTATCAACTCAGCAGCCGGCCCAATGCCACCAATGCGGCGGACACCCGCCATTTTTCCCGCGCCTACCGGCGGCGGCTCGGGGCCGAGACCATGGCGGATGCCATCGCGGATATCACCGGCGTGCCGACCAAATACCCCGGGCTGCCGGAGGGTTCGCGGGCGGTCCAGGCATGGACCTACAAGATTGACTCCCGGACCATGGACGCCTTTGGCAGGCCGAATTCCAGCAGTGACTGTCCCTGCGAACGCAATCTGAAGCCTTCCATCGGACAGGCCCTGCATCTGATGAACTCGGAAGTGCTCCAGGGCAAACTCTCCAGCAGGGAAACCGCCAGCCGGGTGCAGCGCCTCGCCGCCAGCACCCTGCCGCCGTCCGCTGTCGTCTCTGAACTTTACCTTGCCTGTTATGGGCGGCTTCCGGATGAAGAGGAAAGCTGCGTCGCCACCGCCGCGTTTACCGGAGATCCGGCCGGGCGGCGGCAGGCCATCGAGGACATCCTCTGGGCCCTGCTCAATTCCGCTGAATTTGTTTTCAATCACTAGCTCTATCACCTATTCCCATACCCATGGCCATTCATCAAAACTGTGACGGCACCCTGCGCCGCGACTTCCTCCAGTTGGGATTGCGTGGCCTCATGGGCTACGGACTCTGCGACCTGATGCGCTTCAAGGCCCAGGCCGCAGCCGCCGCGGGCACTTTGCCCAAAAACATCAACTGCATCATGATCTGGTTGGATGGGGGTCCCTCCCATTTCGAAACCTTTGACCCCAAGCCCGGAGCCCCGGCGGAGATCCGCGGCACTTTTCCCACCGTGGCCACCAGCGTGCCCGGGGTGCATTTCAGCGAACCGGTCAGCAAACTGGCGGGAGTGTTCGACAAGTTCACGGTGGTGCGGTCCATCGCCCACCGCGACCCTAACCATGGAGGCGGGAACCATTACATGATGACCGGAGCCCCCACCCCGGTGCCGGTCGGCTGTGGAGCTTTTGTCACGTTCCATCCCTCCATGGGTTCCATGGTTTCCCACAGCCGGGGAGTGCAGGGGGGCCTTCCCGCCTACATGGCCATGCCTTCCAACACCCGGTCCGGAGGACCCAATTTCCTCGGAGGCCAGCACGCCCCGTTTATTATTCCCGGTGGTCCCAATGCCAAATCCTTCCGGGTCAATGACGTCGTCCTGCCTGCGGACATTGCGGAGGGCAGGGTGCAGTCGCGCCGCCATCTGCGGGAGGCCCTCGACCGCATGCAGCGCAGCAACGACAAGCTGGTGGAGGACCCTGCCGTGGAATTCGACCGCTTTTATGAGCAGGGATTCGACCTCGTCTCGTCGGCCCGGGCGCAGGAAGCTTTTGATATCAGCCGGGAGGATCCCAAGGTCCGGGAACGTTATGGCCGCAACGATATGGGCCAGCGTTTTCTGCTGGCCCGGCGGCTGGTGGAGGTGGGCGTTTCCTGGGTCACGGTCAATTGGGGGGGCTGGGACCATCACAATGAAATCGAAACCGCCTACAAGGGCGACTCCCTCAAATCCCTCGACCAAGGGGTGTCGGCCCTCCTGACAGATCTGGACGAACGCGGGCTGCTGGACACCACCCTGGTCCTGCTGCTGGGGGAATTCGGCCGCACTCCCAAGATCAATGAGCGTGGCGGCCGGGATCACTGGCCGCATGCCATGTCCGTGCTGATGGCCGGAGCCGGCATTCCCGGCGGCCAGATTGTGGGGGCCACCGATGCCCGCGGGTATTATGCTTCCGAAAACGTCTACCGGCCCGAGGACTTTGCGGCTTCCATCTATACCAAAATGGGCATCGATCCCCACCAGCATCTCGAGACCACCGCCGGCCGGCCGGTGCAACTGGTCAATGATGGACGCTTGATCCGGGAACTGTTTGTCTAACCGATGCGTGCCATTTTTTCAGGGACCCTCGGGCTGGCCGCAGGCGGCATGGCCCTGACGGCCGCAGAGCCGGTCCTGACCCATGTGCATCCGGCCGCCCTGCAGGCCGGAACCACCGGCGTGGTCAGTCTTGCCGGCACGTTTGACCCATGGCCCTGCCAAATCCATGCCTCCATGACCGGGCTGACTTTTGTGCCGCAAAAGGACCCCGGAAATTTCGAAGTGACCGTCGCCGCTTCAGTCCCTCCGGGCCCCTGTCTGCTGCGGGCCTACAATGACGATGGGGCCTCAGCCCCGGTGGCCTTCATGATCGCCGCCAGCCCGCAAACCCTGGAGACCGAGCCCAACGACGATTTCCGGAGTCCCCAGATCCTGACATCTCAGACCGGGACGCTGAATGGCCGGCTGGACAAAGCCGATGATGTGGATTCCTATCAGATATCCCTGCGGGCCGGACAAACCTTCGTCGCCTGGGCCGAGGCTCATGTCCTGGCCGCCGGATTTGATGCCATGCTGCGCCTTGTCGATGCCCACGGCAGCACCCTTGCTTTCAATCACGACGGCCCGTCCTCGATAGATCCCGTGCTGGTGTTCACGGCCCCCGTGGAGGGAGCCTACACCATCCAGATCATGGGCCACAAGTATCCGGCGGCGAGTGATATCCGTTTTGCCGGGGGCAAGGATTGCGTTTACCGGCTGCACTTTTCTACGGGTCCTCTGGTAAGGCACCCCTGGCCCTTGGCCGCTCCAAAAGAGGGCATGGTGTCGGTGGCGGGATGGAACCTGACGGGCCAGCGCATCGCCTGGCATCCTGACACGGCATTTTTGTATCCGATGGAGCCGGGTTTCCCGGTGGAATGGACGGAGGCCTCCGTGCCGGGCTTCCTAACCCCTTCCTCGGCGGTCAGCGGACAGATTTCGGCTCCCGGAGAGGAGGACCGGTATCCCTTCAAGGCGGCCAAAGACGAAACCCTTGAATTTTTCGTCACCGGACCGGGTCTGGGATCGGAGATTGATCCATGGGTGAAGATCCGGAATGGCGAAGGCAAGGAACTGGCAAGCAATGATGATGCAGCGGGCAGCACGGAGTCCCGACTGGAGTGGAAAGCACCGGAGGATGGCGTTTTCTTCGCCGCCGTCGGCGACCTCACACAGCGCGGGGGACCTGACTATTATTACCGCCTGGCCCTGAGCCGTCCCGCACCCGGAGTCACGGCCACCTCAGAGCCTCATGCATTTAAAATCAAAGCCGGCGAGTCGGTGCCGATCAAAGTCAAAGTCGGTTTTTCCCACGGCTTTGCCGTCCCCTTGACGCTGCAGGCGCGTTGCTTGCCCGAAGGAGTGACGGCGGCTCCCGCTACAATACCGCCGGGGGGAGGCGAAGTTGAACTAACACTCAAGGCGCCGGATGCCGCCAGCCCGGCCTCCCAGCCCTTCCAGTTGGTGCTCCAACCCGCCTCCGGCTTGCCGGAATTTTTTGTGGTGCACCGCCTGATCTCCACCTCGGAAAACAACGGCGTGCCCCAGGGTTTTAAGAAACTGCTCATCCCGGAGACGCAGGAATTCTGGCTTACCGTCAGTGCGCCCCCGGCCCCGGTCCCGCCCAAGGATGCCACTCCGCCCGCTCCACCCCCGCCCTGACAGATAACGCCCTCCGCTCCGTGGCTGGTGAATTTCACGTCATCAAAACGCCGCGATTGGAGATTTCCTGTTCATCATCACTTTTCCCTGCACGCCACTGGGGACAATCGCTCCCACCTGCCGGATTGTTAAGACCATGGTGGTCTGAAAGTAGGTTAACCATTTAGATTAAGTTATAACGCGCTGAAAAATTCTCATCGCCAAAACTCATGGGCTGCCGCAGCCGCAAAAATAGGATAAGTGGTCTAGTTCTGGCTGTTTTGCAGCCGGGCTGGGACAGCGGGAATTTCCGGGACCGCAAGCGGCACACTGTCGAAGGACCTGATGAGCTTACCGTCGGTGGCATCGTGAAACCGGACCTGGCCGTCGCTGCCGGCCGAGGCGAGGATGTTTTCCACCGGATGGAATGCCAGCGCAAAGATGGAGCCGCCGGTAGAGGGGATCGTGGTTTCCCGTTTGCCGGACTCTGTCAGGAAGAGGCGGATCTCCCCGTTCTGGCCGCCGCAGGCCAGACGGGATCCATCCGCATTGAAGGCCACGGCGTGGAGCGGCGTGGCCATGTGTTCAAACTCGCGCACCGCACTCTCTTCCTTGTCATCGCCTTCCTTGAGCCGGCCTCCGCGGGGAGCCATGCGGTGGAGGCGCACTTTTCCTTCAGTGCCGGTAAAAGCCACGAGGTCTTCCTTCGGATGCCGGGCCAGAGCGAGGACCGGCTCGCGCGGGCGGGCGGCATCGTCGATCAGATGGCCGCTGGCCACATCGATCAGTTTTACCCCGCGGTCGCGGCTGATGGAGATGAGTTTGGATCCATCGTGGGCAAAGGCGGTGCCGAATACCCAGTCGAGGTGGTTGTCGCACTGCATCAGGCGGGCTCCGCTGGTGGCGTCGAAGGCCCTCACCAGTTTGTCAGCACCGCCGACCGCGAGACGGGAGCCGTCTTCGGACCATGAGACTCCATACAGCGTGTCCGGTCCTGCCCGGATGGAGCGGACGAGGCTGCCGGAGGCCACATCCCAAATCTGGATTTCACCAAACTCGGAGGGCGCTCCGCCACTGGCGGCAAGGAATTTTCCATCGCGGGAAAAGGCCAGGGATTCAATGCGCGGGGAATCCCCCAACCAACGCCCGGTGATGGCACTGCCGTCGCCGCGGTGGACCACGATTTCGTGATGCCCGGCCACCGCGAGGAGTGATCCGTCAGGGGAAAAAGCCAGGGCGGGCACGGCGGGCAGCGCGGGGTAAACCGGCAGTTGGTCAGGACGGCGCGTGCCCAGCCCCTCCGGCGGAGTGTCATCCACCGATCCTTCCGCCACCCAGCGCGAAAGGATGCCCACTTCGGCTTCCGTGAGGGGGGCACCCTCCGGGGGCATGGCGGGTTCGTCGCCGCTTACTTCCGTGATCAGGGAACTGTCTGCAGGTGTGCCGGGACTGAAGACGGCCCCGTGTTTGCCACCCTTGAGCATGGCGGCCATCGAGGTCAGATCCAGCTTGCCTTTTAGCTTGCCGGGACGGTGGCAGGAAACACAGTTCGCCCGCAGCACGGGCCAGACGTCCCGGGCAAAACTAACGCCGCCGGATTGCTTGGCGGGTTCTGTCGTCACAGCCACTTTGAGGAGGTAGGAATGCCATTCGCTGCCAAAATCCAAGGCATCCTGGAGGACCAGAAAAACCGGCCCGTCTGCGGCCGGAGTCACTAACATCGCAGCATCGCGCGCCGTCAGGGAGGCATCGTCCATGGAGGCCAGTGGCTGTCCTGCCGCATCGTAGGCGGTCAGCAAGGGGTCCAGCAGCGAAGCGGCACCCTGCGCAGTGACGGAAACCTTCAGCGCCTGACCGGCCTTTCCAGCATGGGTGAAGACATCGACATCGCGTTGCCCCTTGATCAGCCCGCTCACGCTTTGTCCGGGCTCCAGTTTCATGGCGGAGGAAAATCCTTGATTCGGTTCCTTTTCGTCCTGCAACTGCGCGGAAGGAACCACCTGCAACAGGACGGGCGCGGCCGGACCGGCAGCAGTCACGACGGACAAGGAGACCGGCCCCGCCGGGAAACCGGCGGAAAGGGTGAGATCAATGGTCACCTCGCTATCCCCCAACGGATCCTTATCCATCCCGGCCGGCGTTCCGGCGTCCTTTTTTTCCTTGATGGCAATCTTGTCAGGTTGGGTTTCCCCCCCGACGCGGACTTCGGTGGTTTCCTTCAAGCTGATTCCGCGCAGCCGGACGATGCCGGAAAAACCCTGCGGCACCGCGAGTGGCACCATGGCGGTGACCTTCGGATCCGGCGGGGGCTTGTCGTTGGCCGGGCTGAATGGCGCAGCCAGCGCGAAGCAACAAAGCGCGGGATAACGGATGGAACGATGATGGATCACAACAAATGGGGCAGGGGAGGGTATCCCGGCCGTTCAGGAAAACAACTCGTGCACGGATGCTCCTTCGGAGAGGATGGTCACCGGCCGGCCCTCCGGCGTGACGATTTCATGGACCGGGTCGATTCCGAGCGCCTCGTAAACGGTCCATGCCACGTCGGCGGGGCGGACGGGACGGTCTGTCACAAAGGCGCCGTTTTTGTCAGTGGATCCCAGCACCAGCCCGCGCTGCACCCCGGCTCCGGCGAAGATCAGGCTGCCGGCGCGGCCCCAGTGGTCGCGTCCGGCCTTGTCATTGACCTTGGGAGTGCGGCCAAACTCGCCCATGCACAGCACCAGGGTATCGGCTAGAAGACCGCGTTGGTCCATGTCGCGGATCAGGGCGGAGAATCCCTGGTCGAACTCCGGCAGCTTTTTGTCGAGGCCTTCGAAAATTTTGTCATGGTGATCCCAGCCGCCATAATTCACGGTGACAAAACGCACCCCGTTCTCGACGAGGCGGCGGGCCATCAGACAGCTTTGACCGAACTCGCTGCGGCCGTAATCGTCCCGCACCGCAGCATCCTCCTTGTCGATGGCAAAGGCTTCCTGAGCTTGGGGTGCAAGGACCATGGCGGCAGCCTTCTGGCCAAACTCGTCGTAGGTCGCCACCTGATCGCTGCCTTTCACGCGGGCACCGAGTTGATCAATGGCCTCCAGCAGGGAACGCCGGCGTTCCAGGGAAGTGGGCGACTGCGGGGTGCCTGCAGAAAGATCGCGCACTTTGAAATTGCCCTCGTTGGGGTTGCCGCATTTGAAGGATTCGAAGCGTCCACCCAACCATGCACTTTTGCCCAACTCCCACGTGAAGGAGGGATTTTTCGGCACGGCCACGTAAGGGGGCACGAGGCCGGAAAATCCGGTCTGATGCGCGACGATGGCTCCCATGGCGGGATGATCGCCAAAGGGAGTGCCGAAACGTCCGCTGAGCACCCAGTTGGTGGCCGTTTCGTGGTGGTCATTTTCGTGGGTGCCGGACCTCACCAGGGTCACGCGGTCCATGATCTTCGCCATTTTCGGGAGCAGTTCGCCGATGTGCAGACCGGGCACCGTGGTGGGGATACCTTTGTATTTTCCGCGGATTTGCTCCACGGCATCGGGTTTCAAATCGAAGGTATCGTGATGCGAAATCCCGCCGCCGAGGAAAACCAGCAGCACCGATTTCGCCCGGGCCGCCGGGGCTCCGCCGATGGCGCGGGCCTGATCCGATGCCAGGAGGGAGGGCAGGGAAAGGCCGAGGGGAGCGAGGGCTCCGAGCCGCAGGAAGTCCCGCCGGGACGGGCCGGAACAGAGGCGGGAGCGGGTGGGGGCAAGATTGACCGAAAGCATAACGGCTAGTGATTGAAGGTGAAATCCTTGGTATTGAGCAAAGCCCAGAACAGGTCGCGGAAGACGACATCCCGGGGATCGGATCCCAACTGGGAGTGGAAGAGGGCGCGCTCGGCCTCGGAAGGGGGACGGGCGAGGCACGTGAGGTAGAGGCTGTCCAGCACCGCGTTGTCGTCCGGATTTTCCAGCAGCGCGGCGAGCCGGCCCTGTTTATGGGTGAGTTGGCGCTGCAATTCATCACCATTCCGCAGATTGAGCAGTTGGGGCAGCGTGACCTCGCCTTTGCGCTCGCAGGCGCAGGCGGTGACGCGGTCGGACCGGCCAAAAAGAGTGAGAAAATAGGAGGCCACTCCCGTGTCCGGCAATTGCACGGCACGCAGGCCCGTGGGGTAGCCGGGGAATTCATCCGGAACTCCGGTGGCGGCGGCGAGGGCGTCCAGCATGACTTCCGCAGGGAGGCGCCGGACGTAATAGTGGGAGAAAAAGCGCTGGTCGGTCTCGTTTTCGGGACGCGTGGCGGCGCTGAGTTGATAGGCACGGGAAGTCAGGATAAGCCGCATGATATGGCGGAGGTCATACCCATGGCTGCGGAACTCCGACCCCAGCAGTTGCCACAACTCCTCATTCGAGGGGGGATTGCTGGCGCGCAGATCATCCACCGGTTCGACCAGACCGGTGGCGAAGAAATGACGCCATAGCCGGTTGACCATGGCACCGGCAAATTCGGGACTGCCGATGGCCCAGCCGGCAAAGGCGGTGCGGGGATCAGCCCCCTTGGCAAACTCCGGAGTGCTGCCGTCCAGCGCCCGGGCCGCGACCGCCCGGTTGGTGCGGGGTTGGTTCACCTGCGGGGGGCGGCTCTGCAATTCCTCCAGTCTCTTCTCCTGCTCCGTCACCTGCCTCCGCAGGTCGTCCTGTTCGGCCCCGGATTTGTTGGCGTCCTCGGCCTCCCGCAGGTTTTTCACGGCCCCGGCGAGACGTTTGGCCTGTTCGGTTTCCTCCCGCGACTGGACCACCAGACGGCTGCCGCCCTTCTGGGGATTCTCCCGTTCGAGACTGGTTCTGCCGAAGAAGGCGGCGAAGTGATAGAAATCGTCCTGGGTGTATCGTTCCAGCGGATGGTTATGGCAACGCGCGCAGCCGATCCGGGTGCCGAGGAACGATTGGGCCACGGAGTCGGGAAGTTCCGATTTCTCGACCTCCCGTTGTGTGCCGATTACGGTGATGAAATAACCGATTTCCGGGCGGCCGCGGACATCTCCCGTGGCCGTTAGGATTTCCCTCGAGATGCGGTCCCAGCCGGCCCCGGCGGCAAGCTGTCCCCGCAGCCATGCATGAAAGGCCCGCACCCCTTTGACGCCCCTGACGTCATGGTCCCGCTCGCGGCGGTTTTGCAGCACATCGGCCAGCTGCAGGGTCCAGTAGTCAAGCCATTCCGGACGGGCCAACAAGTGGTCGGCGAGGGCGGCGCGTTTGCCAGAGGAGCGGTCGTTGGTGAAGGCCGTCACCTCTTCCGGGGTCGGGAGCATGCCGATGGTGTCGAGGAATGCCCGGCGCACGAATTCCGCGTCGCTGCAGTCTTCCGCTGGCGGGAGGCGCAATTGCTGCAGCTTGGAAAACACCGGCCCGTCCACCACACTGCGGCGTTCGGCGTAGACTTCCGGTGCCACTTCGTGGGGGTAAGGCATGGTGCAGCTCACCACCTGCACCAGATTCAAAAAATGCACCCTGACTGATGCTTCGCCATAGCCATGGGCGGTTATCTCTCCTTCCGGAGTCACCCGCAACAAAGCTTCGTCATTGGAAAAGAACTGCGCCAGCCATGTGACGTCGGCAGTGCGTCCGTCGGCCTCACGCGCCAGCACCTTGAGCGTGAGTTTTCCTCCTGGCTGCAGGGTGCTCCCACCCGGTGTAACTACCAGGGCGACGGGCATCGGCTCATCGGCCACGGGTCCGGGGGCGCGTGCGGCGATCCAGTCCACCATGGTTTGCCATGCCCGGGATCCCTTGCGGAAGCGGGTGCCGCCCTCATGCATGACTCCGCCCGAAGCCTTTTCGACGAGCAAACTTTTTTCCGGAAAGGCAAAGTCGATGCGGCGTCCATTCACTTCCTGCGTGATCCACTCATGATCCCATTCAGCGGCATACCCCCGGAGACTGAGCCGGAAGCCATTCTGCCCCTCCATCTTGCCGTGGCAGCCTCCCAAATTGCAGCCGGACTTGGTCAACACCGGCAGCACGTCGCGCTGAAAGGAAGGTATGGTCTTTCCTTCATCAGCCCCAACCAGCGAGGACCCTCCAATCATCAGCCCCGCCAGCACAATCCGGGTCAATAATCGGGAGTGGTTCTGGAAGATAATCATCGACTAAAGTGGAAAGTTACAATGACGGGCCGGGCGCGGTATCTTTTCGAGGATGTGGACAGCAGGCCTTTACCGGCAGAAATAGCATGGGTGCCTTGAAGGCAATTCCACTGAAACGGGCTTCCCACGCACAAATTACACCGATTATGCAGTAATCCTGCCCCGGGTAATCGGAGATCACTTTAGGCGATAATGTCTTGCCCCCCAACTGGCTGACGGATTATCGCTTCGCTCCTCCCAGCCGGGGCGGGGCTTGCTGCCAGAACATGCTGCGGAGGGGGTGTTCATCGGTCAGGTTGGCTTCGAGTCCGCCGAGATAGCCTGGCTGGTAGAACTGGACTCCCACATAATGGTAGACCGGGGCAATGACGCATTCGGTTTCGATGAGCTGGGTCTCCGCCTGCCGGAGGATGGCATAACGTTTCGTCGGATCGGCCTCGGCCGCAGCCTCGTTGATGAGGGTATCATAAGCGGGGCTGCCCCACCCGGTGCGGTTGTTGCCGCTGTTGGTGAGGAACATGTCGAGGAAGGTGTTGGGGTCATTGTAGTCCCCCACCCAACTGGAGCGGCAGACGTCGTAATCGACCTTCTTCTGGGAATCCAGATAGGTTTTATATTCCTCACTGGTCAGGGCCACGGTGATGCCGAGATGGCGTTGCCAGACGGACTGCAGTTCCACCGCGATGCCCCGGTCTGAGGGGAACTTGCTGGGGTAGAGAAAACTCAGCACGGGGAATCCGCGGCCGTCCGGGTATCCGGCCTCGGCAAGCAGGCGTTTCGCCTCCGCAATGTCAGGATGCAGCCCGGCCGGCGGTTGATAGTTGTCTCCCGTGCCAGGCGGCGTGATGGCAAAAGCCGGCACTTCCCCGAGGCGGGTGACCGCATTGACAATGCGTTCACGGTCCAGCACGAGGGTCAGGGCCTTGCGGACCCGGGGATCATGATAGGGTTTGCGCTGGGCATTGAAGCGGATAAACCAGGTGGCCAGAAACGGTTTGTGGTGGAAGTAGGGCTTTTTGCGCAGTTCATCGGCGAGGGCGCTGGGGATCAACCCCTTGTCCATCATCAGATCGGCCCCGTCTGTCAGGAAAAGATTCACTGCCGTGGCGGCATTGTCGATGGGCAGGACATCGATGCTGGCCATCCGGACATTGCCCGCATCCCAGTAGGTGGGGCTGCGTTCGAGGCGGATGCGGTCGTTGAGCCGCCACTCCTTGAGTTGATAGGGTCCGTTGCCAATGAGGTTGCCGGGTTTGAAATAGGCCGGCCCCATCGCTTCAAGGCTGGGCACGTGGATGGGACAGAAGGCCATGAAGGCCACGAGGTCCTTGAAGTAGGGCACCGGGTTGTCCAGCGTGACCACCAGGGTGCGGGCGTCCGGTGCCTTGACGCCGACTTCCTCAAACCGGGTGATCCTGCCCGTGTTGTAGGCCTCGGCATTTTTGATGCAGAAAAAAATGGAAGCATAGTCCGCCGCCGTGGCCGGACGGAGGAAACGCTCCCACGACTGCATAAAATCAAGAGAGGTCACCGGCTGGCCATTGCTCCAGCGGGCGGTGTCGCGGAACGGGAAGGTCCAGGTGCGGCCGTCGGCGGAGACGGAGGGTTCGAGCGACACGCCGGGTTCCGCCCGGCCCTGGGCATTGTAACGCATCAGGCCCTCGAATAAGGAAGTCACCACCCGTCCATCCACCTGGGCGCTCACCTGGGAAGGATCCAGCGACCCGACTTCCGCGCCGTTGATGAAGACCAGGTCTGCCGGCACCGTGGTGCGGTCCCCACAAGCTGCGAGGGACAGGGTGCAGACCGCCATTAGGGGACGGATCAGACGGCAGGTCAGGAAATTTAGCATGGGAGAAAAGACAAGAGAATTTCAGGCCTGCTGCACAAGGATGGAGTTCACGGTGAACTCGCCCTGGAGCACGTCACTGATGATGACAAGCGTCTGTCCGGTGACGACCTGCTGGTTGGCTTTGAGACGGGCCACGGCATTGGAGATGGTTTCGTGGGGCTGGCCGGGATTGAACTCCATCACGATTGGATGCACCGCACGGCAGAGGTGCAGGCCGCGGGCGACAGATGCCTTGGGAGTAAAGGCGAAAATCGGAGCCAGGGCGGGACGGAACCAGGCCGCGTAGCGGGCCAGCACCCCGCGTGCGGTGAAGACCACGATGACCGCGTTTTCCAGCGAGTCCGCGAGGGCCACCGCATGTTTGACGATGCGCTGCTTTTCATTCTGGAGGGCGGAGAACCGGACAGGATTTTCTTCATGAACGGAGGCACCTTCCGTCCGGCGGGCAATCCGGTCCATGGTCTCGACACACCGCACCGGAAAGGCTCCGCTGCTGGTTTCGCCACTGAGCATGATGGCGTCCGCTTCCTCGAACACGGCATGGGCCACGTCGGTGACTTCGGCCCGGGTCGGAACCGGATTCTGGATCATGCTTTCCAGCATGTGGGTGGCCACGATCACGGCGCGGCCGCGGGAGACACA
This sequence comes from Verrucomicrobiales bacterium, assembly GCA_038210825.1. Taxonomy (GTDB): domain Bacteria; phylum Verrucomicrobiota; class Verrucomicrobiia; order Verrucomicrobiales; family V1-33; genus CAIZWU01. The sequence goes on from JBBQWG010000036.1 coordinate 65,835, forward strand.
TTTGCTGACAATCCGGCGCTGCAGCACCGGCAGCTCCTCCAGATGCACTTCAATGCCAAGGTCTCCGCGGGCCACCATGATGACATCCGAGGCTTCGATGATTTCGTCAAGATGCCGGACCGCCTGCTGATCCTCGATCTTGGCCACGATTTTGGCGTGGCAATCGAGCGCCACCAGTTCCTCGCGCAGCAGGTGCAGATGGGAGGCATCCCGCACAAACGACATGGCCACAAAATCGATGCCGATTTCCGCCGCGAGTTTCATGTCGTCGTAGTCTTTTTCCGTGAGGGGCGGCAGATTGACTTTGATGCCGGGCAAATTGATATGGCGGCGCGAACCCATGACGCCCTGGTTCAGCACGGTGCAGATGACCCTCTCCGGGGTGGTGCTGACCACCCGCATCTGCAGGATGCCATTGTCCACCAGCACGGTGTCCCCCGCACGCAGGTCCGCATGGAGGCCCGGGTAATTCACCGTGGTGGAAATTGCCAGGGTGGCTTCCGCCCCGGACAGGGTGAACTCCACCGTATCACCCGGCTTGAGTTGATAGGCCATGGTGACATCCCCGGTGCGGATGGTGGGCCCCCGCATGTCCATGAGCACGCCGGCATCAATGCCGGTGGCCAGGCTGGCCTCGCGCACCCGGGCGGTCACGGTGCGGCACCATTCCGGCGGGGCGTGACTCATGTTGAGCCGGAAAACATTGGCCCCGGCGAGGAGCAGTTCTTTCAGAATTTCCACCGAATCCGTGGCGGGCCCGAGGGTGGCGATGATCTTGGTTTTGCGCAGCATGGCCCCCAGGGTAGCCAAATTCACGCCGTCTGCCTCCGGAAAATCAACCGCCACCGGCGGGTGAACAACAATTTCATCAGCACCGCCCCATGGCCGTGAGAGTTGGATGCAGCGCTTCCTGCGGTTCTTCTGATCAGAGGCTGCGCCCCATTTCCCTGTGCCCTCTGTGCCCTCTGTGGCTGCTCCCGCCACAACTCCCGCAGGCCCCGTCCCGCCCCTCAATCAATTCCGCCCACTCAAAATGCGCACCAGCAACTGATTCAACACAATCACCGGATCAAGGCTGCTGGTGACCAGCCGGCGGTTGGCCTTGAGGCATTCGTCCAGCGCATTCCGCAGCTCGGCACTGGTGAAATTCTGCGCCTCGCGCGCCGCCAGAAACAAGGGAAACACATTCAGTCCGGTCCCGTCCTTTTTCATGGGCAGGTGGGCCCGCTCTTTTTCCGGCAGCCGGCTCACCGCCGCACTGTAGGCCTGATAGGACGCAAGGCTGGGCCGGCAGCGCTCCTCCAGCGACTTGGCCTGATACAGATTGCGCACCTTGGGCACAATCGCCGCCAGCAGAATCCCCACCGCGTTTTCCTTCTGGGCGATCAATTCATCCACAAGGTGCAGGCATTCCTCCAGCCGCCGTTTTCCCAAAGCATTGCCCAGTTCAAACACCACCCCGGCCTTGGTCTGGGATACAATCGCCCTCACATCGTCAATCGTGGCCCGGCGCGCCTCGCCCAGATATAGATCCAGCTTTTCCAGCTCGTTCCGGATCTGCCGCGAGTCCTCACCCGCCAGCATGATAAAATGCGCCAGGGCATCATCCTCAAACGTCAGGTCCAGATCCCGCGCCAGGCTCTCCACCAGATCCGCCACCGCCTCCTCCCAGCCCGCACGCGAGGTATCGATCAAATCAAACACCTCCAGTTGCGCCACCTTCTTCAGGTTCAGGAAAAACGAGCGCCGTTTGTCCACCTCCGACGCGCTGAGGATGAATTTCACATCCGCCGGCACCCCGGCTTCCATAAAGGCCATCAGGCTGGCCAGCGCATTTTGAGTGCTTTCCGACCGGCCCGTGATGGTGTCCGCCAGGAAATTCACCCCGCGCAGCCAGACCACTTTTTCCCCGCCGAAAAAGGGCAGGGTCTGCAGCGCCTCCAGCGTATTCCGCACGATCCGCTCCGCATGCTCGGAATTGTCCGCCGAGCCATCCACGATCTCCAACCCGAACTCCGCATCCTCCGGCGAGATCAGCTTCCGGCTCAACGCCGTCGCCGCATCCTTCACCGCCATGTCATCCGTCCCCACAAACGCCCACACATTCTGATTTCCCGCAGAAGCGGCAGATTTCTCCTTCTTGGCAACAGATTTGGCAGCAGTCTTTTTGGCAGGCACCCCTCCAGTGGAGCCGCAGGCAGGGCAGGGGCCAAGTGCAAAATTTGGCTCCCTCCCACGGCTGGGCGAAGTCCACAAAATATCCCAGCCGCCAAGGCAAAACCTGTGGGTTTAGCCACAAAGAACGCAAAAAACACAAAGCTCCAATCCCTTGCAAGAAAAGAACCGGGCGTGGGCCGGTGAGAGTGGGGAAGTAAACTCGCAGCCCGTTGGAGTCCCGCCTTTAGGCGGAATCAGAGCATCCATCAAGGCTTGCATCGCTTTTGGCAACTCATTGCTGTTTAAAAACTTCCAAAAGATTTGCTCGTGCGACACTACGCCAAAGGCATTGAGGATGATTAGGGCAGTCCCGGGCCAGACACAACACTACGCCAACGGAGTATAAGATGACAGTCTGGGGTTGCCGCCCGCCGGCTTCCCCAGGACCCGGAATTTCCCACAGCCGTCACAGCGCAACGAGACTCTGGCCACAAAGAACGCAAAAATCTCCAAACCCCGGTCGATTTGGGCAAACCCGGGCCAGCCCACACTACGCCAACGGCGTTGGGGATGATAGCCTGGGGTTGCCGCCCGCCGGCTACCCCAGGACTAGGAATTCCCACACCACCCGAACCGCAACGCGGTTCCGGAAAAATTTCCATCACGTGGACAATGCCCCCTCCCAGTCATCCAGTTAGCCCAGCTTTTCCCAATTTCCCCATAAAAATTCCGGCCCTCAAAAAACCGAACCAACGCCCCCACCCGGATCACATCTCCCCGAACTCTTCCGTCCCCATTTCACAATCTCCCATCCCTCAATCCACCATCCTCAATCCCAATCTTCTCCATCCCCCAGACCCAAATCCAATATCCTCCAAACCGTGCCTAACGACGCCACGAATCCCACGTAAAATCTTACAAAACCCATTAACTATTAACCAACAACCTCCAATCCTCCATTTCCCATCCACAATTCGCCATTCACTATTCCCCACCCCCTCTCACCCCTCTTCCTCCACCTTCCGCCGGATCCGCTCCATCGACTCCGGCCGGCACAAATAATGTTTGTCGCAGGCGGTGCGGGCGCATTTAAAACAGATGAAATTCTGCGGCGTGACGATCTCCAGCAGCTCCGCCGCCCGACGCTCGATGTCCTTTTTGCTCCAATCACACAGGGTCTTGCTCATTCCCCTGAACAAGCGTCCGGAATTCCCGTTTGTCGCCCGAAAATGCAGCGAAACCAGTTGCACCCAACGCCTTAAGTTGGAATCATTCCAAATAGACCTCCGCCAATCTTCCACCCCGACTCCCACCTCTCCATGAGCACCACCAATACCGCCTCCCCCAAGACCACTGACGCCGTCAGTTCCGCCCTCGCCACTCTCCTTGCCGATTCCTACTCCCTGATGGCCCAGACCCATCTGGCCCACTGGAACGTCGAAGGCCCCGCCTTTTTTGAACTCCACGGCGCCTTCCAGAAACAATACGAGGAACTCTTCACCGCCGTCGATGACCTCGCCGAGCGCCTCCGCGCCCTCGACGTTTACGCTCCCGGCGGCCTCAAAACCTTCGCCCAGCGCTCCACCGTCGCCGAGTTGCCCCAGGGCAAAGCCGCCGCCAAGGATTTTGTCGCCGGCCTGATCGACGGTCACGAAACCGTGGTCGCCTCCGCCACCGCCCTCCGCGAAGCCGCCGGCAAATCCGGCGACCTCGAAACCCAGGACATCGCCATCGGCCGCGTCCAGACCCACGAAAAAACCCTCTGGATGCTCAAGAGCTACCTCAAAAACCTGTAAACGACTCAGATGGATCTCGTCACCGCTGGAGTTCCTCAAGGGGAGCCCACGGATTGCACGGATTACACGGATTACACGGATTACACGGATTGAACTCATAATCACGGATTTACCTCAGATCCGCACCTCAGGTATTGGGTTGCCCCTCTTTTTCAGGTAAATCAGGATAATCAGTCACATTGGGTTTAATCCGTGGCCCGTCCGTGGCATTTCCAGGTTGGTATTAAGGGGCTGCACAGATTTGGCCATACCCCCCGGCGGGCAGTATTAACTTCCGACAATGTATGTCATGTAAAACAGAAGGAGGGCGGTCGAAATGAAGCCGATTACCCCTGCTGAGCGGGAATATTTGGATTCGCTCCCCGCCCGTGCCCGGAGAAAGCGGGTCAAACCCAAACCCGGTCGGCCGGAAGATCCGTCCCGGGAAAAATGCGTGTGCTTCCTGAGCACCTGCGTGACGGAGGCCGAAATGGACGCTTTCGAGAATCTCCGGCTCCGGGAGGCTTTCCCACCATCCCGCAGCACATTTAACCGTTTCCTAATAAAAGCGGCACTCCAGCGCTTCCGGGACGGATTCCCGGACACCTTCGTTGCTGCGTGGCTGTCGGCGGGACTCCCGCAGTGGTGGGGGCCTGAGGCCGCTTCAGCGGCCTCGGCCCCTGCCCAAGGGAGGCACGGTGACAGCCCCGCCGGGCGCGAAGCGCCCGGCGGACGCGCCGCAGGCGCGGACGCTGCTCTTCCTTGTTTACTTACCAAACAAAATTCACGGTCTTGTTAGGGTACCGTGCCAACTCCCAAATATTAAACGCTTTATACCAAATAACATATCTGCCCCGCATGAAAGAACGAACCATGTCAATCCACACCATCCGCATCCGGCTCCGCCACGGCATCGCCAGAGGGGTTCCCTGCCCCGTCCCAGACACTCGCAAAAACGAGAATCCGAAACCCCTAGCGATGCGCCAGCAAGCGGCGTATCGGCCTGACGATATGACCGGCATAGAAAGGGTTGAGCCGATACTAAATCAGGGCATGACGCATCGGCATTTTTCCAGCTCGCGGCCTGGCCCAATGAGGGACAGCCAGGCCGTTGCGAGCCGGGGTCTGGGGGGAGGGTTTCCCCCAGTGGGGGTCGAGGGGGCAAAGCCCCTTGATGCAACCTCGGTATGGAGGGGTTGGGTCTGGCGTCCCGGCCTCGGAATACGTGATATTGCTAGCGTGTTCAGCCATTTAAGTTGCACATTATCAAGAGGTTACACCAATTTAGTATGTATGTCATGTAAAATAGGAAGGTAGTGGTGCAGATGAGTTATGAAAATTCATCGGTTCCCTGCTGGTAGCTGATGCCGGGTTTTTTGACGGCTGGATTCGGCCCGCCGCTCTCCGGATCAAGATACCATGGAGTAAGGGGAACTTGTGGTTCGTAGGTCTTAGGCTCGGTCCGGGGCGCGGTCAACTTCGCTTCAAAGGCCGCATGGAACAACGCTTCCTCTTTCTCCTTCACGTAGGCTGCAATCATGGCAACGACTTCCTCAATGGTCCACTGGTGATCAGCTATCCCGGCAGCCTGCGCAGGCGTCTTTTTCAGCGTGATGTGCTTCCGGCAGAAATTGTAACTCATGAAGCCAAGGGCCAGCATGTGGCAGTGGTTTTCCAGTTTCTTGCTGAATCCGTTGGTAAGACGGGTAAACCTGCGGTTGGTCATGCGGATGGTCAAGTTGGACCGTTCCACGTAGCTGGTGGAAACCAAGTCCATGTCCGGCTGGCCAAACACTGCCTTCCTGCGGATGCCCACAACCACGTCTTCGCCGCGCTCGCCCTTCCCATATACCTTGATCAGTTGGGCATAGTCCACGTCGCCGAAATTGGCTCCGATGGCGAACCTGTAGGACTCTAGTCCGTCGCTGGTGATTTGCACCCTGCCCGAGAAACGCTCGGCTAAATCGGCGCAGAATTCCATGGCCGTCCTGGCGCTCCGATCCCCTACCCGCCACGCTGGGATCAGTTTGGTATCGGCGCAGATGCTTGTCCATGTCCACACGTCGCCGGGGTGCTGGTCTTTAGCTTCCATCTTGGCCTTTTCCTTGCAGCCCACGAAAGACCAGATTTCGTCCAGTTGCAGAGTCTGGCATGGCAGGTTCACCATCTTCCGGGACTGGAATTCGGAACAAGCTTCACCGGCTTCCACGAGGTAGCCAAGGATTGTGTTTTTGGCGACGCCGGTAATCCGGCTGGTGCTCAACACTGAGTTTCCTTCGATTAGGCAACGGAGGATAGATGCGCGTTGGGTTGGGCTAATCTTTTCCATAGGAGAATTGCGCTTGATTTATTGTGGCACAGAAATAGAGTGACGCAAGTAATTTTTGTGCCACAATAAATGAATCCTGTTGGAAGACCTAAACTGGGCGAAGCTGCGAGGGCGGCGACGATACGAATCCGCGTGACAGAGGCGGAACAAGCACAGCTAAAAAATGCTGCACAGAAGCAGAAGAAGGCCTTCCCTGATTGGGCTCGTGAGATTCTCCTTGCAGAATCAGCAAAGGTAAAGTAATTGTGGCACAGAAACAGAATGGAGCGGAGGGGAGTCAAACCCCCAGGCTGCTGAATGTCGATTCCGAGCTGGTATCACACCCCGCCCCCAAACTGGTTCTTAAAAGCCCGATTGCCCCGAGTAAGCCACTTCGCTCCCGCTAAGAATTGGAGTGGCTACTCGGGGTTTTCTTTTCTTGGCGACCGCCTACGGACAACGGCCCCCTGTTTTTCTTCTGCGCATAACATTTTGGTGGTAAAAAAACAAAAATAAACTTATTGACGTGGGAAAGTTTCGATGTATTTTGGTTCTGAATAAACTTCCGGTTTGGTGAAGCCCACGAGACCGGGATATTTGCATGCCTGTATCCTTTTGTCAAGGACATTTTTAATGTTCTTGATGTTTTCCCTTGGCAGGCTCCCACTTCCCTCCGGTAGTCACAAGTAATCCCTTGGATTTGGCCCGGCTAAGGATCGACGAAAGCTGATCCACACTAGAAGGCGCTTTGCCGAGCGGCACCAGCTTGGCATGGATTTCCTCCCGAGTGAGCGGCGTGTCAGCCACTAGGTCAGCGATCACATCCAATTGAGTCTTACCGCTTCGCCTGTAGGATCGTGGCGAGTGGTCCGATGGAGGATCCCCAGTCGGTGCCATCATTGATTTGACGCGGTCCTTTAAGGCTTTGACCTCGTCTTGTTTGGACGCCAAGGATTCCATCAGGGCAGCGATTTGCCGCACACCATCAGGACTATCGAGGATTTCTAAATCAAATTGAATCATGTCAGTAACTGCAATCTGATTGCAATTAGACAAGGGAATTCAAGAAGAGCAAATGATTATTTCAAATCAGGGTTTCCAGGCCCCTGCTTGCCAAGTATCTCAGCCAGCACCTGCTGCGCTGCCTTCACGCCCTCCTCAGCGGCCTTCGATGGTCGCGGGGAGGGTTTCTTTTTGGCTGCTGGACGGCGCTCGGGGTTCGCGGGCATGAGGCAAGCATGCCTTGCTGATCAAAAAATTCCAGCGTTATTGCCCAGTGGACACCAGCACCAGCATCCTTCTCGGTATTATCATTGTGCTCATCCTCGTGGTGGAGCATCACAGAGGCGAGAGGTATCGGGATGTAAAGGAGTTGGAAGAAAAGGTGAACAAACTGATGATCGCCGTGAAGTATGCGTGTGATCAGCGCGACCGACTTCAAAAGCAGCTTGATGGGGATGATCAGGATCAGGAAGCAGGGCTATAATTCCCATAAATCATCTGACCCAGCGCCAATAGGAAGGTGTTCCTCTGCAGAGGCTTGCGCTTGGAGACTTTTCGGGCTTTAATTCCCTATCCGCCAGCCGAATCAAACCGGCAGAGACGGTGGGCAGCGTAAACCCCCTGCTGCGGGTTCAAACTGTCGGGCGGCGTGTCTTTCACCACGCCGCCCTTTTTGTATCGACTTGGTCCCCCTCCGAAGAAATGGACGAAATCCCAACTTATTTTTCGCACACCTTCCATTTACTAGACCATTTGGACATTGATGTAAGCCTATCGGCACCAAAAGCATTGGATTGTAGAGGGCTCAGCAAACTTTGTAGGCATCAGGAGGCATCATTCCGATCTCAATCTCAAATTCCCGAGGCAGACGCTTTCAGGTTCTTAGCCGAAGTGCTCCAAATTGGACAAAATTTTGAGGACAGTTCACGCCCGTTCCGCCCTTTCCTCGTAGATCGTCATCACCGGTCCCTCATGCCCGAGGACATTTCCGATGGGGATTTGGAATTCCTTCGATTCCTGAGTTCGAAAACGAACAATCCTCTCATTAAGGCCCGTATTCACGACATCCTTTGGCTACGTGGTAAAGCGAATCGCTACAAGGATGCGCAGCTGGCAGCGCAGTATTATTTAGAATCTGGCATGCACGTGGCCAGCGAAGTTTTAATCCGGGACGCCGCGCACTTGTTTATGCGCGGGATACAACTTTCGAGGATAAAAGGAATATCAAGAGTTGTGCTTGATTCAATCATTGAAGAACTCGTTAATCACATTCGAAATTATTCAGATTTAACTGCAACTGAGGATCCTTTACCTTTTGTGATGGCCTACATGCATTGGAGGGGCCCTTTCGACGACGAAATTGCCAAAAATTGCCAAACGCTCGGTGAAAGGTTTGCTAATAACGGAAGATGGGACCGGTCCAGAGACTTTTGGGAAATCGCAAGTGCCCTTTACTACAGGAATCAACAAGAAGAGGAAGCCCTGCAGTGTATTTCAAAATGTTGTCGAGATCCAACCGCTGCGTCAGCTATCGAAGCTCCCATTGTGTGGCCAGCGCCGCTACTCCCCAAGAAATGAAGAGGCAGACCAAGACGTCACTCCTAACGCCTGACTCGCCTCCGAGGCGGACCGCTGGGAGGATTTCCACCACAACCCGGAGCAGCTGATCGCCAGTCCGTTCAAGAGCCGCCGGGCTGCGAAAGATTGGAAATCACCGAAATCAGCGGTGAATCGTGAATCGTGGAAGCCGACCGGAGGCCCCACTTCTAACCACTCAAGGCCGTTCGCCCCAAAGGGTGGAACCGGCTCTCCAATCCATGGAGCCATGATTCCATTTCGTGGCCGTCCCCCTCACAAAAACCGGTGCAGCAAGCGCCCGGCAAATTATTCTGAAGGATATTTCCCTCATTATCAATAAGTTGCGCAATCGCATTTTTACCTGGCACGGTCGTTGCGAATACCCCTCCCAGAAGCAGGAACCCAGGCCCTAAGCCAATCCGGCTCCCAACAACGAAACCAAACCAAACCAAACCAAACCAAACCACCAACAACCTAACCCAATAAACATCATGAGCACTCCAACCAACTATGAAGTCACCGCCGCCGTTCCTGCCACTGACGAACTGGACGACACCCAACTCGAAGCCATCGCCGGTGGTTTCCTCGATGCCACCCTCGGATCCTCCGTCCTCGGCGACGGCATGCTCTGTATCGGCGGCGGGCTGATCAACTCCAAGATGGAATTGAACCTGTAATCCTCCCCCTCACGCTATCAAACCAAACCAAATCAAACCAACCATCAACCAAATCAATACCATGAGCACTCCAACCAACTACGAAGTCACCGCCGCCGTTCCTGCCACTGACGAACTGGACGACACCCAACTCGAAGCCATCGCCGGTGGTTTCCTCGACGCCACCCTCGGATCGTC
>JBBQWG010000037.1:0-70836 GCA_038210825.1 Verrucomicrobiales bacterium
GAACGCTGATCGATCCGTTTATCGCCGAAACGGGCACCCTGCATCTCCAAGGCCAAGGGTTCCCGCAGTGTTTCCGGCGTGGTGGTTTGGATTTTCATCAGAATATTTAAGATATCTTAAATAATAGATCCAACGCCTTTCAAGCCCAGTGCAAGATGTGTGTAAAAGTCAGGGCGTTGCCCTGGGCTGGCATGTTGCGCACCGTTGGTGCTGAAGGAATACTGAAAACTGAAAACTTATCGCCTACCCCACCGGTGCGGCTTCGGGGGTGGGACGGACGGGGGGAGGTTTGATGACGGGAGGGGCGGGAGGGGGAGACTTGGGATCGCCGCAGAGGGAATCGACGATTTCAAGGTAGTCATCGCGGCGGCGGTCCCAGCAGTTTTCGTGGGCATAGACCAGGGCGCGGGCGGCTTGCTGGCGGCGCTTCTCCGGGTCAGACAACAGGTCGATCATGGCGGCGGCCAGGGCACCCGCGTTTCCGGACTCGAAGAAGCGGACCACGGAGTCGTTGAAATAATGGCGGTCGACTTCGGTGCTGGAGATCACCACCGGAACCCCTACCGACATGAATTCCATGATTTTGGTGCTGTAGGCTTCGTTGCCGAAGGAATCGGCCCGTTTGGGAACCACCCCGAGATCGGCACTGGCCATGATTTTGGCGATCTCGCGCAGACCCTGGGGTTTGAAAAACTTGACACAATCGGCCAGTCCGGCGGCCTGAGCCTGGGCGATAAGGGATTCGCGCATGATGCCGTCCCCGTAAATGTGGAACTCGGCATGGGGCAAGGCGTGGTGCACCTCTTTGAAGGCTTGGATAGCGATGTCCACCCCCTGATGCCATTGCAGGCCTCCGGGGAACAGAACGATCAATTTTCCGTCCTGGCGTGGGGTGGCCGCCGGGACAAAGATGGAGGAGTCGACGTTGTTGATGAAGGCGCTGCAGCGGTCGCCGGTGTTGGTGCGGGCTGCATAGCGGTCGCGCCAGAGATGGTTGGCGATGATGATATGATCGGAAAACCGGGCGGAAGCGCGTTCCAGCCACTTGAGCATTCCCATCGCGGGGGACCTTGGTTTGGCCGCGAACTTCGCCGCATAAAATTCAGGGACGATGTCGTGGATATCGAGGATGATCCGGGCCCCGCGGCTTTTGGCATAACGTCCGGCAAAGACTATGAAATCCGGCATATTATGCACATGCAGCAGATCGAACGGTTGTTCCCGGTGATGCTGCCGGATCCATGCCGCGCAGGAGCGCATGAAACGCAGCACCGGCAGGAGATGTCCCAGCTTGCCCTTGGTGGATTTGTCGAAGCGGTCCTGCAGGCGGATCAGGCGCACTCCGCGGATGACTTCTTCGGGCGGTTGTTCCGGGGATCGCCGGACGGCAAGGACTTCCACGCTGTCCCCCCGCGCCGCGAGGGACTCGGCGTAACGCAGGACCCGGTTGTCGCTTTCGTAATAGGAAAAGGTCACCATGCAGATCCGGCGTGGCGGGGGCGACCCGGGCGCGCGCAGCGGGAGGGCCGCACTGGCGTGGCGGGCCACTTCCCTGGGAAGGACCGGCCAGTAGGCTCCGCGGTGCTGCTCCGCCAAATGCGTTAGAAAATTCCGATACCATGCCACGGGAAAGGTTTTCCCAGGCTGGGACGGGCCATCGAATTGAAGGTAGTCCGGATGGACATTCAGGAGGGCGAGCCCGCCCTGCCGGGCGATCCAATCGGTTTTGCGTTTCCAGATCTCCGGACCCGTTTCGCCGAGGATCAGAAAGAGGGTGGAATCCTGGGGAAGCGTATAGGGCAATTCGACGTAGCGGCTTTTTCCGTTGGAGACGGTGAAGGGAAAAATGGTTTGCGTCCCACCCGGCTGGGGCTCGAAGGGATCGGTATCAAAGGTGGAGGCATCGTAGGTGATGTCGAGGTCGTGCAGCCAGTCCAGTTCCCGGAGCATAAAACCGGAGCGGAAGCCCACCGCCCCCCATTCCTTCAGGTAGTGATTGATCCGTTCGGCGTTGCGGGTGAAGGATTGCCGGGAGCGGTAGAGATGTCCGTCGTGATGGAGATCATGCACCCCGACTTCAAATCCATTCTGCACCAGCCAGGAGCGCAGGGAGGGGGGAACCTGATAGGATCCTTCCGGGATGAAATTGAAGGAGGAACGGAACCCGAGTTCCATTTCCAGTTCGGCGAGGGGGCGCACCTGATCCAACCCCCGCTGGGATTCGACATCGTGGGTCAGCACGAGAGCAAACGGTTTGGCGTCGGGCCAGCCGGGCCAGCCTGCGGGTTTGCTGGCCGCGGCTTCGTTGATGGGCCAGAGGTGGCCACTACGGGCGAGAATGCGGCGGGCCTGATGCCGCCGCACCGCCATGCGCAGAGTCCGGGGGATCCATGGTTTGAACCGGTAGTAGAGACGGGTCAGAAACATGGAAGGGGAGGGGAGAGGGGGTGGGGGAGTTTTCAGTTTTGACTCGATTTTTGGAATCAGTTGGCTCGTCTGTCTCCGCTGCGCTTCGGCTCAGTATTTCAGTTTTCAGTTTTCAGCGTTGACTCGTTTTCGAATCAGTTAGCTCGTCTGTCTCCGTTGCGCTCCGGCTCGGACAAAGGGTGACCGCGGTAAATCAACGGTGGGAGATTAGGAAGCCCGCCCGAGGGAAGCCCGCGCCACGGAGGCGGCTCCTCTCTGAAAACTGAAAACTGAAACACTGAAAACTTCCTTCCCCTTCCCTCTCCTATCCCTGAAGCCAGGAGGGCAGGCTTTCGCGGGTTTTGTTGAGGATGGTGGAGACATCGGCGTTGGCCTTGCCGGTGAGTTCATGATAGGACCGTCGCACGATATCGCGGTTGGTTTTGCCGGCGTCCACCACGAGGAGCATCTTGTCCATGAATCCGGCGATGGCGAGGGTTGGACTGGTGGGAGCCAAAGGCGGCATGTCGAAAATCACGTATTCAAAATCACTGGCCCGCAGGCGGGGCATGAGTTCATAAAGCTGCTTGGGAATAAAGGTTTGATAGGAGGTGTGCCCTTCCGTATCCGTGGTGAGGTTCCGGTTTTTGCCCGGGGTGATGGTGGCCACAAACAGGTTGTCCCGCTGCTCCACGAGGCCAAAAGTTTCCTTGCTGGAGGCGGTGACATCGATCCCGGACCGCGGGGGGGAGCCGGCCCCGGCGTCGTGGGGCGGCAGGGGGGTGCCTCCATTCAGGTTGACATAAAGGATCTTGCCCTCGGTCATTTCCGCAAAGGACGCGGCGAGGGAGGCCGCGAGGGTGGAGGTGCCCGCCCCTTCCGAAAACCCGGTCAGACCGATCAGCTTGGGTTTGTGGGTAATGCCGTTGATGTGGAAGTGATAACCGATGCGGTCGCGGATGGCATCGGCAAAGGGCCGGATGAAATGGGAGGGCTGCCATGGGGTGGGATTCCCGTTGAGATGGCGGGCGAGGGCTTTGGAGGAGGATGCTTCCCCGCCACCGGCTCCACTGCCATCCTCCGGTCCGTTCAGCCGAAGCTGGGGACGGCGCGGGGATGTCAGGAAAGGAATCGACAGCATCAGCGGCAATTGCAGACGGGACTCGAATTCCTGGGGACGCTTGATGCTGCGGTCGAGGAAAAATTCGATCAGGAGCGCGAGGGCGATGCCCAGTCCAAAGCCGCTCAAGGCAAGCCCCATGGCCAGTTTTTTGACCTTGGGGGAAGTCATCTGGGCGGCCATGGAGGGCTTCTGGATGACGGTGATGTTCTCCAGCTCTGACGGCTTGAGGTTGGCATCGACGGTGGCCCGGTCCAAGGCCGAACTGTAGTAGCGGAAATTGGCATCATGCTCCTGGATGTCCCGCTCCAATTTCTCAATCTTGTTGCCCACCTCCAACAAGTTGGTCAACTCCCCCTTGAGCCTGGCGCTTTCGCTGTTGAGAAACTGGAGGCGGGCTTCAATGGCGTCGAGGGTTTCCTGTTCCGCCCGCGGATTGATCGGCGGTGGCAGGCCGCCCTCTACTGTCTTGGCAAGGGAGACGCCAAGGACGGGAAACTGTTCGATCAGGGCCTGACGTTTGTTGTCCGTTTCCGCCAACCGGGATTTGATGGTCTGAATCTGGCTATTGGACTCGGTGTAGGTGAGGCGGAGTTCATTGAGGCGGCGTTTCAGGGTTTCGACCATGGCGACCAACGATTGATATTCCTCAATATCGCGGGTGGCGGGGAGGGCGGCCCGGACGGTGACTTCTCCTGCCCCGTCCCCGGGTTTTTTGGAGCTGGCAGCAGGCACCATGGCTTCGGCAAACCGCACCCGGACGATTTGCTCCGCTTTTTTGGACTCGGTGGCGAGGAGTTCATCCTCGATGGCGGCCTGCTGTTTGGCCAGGGCAGACTCCCGGTTATCGAGGGAGATGATGTTTTGGGTTTTCTTGAGATCCTCCAGTTCCTTGCGGGCGGCGTCCAACAGGACCCCGGTTTCGCTCTTCTTCGTATCCACCGCGCTCAGGGAGCGGCTGGACCGGTAGGTTTCCTTGTGTTTAATGAGGTATTCGCTTACCAATCGTTGGAGAATGGTCCGCGCCTTGTCGGGTTCCTGATGTTGGAAGGTGGCATGGATGACCATGCTGTCCGGGGGCACCACCACTTTGAGCCCGGCCATGATCGCGGCCGCCGCTTCCGAGGTGGTAGGTTCCCCATCGGTGCCTGACACCACATTGGCAGGGCCGACGCCATCGGCCACTTTTTCCAGCAAATCCCAACTGGTGAGGAGGTCAATCTGCACATTGAGCACGGAGCGGCCGGCGTATCCCGCTGCGGAGCTGACCTGGGTTCCATTGGCACCGGCAATATTGCTGTCCACCACGTAGGGAATAAACAATTTGGCGTGGGACTCAAAGAGTGGCACTCTTTGGGAATAGACCACGGCAGCTCCTCCCAGGCCGAGCAGGCCGAGGAGGATGATTTTCCATTTGTGGCGGAAGAGGACAAACAGCAGGTCGTGGAGATTGGGGCCACTTCCAGGGGGAGGCGGGGCCACATATGGGCCCCGGCTGTCCGGGACGAGGTGGGCTTCCGCAAATTGATCCGGTCCGGAAGGGGCTTCTTTCATAAGGGCGGGGAGTTGGGAGGAGACAAGCCTAACGGCAAAACCGGATACCCGGGGTTTTCTTCAATCCTGAAGATAAACGAAAATGGGCAAAGGTCAAAGGGCGGGCGGGGTGGGCGGGGCGGACGGATGGGTCAGCGTATCGGGTCAGTCGAGGTGGGGATAAAGGAGGCGGCCGGCCCATTGGTTGACCCCTAACGGAAGGCGGTGAAAAACTGCCTTGGCCCAGGAAGCGCCGGGCCGGTGGGGCAGGACCTGCCACGCGCCGGAGTCCGGGCGGAATTGGCGGTAAGGGAGCGGTTGTTCGGTGGCTCCCCAGGAAAGTTTAAAGCGCCGCAGGCCATCCTGACCCGGGGTGGTGCGGCCAAAGTGCAGGGAACGGGCTCCGGTGGCGGCGAGATGCCGGATTCCCTCCCACATTACCCGTTGATTGGGGCGGCAATCCCAGTTGCGCTCGTCGGAGGCCCCGAATTTGTAGACGGCTGAGGTGCCAAACCGAAGGAAAACCGACGCCGCGACCGGTCTCCCCTGCCCTTCCGCCATGACGATAAATCCGGCTCCGGGCGCAATCAAATTTTCCTGATGGATCCGGCGGAAAAAGGCCCATGGCTGCGGAGGCAAACCGTGCCGTCGCCGGGTCAGGGTGTGCAGCTCAAAAAATTGGCGGAGCGCGGCGGCATCGTGGGCCACCCTAACTGTCAGTCCGCTGCTGTTTTCGGCTTTGCGCACCGCCCGGCGGGCCGACCCGGCCAGACCCTGCCAAAGCCGCTCCTGACCGGGCGTGAGATCAAGGGTGTGTTCAAGAAAGGTGACGGGATCGCCCCCAGCGGGGGAAGCGTTCCCAGCGGGGGAAGCGTTCCCAGCGGGGGAAGCGTCCCCGGCGGGGGAAGCGTCCGCGTTCAGGGTGGCGGAAGGCGGAGGACTTCCCCGGAGTTCGAGGTATTTCCAGCGATGGGTCCGGGCGAGTTCTTCCAGGGCGGGTTGAAGGGTGGCGAAGTCCAGTCCCGGCGGGAGGAGGGGGGCGGCGGTGTCGGAAAAGGGGAGCCCGATGCCGCGGCGGCCGGTCAGGGGGCTGTTTATTTGCATCAGGGGAACCAGCGCCGCTGGTCCCTGGGATTGAGGAAACCGCAAATAGAAAGGCCGATGCCCGTAAGTGCGGGCGAGGACTCCGGCCCATGCGGCGGTGTGAAAAACGGTGGCGTCAGGATGCCGCTCCAGTTCGCGGTCCCAGGCTTCCGGGGCGGTGAGGGGATCGGAAACGTCCATGGAGGAAGCAGGGGCTTTTCTCCTGATGGACCATGGATTATGGACCCGGCGCGGCCATGCAGGCCTGTCAATCCGCCCCACTCAGACAAACCTGTTCCTGAAGGATCCGTTTTAGGGCGGTGACGATATCCAACACCTGTGCGGAAGTGAGTTCCGGAAACATGGGCAAGGAGAGAAATTCCCCGGCGCAGCGCTCCGCGACCGGGAAGGAACCCCGGCCAAGGCCGAGGTCCTGATAGGCGTTCTGCAGATGGACCGGGACTGGATAGTGAATCCCGCAGCCAATGCCGGCCACGCCCATGGCTTCGAGCACGGCGTCCCGGTTGGGGACCCGCACCGCGTAAATGTGATAGCTGTGTTCAACCTCCGGAGAGCGCACCGGAATGGTCAGGCCTTCCACGCCTTCGAGGAGGGCATCGTATTGGGCCGCATGCCCGCGGCGCTGTTGATTCCGCTCGTCAAGGAAACGCAGCTTGATGCTCAGTACCGCGCCCTGGATGCCATCCATGCGGCAGTTCCAGCCCACGATGTCATGGAAGTATTTTTTGGCCTGTCCGTGATCGCGGAACATGCGCATTTTCGCGGCGAGGGCATCATCATTGGTGACGACGGCCCCGGCTTCTCCAAAGGCTCCGAGATTTTTGCCGGGATAAAAACTGAAGGCGGCAGCGGCTCCCAGCGACCCTGCCCGGCGGCCCTTGTAGCGGGCCCCATGGGCCTGCGCGGCATCTTCCACCACGGGAATTCCGTGGGCATGGGCAATGGCCAGAATGGGATCCAGATCCGCAGGCTGCCCAAACAAATGGACCGGCAGGATCGCCTTGGTGCGGGAGGTAATCGCGGCCTCCACCAGCGAGGGATCCATCAGATAGGTTTCCGGATCAATGTCGACAAACACCGGCACCGCGCCGCAGTAGGTGATCGCTTCCGAAGTGGCAATAAAAGTCGCGGGCACCGTGATGACCTCATCCCCCGGCCCGACCCCCAGCGCCAGCAGGGCCATCCAAAGAGCATCGGTGCCGTTGCCCACTCCAATGGCGTGCTTCACTTCACAATAAGCCGCAAACTCCTGCTCAAACTGCTCCACAAAACGCCCCCCGGCAAAGGCCCCGCTGTCGATGACTTCGCCAATCGCCTTGTCGAACTCAGCGCGATGCGCCTGGTGGTGGGTTTTCAGATCGAGAAACGGAATATTCATGGCAGGAAAATGCAGGAGGGAAAAACGTCAGGAGGGGCGGAGGGGAACAAGGAGGAGATCAGCGCGGCACCTTGGGCAAAACCCGGGCTGGATTGCCAGCCACAGTGGTGTGGGCGGGAACGTCTTTGGTGACCACGCTGCCGGCCCCGATGATGGCATGTTCCCCAATGGTGATGCCGCCTAGAATCGTCGCCCCCGAACCAATGGAGGCTCCGCGTTTCACGAGAGTTTGCTGGCAGACCCAATCGGCTTCGGTCTGGAGCTGGCCGTCAGCCGCCGTGGCCCGCGGGTAGGGATCGTTGATGAAGGTCACGCTGTGGCCGACAAACACTTCGGATTCGATCGTGACGCCCTCACAAATAAAGCTGTGGCTGGAAATTTTGCAGCGTTCCCCGATCCGGGCTCCCTTTTGGATTTCCACGAAGGTGCCGATCTTGGTGCCGTCGCCGATTTCACAGCCATAGAGATTGACAAAAGCAAACACCTTGACGTCGCGGCCAAGTTTCACGTCTGGGGATATTCTTTGGAAGTCAGTCATTTTGGGGAATCAATTATGCCTAAGCTGCCGCCCTTGGTCGTTTGGCCTCCTTCCGGATTCCAAGACCTTCAAGTCTTCCTGGGGATCTGGGTATGGGGTTGCCTCCACACGCGATTGATTAATGGGGCCGAAGCCCTTGATGATACTCCTGCTTCCAAGCGGAGTATAGCACGCCCCACGGGACTGCAACTCCGCTCACAAGCCAGAGCGGCGGCTCGAATCGAAACTCAAACCGATGAATACTGACTTTATTATAAATTTGATAAAAGTCAAGTATTTCATATCAAAATCCCGGGACAAAGTCGGACTTGGTTCAAGTCGCACTTGATCCCGGGATGGGAGATAATTCCTGAAGGCAGGATTAAAGGGAGACCGGCACTCCGGAGGAGGCGGATTTTTCCCTTGGGGCAGCCTTGCCGTCCCCAAAAGGGATCGGAGCGCCGTTGGCTTTCAGGGAGGCCGAGCTGGCCTCGAGGATGCGGACCAATTCCAGACCACGGCGGCCACAGGTCATGGGCCGGGTTCCTTTGTTGATACAATCGAGGAAATGCTGGCACTGCACCTTGAGCGGCTCCGAGTGCTGGAGGTGGGGGATGTAGCTGTCCCCGTAGTGGTAGGAATACTGGAATTCGCCGAAGGTATCGTAGTGGGGCGGACGGTCCACCCGGACGTCGTAGACGCGGATTTTTTCGGTGGGCTGGAGATCGTCGTAAACGATCATGCGTTTGGTGCCGACGATGGTCATCTGGCGGACCTTGCGGGGTTCCAGCCAACTGCTTTGGATGGTGGCAAATTGCTGGGGACCAAAGCTGAGGGAGATGTTGGTGACATCTTCGATGCCGGGGGTGATGTGGGCATTGCCCTGGCAGTTCACCGTGGTGGGGGATTCGCCGAGAATGTGGAGGATGATCGAAAGGTCGTGCGGAGCGAGATCCCATGCGACATTGATGTCTTTCTGGAACAGGCCCAGATTAAGGCGTTGGGAATTGATATAGCGGATTTCGCCAATATCACCGGAATTCACGATTTGGGCAATTTTCAGCACCGATTCCGAATAAATGAAGGTATGTCCGACCATCAGGGTCAGGCCCCGGGCGTCGGCCAGTTCGATCAATTCCTCGCATTCGGCGGAGGAGGAGGCCATGGGCTTTTCGATCAACACATGCTTGCCGGCGAGGAGGGCCGCTTTGGCCAGCGGATAGTGGAACCGGACCGGAGCGGCGACCACGATGGCATCAATTTCCGGATCGGCGAACAGCTTGTCGGCGTCATCGACCGCTTCCACGCCCGGATAAAGGGACAGCATATGGCGGCGGCGGGACTCGTCGCGGTCGCAGACGGCTTTCAGGCGGCAGTCGGCGAGGTTGTTAAAATTGCGGATCAGATTGGGACCCCAGTAACCGCAGCCAATGACGCCAACGGTCAGTTTTTGGGAGGTTTTCGGGAGGTTCAGTTGATTGGTTTCGGCAGAATTTTTCATGTGAAGAAAAAGTACGGGGATTGTTGGGGGGGTGGTGGGTTGGGGGGATGCAGGCTCTAGGCCTGTGCGGGAAGGGGGGAGACGGAACCGGCGGCGGTTCAGTCGTGATCCGGGCGGAAGCGGATCCGTTCGGTATGACCACTGGGGGCTTCAGTGAGCCGCTGGGTGTTGGTCATCAGATTTTTCGCCACCTGGAAAATTTCGGTGGCTTGGCGCATCTGGGGCTGAGGCAGACGGAAGGGGACGGGGGCCGGCACGCGGTTGCGGGCGATCCGGGCTTCGCGCCGCTTTTCGACAAGTTCATTGACTTGGCCGAAGACGGTCGGGAGGGTCCGTAGGAGGATCCAAAGGTCCATGCCGAGGGAAGCCCGGCGGACGTAGGTGACATCCAGCGCGATCATGCGGCGGAAGGTGGTGGTGTTTTTCCCTTTAACCTGCCAAAGACCGGTGATGCCCGGAAGACCATTGAAGCGCTTCCAGTAGGAAGGCTGATACTGGCTCAGTTCCGCCGGGGTGCAGGGGCGGGGCCCCACCAGGCTCATCTCCCCCCGCAGCACATTGAGGAGCTGGGGCAATTCATCCAGACCGGTGGCTCGCAGAAAACGGCCTCCGCGGATCAGCCGGCTGTCATTGCTGTCAAGCTTGGTCATCGGCCGTCCGCTTTTCATCAGTTCCTCCAAATACTGTTCATGTATACATGTGTCAGCGCCTTTTGTCATAGTGCGGAATTTCAATATGGAGAAAACCCCGCCGCCATAACCAATTCTATCCTGCCGGAAAAAGACCCCGCCTTTGGAAACCAGGTCAATCCAGAGGGCTGTCAGCAGGAAAACCGGCAGCCAAAAAGGCAAGGCCAGCAGGATCAAAGTGCAGTCCAATGGACGCTTCCAAACCGGGATCGCCGGGAGGGCAATTCCGGGCTTCTGGCCTGACGCAGAACCCGCAGGGTCCAGCCCGGAGGAAAACGATTCCTTATTCATAGCGTTGATATTTAGCAAACTCACAGGATTGGCCCGATTTTCTCAATTTTGAAACACATGGGAGGGTGGAACCTTCAAAAGTGGCGGGTAATAACTGATAGATCCCAGTCTAGTATTTGTCAAAAATAATTTTTGATTGTGACTATTTTTTTACATATGAGAAATCCAACTTTACATTGCCGAGGGATTAAAATTTAAGGGATCCAGATTATTTAGTTGAATTTCGTGCGTTTGAGGGGTTGGAACGACTATTTCGGCTGATCCAAGACCTCAATTTCCGGTCCTCCATCTGCGGCGTTCATGGATCCTGGGTTCATGTCACGAAAACTTCAGGGGGATCCCCCGGATCCCTCACGAATTGGAGGGGAGGAGAGGCCTGGAGGGACAGGGTTTCCCGAAATTCAGGACCGGCCCGCTTATGCCGGAATAAATGAATATTCCGTGAAATTTTTATTGATGGAAAACGGGGATCTGAGACGGGATTTGAGGGTTTTCCCTACATAGCGGCAGCGCAGATGGGGGAATTCCCTAGATAAAACTCACTATATAAGAGTTTTCCCTATTTCAGGGGGCCTCCTGCGCAAAAGTGAGAATGCGGTCCGTGGAAACGGAGTCCTGCGCCCCGCCTGCGGCGCATGATGGCCGGCCTCACCGCCCGCCTGCCCTGCCTTTCGGTTCATTCTGCAGGAATGTCCTGCAGAGAAAAATGAAAATTTGAACAGAAGCTCACAAAGCTCAGGAAGTCAGAAAGTTACGCGGCTGAAAACTCAGTTTCGAACCCCGCCCGGAAGGGGAACCACGCAATCATCCCCACACCCTCTCATGGTGTTCTTCGTGGCCTTCTGTTCAAATCACGGCCGTTTTCAGGACTATTCAACCTGCGGGACCGGGCGGCCAGTATCCAGGGGGACGGGTTGTTCCAGGCGGAAGGTGCCGCCGGGGGTGCCGTCCCCATCCCCGTCGAGCGGGCGGCCCTGCTGGTCGGCCACAGCGGAGGAGGGCAGTTCTGCCTGAACTTGATCGGAGGCTCCTGCGGGCAGTTTCCACGTGCCGCGGCGCGTTGCGGGGTCATAGGTAAAGGTGACTGAGGCAGGATCGACGGGATTTCCGTTGAGTTTGACCGCCAAATCCGCCGCACTGAGGCTGGCCGGGACATCCCCATTAAAGTGCAGGGTCACGGTGAGGACCCCGCCTTCGTAGGTGAGGGTCCAGGATTTGATCCGAAGGGAATCTCCTGCAGGGTGCCATGAGGACTCCACCATGGCATACAGGGAGTCGCTCCATGGGGTCAGTCCGAGTTCAGCCATGTCGGAGGTAAAGTCGAGATGGAGGCCCTCGGGAACCAGGGCTGAGGGGCTTGGTGTGGAATCCCACAGGGAGGCAACGAGGTTTTTATCGGAAAGGAAGGTCAAGGCGTCACTCAGGGTGAAGTTTCCACTCCGGATCTCCTGGGAGAGGAAGCCGGCGGGGAAGAAGCCGGCAAGGGCGGTGACGGCTGGATCCTGAGTGGGCGGAGGAACCGGGCGGCTGCCGCCGGGGCCGCCGGGCACTACCGGTACGGTGACTTGGAGAACCGTGAGCTGGAAGAGGTAGGGGTCGGTGCTGTCGATTCCCCCGAACGCGGTGCCGCCATCGTTCCGGCCGATCACCGTCATGTTGACCAGCCCATAAAGGCCAGGGACCAGGGTAAAGGAGAGGGTGCCGTCGGGGGTCAGGCGTGGGCCGCTGGAGAAGAACTCGGGCCGGTCGGTGCTGATGAGGAAGCTAAGGCCGGTGACGGGGCTGCCGGCCGGACCGGGGCTGATTTCGGAAGCCCATGACGGGATGACCTGCGGGCCGTCATCCTGATTGACCGTCACATTGGATCCTCCGATGAAGACCGGGGGCTGATTCACGTAGATAATGTCCAGGCTGAAGCTCTGGGCCCCGGCGGTATCGGATCCTCCATTGAGGATGCCGCCCGTGTCGCTGGCCACAATGGTGACGATGGCGCGTCCGCTGGTTCCGGGCTTGGGCATGAAGCGGAGGGTGCCATCCGGCAGCAGGACCGGCAATTCGTCGAAGAGGTCAGGCCGGTCGACCGTCAGCGTGAAGAGAATGGACTGGCTGGATTCGTCCGCCGGACCGGGGGAAATACTGGTCGCCCAATTTGGACGGGTGACGTTGCCGGCATTGGAGGGGACAAATTCGTCCGGGCCGCGGATGAAGGCAGGGGCCTGGTTCACCGGAAGAATGGTCAGAATAAAGCTCCGGGCGGGGCTGAGATCCTGGCGGCCGTCGGCGGTGCCGCCATTGTCCTGCAGGCGAACCGTCACGGTGGCCACCCCGTTGGCAAACGGAGCAAGGGTGTAGGTCAGGGTGCCGTTCGGCGAAACCGCCGGCAACACCGTAAACAGGTCCGGCCGGTCCGTGGTGACCACAAAGCGCAGGACGGCAGCCGTGCCCGGCAGCGGCAGGCCCGGCGTGATGGCCGTGGCCCATCCCGGAACGGTTTGCGGCGCGGCGTTTTCATTGACCGTGCGGCCGGGACCGGTCAGGGCAAAGACCGGGGGCGTGATGACCGATGTCACTTCCAGGGTGACAGTAACCAGATCGGAGACCACCCCACCCGCGATGGTGCGGTAGTAGAAGACATCGCTGCCGGCAAAGCCTGCATTGGGCAGGTAGTGGAAGGAGCCATCGGGGTTCAAGGTCAGGGTGCCATGGAGCGGACTCTGGGCCACCACCACTTCCATCAGCCGGTTCAGAGGATCGCTATCATTCGCCAAAACTCCCTTGGCCGCGACGGCGTTGATGGCCTGATCGCGGAAGGTCACATAATGGTCTGCCCGGCCCACCGGTGCAGTCGGGGCATCCACGACGGCTACCCGCACATCATCAATGGCAATTCGGCTGTTCCCGGCTCCGAATCCGGCAAGATCGAAGGTCAGCGTGAGCACGGAGCCGGCAGTCAGCCCTGTCAGATCCATTGCAAAGACCAGTGCTCCACCCTGGCCCGGGGTGCCGCTGACGAGGCGGACCCCGCTGCCCATGCGCAGTTCGCCATTGGCTTGCAGATTGAGGAGGGAGTCGGTACCCGTCAGCGGGATGGTGCCGAGCACCGGCAGACCGGTCAGGGTATCGAAGAGACCCGCTTCGAAGACATCCGGTGGCACCCCGGATCCGCCCGCCAATTGATAGCCGGTCAGGGTGAAGAAGAGCGTCCCGGCCCGGGGTGGCACCACAAAGGTCTGCACCAGGCTTGACAGCATGCCCGCTCCCCGTTGGAGCAGACCCTGGCCGTCCGTCACGGAAGCCCCCCCGATCAAGGTCCAACCGGGACCGGAAGATGCCCCGAAGTCGCCGTTGAGGATGGTGGCGTTGGGCGCAGCCAGTCCGGCGGTGGCGGCTTCCCCCAGGACCACAAAACCAAAGACGCCCTGCGCCAACTGGAAGGAGGGAGCCTGGCCAAGCCGGGCGGCCGCATCCGCCGCCGCCCACGCCGCCCGCAGCATCCCCGCTTCCAGCGCGGACGGCAGCCGCCGTGTCCCGGCCCCGAGTTCCGGATTGAGGAGGTAGCCGGGCCGGGTCGATGCCGGAAGGTGATCGCCGTCGGCAGTCAGGAACTCGTTCAGCCCGTCCGCCACGAAGAAGAGGGCACCGCCGGGACGGACCCCGACCCGGGCCCCGAAGCCGCTGAAGTGTTGGGTAAAGCCGAGGAGGTGCCCGATTTCATGGGTCACCAGCGTCAGCATATCATAACGGCCCGCCGCGTCCTGCCCCGCGTACGCGGTGAGAGAATTGCCGGAGTTGGGGCCTGGGCCGGGGCCGAACTCCTCGTGGAGACCAGGGGTTGGATCGATAAACCACCCGCGGCCCGCTCCCGAACGGTCCACCAACAATTCGCCTGCGGTCGGTAGTCCATTGGCTCCAAGCCCGGTGATGGTGGCATAACCCAATTGACCGGGCGCGAGATCGGCAAAGCGGATATCAAGGATCAGGGTCACCGGCGTCCCGAGCACCGCAGCCCAGAGCGCACGGGCAGCCGCGACAATTTCTGCCAAAACGTCGGCTGGCTCCACCACGACTCCGCTCCCTGGTGTTGCGGGGTCAGGGGTGGCCTGGCCCGGCGCGGCGACCAGCGGGGAGCCGTTGCCTCCGCCTCCGCCCTGACTGGCGCTTCCTCCGGGGATTGGTCCTGCCGCCGGCATCGAGGCCGGAGCCAGCACTGAATGGTAAATAAATTGGTAGAAGCTGCCCGCCGCTCCGGTCGCCGCATTCCATGGTTGTGAGACCACAGCTCCCGGATTCAGCGAAGCCTGCCCCAGCCATGAGCCGAAGGACTCCAGCCCCTTGTCATCGCCAACGGCACCGGCACGGGCATTCAAATCCGCCACATAATAGGGTTTGCTGACTGCGTAGAGGGTGATGCGGTCCACGGCGGACCAATTGAAGCGGGCGTTGATTTCCGGTTGGAGTTTCTGTCCGCCAATCAGTCCGAGTGTTTTCTCAAAGTCACGGAAAAGGGCACCGCCTTCCCCAAACAGGAGCGACTGGTTCCTTCCGACATATTTCCCGTCCGCAAAGACGGCACGTCCACGGTAGCTTTGATCAAATCCGCGCAGGGAATTGTTCTCGTATTTGGCGTAGTCGAAATCTGCGGGCAGCCGGCGATACTGTGCCGGCAAATCCTTCATCAGATTGTGGGCCGTGGAATTCGCCAGGGCCGCATCCTTGAACTTGATGGCTTCGCGCCCTGGCAGGGAGTAGCCATCCCGCGGATTGAAGATCGCGAAGTCGAAGTCCCCGGCTTCCGAAAACACCCCACCTTTCTTGCCCAAATCGGGAATGATGCGTCCCAGAGTCAAGGCTTCGTGGGCGGTGCCATAAACCTCGGCGATCTCCTTGATCGAAATTCTCCCCTCCCGGATGGCCTTGGTCAGCTTGTGGCGGTTGGCGAAGGATACCAGATCCGTTCCAAAACTGCCCAGCATCACCATGCTCTGCCCTTTGCCCAGCTTGCTTGACGCCTCTCCCAGCGCGGTGAGCAGCGAGGCGTCCACCGCTCCGAAATTGCGGAATTCATCAAGGGTCCTGCCATAGCCATACTGGGTTCCCTTGGTCTGATCGTGGAGAATGTTCCGCAGGTTGTGCCAATCCGCCCCTTCCCGCAGGAAATAAACCAGGGCGAGGGCGGTGGGATCTTTGCTGTTCAGCCCCTCAATGATTGACGGGTCCGCCTTCATCATGGTCAGCATCTCTACATCGCTGGCGTTCCGGATCCGGTTGCTGTCAAGAATGGTGTGCTGCTCGGGGTTCTTGATCCGGGCGGTCTCGGCACGGAAGGCCTCCTTGTCGGCTGCGATTTTCTTGCTCAGTTTCTCAGCGCCGAGGAAGCCCATGGTCTCCAAATTGAGATCCGTGATGTCCCGCTCAATCCGCGCGTTGATGTTCTGCTCCCGCAGCTTGATCACGGAGGCTTCGGAAAGAGGCCCCAGCCTTGCCAATTCCATTTCGTTGTGGGCGTAAAACTCGGCATCGGTGGCCGACATGCCCCTTTCCCTGGCGATATCGTAAGCCTCGGCTTTGACCATTTCCAGGCGTTCGGCCTGTTCCTGCTGGACTGATTTCCCGGGCTGCTCCGCCCGTTTGATGGCGGCATCCATTTCGTCGGTGCGGCGCAATTCATTTCTCGCCGAGCCGAATACCTCGGCACCCCGTTGATTGAAGGCATCCATGGCGGACCGGGCACGGGACATCGTCAGGGAGTAATCGGCCTTCAGGAAAGCTCCGGCATCACTGTGGAGATTCTTCATGACATTCCCCCCCACTTCGCGGAAACCTCCTCCGAGCACCGATCCGACTCCTTTGACGCCACGGGCCAGATCGAAGAGCGGGGCTGGTTTAAGATTGTCCAAAGCCGCGGTGCCGAAGCTCTTCATCACGCCTCCCAAGGTCGCCGCCCGGCCGGCCAGCGAAGTTGGCAGCGGCAACGAACCGGCCAGTTCACTGCCCGCCCCACCGACATTCCCGGTAAAGGTGGCCTCACCCACTTTATAGATCCCGACAAAAGGAGCCGCGATGATGCTGCCGATCGCGTGCAGGGCGGTTGGTCCGTCATACACCGTGTCCGTCATTTTGAAGAGCTGGCTTTGGAACCCCGACTCGGGCCGGAGCACCGACCAGCCCAGCGCATTGGCGACCCCCGTGATCCGGATCACATCCCCTGCGGTCAGGAGGAGTTCCTTGTAGATCGCGGCAAACCCGCCCCATTCGTTGGGATCGGTTCCAACTGTCAGGCCCTTGAAGAAGGTGCCCAGATTACCGGTGAATTCCAGGCCCGCCTGCATGCCGGTGAATTCAATACTGCGGGAGACGTAGCTCTTGCCATCGATGTCCTTGAAGGAACGCAGATCGTAAGTGAAGGTTCCGAGGCTCAGGAAGCTGGTCCAGAAGGCCTGGTTGCCCTCTGCTTCGGCGTTCAGCATCCGCCCATCCAAGGCACCGCTGCTATCCAGCGGTTGGGCATTCTGCCCCCGGGTTGCGACCCAATAACCACCCGGACCACCCACCTGCGAAACGCTGATCTGATCCGGCTTGAGGCCGCTCCGGTCCGTCAGGTTGACCGGATTGTTGAAACCGTAACGGTAGAGGTTGACATCGCCACCGCCGAAGCCGGTGGGGTCCATGCTGATGAAGCGGCCGGAATTCGCATCGTAGTGGCGGGCCCGCATGAAGTAGAGTCCCGTGGCGGCATCGAACTCCCGGCCGGCAAACAGGTGCCTGACATAAAGCGCCGGGTTGGTGCGGCTCATAAGGTTTCCAAAGCTGTCCAGTTTGATCTTGTCGAGACGGGCTCCGCCCGGAGCGAAGACATCCCGGACTGTGCCCAGATGGTCACCAAAGAGCCACGCCACGCCACTGGCCCCACCGGCATCCTGGGCGAGCACCAAATCAGGTTCGGGTCCGCGCAGATAGGCCATCGAAGGCACATACCCGGCGGCGCCGGATGGGCCGTCCGCATCGGTCAGCTCCAGCATGACTCCCAGATCATCGTGGGCAAAGGCCCGGTGCACTGCCGGGCCACCCACGGCCGGGGCCGGAATCACGCTTTCTGCCACGCGGCGCCCGAAGGCATCGTAGGTATAACGCACGGTGCGCACCAGCGCGCCGCCGGATTCCTTCACCACCACTTCGGTCAGGCGGTTCCGGTTGTCCCAGACATATCCGGTGGTGCGTCCGGTGACGGCATCCGTCTGGAGAATCAGATTACCGGCATTATCATAGGCGTAGGCAGCGGATCCTGCCTGGCTCAACTGGTTGTTGGTGCCGGTGGCGTAGCCGGTGTGCCGGTGGGAAGTCAGCCGGTTCCCCGCAGCATCATAAGTGTAGGATTCCAGCGGCATCTGGGCATCCGTGTAAACCGCCGCTGTGAGCTGATTCCGTGAATCGTAGGTGTAAGTGGCCAGACCATCGGCGCTGGTGATGGTGGCCACCATGCCGTTGAGGTCGTAAGTCAGAGTGTAGTTGTTGATGGCCGCTCCCGAAGCGTGGCGGTGCAGAATGGTCCCGGTGAGACCCCGGCTGTCATAACCATAGGTCGAGGTCGCGGTGGCCGCCCCGCCGGTAAAGCGGCGGATCGTTTCGATCCGGTTGATATCGGTCAGGTAGGCGAAGGTCGCGGACTTGGCGGTGACGAAGGAACCGGTCTGCCCTGCGGAAACCTGCAACCCGCGGGTGTCGTCATAGGCCCGGGTGTTGATGAGAACCGCCGTGGCATTGGAGCCGTTGGTCAAAGTCGAGGAAAGTGCCCGGCCCGCGTTGTCCCGGTCAAAAGTGACTGTCCAGTTGGCACCGGTTGCCGCCAGGGTGGTGGTTTCGGTGCGGCGCCGGCCGGAGGCATCGGCATAGTAGGTCATGGCTACCCGGACTGTGCCGTCATCGCTGAAGACCAGCCGTCCATCAGGATCATAGGCCGAAGTAATAGTCCTGGTCACCGTCCCGTCGGATTGTTTCCATTGCTCGGAGACCATCCGGTCCGCCCGGTCATAATCATATGCAGTTTCGCGGCCGAGACGGTCCACCATGCGGGTCAGGTTCCCATTGAGGTCGAAGGCGTAGCGGGTGGTTCCGAGCGAAGTGGTCTCCGTGAGCTGGAAGCTCCGGGCATCGTAGGTGCTGCGGGTCTCATTGCCGAGAGGGTCGCGGACGAGGATCAAATTGCCGTTGGCATCGTATCCCCTGACCGTCGTGCCGGAGGACGGATCGAGGATGGTTTTCAACCGTCCCAGCGAATCATAGGTGAATTCGGTCCGCTGTCCCCGTGCATCGGTGTCGGAAAGGACCCGCCCCATGTCGTCATAGGTATATCTGCGGGTGCCCACGCCGTCATTCACCGTTTCCACCCGGTTCCGGGTATCATAGGTATAGGTCACGGCGAGGCGTCCGGTGGTCCGGGTTCTGACATTCCCCTGCCCGTCATAAACAATGGTGGTGATGCCGGCCTGGGAGTCCTCGATGCTCACCGCGCGCCGGTTGTAGTCGAAGATGGTGGTGATGGAGGTGCCATCGGGATTGGTCCGGATTTCACGGTATCGGCCGTCGGCGGTCAGCCCGTAGGCCCATGAGGTCGTGATGAGCGACCCTTCCCCGATAATCGTTTCCGCCAAAATGCGACCGACTTTGTCGTAGGCGAAGGTGCGGCGGAAGCCGAGGGGCGAGATGACCTCCACCACGTCCCCGGCATCGTTGTAAATCCGCCGCTCGGTGGCCGTCCGGGGCGCGTTGGCGGGGCCATCCGGCAGGTCAGACTGCACCAACAGATCGCGGCGGTCATAGTGGTGGAGGGTTTCCCTCCCTAGCGGATCGGTTTCCCGGATCAGATTGCCTGCCAAATCGTATTCCAGCCGGGTCACGGCTGTCAGGGAAGCTCCCGGCACGCCGACTTCCTGTTCGATCCGGCTGCGCCGGTTCAGGCCGTCATAGGCGTAGCGGGTGACATAGAAGGCGCCCCGGAAGTCGGTGGCAGCCACGAGCCGGCCCTGGACATCGTAATCATAGGTGGCGGTGACCTCGTCCACCGTTCCCTTGGCGCGGGTTTCCACGCGGCGGTTGTTCCGGGCATCATAGACAAATTCATTCCTGACATTAAGCCGGTCGATCACCGCCGTCCGGTTGCCGACGGCATCGTATTCATAACGCATGACTTTGCCGGCGGGATCGGCCTCGCGGATCAGCCGCTTCATGCCGTCGAGTTCGTAGGTGGTGACATTCCCCACGGCATCGGTGACGGTATAGATGGAGGAATTCCCCTGGTAGCCGTAACGGTGGGTGAAGCCTCCATCGTCGGTCTCGGTGAGGAGCCGGCCCAGCACATCGTAGGTATAACGGATGATGCCGTAGTGGGTCTCGTCCTTCAGGAGGCTGCCCCAGCGGTCGTATTCCCACTTGGCTTCCTGATTCCCGGCATCCGTGGATTTGATGAGTCGTCCCATGCCGTCATATTCGAAGGTGGTGACAAAATCGGTCCCCCCCATGCCCTGATGACTGAGCATGTTGCCATCCGCGTCGTAGGTAAAGCGTTCCGTCAGGACGGCAGGGGCGGCCTCCGTCCCGGCCGGATGGATGACGGTAACCACACGGTTCCGGGCATCGAAGACCTGCCGGGTTTCCCTGCCTTGAGGATCCACGATCCGGACGGCATTGCCCACGGCGTCATACTCCATGAGGTCGGTCTGCACGCCGCCCGCTCCCCCGGACAGACGGGTCGTCGTCAGGAGCCGGTTTTGCGCGTCGTAGGTATTTTCCGTCTGGAAGGCGGGACCTCTCGGATCCACCGCGGTGATGACGTTGCCGGCGTCGTCATAAAACATGGCATACGCCGCCGTATCATTTTCTCCCGGGAGGCCGATGGGCCGGTTGATTCCGGAGACAAATCCGGCTGGCGAATACGTCCAGGTCGTCGTGAAACCGCGGCCGTCGCGCATCGTCAGCATGTTGCCGCCCCCGTCGTAGGTGAAGGACGTGAGCTGGCCCGCCATGTCCCGGTGCGTCACCATCCGGTTCAACCCGTCATAGGTTCTTTCCTCGTAGAAGACGCCGGAAGTGCCGCTGAAAGGCCCGCTGATCCTCAGGGTATTGCCCGCCGCATCGTAGGAGAAATTGGTCGTGAAGCTGCCGCCGGTTCCCACGGCAGTTTCCGTGAGGCGGCGGCTGAGACCGTCGTAGGTGAAGGTGTAGGCCCGGGTCTGGCCGGAAGCGGCATCAGACTCCAGCCGGGAGATCACATTGGAATCGAAATCATAGTCAAGGGTGGATACGTTCCCATTCTGATCGGTCTGGGTCTTTACCCGGTTGCGGCTGTCGTAGGTGTAGCTGAGCTGATAGCGTCCGGTGGCACCGGATCTCGCCAACAGGTGTTCCTCCAGGTTGCCGGCATCGTCATAGACAAATTCCTCCACAGCCGGCGGCAGGCTGAGACCGGGCAAAAGCTGGGGCTTGGAAATCCGTTGGATGCGGCCCAATGCGTCGTATTCATATTGGGTTGCATAACCAGCTCCGCGGGGATCCCCTGCCGTCAGGATATTCCCGGACAAATCCCGGATATAGGTGAATATGGCGGGGGGTTTGGGATCGGTGACACTTCCCTGGGGCCGGGATTCGCTGAGCATCCGGTTTTGGGCATCGTAGGTGTATCTGACCGTGTAGTAATCCCCACGCGGATCCTGGGCGGTCAGCCGGTTGTTGGCATCATCGTAGGTGAAGAGGGAAACCCGGTCCGGTCCTCCCTGGTTGACAGGCGGCTCGGTGACTTTGACCAGGCGGTTGCGTTCATCATAGTCATACAACGTCGTGAATCCGCGGGCGTCCCTGGAGGATTTGAGATTCCCCAGAGCGTCGAAAATTTGCCCGGTGACCACCTCCGGATCGGAAGTTCCGGTGGTGCGGGTGGTGGTGATGAGGCGGTTTTGGAAATCGTAGTCAAAACGGGTCTCGATCACGCCTCCGGCACCCGGGCCGCGCGGATCAGTCATGCGGATCAGATTGTTGCCCGGATCATAGTCGTAGTCGGTAACGCCCATTTCCGGATCCGTCATGCGGCGCATCCGGCCCAGTTCATCATAGTCGAAGCGGGTTTCATACCGGCTCCCTCCTCCGGACCGCGGACCGGTGATGAGGACCTGATTGCCGGCCGGATCGTATTGATAACGGGTTTCGCCGCCGTCTGCGGTTCTGATGAGGGCGCGGCGGTTTACGGCGTCGTAACCGTAGGTTGTGACATTGTTCAGGGGGTCCCTGACAGTTTCCAGATTGCCCGACTTGTCATAAGTCATGATGGTCTCCTTGCCCAGGGCATCGGTCCGCTTGATGAGCCGGTTTTCCGCGTCGTACTCGTAGCGGGTGACCCAGGACTCATTGCGGGGATCTGTCAGGGAAATCAGGTTCCCCGCGGCATCGAACCCGCGTTTGACGACAGCCGGTGCCTGCGGTGCCTCCGGACTTCCGTTCGGGGTGCTGGACTCAAAGATGCGGTTGGCCCCGTCGAATTTGTAAACCGTCAGATAGTAGGTCCCCCGCGGATCCTCCACCATCGTCCGGTTGCCGGCGGTGTCGTAGGTATAACGCATTGCAGCCTCGATTGCGGTGCCGAAGGCTACGGTCACGGAATTGTTGTGGCCCAGACGGTCGTAGGTGTAGCGCGTTTCCTGGCCGAGGGCGTTGATCTGCTTCACCAGTTGCCCAAGTCCGTTGTATTCCATGGATTCGGCGGCGCGGTTGACCGTCGCCGGCGCGCGCACCGAGGTGACCCGGCGGTTCAGCAGGTCGTAGGTGTAATCCGTCCGGTAGGCAGGCCCCTGGGGTCCGTATTCGCTCAGCACATTGCCCAGGGTGTCCACCTTCCAGATGGTTTCCTGGCTCAGCGCATCCGTCATGCGGACCTTGTAGCCCAGATCATCATAAAAATAGGTGGTGACCCATCCGGTGTTTCTGGGATCGGTGCTGGTCTTCAGCCGGCCCCTTGTATCGTAGGTGTAGAGCGTCGTGGCACCGTCGGCGAGGCGGGATATTTTAAGCCGGCCCGCAAGATCAAACTCACGCAACGTTTCATTTCCAAGGGGATCTTTGATGGAGGTGATATGACCGGACTTGTTGTAGCCCTGGACGGTGGTATTGCCGAGAGCGGTGGTGGTGGTGAGTCGGCGGTTCGCCTTGTCATAGGTGTAGTCGGTGGCGAACCGGGAATCATCGATGGAACTGCCCCGGGGGTCCACCATCCGCCGGAGATTCCCCTCGCCGTCATAGCGGTAATAGGTCGTGTTGCCCACGCCATCCGTTTCGGTGAGGGGGCGTTTCAGTTCATCATAGGTGAATTTCACCTCGAAGCCGCGTGGATCCCGGACCAGTTCCACGGTCCCATCATCAAAATACTCCGTGAAATAGGTGGCCAGACCTTCGGTGGTGCGGGTTTCCTCCCGGTTGCGGCGGTCATAGGTGAAATCCGTGGTCCGGCTCTCCTGTGTTCCCTGCGCTTCAATCAGTTTCGTGCGGTTGCCGGCACCATCGTACCAGGTCACGGTAACATAGTTCTCCGCGTCGGTCACGCGGGCGAGCTGATCATAAAGATTGTAGGCGTAGCGGGTGGTCTGCGGGCCGCGGCCGGCGGGATTGGCCACGGTTTTCAGGAGGACGCGGTTGGCCCCGTCATACTGGTAGTCA
The DNA here is from genome assembly GCA_038210825.1 of Verrucomicrobiales bacterium. Lineage (GTDB taxonomy): Bacteria > Verrucomicrobiota > Verrucomicrobiia > Verrucomicrobiales > V1-33 > CAIZWU01. Next base: position 23,236 of record JBBQWG010000037.1, read on the forward strand.
ATTTGATAGCCCATGGGGCCGAGTTCGGTTTTGATGCGGCCCCGCTCGTCGAGGATGTAAGTGGTGCGGACCCCATCCGCCAGCACCCGGCCCGTCAGGCGGCCAACCTTGTCGTAGATCAGCTCGCTCCGCTCGCCGAGGGGATTGATACTGAAGACCAGCCGGCCCTTGCTGTCATAGACTTCGGTGCTGACCGCCCCGCGCGGATCCCGGACCTGGCGATAACTGAAGCCTGCCCCGGACGGCACCCCATAGGGCGGGGAAAGCGCATTTTGCGTGTAGCCGTAATCGGTTTTCAAGGCGAGTCCCTGGGGATCGGTGGTGCCCGTCAGCAGCCGGTTCATCGGATCATAGGTCTTTTCCGTGATCTGCTGGAGGGAGTCGGTAACCTTGATCTGATTGCCGGCCGCATCGTAGTCGGACAGCCACGTTTGCCGGCCGAGCCCCGAGGAATCCAGGTTGATCTGCTTGCTGGTCTGACGGTTCATTTCGTCATAGGTAAAATCGGACCGGACTCCCCTCTCATCCACCTTGGCGGATGGATTGCCGGCAAGATCGTTGAATCCATAACGCACTTCCGTCCCGTCCGCATTGGTCACCAGCACGGCGCGTCCCTGACCATCGTAGGCATAGGTTGTCGTATTGCCGCCACCGTCCGTCGAGGTGCGCAGCAGACCATTGCTGAAATAGGTAAACCGCAGAGTGACACTGGCGGGCGATCCCGCCGGAGCATTCGCATCATTGATCGTGGTGGTGAGAATATTCCCCCGGGAATCGAGCGAATTGGTAAAGGTCCTGCCAATGCCGTCCCGGTGGACCAGGACCTGGGCAAAGCCCAGATCGTAGGTGAATTCTTCCACGGTCGCCTGGCCATTGGGGTAATCGGTCCGCTTCAGGAGATTGCCGAAGGGATCAAATTCCATTTCCACAATATGGCCAAGAGCATCGGTAATCGTCGTGATATATCCGTTGGGCTGGCGCTCGGTCGTGTGGATGGAGCGGTCTTTTTTGTCCTCCGAAGATTCGAACTGGCCCAGTCCGGTCATCTTGTAAAAGATTTCGGTTCCTTCGAAATTCACATAGACGGCCTGGGCACGATAGACGTTGGGCCGGCCTTTTTCCGGGGCCGCCAGCAGCTTGAGTTCATCTCCCAGCACTTCGGAGGCCCTGAGCATATCGGCGACCGCCAGCAGTTGGGCTGCGGTCAGGGTGGCTACTTTGCCGTCCACCCGGGAGCCGCTGAGGATGCGTCCGTCCGGACCGGGCACATAGACTTCCTTCAACGGAGGGACGCCGGTGTCCCCCGGATCGTTTCCGCGCTTATGAATCTGCCCGATCATCAAATGCTCGAAGATCACGCGATCACCGTTCACCTCCACCAACGGACTTTGATACCCGTATTCGAAGGTGCGCCGGGAGTCATCCGGATCCTTGATTTCGATCACATTATTCCTGCCATCAAGGGTCAGGGTCGTGGTGCGGTTGGCGGGATCCTTGATGGTCACGTTACCTCCGTAATCGATGATGGTACGCAGCCCGACCGGATCAGTGAACTCCAACAGACGGTCGATTTCATATTCCCCGACCGATACCCTGTCCCACTTGTAGATGGTTTCGTTCAGATTGCGGTCACGCATCATGATCAGGCGCCCAAGGCCATCAAATTCGTAAACCGTGCCATCCTTGGTGCGGATGGTGATCGTGCCGTTCGGCTGCTGGGTCATGAGGGATCCGTCCGCAGGGGATAGCGAGGTGAAAGGCTGGCCGCGCTCCCTCGGGGCCAAATAAATTTCCTCCCGGCCGCTGCCATCAACCAGCGCGATGCCGGCATCTCCGGAATACAACTGCATCACCCCCGAGAATCCCCAGCCGGCTCCAAGGGCGTTCTTCTGGCCGTTCACGACCACATAGGGTTCGCTGTAGGTGGCGAAGCGGCCGCCCCCAAGGGTTCCGTCCGATTGAGGCACCATCACCGCATATTCCACCAGCACCGTGTATAGGCCGGTCGGAGCATCCTCGAGGCCGAGGGCAATGGCGGCTCCGTAGGTGCTGCCTGACTGCATGACGTCCGGCAGGTTGAAGAGGAGTTCATTTCCGCTGAGTCCCAGCGTCCGGGCTTCCTGTTCGGTCAAACCATCGATCTGCTTGAAAAATTCACCCCCGCGCACGGTGATCCGCAGCGCCAGCACCGCGTCTTTGGGAGCATCGGGCACGCCGGGAATGGCCACATAATAAAGATGCCGGGGATCCGCCCGCAGGGAATCGTAGTGCAGGGTCAAGCCCCGGTCCTGACCGACCGAACTGTAGGTGACCAATTTGTGGTATTCCAGCAAGGCCCCGGTGTGGGCATCCGCACTGGCGGTGTATCCTACCGGCAGCAGCATGGGATCATTCGGGAAGGCCGACAGCGTAGGCACCTGGTTGTAGGGGGTCGACACCAGAACGAAAGTATTTCCCCGCAGGGTCGGCTGACTGGCCAGACCGCGGGGCAGCCGCCCGGTGATGATCGGTCCCGCCGGATTCGGGGATTCCCCATTGGGGCCGACCGGCAGCACTCCAGCCACGTAGTCCCGTGTGCCGAGGAGGACATAACCATAATCTGCCCGGATGCGGGCGATTCCCAATAACAGGTTGGCCCGTGCCACCCCGCCCTGGGACTGGAAAACGACGGTTGCATCAATGGGGACCGAGGACAATGGACCCCGCAGCAGGCCGCTGAGAGAGTCCGGAATCGTGGGGTCGCCTCCGGTCTGGCTGAAGTCATCAATCTTCGGCGATTTCGCCTGCTGTTCGATCAAACCGATCAACAGCCGGGTATCGTAAACAAAGACCCGGTTGAGCGCCCCCATGGCGATACTGACCGCATAGGAACCCGGCGAGATGGCAATCCCCTCGGCAAAGCCATTCGGCTGCGGGGTAGTGGCGGCCACGAGGCGCGGTTGCGTGATTGGATTGGAGTAGTCGCCGGTCGGATTGCGGATGATGCCGATGTTGCTGCCGGCCAGCAGCGGCACTCCGGCCGGCGGACCGCCTCCCGGCAAATAGTAGTTATAGGCGTCCAGCGGCCCCAGCGCCGGATCTTTTTTCGCATCACCCTGACGGAAGCGGTTCTGCGCCGACACAAAGGCGAAGCCGGGGTGTTCGATGCCGTAAACTGCCTTCAGGGCATTGGCCGGCAGGTAAGTGATGGCGGAGGCATTGGAAACGCTGAAGACCTGGGTGGTGCGGCCTTCGATAAAGCGCGGCACCTGGCCGAAAGGAAGGAAATTCACATAGTTCACCGCGTAGGTGACCTGCGTGCCCACCACGATCCGCCGCAGGGTGCCCATGCCCTGGGAATCGCTCAGCCGGTCCACGAACAGCATCACCGCCGGATCATCCGTAGCCGTGATATCATACGGTTCCGGACCGACCGGCAGCACCGAGGTTTCATCCGGCGTGAAGGTCGGGGCCTTGCGGGCGGCGGCGTTGGTTTCAACCACGATGAGATTTCCCGTATTGGCGGCAAACTGGCCGAGCACGGTCCGGCCGGGCGCGGTCGCATAAAGCTGCTGGTCATCGGCACTCAGCGCCAGCCCCCGCAGCCCCAGGGGAGCATGCTGGGCAGGGATGGTGATCGTGCGTACATGTTTATGATAGGTTTCCGAAAACGGATCCACATCCACCACATAAATCGCACCAAAGGCCTCATCCGAGATGTAGAGGTAACGTCCGCTCTGTTCGATGGCCGCATCGAACGGCACCGCGCCGGGAGGAAGGATGATATGCTGAACTCCCTCCTTCAGCGGATCCGCATCAATTTCCTGCAGCGCAATGGTGTCAATCACCGCAAGGCCGCTCACTCCCGGCAGGGTAATGTAGGCCCGGGTCGCATCATACGTCGCGACGATGTTCCGCGGTGCCAGTTGTTGATTGGCACCGGCGGCCAAGGTGATGCGGGCGACTTCCTGGGCATCGGCCACGGTCTGGGCCTGGGCGCCGCTGCCGACGATCCTCGTTACCAGCGCATCGATTACGGATACCGTGTTTTCCCCGCCATTCGAGGCAAAGGTATATCGGGTCTGGGGCGGAAGCTGGACCGGATTGCTGATGAAGAGCTGGCGCTCGAAGGCATTCCCCACCGGCACATTCATGGGACGGGTGATGGTAATGTAGGCCCCGGCAATCTGCGCCCCCGGGGGCACCGGCACGGTGAGGATCTGGGCGTCGTCAGGGCCCTCAAGCTTCAGTTTGGAGCCATCAATGGTAATATCGCGGCCGCCCACGTTGTTGACGCTGCCGTCCGGATTGAAGGTATCGCGGCCTCCGATTTCAAAAGTCACGAAGAGATCGCTGACCACGGATCCCAACGGCCCCGCCGCCGCGTATTCATTCTTCTGGGTAAAGGCGAACCCACTCAACACTATCTGCGGCACCAGGCCGCCTGGAGTCTGATCAAACTCAAACTGCGCAGCCTGGATCACCGGCGGCTGGGTGCCGCGGGTGATGAACCGGGCCGGGAAAACGACCCCGAAAGTGGGGGTGATGCCCTCGCTGACGAGCACGTCATTCGCCGAGGCCACTTCCCTCAGGCCAGTCGGTTCCAAGGTATAGAAGGTAATGGTATATCTTCCTGTCGTGCCGAATGGAACGAGGAAGTCGCCGATCGGGCTCACAATTCCGTAGAATCGCGGGCCCCTCTCTCCGCCTGTGGGAAGTCCATCCACGCCCACGACCAGATTGCCGAATCCGGCGGAACCCGGCGTGCCGGCCCTCGGCCCGAGGATGTTGTTGGCATTGAGGCGGGTGTTGATGTCTCCCAACACCACCCCGGCCGTCAGGATGGATGGGGAGCCGAAGAAGACCGAGCCGGCGATGCTGGGTTGGAAGATCCCCTGGGACCAGCCGTTGGCCCCGGCTCCGCCAAACCCGAGGTTGGGCGGGGAAGTAGTCCGCATTTTGCCATCCGCCCCGACCGTCAGGGAATCCAACAGCAACCATGAGGTTTCCAACTGGCCATTGGACCCCAGCACGCTCATGGGCTGGAACGCGTAGAGAAGCTGGCCAGCAAGGGCTCCGGCAGGTGCATTCAGTTCAATGCTGAACGGTTGGGTGCTGGTTCCCGAAGCCCAGTTCACGGCCAAACCACCCGACAAGGTGTAACCGCTAGGCGCGGCGAAAGGCGCGGCGGAGGCGGGAAGACCCGTCACAGTCACGGCCTCGGGACCACTCAGAGCACCGGCCGGCACCCCGATCCGGATATCACCATTGGCGATGATTCCGCCATCGGCTCCAATAATCCCGCCATTGGCCACGGGTGCCACCACCCGCAATCGCACCAACAGGGACAAGCCTCCGTTCACCATGGAAACGGTAACCTCTCCGGTGCTGTGGGCCGTCAGCAGTCCATTGGCCGAAAGGGTCGCCACGGCCGGATTGCTCGTGAAATACCGGCTTCCCGCCGCCGCTCCGCTGCGGTCCACCACACTTTCGGCCAAACGTTCGCGGATGAGGAACTGGCGGGTTCCGCCGGATTCCAACACATAACTTTCAGGGAAGAACTCAAGGAACCGGAAATCGCCCTCTCCCACCGTAACGGCGGTGGCCAGTACTTTCCCTCCACCCAAATCAAATGTGATCAGCGCACTTCCGGCGGAAATACCCAGAGTCGTTCCATCGGCGGCCACCTGCACGATATCCGGGCGGGAGGAAACCACCGAATACTGCGAGGGAGCCAAGGTCAGGGTGGTGCCGTCGGCCAAATCTCCCCGCACCTCCATCCGGATCAAGCCACCCACTTGAAGATTGGGCGCATTGGCGGCGTTGAAACGGAGGTTGGCCAGCGGGGTGGCCAGCATTTCGATGGTGACGCGGGCGGTGGTGGACCGCAGGGACAGATTGTCCGCGAAGACATCGAAGCCGCCGGTGCCCACAAATCCGGCTGTCGGGACGAAGACTGCGGTGCGGCCGCCGTCGAGAAGGCGGACTGTGCCGCCGCTGACGGCACCGAGGGTGAAGAAAAGGCGGCCGCCCTGCGGATCGGAAGCCAATGACGCGAGGTCGATTGTGACCGGCACCCCGCCGGCAGTGGTCGCCGTGGTGTTGGCCATCGACGGAGCGGAGGCGGCGATGAAATTGATGCCGGCCTGGAGATAAGCACGGTCCGCATCGTTCACGGTGCCGTCGCGGGTGAAGTCGGCTCCGGCCAGATAGGCAGGGTCACCGGCCACGGATCCGGCGGCGGCGTTGAAGGCGGTTTCGTCGAGTCCGTCGATGGTGCCGTCGGCATTGACGTCGCCGGCGAGGAAGAACGTCAGGGTATAATTCCCGGCAGCGGCAGCGTTGTTCCCCGCGACTTCGAAGGCGAGCGGTCCGGCACTGCGGATCGTGACCAGAGTGATGCTCCGGCCCCCGGCAGCGGAGGTGAACACCGCCCCGGTGCCGCGCACCGTGATGGGGGCGGGATCAAGGCCGCCGGATCCTGTGACTTCGAAACCGATCGTCAGCAAACCGTTGCTTGCGCTGGCCAGCTCCGCGGCACCGATGATGAGGGCATACAAATCGCTGCCGCCTGCGGCAAGGCTGCCGTTGACGGTGCTGCCGAGGAACTGACGGGTGGTCCCGAGCACGGCCTTGATCGTATCGACTCCCGCTACCGCTCCGGTGTTATCGTAGCGGACCGAGACCCCATTTTCCCCGGCCACTTCTGTCAGGAGACGTCCACCGTCCGCGCGGTAGGCCAGCCAGGTGCGCTGACCGGCTTCGAGGCGCGTGACCTGGAGCAACGCGCCGTTGGCGGCGTAAGTGTAAACCGCCGAATTGCCATTGGGGGCGGCGATCCGGGAGATGCGGCCGGCGCTGTCCTTTTCCACCGTGAGGCGGTCGCCGTTGGGAGCGATGAAGCCGCTGTCCGCCCAGACGAGGGTGAGGCCATCCGGTGCCGTGACCTCGCGCAGGCCGTCAGCAGCATCGTAGCTGTAGCGTGTGCCATCCGCTGTTTGCAACGTGTAATCCGCTGCCCCGAAGCGTCCGGAAGCAGGATTGTAGGGCAGTCCCGTGCCGGTTTGATAGTATTGGCCCCCGCGCTGCTCGAGCAGGGCAGCTCCGCTGGTCAGCACCGCCGTGATGGCTCCGTCCACCGCCTGCCATCCGGGTTGATAGTAGGTCAGGCCGCCGATCACAAGGGCTTGCGGGGCAAACTGGAAGGGAGTGCGGGTGCCGTCAGGCAGCGTCAGGTAAATCCGGGTATTGTTGGCGAAAGCACCGTAGATCCCGTCCGCCTCGCGTCCGGTGGCGGGGACATTGGCGGAGAATCGGGGCTCCGTCAGGACGAACTGCCAACCGTTCCCGAAAGCGCCCGCTTCATCCGCCGTCAGGCTGGAATAGCGGCGCGCCACCGGCACCGTCACGCCGTTGAGCACTGCCGTCACATCCGTTTCCACCCTCACAAAGGCGGCGCTCTTGTCAGTGCTGTTGATTTCCACCACGCGGTCGATCCGGCTGGATCGTCCATTCATGTCGATGGCGATCAGCGACAGCAGATAGGGCCCATTTTCGAGGCGGGTGGTATCGATGGTGCCGAGGTCCCCGTTCACCGCCGCGAAGCCGGTGCCGAGCACGAGGGTCCGGTCGGAGCCCAGCGCGGTCAGTTCCACGCGCCAGGTATCAAGATTCTCTTCCACCACGGATCCACGCACCGGTGAGGATGTTGTCAGGATGGCGTCGGCCGTCGGCCCTTCCAGCGTGAGCACCGGTGCCGTGCGGTCTTCCGGATCGCGGACTTTGATTTCCCCGCTGGCCTGGCCGGTGAAGCCATCGGCATCCGTCGCGGTCGCGGTCAGCAGGATCCGTCCGGTGGCCGCAGGATAGACAATGACCCGGCCGAACCGGTCCGGGGTCTGTTCCTGGCCATTCACAAAAATCCGGATCAAGGAGATCGGCGCGATGCCTTCCGCCGTCGCCTGCACATTGACGGTGGCTCCCGGAGCGACCGCAAATCCGGGGGTAACTTCGAGCCGCACCACCGGCAGTTGGGCCTGGGTGGTGACGATCACCGGCAGCACCCGGGTGACGCTGAGCAGGCCATCGCTGACCGTGACTGGAATATCATAGCGACCCGCCTGCACTCCGCCGGGCCGCCAGGTCAGGGTGCCGGTCAGACTGTCGAACACCGCGCCGGTCGGCAGATTGGAGGCGGCATAGCTCAGCGTGCTGCCGCTGTCAGGGTCGGTGGCGGCGATGACGACCCGGAGTTCGTTGCCGGCCACGATCTGCCGGGCGGCGGGCGCGGGGAAGACGGGCGGGCGGTTCACGTTGAGAATCTGCAGCAGGGCGCTGGTGGAAGCCGACAGCCCGGCGGCATTGCGGGCGGTGAACTGCAGGGTGTAGATGCCCTGGTCCGCGTAGCCCGGCGTCCAACTGAACACCTGGGTTTCGCCATTGAATGACGCACCCGCCGGGAGGTTGTCCGCCGACCATGTCAGGGTGCCGCCGTTCGGATCGCTGCCGAAGAGTTGTATGCTCAGTGGCAGCCCTTCCTGGCCAAGCACCTGCGGACCGGGCACCAGAATCGGACGTTGCGGCGTGACATTCACCGTGACGGAAAGGGTGCGGGACGCACTGCGGTTGCCGTCGCCCGCCGTCAGGGTCAGGGCGAACAACCCGGCCTGGGCGAAGTCGGGTGTCCATGTCAGGACACCTGTCCGCGGATCCAGCACCGCACCGCGGGGGAGGTTGGCGGAGGTATAAGTCAGGGTGTCGCCATCCGGATCCGTGCCCGCCAGACTCACTGTTAGCAGGGACCCCTGGGAAACTGTGACCGGAGTCAGCGGGGCCAGTTCCGGCACCGCATTGGCCGTCCGCACCGTCAGGGTGAATATCTGTTGTGATGAAGCCACCGGAGCCGCCCCCTGGTTGCCGCTGTCGCGCACTGTCAGGGTGACCACGCGGGTGCCGAGGTCGGCTGCGGACGGGGTCCATCTGAACTCGGCGATGCCATAAACCGGGGTCCCTGCAAAAACCGCGCCTGCCGGCAGCCCCTCCGCGCTGAAGGTCAGGGCATCCTGATCGGCATCGTTGACCCTGACAAGGAAGCGCAGTTCCCCGCCTGCCACCGCCACGGTGTTGCCCACAAACTGCATCTGCGGGGGTTCGTTGGGATTGGTGACCGAGAGCACAAACGCCGTGAGGCCCGTGAGCACATGGTCCGCGATGCCGCCGCCATTGTCGGCCGCCTGGAGAAGCAGGGTGTAGTTGCCCCGCTGGGTCGGCACCGGATTCACCAGAATGGTTCCGGTGCCGTTACCGTTGTCGGTGAAAGTGGCAAAGGCCGGCAGGCCCACCACCGAGAGCGAGATGGGATGGCCGTTGCCATCCGTTGCGGTGACCGGAATGGACAGGCTGCCATTGACCGCGACGGTCTGATTTGCGACCGGCGCGACCACCGGCGCGAGGTTGACGCCGAGCACGGTGATCCTGACGGCCAGGTTGGCCTGGTTCGGCACGCCGGTGCCGTCGCCGTTATTCACCGCCGTGAAGTTGAGCACCGTCAGTCCGGCCTGGGAGGGCAACGGTGTCCATGTCAGGAGTTGGGTGGCCGGGTCGTAGGCGGCCCCGGCCGGCAGGGGATCCCATGAATAGGTGAGGGTCGGCTGCAGATTGCCGTTGGAAGCCTGCGTCAGGGACGTCTGGTCTCCGCCGGGCACCGCATTGGAATCGATCGCCACCACCCGGACCTGGAAGGCCTGCCCCGCCCGGATGGTCAGGTCATCCAGCGGCACAAAACGAACCGGACCGTTCACATTGCCCACCGTGATGGTGAAGGTGCGGGTCACCTCGTTCACCCCGTCGCTCACCACGACCGGCACGGCATAAACGCCGTTTTGATAATAATCCGGCGTCCAATTGAACAGCCCGGAACCGGGCACCAGCACCGCGCCCGGCGGCAGCGTGGGTGAGGAATAAGTCAGGGGGCGGCCTTCGGGATCGCTGGCCTGCAGCACAAACGTGAGAGTGGAGCCTTCGTTGACGGTGCGGTTGACGGGAGGCGCGAAAACCGGGGGCAGATCCGCCGGCAGCACCGTGATCGCGAACGTCAACGAAGTCCGGACCACACCGTCGGTGGCGGTGAGCGTGACGTCCGGGTAAAGCCCGGCCTGTCCCGCTGCGGGGCTCCAGCGCAGCGTGTTCGTTGCGGCATCAAAGGTTGCCCCCGCCGGCAGGGAATCCAGCCACAGGGTAACGGGCAGGCCTTCCGGATCGACCGCCGCGAACCTAACCGTCAGGAAGCCGCCTTCGGAAACCCGCTGGGCCGGCACGGCCGCGACCACCGGAGCGAGGTTGATGCCGGAAACGGCCACGCTGAAGGTCTGGCGGGCGTAGGCACCCAGGCTGTCGATGGCGCGGATTTCAAACGGCTGGGAAGCGGCGGCATTTCCACCGGGGGACCACGTCAGGATGCCGCTGACCGCGTCGAGCACCGCTCCGGCGGGGCCGTTCACGAGGACATAACGGATCACCCCGCCAGTCGCTCCGGGAGTGGCGGCTGCGGCGTATTGATAAGCCGATCCCGCCGTGGCGGCAGTGACCGGGACGGACTGGAAGGCGGGCCGGGACGCCGGACCCGGTCCGGTCTCCACTGTGATGGCGGAGAAGTCGAGGGCGATGGCATCCGGGTTCCGCACCGTGACGGTGGCCCATGCGGTCACCGCGTTCACCGCGAGGGTGCTGCCGGGCGCGATGAGGTCCACGGAGGCGGGAGCAGCGGCGCCATTGGCGGCCACAAAACCCAGGCCCTGCGCGGCGATGGAGAGGAAATTGATCCGCACCGGCCCGCCCAGCACCTCGGTGGTGGAGTTGCGGATCCTGACATCGAAGGAAACGGTGCCGGCGGTGCGGTCGATCCGCGTATTGGCGTATTCCACGCTGCCGCCCAGGGCGGCGGTGCGGTCCTCCACCACGGCGAAGTCCGCGACGTAGGGCAGGCCCATGGCATTGCCCAAATCATCCTGCACGGCACCGAGCACGCGCAGTTCATAACTGGAAGCAGCCAGCGGCTCGAATACCAGCTCGGCCCTGCGGTTGGCCTCGTCGTAGAGCACCGCGCCCACCGGGATATTCTGGCCGGTGGCGGTGTCGGTGACCCGGTAGTTCGCCGGATTCAGGACCGAACGTGGATCCACAAAACCATTGCGGTTCATCGTGGCATCAAAAGTGATCGTGATGCGGTTCACCGTGCCGCGCACCCCTTGACCATCAAACGGATCGCTGGCCACCACCGTGGGTGCGCTGGCCGGGAAGACGACGTCCACCCCGGTGGTGCTGGCGACGTAGAGCCGGCCATCCGCCCCTGCGGTGAGGAAGCCTCCGCGGGTGCCTCCGGTGGCCAGCGGGGTGGCGGTGAAAGTGGCGGTATCGATCACTGTCAGGGTGCCGTCCGCCCGGCTGGCAAAGAGCAGGCCGCCCAGCCGGGTGCCCTGCGTGCCAAAGGCCAGCGCAATGCCCTGCCCGTCCAGTCCGAGGACCACGCTGGCCCGGCCCCGGCGGTCGAATTGGACCACATTTGCATTGTTAGGCCACTGGATGCCGTAGAGCGTGCCGTCCGGAGCAAGTGCGAGCCCCTGCACCCTCGTGGCGGAGAAGGCGCTGAAGCGGCGGGTAATAGTGTCAAATTTCTGCACCCCGCTGGCAGTGGCGAGATACAACGTGGATGAGAGCGGATCCGCCGCGATGCCCAGCGTGATGCCGCTGCCCAGACGTTCGATAATGGTGCCGGTGGCCGGATCCAACTGGAGCAACTGCCCTCCGCCACTGGTCGCCCAGAGTTGGCCGTCCCGGTCGAACGTCAGGGCATAAACCGGGGTATCAAGGAGCGCCAACGGTGACCCCGCCACCCCGCCGCCGGGCCCGAAGACATAGAGGGCATTGCGTCCCGCTCCACCCGAGACCCACACCCGGCCATCTGGTCCGACCGCCACGCCGAAGGATCCCACGCCCGCCCCTGACACCGGAATTCCAGTAGCGAAGGAGGCCGCCGCGAAAGGATCGATGACGCGGCTGAAGGAGGGAAGACGGCCCGCCGGGACGGTGCCGGGGACTCCGGCCACAGCGAGCGCGAAGAGAGAATTTCCGATCAGACCGCCGGGCAGCGGCAACACCGGCAAGGGCACTTCGACGGAGGTCGGCGCGGCTACGGTGCCTCCCAAATTGATGCCATTTCCGTAAACCGGCAGCGACAGGCCTTCGGGAGCAGCTTCCGCATTGCCGGCATTGTCGGTGGCGAGCACGAGGAAGCCCGGGGTGGACCCGTTGGGCGCATTGTAGGCAAGGCGGGTATCGGTGGTGAGGATTTCCAGCGGCAGATAGATCCGTCCATCAAGGGTCACAAAGACCGAGAAGTCCCGCACCCCGGACCCGAGGGCATCATCCGCTGCGGACCACTCCACCTGCCAGGCATTGCCGTTATTGCTGGTGGTCACGGTGGTGACCGGTGCCGCCGCATCCAATTGAGCGGTGATGCGGTTGGTGTCCACCGCCGCGTTGGTGTCGGCGAAAATCCGGGCCTGGGCGGTGATGAGGGCTCCGGTTAGGGCATCCGGATCGGCCTTGATGGTGTAGCCAAATTCCGCCGATTCGCCCGCCTTCAGCAGGCCGACTCCGGGGAGGTCGGTGGCATTGCCGGTATCCGCATCAATCGCCCGGATAGTCCAGTTAACCACACGTTCCACGATATCAACCCCGGCCACCACCTGGAGGCGGTAACCGCGCTCCGCAGTGAAATCATACTCGGCGGAAAAAGCTCCGCGGCCGGCTGGAATGGCCACATTCAGGTCCCCGAGGCGCAATCCGGCAAGCTGGAAGGACAGCTCATCCAGATTCGGATCCAACTGCTGGACGATCCGGATTTCCCTGACCGGCGAAGCGGCCAGCGGCGAGGCCGTATAACGGATCACGTAGGGCAGCGGGTAACCGGCTGGGACGATGTTATTTGCGCCATTGCCGCTCGGTCCCCGGATAGTGACCCCGGGATCGCTGGCAGCCCCCGAGCCGAAGAGGCCGCCCAGGTTAAGGTTGTTTTCCGTGACGCCACTGCCCGTTCCCGAGGAGAAGTTGGGATTGGAAAAGAACTCGGATGGCACGGTGACCTTGATGCGGAAAGTCTCGAAGCGGGTGTCTGCCGTGAGATCCAGATCATAGTCCGCTTTCACCGGCAAGGTGCTGCTGCCATAGGCATCCGGCTGGTCACCCGCCCATTTCCGGATGAACCCGAAGAAGGCGGCCAGGGAGTCGTTGCTGTTCAGGACGACTTCCGCTCCATTGGAATTGGCGAGCAGACCGGCCGTCATCAGGGCAACATCGCTGCGGAAAAGTCCGCCGGTGCGGGCCTCGGGCGGGGTGTCCTCTTCGCGGAGCACGCCGGCCTGCCTCAGCGAGGCAAGATAGAATGCGGTGAAGCCCGCTTCTTCCGCCGCCGCCGCACGGAGGGCCTCAGGGGCACCGGGTTCTGCGAGAATCTGCGTGCGCAGATCCGCCGCGCGCTGGCGCTGGAAGGTGACGTATTCCGCCGAGGTCATCGGCGTGGCGGTGGCAAAGATAAAGAAATCGAACTGCAGTGCTTCCAATTCCTCGTCGGACAGCTTCTGGAGGAAGCGGGGATCCTCCGCGAGGAGGCGTTTCAGTTCCGGATAGAGTTCCACGCTGAAGGTCAGGGCCCCGTAACCCTGGGCATTGAAATCGAAGGCAAATCCGGATGCCGTAAAGGTCCCGTCGAGGTTCAGATTGGAGGAAAGATCCGCCCATGGCACCCCGGCCACGCCGGGTGCACCGGCCACGCCGGGGGCACCGGCGAGATTGCTTTGGAAGAGCAGCCGTTCGCCGGGGATTACCCCGGTGGTGTTGCGGATGCGCGGGACACCGAACTGCACCAGGACATAAGGCGCGTCCACGTTGGTCAGGCTCTGGAGCGAGAAGGAATACACCCCGTTGGGGAATCCGGCTTTGGACAGCTCCAGATTGTCAGGGCCGCCCAGACCCACCGTCGCATCCAATGGCCGCGCCGTCGAAATCATAAACCGGTAGGGCAGGACAATGGCTTGGGCCGGATTCGCGACCTGCAGATCATACAAGCCCAGCGGAGCCTCCCGGAGGTCAAAGACGGCGATGATCTTCGTGGCATCCACCACGGTATAATTGACCGGCACATATTCCCCGAACTGAGGGCGGATCAGTTTGACAGTGGCCTGGGGCGAGAACTGTGCGCCGGTGATGGTGATGGTGGCATAACGCCCCGCGCCCACCTCATCCGGCGTGACCCCGGTCACACTGAAGGGCAGCGATTCCGCGAGCAACTGCACCGCGCTGGTGGCCGCGCCGCCCTGACTGCGCACCAGGATGAAGTAGGTCGCCGCTGTGGTGGCCGGAACGATGGCGGTCTGGTTGGCCTGGAGCCCGCCGGGGAAAGCCGCATCGGACTGCAGGCTGCTGGGCAACCCGGACTGCCTGACATATAGTTCATGGGCCCCGCCCCCGCTCAGCGTGGTCAGGGAAACACGGAGAGTCTGCCCGGCCGGCACCGTGATCTGGTAAAGCAGGGCCCCGCGGTTGGGCAGGGTTGCGGTGGCCGGCAGACCAATAGTCAGGACCGGCACTGTGACGGCCACCGCGTCCGTGGCGACCGTGGTATTGTTGTCATCGCGGGGGCCTTCGTTGATATCGTTGAAGATGTCGGTGCGGGCGATAAAGCGGTAGGATCCCGGCAGGGTGGCCGGGATGGTTCCTGTCAGGGTAATGGTATAACTGGCACCCGGCGCGAGGGTGCGGGAACCGGAGGATGGCCCCACGGTGCCGAGCAGGAAATCACCCACATCCCAGCGGTCGTCCGCCGAGAGATAAACCGCATCCAGCCATTTGCCCGTGGCCGGTGCACTGCCCCGGTTGGTGATGGTCAGGGTCACCGTGGCGGTTTCGCCCACGCCGGTGGAAACCGGACCGGCCACGGTGTCGATCTGCAAATCCGACGGCGGAGCCAGTTCGATCAGCATGGGCACCGGAGTCCCGAGGGTGTTGTTGACTTTGTTGGACTCGATCACCCTGCCCCGCGGGCGCTGCGAATTGGGAAGGTCGCTTACCACAAAAATATAGTAACCTCCCGTAATGCCACGCGGGAGATCATAGCTGCGGGTGACGGAATAACTTTGGCCTACCTCGAGAGGGGTATGGCGGTCCACCGCGCCGATGAACAGGTCACTGCCCACATCCAAAGTCTGATCCCGCGAGAGATAGACGCGGTCGGTCCATGGGACTTGCCGGTCGGGCACTGCCCCCTGACCGTTATTCGCCACGGTCCACGAAACCGTGAAGCCCTGCCCCTGCACTGCCCGGTCCGGGCCGGTGACGGTGGTCACCTGAAGATCCGGCGGATCGACCGCCGTCACGGCCAGAGGAAGCACCGCGGAATTCGGCTCAAGGTCGCGGAACTCATTGAGCTGCGGGCTGCCGAAGCGCAGGGATCCGGGGAACAGGGAGGAATCCGTGACGTAATCCGAGGTTCCGGAATTGGTCACCACAATGAGGTAGAACGGACCGTCAATATTGTCAGGAAGCTGGAGTTCAAGGGTGCCCTGGTATCCGGCCCCGACTTCAAGGATGCCGCGGTGGGTGGCGGCGGCGACCAGTTTGTCGAGCGGATCCAGCGTCTGGTCGCGGGAGAGGAACACCCGGTCCGACCAGGCGTCGAGCCGGGTCGCGCGGGTGCCGGCATTGATCACGCTGTATTGCACCTCGAAGACGCCGCCGGAGTCCGCCGTGGCTGGTCCGGTGGCACTGACCAGTTTGAGATCGGCTTCCCGGTAGGTGATATTCACGGTAGCCGCCGTGGAGGCATTGTTGCGTTTGGCCTCCCCTTCCCACACGCGGTTGAGGAATGTGGCCGGCCAACCCGGGAAGGATCCCGGCGACAGCGGTTCGAGGCTGATGCGGAAGCCGTTGGAGAAACTGACCGAGGGGTCGGTCGCGACATAAAGATAGCGCCGGCCTTCGATTCCCTCCGGCACCCTCACCGTGAGGGAGGCGGTGTAACTTTCACCAGGCTGAAGCGCCGACGGGGAGGAATGCGTCAGACTGCCCAAAGGCGAAACCGTGGAGGTGGAGAAGGTGTCCCGGTCCGAGAACAGGACCCAGTCATTCCAGCCTTTGGTGCCGGAATAAACCGGATAGGCTCCGGCATTGGTTACGGTCCACGTGACCACTACATTTTCCCCGGAAAAGACCGTCGGTGTGACGGAGATGGCCGTCACCTGCAGATCCGGTGGATTATTGATGACGGTGACCGGAGCCGAATTTTCGTTGTTATTGGTATTGGGTCCCTCGTAGACCCGGGCCGGCGCGCTCTGGCCAGGTCCTGTCAGGATCTGAATCAGTTCGGACCGGGTCAACTGCCGGGCATCTTCCAGATTGACCTGCGAAAGCGGTTTGCCGAAGGCTTGTTCGGCACGGCGGATGATCGCTTCCACTTCCGCGCGCAGGCTCTCATCTTCAGGGAAGAGCCCGTTCGGTTCCTCACTGGTCTGCACAATCAGATGGCTGCCGGAAGCCGAGGGCGGCAGCGTGAAGGTGACCGTCTGGGTGTAGGATTGACCCGGGAAGAGCGTGCCGAAATTCGGGGCGGAGAAGACCCGGATGGGATTGGAACCCTGAGCCCCGAGTGTGGGCTGGTTGGCGAGGTAAACACTATCCATCCACCGGTCCACATTGGTGGGAATGGCCCCGCGGTTTTCCACGGTCCATGACACCGTGACCTGCTGGCCGGCGGTCATGCCGGCAGGCGCGGTGACTGCTGTCACGACCAGATCCGAGGCAGGCTGCTGCAGGATCTGGAGATTCGTGGCTTTGAAGTTATTCCCCTGAAGATCATTGGGGGCGTCGGGATTCAAATTTACATCGAGCGCGGTTTCAAAGACGGTCTGCCCCGGATTGGTCCATACGGTGATAAAGAAGGTGCCGCGCACGCCCTGCGGCAGCAGGACATCCACAGCCCGGTCATAGGACTGCCCGACCTCCAGCAGGCCGCTATGGCCGAAGGCTCCGAGATAAATGTCGCCCCGGCCCGGATCCGGGCGGTCGGTTCCCCTTGTCAGCCAGACCTGGTCGCTCCAATTGGCCGTGGAAGTTATCCCCGTGCCCAGATTCACCACGTTGTAACGCACCGTGATGCGGGTGTTATCAAATGCCTGGGGCGGCACCGAAACATTCCGTGTTACCAGGTCCGCCGGGGGCACCGGCAGGGCATCCACATCGACCGGAATAACAAAATAATCGATACCCGGCCGGGGCAGTTGATCCACGTGGCCGCCGCTGTCGGGTTTGATGATCAGGAAAAGGTTCCCGGCAAAGGAACGCGGCAAGGTGAAAGTGGCGGTGGTGGTGTAACTTTGATCCCGCGCGAGGGAGGAGCCATTCTGCCGGCTGCCCAACACCGTGTCCCCTCCATCAAGAATGTTATTCACGGAAAGATAAACCGTGTCATTCCAGCGGGAACTGCCCACCGGGGTGGCCGCGCTGCCGGTATTGCTTACCGTCCATGTCACATCGACCACCGTCCCGGCCGTGACCGCCGCCGTGGGGCCGGAAGCCTGGGTGACCTGCAGGGAGGGCCTGTCCCGCAGGGTGACCACCAAAGCGGCGGAGGCTAACAGGTTGTTGGAGCGCAGCGCGAAATCGGCGGTGTTGAACGCATCCGTCACCACGGTCAGGGTATAGACGCCCGAAATCCTGTTGGGCAGCGTGACATTGAAGGTCCGCGCATAACTTAATCCCGACCCCAGCCCGTCCGGGCGCACCACCCGGGCCAGTTCGACCGTTCCGGTCAGCCCGACGGCACCCGAAGGCACCAAATAAACAATATCCGTAAAGGAGGCAAACAGGCTCTCCGGCCCGTTGTTCCGCACCGCCCAGCTGACATCGAAGGATTGGCCATCGAGCGCTTCGGTGACGCCGTCCACCCGGAGGACCTCAAGGTCACCCTGCGGAGGCGGAATAAAGGTAACCGCCACCGGAGGTCCGCGGCTCCGGTTGTTATCGGTGTAAAGCGCTTCGTAAGGTCCACCGCCCGCCGCGGCTGCCACATAGACGTAATAGGTGCCTCCCAGATCAGCCGGCAACTGCACGGACACTTCCCGCTGATACAAATCCCCCACCCGGAGAATGCCGGTCCGGGAATAGGCTCCGACATAGCGCAGATTGGTCCCGTCGGCGTTGGTGCTGACATAAACGTAATCGGACCACGTTTGCGTATCGGTCTGCGCAATGCCCTGGTTGGTCACGGTCCACCCCACGGTGATGGCGGTGCCACTGTTGGCGGTGGCGGGCGAGGTGACATCGCCGGTGACGAGGTCGGCATACGGTCGCCGGGCGATTTCGACCGGTTCCGGGCTCCGGCCGGTATCCGGGGCGGTGTTGGTGAATTGATAGACCTGCTGGAGGGCATCCGTGACGACAAAGATGTAATACCGTCCTTCCAGTCCGGCCGGCAGTTGCACAATTTGCGCCGCCGTGTAGCTCAGGCCCACCGGGACCGCGCCGTCGTGAATGAAGTTGCCCACCACGGTATCCCCGCCCTGCCCCAGCACCGGATTTTTGGATAGAATAACCCGGTCGGTCCAGATGCTTTGATTTCCAGCCCCGGTTCCCTGGTTGGCCACCGTCCATGTCACCGTGATATCGGCGGGGTCGCCTACGACCTTCCCTGGCCCCGTTATGGCCGTGACCGTCAGATCGGCGTAGGGGGCCAATGCGACCGGGAAGGCAGTGGAAGCGGCCGTATTGTTGGAGGTGCCGGTTTCGTTCAAGGCATTGTCGGCATTGGTAATGATGATGACGAATCGGTTTCCACTGGTGCCCTCAGGCAACGTGACCGGCACTGATTCGTCCACCACCGCGCCGGGCGCGAGAGCCAGGCTGCGGGTGCGGCTCGCCAGAAGGACCGCCGAGGCATCAAAGGTCGCGGTAGCGGAAAGGTAGATCCGGTCAGTGACGGTGCCCTGCGCCGGCCCGTCGCCCGCATTCCGCACCTGCCATTGCACCGGATAGGAACTCCCGGATTGCGCGGAGGCGGGGGGGGTGACGGATGTTACCATGAGATCCGGAGCCGTCACGGTCAGGACGGCGGCCGAGGCCGCGAGATTGTTGGCGGTCGAAGCCTGTTCGAATAGCGTGTTCGTGGCATTCGTCACCACGACCAGCCGGTAAGCCCCCGGAGCGGCACTTGGCAGAGTCACGGCGAGGGTGCGGTCCAGCACGCCGCCGGCCGCAAGGTTGATATCGTAAGTGAAGCTGCCCGCCAACACTGCCCCGGTCAGGGTGCCGTTGGCGGAAAGGTAAACCCGGTCGGTCACGCTGCCCAGGGCCGGGGCATTGCCGGTATTGGAAACAGTCCACGCGACAGAGACCACGCTGCCCACGTTTGCGGAGGCCGGACCCGAAACGGCACCTGCCGCCAAATCCGGCGCCGGAGCCGGAGCGATCGTCAAACCGGATGCCCGCGAGTTGTTATTTTCGGCACCCAGTTCGATGGTTTCATTGAGAGCATCCGTCACCACCAAAAGGAAAAACGGGCCGCTCACGTTGACCGGCAGCGTCACTCCAATACTTTCGGAATACGAAGCAGCGGGAGCCAGCACGCCGTTGTGGACGCGTTCGCCCAAAAGCAGATCCCCACCCGACAACACGGCATCGATGGAGAGATAGACCCGGTCGCGCCATATTCCCGTCAGGGTGGCGGCGGAACCCTGATTCAGGACGGTGTAATTCAAGGTGATTGTATCCCCCCCAGTGGCAGTGGCAGGAGCCGTCAGGGCTGACACGACCAGATCAGCACTGACACCCTCTGCCGAGACGGTGATGGTGCGCGAAATCCGGTTATTGTCGCCATCCGGCTCAAGGATTACATCCTGTCCTGCATCCAACCACACAAAAAGGGTCAGCGGCCCGCTGAGGTCGATGGGCAGAGTGACGTTCAGGGTGCGCACGGCGGACTCTCCCACTCCGAGCGCGGAGGTCACCGGAAAATTACCAAGGACGCGCACCTGGGCACTGGATCCGATGGGCGCTCCGGTGGCCGACAGGATAATCATTTCATTCCAGTTGGCAGGCGTGGAGGCATTGCCGATGTTGGTGGCGCGCCAGGTGAGGGTAATGGTATCTCCGGCACCGGCGGTGTCCGGAGCCGTCAATTCCGACGCCACCAAATCAGCCAGTTGCAAATTAAAGGTCTGACTGTAGGCGTCTGTTTCCTCCCCGGCGGTATTATTGGCGTTTTGATCCATCAGGTTGCCGGCGAGGTCGGTGATGGCCGGTCCGATCACGAGGGTATAGTTGCCAATGGCCGCTCCGATATTACCGGAGAAAATCTGGTAGGTCACCGCGTTCACGCGGATCACGGACACCGGAATGGATGGCCGTCCTGGACCGCTGAAGACCACGTCAGCTGCCGTGAATGATGCCGGATCGATTTCCTTGCTGAACGTGATATTGACACTTTGGAACGGAGCGCTCAGCACCGGTCCGATGGTGCTGCCGGTGATGCGGAGCGGGGTGGAATCGATGGTGAAGCTCCCGTTCCAGATATCGCCGGGGTTTTCTCCTTCGGTGCCGTTTTGATTCTGATCCATCAGGGTGCCGCCGATGTCGGAAATCTCCGGCCCGACTGACAGGGTGTAATTTCCGCTGAGGGTGAGGGGCGCAAAGGTCACGCGGTAGGTATCCGCCGCGATGGCCGAAAAACCTGTCAGGGTCACGGCACCCGCAGGGCCGGTCAGGGCGAAATCGGAGAGCTGCACCGACCCACCGAGGATGGCTTCCGAAAAGACCACGTCCGCCTGGCTGGTCCCCGTCGCCACGAGACCGGCGAGGCTTTGGGACAGCACAAATGGACCGGCTCCGTCCAGATCGAAGCCGCCGGTGTAGCGGTCATCGACTTCACCCGGCGTATTGTCGTTGTCCTGATCCATCAGGATTCCCGCCACATCACTGATGTCAGGACCGATCACCAGCTCATAGCGGCCTTCGATGCTCTGCGGCGCAAAGGTGATGGCAAACGTCGTCGCATTGACCGCCGTAACCCCCGTGATGGCAATCAGTCCCCGGGGGCCCCGGAAGGTGATATCCGATGCCGTGAAACTGGCCGGATTGACCGGGGCGGAGAAGCCGACGGTCACACTGCTGGTTGTATTCGTGACCAGCCCATTGGGAGTTTGCGAAATAAGGCGCAGCGGCTGGCGGTCAATCACAAAACTGCCCACATAGGCCGCGGTCATGATATTGCCGGCAAGGTCGGCAATCTGCGGGCCCACGTTGAGGGTGTAGGTGCCATTCAGGAACTGCACCGCGAAGCGCACCGTGAATTGGGTGTCGCTCACCCGGCCCACCGCAAAAACCTGCACGGCCGCTCCACCAGGTCCTGTCAGGGTCACATCGGAGGGAGTCAGGGTGGCCGCGTTGATGGCCTCGGTGAACGTCAGCCCGATTTGCCCGACGGCCTGGGTTTGGGTGCCGGCAGGGGTATGGCCCGTGATGGCGGGAGCGGTGAGGTCGATCCGCAGGGTCTGCACAAAAACATCGTCGCCTGGCTCCGCTCCATTGCCGTCGCGGTCCTGGTCCATCCTGAAACTGGAAGCCAACGCTTTGATGTCAGGCCCGACGCGGATGGTATATTCTCCTGCAGCCGAAAGGGCCGCTGACAGCGTCGCCCGGTAGGCGGCCCCGGCGATCAACACAATGTTGGCGACGGAGGTGGCCTGGGGGCCGAGGATGGAAATGTCCCCGGCTGTAAAGGTGGCAAGGTCGACCGCCTCGGAAAAGAGAATGGTGATTTCCGAAACCGGGCCTCCGGAAAGGGCGGGCGTCACTCCCAGGACTGCCGGCCCGATCGGGAGCGCGGGCCTAACGGTGAGGAACGGATTGTATTGGACAAAATCACTGACCGGCTGGCCGGCCGGATTGGGATTGAAAATGCCATCCGCCGCCGAGGTGTCATTCGGCCCTGCGGCATCGCCCCACCAGTTATTGCGGAAATCGGCATTCGCCGCGTTGGTGCCCTGGTGCACCACCGCCGTGGTGTTGCCCTCAAAAGCGGACCCACTGACCAACGCCACCGAACCATTATTGATGTGCACGCCGGTGGTCGAGCCAAAGATCCCCAGCGCCGTGCCCGTGAACGTCCCGCCTGCCACCCGCACCCCGGCCGAGGCATTGTTGAGCAGCAGCCCGCCATTGACGGTGAGGCTGCCCCCGGAAGTCACGAACAGGCCAGTGCCCGCACTTTCGCGGATCGTCAGATTTTCCGCCGTGATGGTGGGCCCGCGCACGCTTAGAGCCCCTGCCCCGATATCGGAACCCGCGTAGCGGATATCCACATGGGTGAAGACGCTGCCAGTGTCGCGGTCCAGATAAAAGCCGGCCCAATTGCCCCGCCCCGGACTGCTTGAGGAGCCATCCGCATTGGTGTCCCCCCCTGCGCTGTCGTCTGCCGTGGACGTGAAAATGATGGGGGCTGCCGCTGATCCCTGCGCCACAATTTTTCCACCGGCCCCGGAGGGAAGCGTCTGGAAAAATCCGCCCGCCACCTTGATGACGAGTCCAGGCGAAAGCGTCAGGACTCCACCTCCATAAACCCGCACGTTCCCGCCCAGCACCAAAGGCATTCCGCCAAAGTCCCAAGTCCATTCCCCTCCGATCATGTCGCCTCCATTCAGGACGAAGCTGTTTCCAGACGTATTAACTGCCGCAAGGTTCGAATTAGTCCCGCGCACATTCCAGTTGGAGAAAAAGGCCGATTCCGCCGCACCATCGATCCGCACGCCGTCCAGCACCGGCAAGCCGCCTTCGATTTTCACCCCGGCCCGCGCACTTTCTTTCACCGCCACGTTTCGCAGCGTGGGATTGCCGCCCCGCAGGGTGAACGCCCCCGAACCACCATCCTGCCCCGCATATCTTACTTCCACGTGTTCAAACTCACTGCCAGAATCCCGATCAAGGAAAAAACCGCGCCAGTTGCCCCGCGCCGGGACGGTAGTGGTTCCATCGGCATTGGTATCGCCTCCTGCGGAATCGTCCGCCGTTGAGGTAAAGATGGTGGGGTTCGTGGCCGTTCCCTTCGCGACTATTTTTCCTCCGTCACCCGAAGCCAAGGTCTCAAAATAACCGCCCGCGACTTTAATCACCATCCCTGCCGGGATCGTCAGGACACTCCCCCCGTATAGGCGCACATTGCCGGTCACCACCAAGGGCAGCCCGCCAAAGTTCCACGCCCACTCGCCGCCCGTCAGGTCGCCACCCGTCAGGGCAAAGCTGTTTCCTTGCGTGTTGCCGGCTGTGAGGTTGATGTAAGTGCCGCGCACATTCCAGTTGGAGAAAAAGGCTGCTTCCGCCGAACCGTCAATGCGCACACCCTCCAAGGTGGGCGTGCCGGCTGTGATCCGCACCCCGGCCCTGCCGCTTTCCTTCACCGTCACATTCCGCAGCGTCGGATTGCCGCCCCGCAGAGTAAACCCTCCCGAATTGGCATCCTGGCCGGCATACCTTACCTCTACATACTCAAAAATGCTTCCGACGTCCCTCTCGAGGAAGATACCACGCCAGTCCCCCCGCGCTGGACTCGTGGCATTCCCGTCCGTATTCGAGTCGCCCCCCACACTGTCGTCCGCCGTCGAGGTAAAGATGATCGGCGATCCCAAGGTCCCTCGCGCAATGATCGTCCCTCCGACTCCGGAAGCTAAAGTCTCGAAATAGCCGCCCGCCATCTTGATTGCCATCCCTGCAGGGATTGTCAGGGTCGACCCGCCGTAAAGCCGCACATTGCCCGTGATCCAAAGATTGGTCAATCCGCCAAAATCCCACACCCATTCCCCGCCCGTCAGATCGCCCCCCGTCATCTGGAACCGGTTTCCAGGGGTGCCCGTCGCCGTCAAGTTGTTGTAAGTGCCGCGCACGTTCCAATCCGAAAAATACGCAACCTCCGCAGCTCCCATGACGGTAACGCCATCCAATGTGGGCGTGCCACCCGTGATCCGCACCCCTACTCTGCCGCTTTCCCTCACCGTCACATTCCGCAGCGTCGGATTCCCCCCCCGCAGCGTGAACGCACCAGAAAAGGCATCCTGGCCAGCATACCTCACCTCCACGTGCTCGAACACGCTTCCGGCATCCCGATCAAGGAACAGACCGCGCCAATCCCCCCTCGCCGGACTCGTGGCATTCCCATCTGTATTGGAGTCCCCCCCCACACTGTCGTCCGCAGTCGAAGTGAAAATGACCGGCGAGCCCACCGTGCCCTGGGCAAGGATCTTCCCGCCAGCCCCGGAGGTTAAAGTTTCGAAATACCCGCCCGCCATCTTGATCACCATACCCGCTGGAATCGTCAGCGTCGACCCGCCGTAAATCCGCACATTGCCCGTGATCCAAAGGTTGGTCAGTCCGCCAAAATCCCACACCCATTCCCCGCCCGTGAGATCGCCCCCCGTCATCTGGAACCGGTTCCCCGGCGTGCCCGTCGCCGTCAGGTTCGTGTAATCCCCCCGAACATTCCAGTCCGAGAAAAAGGCAAGGTTATTCGCACCGTCGACCGTCACTCCCTCCAGAATGGGGGTCCCTCCACGAATCCGTATGCCATAGGCCCCGTTCTCCTTGACCACCACGTTTCGCAGTGTTGGGGCCCCGGAGTTCAGATCAAAAGTGCCATCCCCCGACACCGTGCCGGCATAGCGCACTTCCACTTGCTCGAAGACGCTCCCGGTATCCCGGTCCAAGTCGAACCCATTCCAGTTCGCCCGCGTCGGGCTGGTTGCATTGCCGTCGCCATTTGAATCGCCTCCTGCGCTGTCGTCGGCCGTGGAAGTGAACAGGATCGGGTTTGCGGCGGTCCCCCGGGCGATGATCTTCCCGCCAATTCCGGAAGGGAAAGTCTGGAAATATCCCCCCGCCATCTTGATGACCGTGCCTGCTGGAATCACCAACGTCGAATCACCATAAAGCCGGACGTTTCCGGTCACCCACAAGAGCATCCCGCCAAAATTCCATGTCCATTCACTGGCAGCTCCACCCGTCAAGTCGCCGCCCGTCAGTTGGAAGCGGTTCCCCAAGGTATTGACGGCCGACAGATTGGTGTAGGTCCCCCGCACATTCCAGTCGGAGAAGAATGCCACATTGGACGAACCGTTCACCGCTACCTGGTCGAGGACAGGGGCGCCACCTTTGATGCGCACCCCAAAACTGCCACTGTCTTTCACCGTCACATTCCTCAGGACGGGACTGGCACCCTCAATGGTGATCGCGCCATCTCCGGCATTCGATCCTGCGTAGCGCACCTCCACGTTCTCAAAGATACTTCCCGATTCATTGCCGAATTGAATCGTCCACCAATCGCCTGGAGCAGCAGTGGTCACGGCACCATCCGCGTTGGAATCCCCGCCTGCCGTGTCGTCCTTGATGGAGGTGAAGATAATCGGTGCCGCAATCGTGCCTTGGGCAAGAATTTTGCCATTTCCAACTTGGTCCGTTTCCAAATATCCGCCGGCCATTTTGATTATCTGGCCAGGGACGATTGTCAGCACTGCACCAGAATACACCCGGACATTGCCGGTGACGTGCGCTGGCAGTCCTCCGAAATCCCAAGTCCGGGCGACGGCGGCTCCGGCCAGATCACCGCCTTGGAGAAGGAAATGGTTGCCGCCGGTGCCCGTAGCAGAGAGCGCGACAAATTGACCACCCGAATTCCAATCCGCTTGGAACGCCACGCCACCCGAGTTGCTGACCGAAACCCGTGTCAAAGTTGGTGCTCCGGTGGTGATCCTGACCCCGGTGCCGGCAACCTCGGAAATGGCCACATCCGACAGTGCCGGACTACTCCCCCGGATATTCAGAGCCCCCCAACTGGAATTGCTGCCGGCATACTTGATGACCACGTTTTTGAGCACGGAAGCATTCGAACCGGCATCAAAATAGAGTCCTTCCCAGTCGGCACGAAGAGGCGAGGAAATGCCCACTCCGGACACATCCTCGCCAATGGAGTCATCTTTCCCCGATGTAAAGGTGATCGGGTTCGCCGCGTCGCCTTCCGCCGAGAGATTGCCGCGGGCCAACAGATACCTTCCTTGCCCAAACTTGATGACCGTCCCCGGTTGGATGGTCAGGGTCACTCCGGCCTGCAATGTGATGTCGGAAATGACGTGGATGGTGTCCGACCAAGTATCATTGGCGGCTATCGATCCACCTACCTCCCGCACCGCCCCAGGGGCCATGGGAGGGCCATTTTGGAAAATTCCAGGCAGTTCTCCATCCGTTTCCTGCGGTGTCAAAATGTCACCAAATCCGGCATTCTCCAGCACCTCCGGGGTCTTGAAAACTTCTCCGATTGGTGGGGGCGCGGCTTCTCCATCCGTGGCTACGGGGGTGAAATGAGGGTCCTCCGGAGCATCAAAAAGACCCCCGGTGGACGAGTCGGCATGGTGGGAAAAGTCTCCGGATGGCCCGGCATCGGCGTTTGGTCCATGGCCGTTTTGGCCCCCTTGGGCCTGCTTCTGAGCCGTTTCATCGACCTGAAGTTTGTGTTCGATGCGCTGCTCAGACTGGTCCGAAAGGGCATTTCCCATGACCGCGGCCACCGTTCCGGACAGCAAAATGCGCTGTTCCAGTTGCTCAAATTCGAAGGGTTGGGCCAGCCTTTTGCCCGGTTCCCGACGGCGCTCGCGGATCAGCGGCAACTCCTCCGGGACTGCCCAAAGGGAGTCCGTCCGGTCTTCGGAGGATGATGCGACGTGAAAAACCACGGGAAAAAGCGTTCGATCCGACGGGTTGCATTAAACAATCCATTTCTCAACCCTCAAGAAAATTCTTGAAAATAATACACAAATTTACTATTCTGCACCGGTTTTGGCAAAGGCGAGGGACTTTTCGAGCCAGTCATCCTGGGCCAAAATCTGCCTTCTTTGGCGGTAAGCGAGGTGTTCGGCGCGCCGTTGGGAACGCCTCAACAGGTGCCATGCAAGGGGGTGGGAGGAGGAAAAAGAGAGCAACCAAGGCAGGATTTTCCGCACCGGAAAGGAGGCAAAACGACGCACCAAATCGTCCTCCAAGGCGACCAAAAGCCGGGCCGAACCGGGTTCCCCTTGGCGGGCCGAACGTCCAAAAAGCTGCCGGTCCACCCTGCCGGATTCGTGCATTTCGGTGGCCAAAACCTGCAGTCCACCCGCCTTCGCACAGGCCTCCGAAAGCTTGATATCCGTGCCTCGCCCGGCCATATTGGTGGCAATGGTGATGCTTCCGGGCACCCCGGCCCGGGCAATAATCCGGGCTTCCAGGGCATGCTCGAGGGCATTCAAAAGCTGGAATTCGAGGCCGGTTTCCGCCAGTTTTCCGGCCAGAATCTGGCTCGATTCCACACTCCGGGTGCCCACCAAAACGGGCAATTTTTGGGCATGAAGGCGTTGGATTTCGGCCACCACGGCCCCCCATTTTTCGGTCGCCGTGGCAAAGATTTGGTCGGCCGGCCGGAGCCGGATACAGGGCCGGTGGGTAGGCACCATGACCACCGGAAGACCGTAGATTTGCCACAGTTCTCCCGCCGCTTCCCGGGCCGTTCCCGTGACCCCGCAGAGCCTCGGATAGAGCCGGAAAAACCGCTGAAAACTGAGCCTCGCCAGGGTCTCCGTGGGGGGAGTGAGGGCCACTCCTTCCTTGGCTTCGATGGCCTGATGCAGCCCCTGTTTCCAGGTCCGCTGGGGCATCATCCGGCCGGTGGATTCGTCCACAACCACGATTTTCCCCTCCTCATTGACCACATATTGCTGTCCCCGGAGGAAGAATTCCCGGGCTTTCAGAGCGGTCAAAACCAGCTCTTCCCGGCGCGCCGGACTGCGCCAAAGGCCGGGAAATCCGGTGGTCCATTCTTCCAATTTTGCCTTCGCCGACCCGGTCAGGGTCACATCTTTCCAGCGCGCTTCGACCACATAATCGCGTCCCGGCTTCAGATTCGCCGCGATTTCCGCCGCCCTCCGGCAGGCATCCGGCAGGTCTCCCGGGGGGGCTTCCCGGCTGATGATGAGGGGGGTGACGGCCTCGTCAATCAGCACATGATCGGCCTCATCTACGATGGCAGTGCGCAATCCCCGCATCACCAAGCCCCCATCCAAATCCCGCCCAGGCTGCAATAAACGACGGATCAGACGGCGTTCCGGCTCAATCAGGTGGGACATTTGGAGGCGGTCCCGCAGGAAATCAGCGACCACTTCCTTGCTCGTCGTATAGGTGATCTCCGCCGCATACCCGCTGCGGCGGCCTTGGGGGCTCATGATTCCGGTCACAAAACCCACGGACAGCCCACACATTTCATAAAAACCACGCAGCCAATTGGCGTCGCGTTCCACCAGATAATCGTTGGCGGTGATGACATGAACCGGGCCTCCGCGCCATGCGGCAAGCGCGGCGGCCAGTCCCAAAGTCAGCGTTTTGCCCTCTCCGGTAGCCATCTCGGCGAGGCAGCCCCGCTCCAAAGCGAGCACTCCCATGACCTGTTCAGCATAGGGTCGAAGGTGCACCGCCCGGAAAGCCGCTTCACTCAAAAGGGCCAAAGCAGCACGTTTCAAATCGGCCGGTGTTTCCTCCAAACCCGCCCGGCGGATCGACCATTTCATTTTCTCCAAGGCCCTCATCAGTTCCTCCACACGGACCGTGCGCCACGGCTCTCCCGCTCCCAGGATGGCCTCGCTTTCCTCCCGCAGTTCCGCCAAATCGGAGACTTTCCGGGTCTTTACCATGCCGAGTCCCCGATTGGCCAAGGCGTCCAGACCTTTGTGCAATTTCCGCGGCCGCGCCGTCCAAGTGCGGCGGAAATCCAAAGGCGGAGCGGCAGGAGTGTTCATGGGGAACCCGGGGATCAAACAAAAAAAGAGGGGCCAGCGACCAAGGAAAATCACAGTTGCAGGCGCCGCTGCACCAATTGCCGGAACGAACGATACCATTGGGAGAGGAGGGGCCGCCACGGGAGGGCACACCGCAATTTTCCCGCGCGGCCTTGGCGGATTTCAGCCCCGGTTTCACCTGCGAGCAGGGCCCGGAGTTCAAAAAAAGGTTCGGTGCTGCGGGTGCCCGAGCGGTCGTCCTGCCGCACGGAAATCTCTCCCCCGCCCTGCCAGCCCAGCGCTGCCGACGGCAGGACTTCCTGCTGCATCGGCAAAATTTTGACCTCCGAAACGGCAATGATGCGTTCGGCCGCGCCCTTCAAGCGGACGCCTACGGCCCTCAATTCCTCCCCGAACAGGCTATCGGCGTCCTCCTGCCGGACCACGGCGGAAAACCGGAACGCCGACGGATCGATCAGCTCGCCCACCGCCGTGCCCCGGGTAATCCATCGCCCCTGCAGTTCCCCGACTTCGGGCACCACCCACACCCCGGCTTGGGGAGCGCGCACTTCCAAATCGGCCTTCAGGCGGGCCAGTTCGGCCCCCCTCCGCCTCACCGCAATCAAACGTTCCTGGATGGCGGCCCTGCCCTCGCCCGGCTGATCCAAGGCACTGCGTTCCATGGCCATGGCCTCTGCTTCTTCGGCCGCAGCGGCTTCCAATTCGAGGTCCAACTCCGGGTTGCGCAGCCGCATCAGCACCGTGCCGGCCTCTACAGCGGCACCGGACGGGGCACCCAATGCGGCAAATTCACCTTCGGATCCCGTGTAAACGACCGTATATTTTTCTGCCCGCAGCACCCCCGGAGCCGTGAAGTGCTGCGGCGCGGGGATCACTCCCAGCAGAGTGATAATCAGGGCGGCAAGCCCCACCGTGGCCAGGACAGCCCGCTGCCGCACCCGTTCAATCCGGGGATTGCTGCTCAAATAGTGAATCAACTTTCCCAGCGGCACCAGCCCCCAAGTCACGATCCCGGCAATGGCCATGATCGTTCCCAGCAGCAGCCACTGGCCGGCTACAAAAAAGAGAATTCCCCCAAAGAGGAAGAACCGGTAGACAAAGGCGCTGGCCCCATAGATTCCGAGCCAGGTGCCCTCCTGTTTTGACCCCGCGGGATTGACCGATTGTTTCAATCCAAAAAGATACCGCTCCGTCCAGTGCCGCCACATCCGTCCCGCCCGCTGACTCAGGTTGGGGGTGTCCACCAGATCACACAGTATATAATAACCGTCGAATTTGAGGAGCGGGCTGAGGTTGGCCAGCAGGGTGGATACGGAGGCGATAAAAATCAGGTTGTAGGCCACAGCATTCACCGCCCCCGGTCCTGTGGCCGCCCAGACAAAAAGAGCAAGGCCGGCAATAAACAACTCCACCACCATCCCCGCCGCTCCGACCGCCACCCGTTTCCAGCGTTCGCGGAAACTCCACGCGGAAGTTGCATCCACAAACGGCAGGGGTGAGAAGACAAGAATCATCACCCCAAGGGTGTGCACCGGCCCTCCAAAATGCCGGCAGGTGTAGGCGTGCCCTAATTCGTGGAGCAACTTCAACCCCACCATGGCGAGGTAAAGCCACCCCAAATTCCCCGGTGCCAGCACCGACTGGCTCTGCTCCCAAAGCCGGTCCCAATTTTCCACTCCGGTTTTGAGGGCCCAGAGGAACACCGCCATCCACAACCCCGCCCCAGCCCAGGAAAATACCCACCGGACCAGCGGCAGGGTGCGAACCAAAAAGGCATCCGGATTAAGCAGGGGAATGCGGATAAAAAGCAGACTGAGCCAGCGCGACCGCAGTTCGCGTCCCCGCCTTTTCTTATATCGGTCAAAGAGCTTGGCCGCATCGGGGGCAAGGTCGCTGCGGATCAGGTTGGCCTGATAAAGCTGACTCAACAACTGGATGACTTCCTCCTGTCCCGGGGCTTCAGCGGGGTGCTGGGCCAAGGCCTCTTCCCAGCACTGTTGCACGGTCCGGTCTTCCCGGAGACGGGCGAGAAAATCCCATGCTCCCGCCCTCACCCGGAAAAACTGGTTGGTGAACGGTTCATACAAGACATGCCAGCGTTCGCCGCGGAAGAACTGGCGGTGCGACTTCACCCCCGCCCGCAAAGCCACCTTCCGCCCCGCGATGCGGTGCCAGGATTCCGAAAAAGTGTCCGAAGGAGCCGCCATGAGGGTTCAAATGGGTCCAAATCGCGGGACGGAGGTCACCACCACCACATCCGCAAAAAGTCCGCCGTTTTGTGAGTGTAGATCCAAAGCAGGCTGCGGCGTCCGGCATCGATTTTCGCGACCCCGCTCATGCCCGGACGCCACCATGGCTGCGGCGGGCCGGTAAACCGGCAGTGCACTGCGAAAGTGCTGCCCCCGTCCTTGGTCCGGGCAACGGGTTCGATGCGTTCCACCGTGAAATCAAATTTCTCACCCGGCTGGCTGGCAAAGGCAGCCTGTCCGGTGGCCCCTATCACGACATGCTGGATGTCATTCTCTGGCACTTCGGTGATCAGATATAGATCCTCAATCCGGCCGACTTTGAGGAGCAAATCCCCTTTTTGCACCGGAGCCGCGATCCGCTCCCGCAGGTCACCCTCCACCACCAATCCATCAAAGGGTGCCTTCAGTTCGGAACGCGCCAGCCGGTCCGTCACCATCTGCCACTGCACCCGGGCCTGTTCTTCGCGGGCTTTGGCAATCCGCATGCCGGCCACGTCGCCGGACGATTCCGCCTTCAAGGCGTCAGCCGCATGACGGCCCCGCTCCGCCACCGCCGCCTCCTGCTGCAGCAGCAGTTCCCTCACATCCAGAGAAACGAGGGGCTGACCGGCTTTCACCGCATCGCCAGGCTGAACCAGCGCTTTTTCAATGTGCCCTTCAAATGGCGCGGCGAGGTGCGCCATGGCATCGGTTTTGGTCGTGAAGCTGCCCTCCACAGTGTAAATTTTCCGGCCGAACGTGAGCACCAGCAATCCTGCAGCCAGGGCAAGGGCCAGCACTTTCCACCAGGTGTGCTCCGCCCCGAGCAGTTTGGCAGCGGATTTCCGGGCGGCGGCCATCCCACGGGCTCCAAACCACTTTTCGCTCCGGTGCAGTTCGGCCAGGGGGCGTGCCGCCTGATCCAGCATCAGGCGCATCGTCCGCAGTTCCGTGAGGGTGAACGGGGAGGATGCCCGTTCAAGGGTGACGGCCCCCACCGGATGCGGCGTTTGTCCCTCGGCCTGCTCACTGGCCAGAGGCTCGAAGACCGGCAGGGTCACGAGATTGGATACCCCCTGCGCTTTGGCAAAGGCCTCATGACTGTGCGTCACAAAGGACTGCCCCGGCGGCCGGGGAAACACGATTTCCTCTTCCTGGTCCACTGCTTCCTCCATCGCGGCAGCCAGTTGCTGGACCGCATCCATCCGGGGCTCGATTTTTTCAGTGTGGCTCAGCGCCCGCACCACGATGGCATTCGACTCCAGCCAGCCCAGCCCAGCCCGGTCGCAGGCAAACCGCGCCGCCAGTTCATTGCATAACAACATGCCCGCCGAGAGGAATTTGGTCTGCCCGTTCAGCATCGCCATCAGATCAAGGGCACTGGCAAGGCGCCCCGCATCTTCGCGGGTGCTGGCGAGGAGACGCCGTTGTTCATAATGGCCGGGCAAAGCCAGCGCCAACCCCAGCCGCACCGCCGCCTCTTCCGCTTCCTCTGTGCCGGCATCCGGCAATTCCACCACGACCAGGCCGGACTTCGCCCCTGACGGATCCGCCAGCGCGGCCGCCACCCGGCGCAAGTCACCTGCTTCCTCCACCTCCTGGGGAGCCTCCGCCGTCTGCGCCAGCCACTTTCCTAACACCTCATCCCCCCGTTCCTCCAGACCCGGCTGTTCCCGGGGCCAGCGGGCCACCGTCACCCAACGGCCTTCCGGACGGCGGATCAGCACCCATGAGGCTGAAGCTCCGCACACGCCCGCCACCCCCTGCACATACTGGCGCCAGAACTCGGCGGGTTCGCCCTCAAAACGGCCCAGCGTCTGCAGCCGCGCCAGGGCCTCGCTTTCTCCAGTGGTGGTGCCGGAATCCATGATTCAACTGCGGGGGGTGGGGAAGGCCGCCGTGACCCGCACCCCAGCCTTCAGGGTATGGTCCGGATTCTCATGAAGCAGTTTGATCCGGAAGAGGCCGCTCGCCGGATCTGCTCCGGGACTGACAAAATCCACTTTGGCCTGATGCCGCGCGGCGGGTTCGCCGGACACCCAAAAAGCCACATCCTGTCCCGGGGTCAGGGAAGCGGCCAGTTGGCGGTCCACATAAAACTGCAGAAAGAGCCGGTCGATATTGATGATTTCAAACATGGGTTCAACCCGGTCCACCGATTCCCCCACCTCCTTGAGTTTCCTCACCAAAATGCCGTCCAGCGGCGCGGTGATGGTTTTCTCATCATATTTCCGTTTGGCGAGATCGACATCCACCCGGGCCAGTTGCAGTTCGATCTCTGCCTCAAGGGCTTTTTCCTTGCTCGTGATTTTTTCCGCCACAAGGGCATTGGCCGCCTTGGCATCAAACTCCCGCTTCATGAGAATTTTTTTGGCCCGTTCATGTTCCGCGTCCTCCCGTTCCGCATGCAGGTGGGCGAGGATCTGGTCCTTCTTGACGGCCCCTCCCTCTTCGACTTTAACCTCCGCCACGATCTCCTGCACCGGTGAACTCACCCTGACTGCTTTCCATGGCAGGGACAATCCATC
The DNA here is from genome assembly GCA_038210825.1 of Verrucomicrobiales bacterium. Classification (GTDB taxonomy): domain Bacteria; phylum Verrucomicrobiota; class Verrucomicrobiia; order Verrucomicrobiales; family V1-33; genus CAIZWU01. Next base: position 56,878 of record JBBQWG010000037.1, read on the forward strand.
CACTTCCGCTGCGGCCAGGGGTCCGGCCATGGTGATCCCCAGGAAAAAAAGATAGGTTTTCATTTCGGCATCTTCCCAATCACGCCATCACCTTCCTCCAGCACAATGCCAAACCGTTCCAGCAGGGTGCCGGTGGACAGCCACAAATCGATCAGGGCCTTGTTCAAATCCGCGCGGGCCGCCAGCTCGCGGCTTTCCGCCCCGGCCACTTCCCGCTGGGCTTCGAGGATATTGAAACTCACCCCCACCCCCTGCTCAAGACGTTTGACTTCCGCCTCGAGAGTGGCCTGCGCCGAACTGATGGAGTTTCTCGTGGTGGCAAGGCGCCTTTGGCTGGTCTCGATCCGGCTGGCAGCGGTATCCACCTGAAGCGCCATATCAATTTCCAGCTGTTTGAAACTCAACAACATCTGTTCCTTCTCGGTGCGCACTTCCTTCATCTGGGCCTTGGCCTGCTGATTGCCAAGGGGAATGGTCACGGACAAACCGATGCTCCACGCCGGGGTGGTCGCTTCGAAGGCATCGCCAAGGGCAGAACCTCCGCTCCGGTTGAGCCCGTTGGCGCCGAGGCTGCCGATCAAATCCACCCGGGGCAACAATTGGTTTTTGGCAAAGGTGATTTTGATGTCCTGCTTCTCCAACTGTTGTCTCGCCTGGAGATACTCGACCCGGTTGGCGTAAGCCTGCTGCAACAGTCCGGTGCGGGTAAGGGAAGGCACCGATGCCGTCAGGCGATGGGACACATTCACCCGGGGAATGGCTTCCACATTCAAATCCGCCACCAAATCCCGCAGCAGCAGATTGGCTTTTTCCTTTTGGTTATACTCGGCGGAAATCAGGTCTTCCTCCCGCACCGATGCGGCCACGGAAGCCTGCTGCACATCAATGAGCGACCCCACCCCCCGTTCCACCCGCTTGCGGCTCTGATCCTCCAATTCGCGGGCCCGCTGGATGTTTTGCCGTTTGATCACGGTATCCCCGGCAGAAAAGGCAAGGTCATAATAATTCTTGGCCACTGCCGCCACCACCTGGGAAACTTTCAGCCGCCAGGCAAGGGTCGCCAGGTTGCGGTCCACCTGCGCCACCCGCAAGCCGGCATATTGCACCGATGGTCCGAAATCCCGCAACAAGGGCTGGGTCAGGCGCAGGCCCGCGAAGCTTTCATATTCCGGATAATACAACGACGGGGGCCGGTCGATGTTCAGGGTGTTGCGCAGAGTATTCAACTCCACCGCAAACTCATATTCAGTGCCGAGCGGGGTTTTTCCCTTCAGCGCGGTATTAAATCGGTTGTTTTCCTCCTCAAAAATGCGGCTGGTCCTCGGATTCAAGGTGGACTGCGTCGCCACAAACTCCCGGGTGTTCTGTGGCTTCTCAATCGACTCATACAGCCCGCTGATGGAAAAGGCCGGATGAAACTCGGCTTTGCGGCCCTGAATCCTGGCATCTTCGATGTTTTCCTGCAATTTCTCCACCTTTGCCCCGAGGTTATTGGCCACCGCCAGACGGATCGCTTCCGTCAGCGTGAGGTCCCCAAGGAGTCCGGAGGAGGGATAGATGACAGGGGCTTCAAGGGGCACCATATCCGGAGCAGAAGCCTGCTCCGCCTGTCCTGAAGACAGCATCACGGCCACCAAAAACATCCCCGATTTCCAATTAAGTGTGCGGCTAGCTTTCATAGGCTAGCCCGATGATGCCCCTGAAACATCATTCTTCCAGAAAAAACATCAAACTTTTCCAGAAAATATCAGGACTGAGAATTTTTTTTGAAAAAAGCCCCGAGAATTCGATGGATTCCTGCCGACTACCCTTTGGGATATTTTTTGAGCGGTTGAATCTCAAACCCCATCCGGACCAGTTCCTCTTCCAGCGAGAGGGTTTCTTCCGGTTCCTGCGCTTTGGCGGGGGATGGCGTTTCCGGATCTCCAAACAAGGAAATGGCAGGAGGTGCAGAAGGCTGCGCCGGGTGGGCGGGCCGGGTTGAGCGGGCTTGAAGAATCGCGGCCTCGGCGGCCTGTTTTTCCTGTGCCACCAGGCGTTCCTGCTCGACCAGCCGGGCCTCCCAGTCGCGCAAGCGCGCTTCGTGGGCCGCACGCTCTGCCTCGCGTTCCTGTTGACGGATGGCGGCGGCCGTTTCGGTATCCTGAATCAGCCCATGGAGTTGCTGCAGCCGGTGCTCGGCGGAAACGATCTGCTTCCGGAGTCCCTCCATGCCTGCCGCCATGGATGCCATCACGCCATTAGCCTTCTTCAGCTCCCGCGCTTCCGATTCAAGTTCACGGACCTCCTCCTCAAGGGCCGCTTTCCGCAGGATGTCTGACTGGAGGGCTTCCTGTTCCTCGGCCAACTTCGCCCCCTCGGCCTTTAGAGCCGCGAGTTCGCTGCGGGTGCGGGCAATCCGGTCGTCGGTGATCTGCTGTTGTTCGCCGCTGGCTTTCAGTTGTTTTGCCGCTTCCTGAATTTTTTTCTGGGTCGCCCGCAGTTCTTCTGTCCGCAGGGTGGATTCGTGCTGCAAGGCCTCAGACGCCGCACGGGCCTGGGCAAATTCCTTTTCGAGGGCCAGCTTGGCCAGATGCTGCTGTTCCAGCGCCGCCACCACCGCCTGGGGATCATCCCCCGCAGCGGCCAGCGCCTCCCTAACCCCGGCCAGATCATGGCGGGCTACCGCCAGTTCCTCACGGAGGGTTTTCACTTCGGCACGCATTCCAGCCAATTGCTGCTCCAAATTTTCCCGTTCCGCCCCGCAGGCGGCCGATTCCTCCAAAACTTTTTCTTTCGCAGCCGTCAAAATCCCGGTCTCCTCCTTCAGCTCCTCTGCCTGGCGGCGCAGCCCTTCAACCGCCGAGGCCGCCTGTTCCAGTTCCTTACGGCGGTTTTCCAACAAACCAGCCGCCTCCTCCAATTCAAGATTCAGTTGGACGACCTCCCGGCGCGACCGTTCCAATCCCATTTCCACCGCCTGCAGTTCCTCACGGCGGTTGGCAATGGCCCGCGCCAGGGCGGCCTGTTCCTCCCGGCGTTGCCGGATTCCTTCTTCCATCGATTCCTGCTCGCGCCGGCTATCGGTGATCCTGACTTGCACGGCGTCGGCCCGCGCGGCCTCTGCCTGAAGACTGGCCTGCAACAATTCCATGGCCGCCTGATCCCTGGCCCGCGTTTCCTGGAGCCGTTGAATGCCCGACTCCAGTTCTGCCAGGGTTTCGCGGGCGGATCGCACCGCTCCGTCCTGTGCCAACGCCGCCGCTTTGGCCTTGGCATGTTCGTCCGTCGCCTGTGCCACGGCCACCAGGAGGGTATCGCGCTCGGCCCGGACTTCCTTCAGTTGCGCTTCCCCCGCCCGCAGATCATTGCGCCGCTTCCGGGCTTCCAATTTCAATTGCTCCAACTCCGCCCGCTGCGCCGCAAGCAGGGATGCGCCGCCCTCACCGGATTCCACCAGGCTGGCCGGTCCCGGATCCGCTTCAATGGTGGATGGGGGAGTGAGTGCCTCCGTCTGGGAGGTCATCCCTCTGGGCCCCTCCGGGGTCACCAGCGTTTCCGGACCAGCCGCAGAACTGGCCTCCCGCAGCTTGGCAGGCGGGGCTCCGGTCTCAAACCGGGCAATCAACGCGGGTCCAAATTGGATCATGTCCCCGTGCCTAAGGACCACTTTTTCGATCCTGCGGCCGTTGACCCGGGTTCCATTGTTGGAGCCTAAATCCGTCAATTCAACGGACTCCAGTTCCGGCCGGCGTTGAAACCGGGCGTGGAAGGAAGAGATATAACTGCTGGTAATTACGATCCGGTTTCCGGAATCCCTCCCCAGCGTGACCACGTCCTGATTCAAGGCAATTTCGACGGATTCGGCGTCGGGAGGATAAAGGATCAGCTTGGCAGGGAACGCCGCAGGGGCCACTGGCGTGGCTGGCATCGTGGGGTCCGGCAAGAGTTTCCCGGAGGCCCGGGACGGTTCCTTGGCAGGTTTAAGATTCATAGGGGAAAAGGAAAACCGTATTCGACAACTTCGCCGGGCCGGCCGGGGGCCGAAACCGCAAAATTGCCTTTCTTCAGGAGAGGGCCCGGAAGAAGCCGGACCACCGCCATCCTCTCAATTTAACCCCTATCTGCTAAATTTCCCGGAAAATTTATTAAATTATGGAAAAAGCGGAAATCCCGTGCCGCAGGATTTCAACCGTCCGGTTTCTCAAAGGCTATCGTATCAAGCCGCGGCAAACCTGATTTTTCCCGTGCAATGCCGCTATTTGATTTTCGGCGCCTCGAAGGTTTGGCCGTTCTGGGTGTGGGTGGCCTTGATGACCTTGCCGTCCTTGTCTTTATGGAAGACCACACTGGCCGTCACCTCCCGCCATTCGTAATGCGTGGCGGATTTCTGATGGATTTGCAGTTTGGGCTGGCCGGTGAGCTGGGCAAAGACGCGGTCCCCATCGCGGGTCACGGTCATCACCGCCGCACCATAGTTGTATTGTCCAAGCACAGCGTCGAGTTCCGCATCCGTCAGTTTGACTTCCGCCGCCACAAGGCGCGGGGCTTTGAAAGTCATGCCACCCTGGGTATGCTGGGCCGCCACCACTTCGCCTCGATCATTGCGCAGAAAGGTGACCTGGGCATCCGCCACTTTCCAAAAGAAGGCATCCGGTGCGCTCGGAAAAATCTCATACTCCGGCTGGCCGGTGAGTTGGGACATCAGACGGCCCTCCTTAACGGTCACCGTAATGACGGCCGACTTGTAATCATAACGCCCCGCGAAGGCCGCATAGGTGGCTTTGTCCACGGAGGGATTTTCCTGCAGCGGCGGCAGCTTCCGGATGTCAGCCTCACATAACTTCTCCGCAATCTTCCGCGTCACCCCTGACGGCTCGCAGGTGTCCACGGGCGGCAGGGCATTGGCTAGCGCCACAATGGTGCACTGCTGTTCCGGAAGCCGCAACAGGTCGCTGGACCACCCGTTGAGTCCGCCGCCATGGCCCGTTGCCGGCAGACGGCTGACGGAAGAAAACATCAGGCCAAGCCCATAACTCATGCCATCCACTCCGGGCGGCAGTTTGGTGGCCGTGGTCATTTTTTTGAAGGACTCCACGTTCAGCACCTTGCCCCCAAACAGGGCTTCATTCCAGCGGAACAGGTCGCCCACGGTGGAGTATAGTGCCCCCGCCCCGCCCGCCCACGACATGTCCCAGTCAATCGCCACGGTAGCTTTGCCTTCCACCACCGAATATCCCGTGGCCATGCCGGCCGGCGGGGAGGCGTTATCAAAGATGCCGGTATCCTTCATGCCGAGGGGCTCAAAAAAGGTCTGACGCAAATACGCATCCAGCGTCCGGCCGGACACGCGCGCCACAACCTCGCCCGCGAGGAAATAAGCGGAGTTGTTATAGGCGAATCCCGTGCCGGGGGCGAAGTCCGGTTTGTCGTCCCGGAACCAGGCAATCAGATCCGCCGGTTTGATAGGCTTTGTGACCCGCCCCATGAATTCCGGTTTGCCCGTATAACTGTGCAGGCCCGAGGTATGATTGAGCAACTGCAGCAGGGTGATCCCGCCCCCGCCTGGAAACTCCGGGAAAAACTTGTCCAGCGGATCGGTCAGGGCGAGTTTTCCGTCCTCGGCCAGCTTCAGCACGGCGGCTCCGATAAAGTGTTTGGTCACCGAGCCGATGCGGAATTTGGTGTCAGGGGTAATTGGCGTCTTCTTGGCCAGATCCGCCCACCCAAACCCGCCTTGATAGACAATTTTGCCATCCCGCGCCACCAGCACCGCCATGCCCGGCAACTGACGTTCCGTCAATTGACCGAGGTGCCGCTTGATCCCCTCCTCAAGGGAAACCTCCGCTGCACTAGGTCGGGCACTCATGAAGAAAGATACCAAGGCAAGAACCCCTGCAAAACGGAAAACCGGTTTCATGATCCGCAACATGAAGCCTGCGGGCCCGCCGGTCAATCCTGCAGCGCAGGACCCTTCCGGGCCCCAGGGCGTCCCGTGGAAAACGTAGCTCGACTTTCCAAAGTCGAGTCCCCTCCGTGACCTGCCCCACCCATCACCAAACTTTAACCCGGGTGAATTGGCTGTGGTTCATAGGCTGTTCTCCTTGCGTCCTTTGTGACCTTCTGTTCAATTTCATCGCGGCTTTTAGGGTAAAATCCTTACTTCGTTTCCTTTGTGTCCTTCTGTTCAAATTCCTATTTTCCTCTTTAGGATAACCGGTCATGGGAACCGGCAATCGGCAGCCCCCAAAGGCCTCAGGCCCGGGCCGCCCGCCAGCGGCGCCAGCATTCCATGAAGCCTTCAGCAAAATCCCAAGGGCGGTTTAGGATCCAACGGTCCACCTGATCCGGGGCGAACCACTCGCCGGTCTCGATTTCCGCTGCGGGCCAGCGCAGGGGATTGTTCCATGTCAGGGAATACAGATGGACAAATTCCCAGCCGGTGCCGGGTCCCGCCGGCAGGGTCGTTTCCAGCCTGAGCCGGTCGGGGGTGGTTTTGATGCCGAGTTCCTCCTCCAATTCGCGGACCGCAGAGGTCAGGTAATCCTCTCCGCTGTCCACATGCCCGGCCGCGCTGCTGTCCCAGCGTTCCGGCATCTTGTCTTTGAGATGGCTGCGCAACTGGAGGAAGACCTCGCCGGCATCGTTGAAAACAAACAAGTGCACCGCCCGGTGTTTCAGGTTTTCCGCATGCACCACCCGGCGCCGTTCCTGACGGATGACATGGTCGTTTTCATCGACCACATCAAAGATTTCATCCCCGCTCTGGCCGTGGCCTTTTTTGGGATCGGGATTGTATTCGTTAGTGAGTTCCACCCATTGCCGCAGGCTGAGTTCCTGGGCGCGGGCCATGGGGTTGCAGCCGATGCGGCCTGCCAGGGTTTCCCACGACTGCTCCGGATGTTTGGGCAGGAGATTGCGCAGCATCTTGCGGCGCTGGGAAAATCCCTGGGCCAGCAGGCGGTCGAATAACTTTTCCTCAAAAACCGGGAATCCCGGACGTGGCCGCGGCGTCATGGCAATGACGCCACTATCCACGGCGGGGCGCGGCATAAAGATATCCGGCGGCAATTCACGCAGGAAGCCGATGTCCCACCATGCCTGACTGCGCAGGGTCAGCAGGCCATATAAATGATCGTGGGGTTTGGCGCTCAGTTTCTGGCAGACTTCCTTCTGCAGGGTGAATACACCAAGGCAGGCGGGACTGGGATGGCCCATGAGATTGCGGATGATCTCGGTGCCGCAGGAATACGGCAATGCTCCCAGCACCTTCACGGGCTGCTCCGCATAAAACGGACGCAGGTCATAGCGGATGGCATCGCCGTGGGCAATCTCCACGCCAGGCAAATGCCCGAATTTGCTCCGCACCAGTTCCACCAGCTTGTCATCCTTTTCCACCAATACCACGCGGCGGGCGCCTTTGGTGACCAGATGTTCTGTCAGGGCCCCCATGCCCGGGCCGACCTCAATCACGGTGTCTTCCGGCTGCACCCCCAGTTGATCCACTATCCAAGCCGCCACAGCGGAGTCAGTCATGAAGTTCTGCCCCATGCCATAACTGGGGTCAATGTCCCGTTCCTTCATGACGCGGCGGGCCGCCTCGCGCTCCGGAGAACTGGTTTTGGCTTTCGAAGATCGTCCCATGCTTTTCCTCCCGTGCCGCCGGTTGCCCTGCCCCGCAAGCCGCAAGGCTATCCTCACCTGCCGGAAATCAGCGCGCCGGATTGCGCTTCAGCCATTCCTCACGCTGACGCACCAGTTCAGCGTATTTGGCCTGGATGGTTGCGATGTCCTGTTCCCCACCACTAGCCAGCTTTTTGCCGTCGCCAAACCGGGTCCACGGGCCATCGGGCACTTCTTCCGGAGCACAAAACCGCCAGTCGCACTGGGCTCCACTGCTGATCCCCAGAAAATCCCGGACCGCCGGGGAGACATCGAGGCCCGCTCCGTTATTTTCCGGATTCTTGGGAGGAGCGGTGCCAAAAACGTAGTTGTGGTCGTCCGTCACAAATGGCCCGCAGTCTTCCCATTGGGCAAAGCAGGTTTTGTTGCCAAAACGGATCGCGATCCACATCCCATGGCAGGCGCTTTTGCTGTCGGGGTGCTTGCGGGTTTTAAACCACGGGATCTTCATCGCCGCGATTTCCTGGTTCGTCTTGTCGTTGAACGGAAGGGCGACGTAAAAAGGATTCAGGTTGGGAATAAATCCTTTGGGATGGAAATCGTAGGTTCGGTTCTCGCGGTTGGGATCGTCATAGCCCCCAAAGTTTTGCTCCCACCGGGTATCCCACGAACTCTTATGATTGGGGGTGGTGTTCCGGCCTGACGGCGCTTCTCCGACCCAAAAAATGGTCGTGGTGATATTGCGTTTCCAGGGGAATCGGGGTGACACCTCCCGGGGTCGGGTTGGCGCATACACCCGGGGCAACGCCGCCACCGGACCGATCGCACCCTGGGCTCCTGCCGCAGCCGGCTTGGCCGATGGCAACGCCGGCTTGGCGGGATTCGGTTTGGGGGCGGCGGGAGCGGTCCCGGTGGATTTGGCGGGCTTGGACGCGGTGGCCGGCTTGGACGCGGATTTGACGGTCTGGCCGGAAGCGGACACAAGACTGCCGAGCGACAGGCACACTACGGTCACGAGAGCAGAAGCAGGAGGGAAGGCAGGCATCCGGAAAAGGAATTGTCAGCGGTCCGACAGAGCGGCGGAGTTTAGCCATTCACCCGGGGGGCGCAACAAAATTCGTCATCGCGCCATTTTGCCGGCAGGATTGCCCGTGACACTGGCTTCCAGCCAGTGAGTCCAAAGGGCTTCCAGCCCTTTGACCTTATGGGCTTCCAGCCCATCGGCCTCAACCCACCAATGCAAAATTACAATGGCTTCTGGTTTAATCCTCCGCTCCATTGAAGAAATCCGCCATGATTCCGGAAGTTTGCAGGCATTCCCAGACCAAGGCGGCCGGCATCCCGATTCCCGGGCCGGGCGGTTTCTCCCTTGTTGCGCCCATGGTGCATGATAGAACGGGATTTTCCTTCGGCACTGCCGGTCCGGGAAATGGTCCGCCCATGGAGTTTAATTTCACGCAACGCCTCCTCATCCAAAGCCTCGCGGCCCTCACGGTGCTGCGTTGGATCATGGCCGGACTGCACGATATCAGCCCGGCGGAAGCGCAACTGATGGAAGCCCTGAAGCATCCCGCCGTGGCCGGGATCGATGGCGGACATCTCACCGCGTGGTGCGCGGGGATCGGCACCGTGGTCTTCGGGGACACTGCCCTCGGGCTCCGCTTTATGGCCCCGCTGCTCGCCGTGGGCGCGAGTTGGATGCTTTATCGTCTTGCCCGGTCCCTCACGGGCGAAAAGACCGCCGCATGGACCGTGGCCTTGTTCAACCTCACCCCCATGGTCAATTTGGGGGCCATCCAAATGCGCCCGGAAACGCCTGGCTTGTTTTTACTGATTGGCGGCATGGTGGCGGTGTGGCGCGGTCTGCGGCGGGCTTCCCCATGGGATTGGCACTGGCCATTGGCCGGATTGCTGTTCGGGGCGGGTTTCCTCTGCTGGTATGGGGCGGTGTGGGGCGTCATCGGGACCTTTCTGCTCCTCGCCGGTTCCCGCCGCTGGCGCGGATTTCTGGGGCGGCCCGGACCATGGCTGCTGCTGGCGGACTTTGCCCTCGTGCTGTGGCCCCTGATCGACTGGAATCAACACCACGCATGGGCAGGGTATTTTCAATGGAAGGAACGGATCTTTCCACCCGGCGGCGTCCTGCAGGCGGGCGCTCCGCTGGCCCTCACCGGGCAATGGCTGGCTTTGGTTAGTCCGGTCATGCTGGGAGCGATGGCCTGGGCGCTCTGGCGGAGTTTGCAGGGCTGGCGCCATGCGGATGCCGCCCGTTTCATCGCCGCTTTTGCCGTGCCCCCCATCCTCGCGGCTCTCGTGATGTCGCTCACTGCCGGAGCCCGCGCCTCATGGCTGGCCCCCGCCCTGCCGGCCCTTTGCCTCGCCCTCCCATGGGCATGGGAAAATCACATTTCCCACCTGCCTTTCAAAACCCATCTCCAATGGCTTTGCGTGCTTCCTGCCCTGATCCTGACCCCCTTGACCCTGGACACCGATCTGCTGCGCCATGCGGGCCTGCCCCTTGGTTATGAACGCGACCGTTCACGCGACTGGCGCGGCTGGCGCACCACCGCCAAGGAAGCGGAATCGATCATTCAGGAAAGCCTCGGGCAGACCCCGGACGGGCTTTTTCTCCTCGCTGAAAACGAACGTCTGGCATCGGTGCTGAACTTCCACCTTCCGTCCTCTCTCCCGGTGCTGCGTCCCACCGTGCGCCATCCCATGGTCCAGATCCCGGCCAGTCCGGTGCCGGAGAGCGACTATCACTTCTGGCCAGGTTACAGCAGCACCTCCGGCGGACGCAGTGCCTACCATGGCCGCACCGCCCTCTACTTCACTACCGCCGCCCGGGCGGACGTGCCCGACCGCCTGCGGGCCCGCTTCCGGGAAGTCGCCCCGCTCATCATCTTTGACACCATGCAGCGGGGCCTTCCCTTGCGCCGCATCAAGGTATTTGTCTGCCGCGACTACCTCCCGCCTTCCTGAGGCCCCTGCCCCATTATTCCATTTTTCTCCTCCCGGTCCCATCCTTCTGCCTTCTGAAAAGATGCCCTCACTTTCCCTTGTTATCCCCCTCTACAATGAGGAAGGCAATGTTGCCGCCCTTGTCAGGGAAATCACGGCCGCCCTGCCCGGGGAGGATCTCGAACTCCTCCTCGTGGACGACTGCTCCACCGATGCCACCGTGGCCAACATCCCGCGCCAGCCGTTTATCCGGGTGCTGGAATTCACGGAAAACCGCGGCCAGTCGGCGGCCATGCATGCCGGCATCATGGCCGCTACCGCCCCGGTTATCGCCCTGCTGGACGGTGACCTCCAGAATGACCCTGGCGACATCCCGGCCATGCTAGCCAGACTCCAGGAAGGCTACGACCTCGTCTGCGGCTACCGGGCCAAACGCAAGGATACCACTTTCAAACGCCTGCAGAGCCGTATTGCCAATTTTGTCAGGAGCCGGTTCACCGGCGACGGCGTGCGCGACACCGGCTGCACCCTCAAAGTGCTGCGCACCCCCTGCCGCGACAGCCTCATTCTCTTCCGGGGCATGCACCGTTTTATCCCCGCCCTTATTAAAGGTGGCGGCTTCCGGCTCACCGAAATGCCCGTGAACCACCGCCCCCGCGTCAGTGGGGTCAGCAAATACGGTTTCGGCAACCGCGCCCTCCGCGCCACCATGGACATGTTCGGCGTGAAGTGGCTGCTGTCACGGCAATGCCGCTATCAAGTCAAAACCGGTCCGTCCTGAAAAGGCCCTTCATGCGGCCGGGCCATGCCGGATGCCGCAGGGCCATGTGCCATGCTCTAAAACTGGAAGTAAATGAAGTCACTGGTGGCGGGACTGCGCAGCAGCAGAATGCCCACAAACAAAACCACCGCGAGGGCCGTGCAGGCCACCGTCCAGCGCCACCCGGGGAAGTGGTCGGCCGCCGCTTCCGGACGCCGCGCCAGCCACCGGTCCAGAGGCGGATGCAAATACAGGGGAAAGGCATACAGCAGGGTCAAACTGACAAAAAACAGCCCCATGCGCCACTGCACCCCATCCGCCGCAAAGGGATTCAGCGTCAGGTGCTGCATCAGATGGGTCAGGCTGTGCTCCCGGAACATCAGCCAGCCAATATGCACCAGCACAAAAGTGAGGCCGATCCGGCACCACCGCGGCAGCCGCTCCGGCCGCAAGGCTTCCGGGGCCCGGGACCACAAAAGCCACAGCACCAGCAGAATGCCGTGCCACGCTCCCCATAAAATAAAATTCCACGCCGCCCCATGCCAAAGCCCGCTCAGGAGAAATGTCAGGAGGAGATTCCGGCACTGCCGCCCCAGGGTGCACTTGCTGCCCCCAAGGGGGATGTAAACATAGTCACGGAACCAGTTGCTCAGGCTGATGTGCCAGCGCCGCCAGAAGTCCGGCGGGGATTCTGCAAGGTAAGGATGGTCAAAGTTGCGGCACAACTCCAAGCCCAGCAGCCGGGAAATGCCCCGCGCAATGTCCGTATACGCCGAAAAGTCCGCGTAGATCTGCACTCCGAACGCAAAAACCCCGGCCCACAGCACCGGAAAGCTGGGCTCGTCGAGGCTGAAAACCTTCCCCACCACCAGCGCCGCATTGTCGGCGATCACCAGCTTCTTGAAAAAGCCCCACAGGATCAGCACCACCGCATTGCGCGCGATCCGGGCATCAAACACCCGCGGCAGTTCGATCTGCGACAACAAAAATTGCGCCCGCTGGATCGGCCCGGCCACCAGATGCGGGAAAAACGAGACAAACAGGATGTATTCCGGCAGGGACCGCCTGACCTCCATCTGCCGCCGGTAGACATCCACCACATAACTGGCGCTCTGGAACGTATAGAAGGAAATGCCGGCGGGCAGCGCCACTTTGAGTAAAAACGGGTCGGCCTCCCATCCAAACTGCTGAAGCACCTGGGTGACCGAGGCCGAAAAGAAATCAAAATACTTGTAGGTGCAGAGGATCGCAAAATTGGTGGTCAGGGACAAAACCAGCCATCGTTTCCGCTGATGCGGACGGTCCGTCAGCAACCGGGCCGCCGTGAAGTCCACCACACAGGTGGTCAGCATCAGCAGCACCCACCAGGGCTCCACCCAACCGTAAAAGATCAGACTGCCCGCCAACAGCAGCCAATTCTGCGCCCGCCGCTCCCGCACCAGCCAATAGGCGGCGGCCAGAATGACAAAAAAGACCAGAAACTCCGGAGTTTGAAATAGCACAGAAAGACGGGAAAATCGACAGGACCTCCCCTTCGCCTCCACGCCGGGCCGGAATCAACCGCAATTGAGGAAATGTCCTCAATCTTTCAACGGCTGCCCGCTACGGGACTTCCTATTTCACGAACCTTCCCTTTGCTGCTGCTGGACCCGGTTGAGGAAACCCTGTTCCTGCCCCCCCTTTTGCAGCGGCCCATAATTCATGCGGGCGAGCGCGTGGTTAAAGGCATACCCTATCACAAGGTAGGACCACACGATTGCCCATGGCAGGAGGGGCCCGGTGCAAAGGGCTACCCCCGTAGCGGCAAGGCTGATGCCCCAGGCTCCGCAATAGAGGCGCGGTGCCGCTGCGATCAGGCCCAGCGTCTTCGGGACAGATAGGGCCCGGCGGAATTGCCGCGTCACCGAGACCTGAAGAAATGCCGCAGGAAGGCAGAATATGACCAGGGCAAAGTTTCCAAACAGAATCCCCGCTTCCAGTTTGCTGAAGTGCAGCCAATCGAACCTCATCGGGGCTCCAAACCCGATCAATGGCACCGTGACCGGTAAAAACAAAGGAATCAAAACGGTGAGTGCCGCCACCTGTATCCCATGGGCTTGCGCATTTTCCCATGAATCCAATCCAAAGATCCAGAAAAGCGCGACCACGGGAGCAAGATAAGCCGAGATGATTGCTGCCGCCTTCAACCCGGTGAGAAATCCCATCCTGAGCCCGGGCCAAGGCGGGAGAGCCAGAGATGGACTGTGCCAGAGCTTCCATGCCGCCTCCGCACGGTAGCCCAAGGCCAGAATCCATCCCACCGGCGGGCACAACAAAAGCCAGGTGCCCACCCGGCCCACCAGCCACCAGCCAGACCGGTCAGCCAGCGGATATCGAAAAGCAGCTTTCAGGGACTCGAGCACAGATTAAAAAAATTTAACGGCAACCGGGAAGCGGGTGGACCATAATCTGGTTTTGGTGAACTACCGGATCCCTGACAAATTCACAAGTCATTCCTCCTGCGAAGGACATTTGGAATTGGCCCGCAGCCGTCCCCCCGCCCCGCCTGTTACTCCCGCGTCTCCCCCCCTGTCCTCCAGTTTGGCCGTTTGCCTGTGGGCCGTTGGGCTTTGGTCTGGGCGGGGGGGGGCGGGGGC
>JBBQWG010000038.1:0-68722 GCA_038210825.1 Verrucomicrobiales bacterium
AAAGCGCCCGGCCCCCAAGTCATAAAAGGACGAAACCGAAATCTTATGGATTTTACAGTTAGGCTTGCGGAAATGGCCCCGAAACCAGAAGCGGCCTCAAGAGCGGCCCAAAATCGGCCGATGACTTTTTGCGGCCACATCCGCCAAGAGATGATTCTGGCAGTCTCCTTCTCTATGAGGACAAATCCCGGGATAACTCCTATATGAAACAGCCCAATTATTCAACATCTTTTTATTCCAACAAGCGCACGGATAATCTCAACTCAGTCGAGGTTATCGCACCGTTGCTGATGGAGATATTCAAGCCAAGATCAGTCGTCGATGTGGGTTGTGGCACCGGGATTCTGCTGGCGACCCTTAAGAAGTTGGGCGCAGAGACAATCCTTGGCCTTGACGGAGAATGGGTTGATTCGAGTCAGCTCGATATCCTCGATGTTGAATTTGCCTCGATCAATCTCGAACAACCGGGAGCGCTGGACGCCCGCTTCGACATGGCCATCACGCTTGAAGTGGCCGAGCATATTTCATCGGAACATGCGGAGCGCTTCGTGGAATTCGTCACGAGTTTGAGCGACATCGTCGTTTTTTCCGCCGCCATACCATTTCAGGGAGGATCCAACCATATCAACGAGCAATGGCCAGAATATTGGAGGGACATCTTTGAAAAGCACGGATATAGCGTTGCCGATTTCCTTAGACCTCGTATTTGGAACGTTGATGGAATTGAAACCTACTACGCGCAAAACATCTTCGCGTATGCCAGGAAAAGCAGGATTTGCGAGATGTCGCCCGATCTGCAGGACTTATTCTTGGCAAATTACAGCAATCTTAGGAGAATCCATGAAAGACTATGGGAGTCAAAGATGCTCGAATCCTTTGACCTCTCCCGATTCGGAACTTTGGAGCTTCTTAAGGCGATCCCACGGTCGATCAAGACATCCTTGCGGAACCGGTTCCCGTGATGATGAACACTCCTTCGGAAAACATCTGCGAATAGGGATTCTTCAATACGCAGGGCATGGGCGGGGCCCGGACTTGACTCATGCATTTATCCCACATACACAATCCATTCTATCATCTCGGCAACAACGATGAGGTTGGTTTTTCCCTGCGGATCGTGTCGCGCGTAGGGCATTTCCTAATCCGCACTCATGCGCCCCATGTTTCTTACAGGAAGCTACCCCATCAACTCACGGTAAGCTGGCCAGTTGCAATCCGGGCGTGAAAAACTAATGCGCTATTGAAGGAGCTGCCTGCTACACGAGAAGAAGCAGCGGCAGCGTTGGCGCGGACAAGGATGGAACAGGAAGCGGCCTTCACAGAGTTACCCGGGCTTTATCTTCAATGAGTAAAAAACCGATCAAGGTTCTGCACGTCATCCATGCCCTTGGCATGGGTGGGGCGGAAACATGGCTGATGGAAGTCTTGCGCCTGTGGTCGAAAAGCCGCGAGGTTCAAATGGACTTTTTAGTCACTAGCGGAGAGCGTGGGGTATTTGACGATGAAGCCTTGGCACTCGGTGCAAAAATCCATTACATTCCGTACGGCAAGAGGCACTTGGGATCGTTTGCCAAACGCTTCCGACAAATACTGGCTTCAGAACGTTACGACGCGATTCATCACCATCAGGATTACACCAGTGGCTGGCATTTTCTTCTAGCGGGACAGCACCTTCCTCCAGTTCGTGTTACGCACGTCCATAATCCGGCCTATCAAATCCGGAATAACTACGGAATTACCTATGGACGTAAAATCACTGCTGGAATCGGCAAGTATCTGATAGAAAAGTTTGCAACTCATATCACTGGCACTTCGAGGCAAGCCGTGACCGAGCATGGCTTCGATGCAACCAGATTTCAAAAAATTCCCCGAGCAGCTCTCCATTGTGGTTTCGATACTGCCCGTTTTGGTGGGGATCCCGTTGCCGCCAAAAATTCGATCTGCATGGAATTCGGTTGGCCGGAGGATGTGCGAATCCTACTTTTTGCGGGGCGGACGGATCTCAGTGCGGACCTAGGGCATCCCCAGAACCATAAGAACTCTGGTTTTGCGGTCCATCTCGCAATAGAGCTAGCAAAACGTGACCCGTCCATTCGGATGATCATGTGCGGTGCCCCCAGCGAAGCGACTGTGTTCCTTCAGTCTCGCATAGATCAAGCCGGGGTCGTTGGGCGGGTCATCATGGTTGGAGTTCGCAAGGACATTGAGCGCTTCATGCTTGCCTCCGATCTTCTTTTCTTTCCATCTCGAGGCGAAGGACTGGGAATGGTGGCGGTTGAAGCACAGGCTGCAGGCCTGCCTGTCCTTGCCTCGTCGGCAGTTCCAAGGGAGTGTATGGTAATGGAGAACATGGTGAGCTTTCTCGATGTGACCGAAGATCCGGGTCCATGGCTAGAGGCCGTCGAAGAAATTCTCGCCGCTGAAAGGCCCGCACGGAAAGATTGCAACCTGGCTGTTTCAAAATCAGCCTTTGAAATTGAGCAAAGTGCGAAGAACCTCGAAAGAATCTACCGGGGAGAAGGGCTCCTTGGGTAGCCAAGGAGCCCTCCAAGAGGTGCAAAGCATGAAGATCAATTTCATATCGAATATCGAACCATCAGAGATCTCTGGCGGGATATCCGGTATGAATGCCGCGGCGTATGCGGCACTGTCCGAGGTGGCGGATGTGCGTTACGTAGGACCGATCAATCCTCCAGCCAGCCGTTTGGCCGGGTGTCTGTCAAAGGCCCGCCGCCGTTTGGGAATGGCTGGTGAATTCTATTTTTTCAATGAATCCAGACTTCTGGATATCGCATATCAAGTGGCGCGCCAGTGTGACGCAAGCGCGGATTTCGATTTCTATATGGGGTTTACACCTTGGATCTTATGCGCAAATCCACGGCCCTACGTCGCTTGGAATGATTGTTCCTTCATCGACTATCTGAAAATCTATCACAATCCGGACGATTTTAGCACAACACAAAAGAACTGGTTGAGCGACACCGAAGCAGTCTGGATGGCGAATGCTACCAAGATGCTATTCTCAAGCCAATGGGCGTTGGAACGAACGAGAATGGATTATCAACTGCCGGCAGAGCGGCTTCAATCGGTTGGGATCTTTGGAGGCACGTTGGCACCTGAATCCGACCGTTGGAATGGATCAAAGGACTTCTATTTCATCTCGACAAATTTCAAACAGAAAAACGGGCATCTTTGCCGCCAGGCAATGAGTGAGGTGTGGGAAACCCACCCGGAAGCCCGCTTGCGGATCATCGGGTCGCCACCTCCGGCTAGCGATCTGGTTCCCGGCAAGGTCACCTACGAGGGGTTCTACAATAAGAGCAATTCGGCGGAGTTGGCCGCATTGCGGGGGCATCTCGCACGAGCATTTGCGCTTATTCATCCCACGGATGCAGATATTACGCCTCTGACAGTGATTGAAGCAGGCTATTTCGGCTGCCCGGCCATCAGTGTGGACGATTTTGCACTGCGAGAGGTAACCAGTCCGTTCAACCACCACCTGCTATTGCAAAGACCGCTTACATCGACCGCTCTGGGGAACGCCATGGTCAGATTGCTTGACAATATTACGATGTATCAGCAAGCCCGCCAATACGCCAGAGCGTTTGCACTCTCAAATCTAAGCCAAGCATCATTCAGAATGCGACTTCAAAAGGCGCTGCATAACTCGATTTCAGATTCCTGACTTCTTATGAAAATTCTGTATTTAGGGGACTTGGGATCTGGCCAGACCTGCCTGATGCGGATGCGTGCACTGCAGCGTCTCGGGCACGAGGTGCGGGGGGGTAACACGGTCCAACCTTGGCGGCAGGCCGGATGGTGGCGACGCCAGATTCAGCGGCGTCTCCACCGTGGCTCGGTGGTTGATGCGATCAACGAAGCGGTGCTGGCAGCCGCCCGCGAGCTGAAGCCGGATCTGATCTGGGCTGACAAGCAGGAATTCCTGAGGATGGAAACCCTGCAGGCGCTGCGCAAGCTTGGTGCCCGCATGCTGCACTTCACCCCCGATCCCTACTTTACCCTATCCTGGAAACGAACGCCCTTGATGGACGAGGCGATGGGGGCTTTTGACATCCTAGTGTATTGCAAGACCTACGAGCGCGCAGATTACGAGGTTCTCAACCAGCAGACGATCTACATGCCGCTCGGCTACTGCGATGAAACCCACCGGCCTCTGCCTTCGAATGATACGCGCTGGCAATGCGGGGTTGGCTTTCTCGGTGGCTGGGAACCCCGTCGGGAACACCTGCTCCACGCGGTGGCGGGGACCGGTTTGGACCTCAAAATCTGGGGTGGCTATTGGGAATTCCTCAAGGATGGCCACGCCACGCTGCGCCGCCGCATCATCCTCGGCCAACTCGCTGGCAAGGATGCTTTTCGAATTCACCGCGACCCAGCAATCGCCCCTTGCTTGCAAGGGGACGAAGTTTACGGCGACGACTATGCCCGCGCCCTCACCGGATCCCGGATTGGCTTGGGTTTCCTGCGGAAAGTCTGCCCTGACCAGCACACCACCCGCACCTTCGAGATCCCCGCTTGCGGCAGCATGCTGCTGGCGGATCGGACGGACGAACACCGGGAGTTTTTTGAGGAGGGCAAGGAGGCGGAGTTTTTCGATTCTGAGGAAGAGTTGATTAGCAAGGTGAAGTTCCACACCGCCCATGAAGAGGTCCGCGCCAAAATTGCGGCGGCGGGACTCAAGCGTTGCCACACGAGCGGTTATTCTTATCTGGAGCGGATGCGGGGTGCGCTGCGCGCAGTTGGTGGCGGCACAAGGTAGGGACTACGCATCCGTCCCACTTTATCCTGCGGCTTGACCCAGCGGGGTAAGCGCGAAGCCGAACTGGGGACCGCCGAGGGGGAAATCGATATCGTTTTTTTCTTTCGCATCGCGCCGTTGGCGGCAATCGGGCCCAATGCGTGAATCGCGCCCTTTCATAAAACTTTACCATCATGCTTGAACCCTTTCTCAAATTTTATGCGCGGCACTTTCCGATGCGGCGGGGCAAATACCGTATCATTGAGCGCTTCGGAGCCCGGTCGGATGCGGGCGGGGGATTTGTCCGGCATGCACGTTTGGCCTATGGTGGCTTTTCGATGCGCTGTGATCTGCGGAAGCAATTGCAACGCCAGTTCTATTATTTTGGAACCTACTTTTTGGAAGAACGGGTGCTGAACCAGTGGTCCAAGTATGCTTCCACCTCTCAATTAATCCTCGACGTAGGGGCCAATGCAGGCATTTACAGTCTGGCCGCAGCGGCTGCCAACCATACCTCCAGCGTTCACAGCTTTGAGCCAACGCCCGCTATTGCGGCACACCTTGCCGACACCATCCAATTCAATGGGCTAAATTCACGGATCCGTGTTCACCAATGTGCCGTGGCCGCAGAGTCGGGCAAGGCTCATCTGAATTTTTTCCTGGGCGAGCACGCGGACAATGAGGGGATGAATTTTGTGAGCGAGCAACGTCGGAATGCTGATTCACTCGAAGTGACCACGGTATCTTTGG
This sequence comes from Verrucomicrobiales bacterium, assembly GCA_038210825.1. Classification (GTDB taxonomy): domain Bacteria; phylum Verrucomicrobiota; class Verrucomicrobiia; order Verrucomicrobiales; family V1-33; genus CAIZWU01. The sequence goes on from JBBQWG010000038.1 coordinate 5,510, forward strand.
ATGACTTCTGTGCGGAGCATGGATATGGGAAGATTGATCTTCTGAAAATTGACGTTCAGGGAAATGAACCCCAGGTGCTGGCTGGTGCCAGACAGTTGATTGCCCGGCGGGCGGTGAGCACCCTGTTCTTCGAATTGAATTGGGCCAGTGAAGGGCAGGTTGATTGCCCGGCTGAAAAGTCTGTGTCGATACTTAAGTCAGCGGGCTATAAATTCGCCGACCCGAATGGGAGCATGCGATTTCAGAATGCGGGGCCCTGGCTCCGCGGGCTTTCCGACGTGGTCGCCTCAGCCCAATGAAGATTCTCCCGACTGGTCCTGGCGTGCCGCTTGCTAAATTTCAACAAAAAAAGCTTGCCGCGTGATTTCATCGATTATCATCTGCCTGATCAGCTTTTTAGGGTTGATTGTCATGCTGCGGCGGGACCAGGTATCGGTTGGGTTGCCAATCGCCTACCTGTTTGCATTATTGTTCATTCACGTCCCTGGTGCTGTAGCCCACATTTACGGGGAGGGTTTTCTTCCGGATACCGAAGATACTGTTGTAGGCATTCGATATACCGCGATTGGGGCAGTATGTTTCGTGGTGGGTGTTTGGCTGGCCCGCCGAATAACAAAAGCCGGAATTCCGCTGTCTGTTCCATGCGAAACCCACCGCTTTGCCCTGTTCTGTCTACTGGCTGGGCTCACTGTCACGTATACCTTGCGCGTCGTTGTGCAGGTGCCCAGTATCGGTGCGGTGATCGAGAAAGCAGGGGGAATTTGGGTGTTGGGTGTGTTGCTGGGCTTGCAAGGCGCATTGCTAGCAAACAACATCAGAGCAGCTACTCTCTGGTTTGCCGCGATGATGATTTTTCCGGTGCTGACCCTCCTGATGGGTGGGTTCCTCAGCTTTGGCTCCACCCCGGTATTCATGATTCTGTCGGCGTTGGTCATTTCAACCCTTTCAGTCAAACGGGTGGCGATTGCTCTGCCTGTGGTGTCATTTCTCTTTTTTACCCTGTTTCTGAGTTACTTCCAAAATCGGGATAGCATCCGGGACTCGGTCTGGGGTGGAGGAAAAATGACCGAGCGGATTGATCAATCGCTCAGCATATTCCGGGAAATCGAGTTGTTTGATCCGGAGAATCCAGCTCACCTGCAAGCACTGGACCTGCGCTTGAATCAGAATTTCTTTGTGGGTCGATCCGCGCTCCGTCTTGAAGAAGGACAAGTTGGTTTTTTGCACGGAAGGTCCTTTTGGGAAGGGCTGATTTCATTGGTGCCGCGTGCCATCTGGCCTTCAAAGCCAGTCTTTGGCGGGAGCCCTGAAACGATCATGGACATGACGGGTTTCATCGTCAATGACAATACTTCCTATGGAGTTGGCAACGTCATGGAATTCTATATTAACTTCGGCATTCCAAGTTTGGTGGGCGGCTTTCTCGTGTTGGGGGGATTGATCGGCTGGTTGGACCGTCGGGCCGCGATGGCCTTACGCTCTGGAGATCTCGCAGGCTCTCTGGTGTTTTTCATGCCTGCCGCTGCCATGATTCACCCCAATGGTTCATTGGTTGAATTAACCGGCGGAGGAGCGTCAGCCTTTATCGCAGCGCTTGTTTGGCGGAAACTCTGGGAGGAATATTCGGGTAAGGCGGGCGGCGGAGTGCCCGGTGGGTCAAAGCGGTTTGCCGAATCTGATAGGACATCAGAAGGCAATGGCGGAACCGGTAAACCCACCACCGGAATTTCCGCGTCATGAGGATATCCTTCCTTTGCCGGGCCCCGGGCTCGTTCCATAGCATTGAAGGCCTGTTCACTTCTATTTGTGCCGCATTCCCTGATGAAATAGTTTCGACTACTCACTTTGCACCCAGCCGGCGCGCCAATCTAAAGGGGATTCTTTCAAATTTGTGGTTCGTCCGGACTTTGCAAAAAGCGGACGTGGTTCATGTCACGGGCGACATTCATTATGCGGTGCTGGGGATCTGGGGTCGGCCGGCGGTCCTGACGATTCATGATTTGCGGTTTCTGGATGAAAGTGCGGGTCTCCGGAAACTCCTGTTCTGGCTCTGGTGGGTTTATTTGCCCTGCCTCAAAGCCCGACGTATCACGGTGATTTCCCATGCGACCAAGGAGCGCTTGTCGACTTGCCCAGGGGTCAACCTGGCCAAAATCCGGTTGATTCCAAATTGCGTGAGCCTGCGTTTCAGTCCTGTGCCAAGGGAATGGCAAGGGGGACGCCTTGCTTTTTTATTGGTAGGAACGACTCCGAACAAAAATCTTGAAAGGATCGTGGAGGCGTGTGCCGGCATGGATGCGACGCTAATGATTCTCGGCAGACTCTCGGCGCAGCAGAATGAACTGCTTGTGGAGTCCGGCTTGCGTTGGGAGAACTTCATGGATCTGCCTGAGAATAGAGTTCTGCAACTTTATTCCAAAACGGATCTGGTCCTTTTTGTTCCAACCTACGAAGGTTTTGGTCTCCCGATTCTGGAAGCACAGGCGGTTGGGCGTCCATTGCTGACGTCAAACATTTTGCCCATGGCGGATGTAGCGGGGGAAGGGGCTTTGAAGGTGGATCCGTTCGATGTGTCAGCCATACGCTCGGGCATTATGCGGTTGCTATCTGATTCCGGATTGAGGAATGATCTCATTCAGAAAGGGTTTCAGAATGTGAAGCGGTATTCTGCTGCTGATGTTGCCGAACAGTATGCGGCAGTTTACCGGGAGGTTCTCAAAATGGAATGAAAGTGCGTTTTGAAGAACTTGCCGCATCCCAACGGGCTGGGGGAATTGAGTCGGCCATGACGGGCCTGGTCCGCGCTCTTGCTGAGCAGGACGTGGAGGTTTCCCGTTCGGCTCTCGAGCCTGAGTTCCCCCGGGGCAGGCTTCCAGACTGTGTTCATTTCCACGGGATATGGTCGCCGGCGTTGGTCTCCCGGTTCCTCGCATGGAGGAGGGCAGGGGTGCCGTGCCTCGTCAGCCCGCACGGGATGTTGGAACCATGGGCCATGGCTCACAAACGTTGGAAAAAGCTTGTTGCGTGGCACCTATACCAGAAACGGATGCTGAATCAATTTCAGCGTCTGCATGGAACATCGGACCGCGAAGTGGCACAATTTGCCAATTTGGGGCTTAGAGTCCCGGCGGAAGTGATTCCGTGGGGAGTGGATCTGCCGGCGGAGAGTTTCGGTAGCCGTGCGCCCGCTGCATCCAGGAAAGCCCTTTTTGTAGGGCGAATTTACCCGGTCAAGGGATTGCCCCTGTTGGTGGAAGCATGGGGCCGGGTCCGTCCTCAAGGGTGGAAAATGCTATTGATGGGGCCTGATGAGGCGGGCCACCGCAAAGAAGTGGAAGCCGCTATTGCCAAACACCGGTTGGGCGATGTGTTTGAATTTCTCGGGGAACTCCGGGGTGAGGCCAAGGATGAGATTTATCGTCAGGCGCAGCTGTTCATACTTCCCAGTCACACGGAAAACTTTGGAATGGTGGTGGCGGAGGCTTTGGCGCACGGCCTCCCCGTGGTGACCACTCGAGGAACTCCGTGGTCCGGACTGACCCGGGAACGCTGTGGCTGGTGGGTGCCCACTTCTGTGGATGGCTTGGCAGAGGTGCTTCTCCGAGCTTGCTCGTCGAGCCCGGAGGATTTAAATGCCATGGGGGACCTAGGCAGGGGTTGGATGGAGAGGGACTTTGGCTGGGACCAAGTGGCGGTGCGCATGAAGGCAATGTATCAAGGTTTAGTTAATTAATGAAGGCCATTCCCGGAATCAACGCTAATCACCGGGAAGCTTCGGCGTCCCTTGTCATGGATGGTCAGCTCATCGCTGCCGTCGAAGAAGAACGCTTCAACCGGAGCAAACACTGGTCGGGTTTTACCTCAGGTAAAGACTGAGTAGATATCGCGTGGAGTTGCGAATGGTCCCCGGCGCCTATTCTGCTTGGCTGGGCGCCCCCCAATTGCTGCAGTGTCGGTCGGCCGATGGGCAAGTGCTTTCGTGCACTCGATGGGAGATCGTGGCGACGGAGGTATTATGGGGAATAATCGGGCATATGAGCCGTCGCTATGAGAAAGCTGCTTAATTTCAACAATCACGGCTTTGAGCGTGGCGCATCGCGCGTGAAGGAAGCCCTTTGGTGGCTCGCACGCAGTTTGTTTTTTGCCCCGTGGCTGCCGATACCCTCACCGCTCAAGGTGGGGGTTTTGCGTTTCTTCGGGGCGAAGGTTGGGACCGGGGTGGTGATCCGCTCGCGGGTGAATATTACTTTTCCATGGAGGCTGGAGATCGGCGACCATGTCTGGATCGGCGACGAGGTCGGAATCCTGTCGCTGGACCGGGTGGTAATCGGCTCGAACGTATGCCTTTCCCAGCGGGCTTATCTCTGCACGGGATCACATGATCATACCAAAGCGACTTTTGATTTGATTACCAAGCCGATCGTCATCGAAGAAGGGTGCTGGGTCGGGGCGCAGGCATTTGTGGGCCCTGGGGTGACCCTAAAGCGGAACACGGTGTGTGCGGCGGGTTCTGTCGTGGTAAAAAATGCGGGCCCGGATGAACTCATCGGAGGAAATCCCGCCAGGGTGATCCGGAAGCTGGGTCCGCTTGGATGAGCGGGGAGGGGGTTGATTGACGGGGAGAACAGCGCGTCCCGCCTGTCCCCTCTGGCGTCCCGCCGGAGGATGGAGCCCTTTCTACTGCCGCCAGAGGACTGGCTATTTCTCCCTGCTTCCTCCGGTCTCAGGTTTCGTCTTCCTCGGGTCTCAGGTCTCCCGTTTTCAGGTCTCCAAGGGCATCGGCACCCGGTGGGACACCGGGCGGGACAGGCGGGACGCCTGTTCTCCCCGTCCCCCTAACGGAGCGCGAACTTTCCAGTCAGCTCAGGCTCCGGCGGATCACCGAATCACTGAACTACCGTCCTGATGCATTTTGTCCTGCTGAATCAATTCTATCCGCCTGACGTGTTGCCTACCGGGGTGATGCTGGAAGCAGTGGCGGAGGCGTTGGTGGCGCGGGGGCATGAGGTGACGGTGGTTAGCGGGCAGAGTCCGGGAGTTAGGACGGAGGGGGTGGGTCGGGCAGCACCGGCGCCCCCGCGTGATCCGCCGGGTGCTCCGCCGGGGAAGCAGTCCTTTTCTCTGCCGCCCGCGCTGCAGGTGGTGCGGCTGTGGGCACCCGGATGGGGGAAACGCAAATCCGCCTTAAGCAAGGTCCTGTCCTATGCCGCCTACTACTTCGGAGTCGCCGCATGGCTGCTGCGCAGGCGGTCGCGGGCCGATGTGATTGTGGCCCTGACCTCCCCTCCTTACCTGTCGCTCCTGGCGCGGATGGGGGCGTGGCGGCATGGGGGGCATCATGCCCACTGGGTGATGGATCTCTACCCGGATGCCATGGTGGCCCATGGAATGTTAAGGGAGCGCAGCCTGGGCCACCGCCTGCTGGGCGCGCTGGCCCGCTGGGGCATGGGGGGGCCGCGCTGCCGCGGGGTGATTACCCTGGGACCGGATATGGCGGAGCGCTTGAATGGGTGGCTTCCCGCAGGGCGGCCCTCCGTCTGGGTGCCGCTCTGGGGGACCGCTGGCGATCCCCCCGCGCCCCACGACGTGAGTGCCCTGCGCCAGCAGCGGGGCTGGGGTCCGGAGACCACCGTTTTCCTCTATTCCGGAAACATGGGGCTGGGGCACCGGTTTACCGAAGTCCTTGAGGCTCTGCCCGTGCTGGTGGCCGCTGAGCCGGATCAGAGCATCCACTTGGCCTACTTTGGCGGAGGCAAACGCCAGAACGAAATCCAAACGTCCCTGGCATCCCTGTTGTCGTCAGGAACGGGAAACTCAGCAGGAGCTTTGTCCACCGCGGCCCCCGAACTGGTTTCGGCTGATCCCCGCCAACGGCTAACAGTTAAGAACGAACTTCCCCCGGCCTCCCTCGCCGGCTATGTGCCGCAGGAGGCGCTGGCGGTGCACCTCGCTTCCGGAGACGTGCATCTGGCCTCGCTGGATCCGGCATGGGACGGAATGATGGTTCCGAGCAAATTGCAGGGAATTTTCGCGGCGGGCCGTCCGGTGCTGTTCACTGGAAGCCGGACCTGCAGCATGGGGCGATGGATTCTGGAAAGCGGGGGCGGCTGGGTGGTGGCCCCGGGGGATGTGGCGGGACATGTCCTGGCGATGCGCGAAGCCTTGAATCCGGTCGAACGTGCCAACCGCGGAACCTCCGCCAAGATGTTTGCAAACCAATGGTTCGATCGGAAAAAAAATGTCGGCCGGATCGTGGATGTGTTGGAAAGCGGGTGAGGCGGACAAACGCTGCCGGCGGCGAAGCGTTTGAGACAGTCCTGCAGGGATTGGGCCGGAGGCCCGCAGGTGCGGTGAGCACCGGAGTCAAAGGCGGCCAAACGCTGTCGGCGGCGAAGCGGTTGAGAGAAACTCAGGATGAGTTTAGGCTGGAAGCCCGGAGCTGCGGTGAGCACCGGAGTCAATGGCGGAAAAACGCTGCCGGCGGCGAGGCGTTTGAGGCACAAACCACGAGGCATCGGAGTGGTTTGAGGCAGCCCCTGGGCTAGGGCAGGGACCCGAAGGCGCTTGAGCCGAGGCAGGACATCGGGGACCCAATTCTCTGCTCACGACTCGCCTGCGGCAGAGTCATGCTACAACCGGATTACCGGATCGCCGCCTAACTGTTTGAAGGAGTCCCCGCGACCGTTCCTTTCCCATCGCGTGACTGACCTCCCTGCCAATCCTTTCCCACGCCGGAGGCGGCGCGTGAGTGAAACTGAATCCCGGTCAGGACCGGATGCCCGGGATCTGGACTCCCGGACATCGGGTTGGGCGTTGGGCGGGATGGCGTTGACCGGGGTGTATGGATTGTTTGCGGCGGCGGCTCCAGGAGAATGGCTTTACGGCGTCGTTTGGGTCGCTTTGGGCCTGCTGCTGATGGTTTTTCCACCCCGGGTGAAAGTGGGCAGGATTTGGTTGGGGACAGGTCTGGGATTGCTGCTGGGTGCTTCTTTCGCCTTTTTGCCGGCCCAGTGGTTTGCGGTGCCGTCGTGGCGCACGGCGCTGGAGGCGTTGGGGCAGGCGACCGGGCCCCACGTGACGATCCAGCCCGCCCAGACTGCGGTTTTGTTGGGGCGGTGGGCGGTTTCCCTTGTGGCGGCGTGGTATCTTTTGGGGCACCGCGGGTCGGAGCGGGTCCACTTGGGAGTGGCTCTTCTGGTGGCGTTGGGGATCGCTGCTTATGGGATTGTTTCGGTGGTGGCGGGAGGGCAAACGCGGCCGTGGGCATGGGATCCCGATCCGGGGTTTGGCCTGTTCGGGAACCGGAACCACACCGCGACGGTGCTGGTGATGGGGGCGATGCTGGGACTCGGATTGGTGATGGAAGGGACGCGCTCCAAGCGGGGGGCGGTTGCCGGACTGGCGGCCCTTGCCCTTGTGGTCTGCGTCTGGGGTTTGTTGGGTTTTTCATTGAGTCGGGCGGGCCTGGTGCTGCTGGGGGCCGGATCGATCGTTTGGGTGGCCGGCCTTGGGAGACGGTATGTTTCAGGGCGGATGCTGGGCACCCTGCTGGGGTTTGTCCTCGTGGCGGGGATGATTTTTTGGTGGGCGGACACCGGCCTGCAGCAGCGGGTGGAATCGGCTTGGAACCGGTTGGCACCGGTGCCGGCGGCCGCCTCCGATCCAACGATGACCACAGCGCCCGCTGACCCTTCCCATGGAACGGCGGATCAGCCGTTTGACTTCCGGCTGGTGATTTGGCGCGATACCCTGGCTCTGCTGTCGCAGGAACCGGCCACTGGCGTGGGGCTGGGACAATTTCCTGCAGTCTTTCCGCAATACCGGGAGCACTCCGCTATCCATGCCAAGTGCTGGCATCCGGAGAGCAATTGGCTGCTGCTGGCGGCCGAGGCCGGCTTGCTGACAGCTGGATTGCTCGCGGCCACCGTGGGTGCGTTGTTTGTCAAAGCCTTTCGGGTGGGAAGGTATCACCGGGGCTGGCCCCTCACCCTTGCCACGCTGTTAGCGGCTTTGGTGGTGCCGGTGCACGGACTGTTTGATGTGCCAGGGCATCATCTGGGCATTGCCCTGACCGCGCTGCTGCTGCTGGCCCTGACTGTCCGGCCGGCTGATGCGCCGGCGCTGCCCTGCGGGCGGATGGCGCGCAGCATTTCGCGGTTAACGGGAGGAGTGATTCTGCTGGCCGGGGTGGGGTTATTCGTTGCCTCCGGGCCTGACAAAACTCCCCCGGTGCTGATGGAGGCCGGTCTGGCGGCCACCGCGGTCAAGGCGCATTACGCGGCCGACATGGCAGAAAAAAACGACCCGTCCCGGCACCCGCCCCAGCGCACGCCTGACGGCAAGGCGGTGGACCAATTGGAGGTCGCCCAAGGCATCGTGAATGGGGCCTTGAAGCGTGCCCCGCTTGATCCCGAACTGCATTACCTGCGCGGATTGCTGTCGGTCAATTTCAGTGATGAGGAAGCCATCGCTGATCAGGCTTTCGCGGTCCAGCGTCTACTTGAACCCGATTGGGTGGACGTCCCTTACCGCCAAGGCCTTGCCTGGATGACGATTGACCCCGACCGCGCCGTTTCCCTGTGGCGGGAAGCCTTGCGGCGCGCCCATGCCGGGGAACGGATCCGCCCCGGGGCATATTGGAGTCCGGCGCAGCTCGTCCAACAGATCAAGGCTGCGACGGCTGGCCAACCTGCGCTCGCTGCAGGGGTGGCTCAACTGGAGGAGTCCCTGCGCTAGCCTCCTGGCCTCCTGGGAAAATCCTTTTTTCATGCGCTCAGCGGACCTCCGGGTCCGCTTTTTTGTGCCCGCAACCAATCGTCTGTGAGGGGGCCGGGGGCGTCATTTTCCAGGATTAAACCTCAGCTTCGGAAGCTTTCCGGGACTTCTTCCTTTTTTCAGGCTTCAGTTCCGACCCATAGACACTGTCGGTGACGTAGGAGTCCCCGTAGTAATAATAATAGTAGGCCGCGCCGCGATTCGCCGGCATCCTGCTCATCACCAGTCCAGCCATCCGGGTTTCCGATTTTTTCAGGAGGGTCAAGGCGCGGAGGATGGCGCGGCGGGGCGTTTTGCCAAAGCGCACCACGAAGCAGACGAGGTCGGCCAACGGAGCCACCGCCAGAGTGTCGCTCACGGCATTGATCGGCGCGCTATCAATCACCACCCGGTCAAAGATCATGAAGAGCTGTTTGAGCAGAGCACCCATGCTGTCCTGGGAGAGCAACTCCGCTGGATTGGGGGCCCGCCGGCCGGAGGGAAGGAGGGAGAGGTTTTCGATGGTGGTAGAGCGGATCGCTTCCCCCACCGGACACAGGTTGCACAGAATATCGGTCAGGCCGCGGAAGGTCCCGCCATGGCGGATATCGGGCTCCAGCAGAGTGGCACTGAGCGAGGGACGCCGCAGGTCGGCATCAATCAGGAGCGTGCGGTGCCCTTGGGCCGCCAGGGAAGCGGCCAGATTCAGGGAGGTGAAGGTCTTGCCTTCCGAGGGGATGGCGCTGGTGACGAGGATCAAGCGGCGATTTTGCTCTTCGCCCATCAAGGAGAGGGAGGCCCGCAAGGTGCGGAACGATTCCGCCAGGGCACTTCCGGGGTCATCGGTCATGCAGGAGCCGCCCTTGGGCACCTTGCTCAGATCTGCGTCCGGCACTGCGGCCAGGACGGGCAGCCCCAGGACCCGCTCGGCCTCGTCCACCGTGCGGATGGAGGAATCGAGGCGGTCAAGCAGGAGCACCAGGCCAATCCCGGCAGCGAGGGCCAGGAAGGCGGAGGTGAGCAGGCTCTTGGGCTTGTTGGGCCGGACGGGGATGGGATTGATCAAGGGCTCTTCCGTGAGGCGGTAGGGGGTTTGGGTGAGCCCCTGGGTGACATCGGTTTCCTTGAGACGGGTGAGGATAGTCTCATACATTTTGCGGTCGGATTCCGCGACCCGGAGGAGGGCATCATAGGGAATGCTGACCTGATCCAGTTCGAGGGCTTTGGCTTCCTGTTCGGCCAGCATATCCTTGAGCCGCTGTTCGGTTGCGGTGAACGTGGAATATTGTTGGCGGAGGGTGTCCCCGGCCCCGGCTACGGCAGTCTCCAGTTTGGCCCGCAATTCATTCAGTTCACTCTGGGTAGCCCGGTATTTAGGGTGCAGTTCCAGATAGCGCTCCTTGATAGCGGCAAACTCACCCTCCTTGGCATTTACGGCGTTGAGAAACTGGGCGACCTGCGGGAGCGCGGCCACGCTGGGAAGTTGCAGCATCCTCTCCAGATCGGTGGGGGGAATGTCCTTCAGAGCGGCAAGGTCTGACTCGAGGACCGCGCGTTGCGTATTGGCGGCGGTCACCTGGGTATTGAGGGCTCCCAGCCGTTCGACGACGATATTTTGTTTGTCGTTGACCGACACGGCTTTTTTGTCGAGCCGGTATTTGGCGAGTTCCTGCTCGGAAGCCTCGAGTTTGTCTTTCAGTTCCTTGGCTTGATTGACGAGGAAGGTGTTGGCCTCTTTGGAGACATGGGTGCGGTCTTCAGCCAGCAGCTTCAGGAATTGTTTCACCACCTCGCCCGCGAGGAGGCGGGCCTTTTCGGGATCGGTATCCTCGGCTACGATATCAATCAGGCGGGTGCCGCGGCGCAGGGTGATGGTCAGTTGCTGGCGGATGGACTGGGCGAGGGAACTTTCCATGGCCGGTGAAATCTTTCCGGAAGGGTCCTTGGCGGCCCAATCGTCCGTCCGGCCGATGGCTTGGGCCACGCCCAGCAGGACGGTGTTGCTGCTGAGCGTCTGGATCACGGTGTTGATGGCATCCACCCCAGTGACCCGGTTTTCCTTGACGTCCTCGATGTTGAGGACCTTGGCTTGCTCCATCTCGACTTGAAGCACAGCGCGGGAAGCATAAACCGGGGGTTGCTTGGACAGCCATACCCACATCCCGGCGAGTGTTGCCGCCATGATGAGAACGATCAGCCATGAATGGCGGAGGAAGAGGAAAAGATAATGCTGAATATCCATGGAGGGGTGAAGCGCAGTGGGGGTGAAGTGGAATCAGGAGGAAGCTTCCGTGCCGGGGGAAGGAGGAACCGGGGAGTCGCTTAAAAAATGGATTCCTTTACTTCAATAACATCCCCCGGCTGGATCAGAAAGGTCCCCGATTTGCCGCGTTTGGGCATCTTCCGGGTATCCAGTTTGATTGGTTCGGCGGAGGGGGCACGCTTGATCCACACTTTGGATGGATTGGCCACGCGCGAATAACCGCCCGCCATGCCGATGGCCTGGAAGAGGCTCAGTCCCTCGCCAGGCGGAAAGTAATAAGCCCCGGGCTTGTTCACCGCGCCCAGAATCGTGAACCGCTGCCTGGCATACTCCCCGATGGTAACGGTGACACTGGGATTCACCAGATACCCCTGCTTATAGCGTTGCGCGATGGCGCGCGAGGCCTCGTTGATAGTGAGCCCGCCCACTGCTACTTCCCCAATCAGTTGCAGGCTGACCTTGCCATCCTGACCGAGGGTTACCTTGGTATCGAGATCAGGCTCCTGGAAAACCCTAATTTCAATGGAGTCATTGGGTGCCAGCACATGTTCTGCCCGGTTTTGGGCGGTAACGGTCAGGATTCCTGCGGCGAGGAAAAGCAGACAACGGCAGAGTAAGGAAGGAAATTTCACGGGAGATGGGGGCAGGGGAGGGGGGGCTGCGAGGTCAAAAGGCGACAGCACACTGGACGCCTATCCGGTTGGCTTCATAGGTAAACCCACCGGCCCCGGCCTCTTCATTGCGGTATTCATAGAACAGTCCGATGGAAGACCGCACGGTCGGGAGAAAGTTGAGCGTGGCCCGCCCATACCAGTAACTCCCTGAGGAGTTGGGGTCGGAGTCGTCAGACCGGCCGGCTCCCGGCCTTGATGATCCGGAACGATTGGCGTGGCCCTGCCCCGTGGAATGATACTCGGGCAATTCATAGCCGGCGCTGAGGCCCAGCGCAAAGCGCCGGCCCAGTTGCTGATCCAATCCCAGCGCCAGAGAGGTGCGGTCAATCGACTGACCCAGCACGGCGGATCCGTCTGTGCTGCGGGAGGCCGCGAGGCGCAGGGCGGTCCGGGGACGCCATTGATAGGCTCCCCGCAGGGCGAAAACAAAACGGGTGGAGTCGGAAGCCCCGGCGTGGTTGCCGGCCAATCCATTGCCGGGGTCATCATACTGCCGCCATTCCAGACCGGCATCGCCGCTGAAGACCAGCTTTCCCGTGGCGTCATAAGTGGCCGTGAAGAGCCCGGACTGATAATCCTGGGAGGGGTTGTCGTCATTGTCGAGATGGCCCAGCACGCCCGCAAAGCCCAAGGTGCTTTTGCCTGTCACTTTGTAGCCAAGGCCAATTCTTCCCGAAATATCCCTGGAGGATTGGTAGGTCTCGTCATCATAAAACGTCCCGGCATAGTTCACGGCGGTATTCAGGACGGTTTTGGGAGCGAGGTCCCGGCTCGCAGTCGCCGACAGGGCGAAGAGATCCCTGCCGCTGAATTGCCCGGCTTCCCGGTCTGCTTGTTGCGAGCGTTGATTGGCGGCAGCAGCCGCAAGATCAGGATTGGAGGCCCCTGTGACCGCGCGGTTCAAAAGGGCCTGATCCCCCGCCACGATTTTTTGGAAATTGGCGCTGATCCCCAGCTCCGTCTGGGGAAGACTGAAACGGCCGGTCAGGCCCACCACATGGTTGATACCATCAAGGTCCGAATGGTCGAGAAACATGAATCCGGTCGCGTGGTAATCGAGCGAGAACCCACTGTGCCCCCCCGCTTCCGATTGAAATGTCACCCCCAACTGGGCTTGGAGAATCACGTCGTCCTCGACCCCGGATTCGGCTTGGAAAATGTTGCTGTCGTAGACTCCCCCGGTGGCAACCCGGAACAAAAAGGCTTCAGGAATCACTTTCCGCAATTCCGCCTCGGAGGCTTCCGCAATTTCCGCAGAGGCTTCGCCCGGAAGAGCGGCTGCTTCTTCGGCGATGGGCTCAACCGAGAATCCATCAGCCTCCGTTAGCGTTTCCGACGTGGAAATATCAAAACTTCCGGTGACAGGGCCGCTTTCCTGGGCGGAGACGGGTTGCCCGCATGCGATCAGGAGAGTCAAGCCTGCCATGGCTCTCCACCGTCCTGGCTCTGGCCGCTTGGACCGTTTGGGAGGCGATAAGGGCTCTGCCTTTGGTTCCTGAGGGAAAATAAGGCGGGACGCAGGAGAAGACATACCAGAATACCATTGACCGCTGAGCCCGCTGGGCACAAATGCTACATTATCGGATTTGTGTAGGTAATTATCGGATTTGCGTAGGTAATTTTCTCTACATACTAAACATGAAACCACTACGGATTCTACTCCCGGAACCACCCCGGGTCCCCCATGGGATCCCTGCGGGAACTTACTAAGGTCATTTTGATACATAAAAGGGATTTATCCTGCCTCAGGAGCCAAGGTCGAAACCGGAATCAAACGCCCTGCTGGTTGTGGGGGGAGCCGTTTCGCGGAATATTTTCATAGCGCAGGGATAGCTGATATTTTATGCATAAACTAGATTTTTGATAATTGTCAAGTTTTTATGTTGACTCATGTTGCGCTTTGGTTCAGGTGTCGGGATATGAAACAACCTCCATCTATCCGTTCCGGTCTTGTTCTGTTCGTCTTCGCCGCCCTGACGGTTCTGCTCAGCAGCAGTGCCTTTGCTGGCAGCCGCCGTGCTGTAAAGCCCCCAGCACCAACGGGTTCCGGCTCAGGTGGTGCCGTCAGCCTTCCCTGATTATTCCCCTTTCCCCTCAAGTTGCCGGCAACGCGGCAGCGAGGGGCTCGATTTTGTTCTGTTCGGCTCTAACCCCCCATCCTCACTTTAAAACTTATGAAATCATCTATTATTTCCTTTTATTCTACAGTTATTTTTTTGACCGGATTTGCGCAGGCCGCCTATGTAACGAATTTTGATACCGCAGTCCCCACGCCCGGCAGCACGGCGAATTTTGCTCCGCAGGACGGCTGGATCATCAGTGATCCGGCCTTGGACCTCAGTTTTGTCCAGACGGGCTCAGCCTATGGGGCAGCGGGCCAGTCGATTGGTCTCGGCGGATTCTACGAAGTGCCTTCCGGAACTACCGTCCGCCTGAGCAGGGTCGTCTCGGAAACGTTGGCTACCTCTGTCTTCAGTGTCGACCTCGCTGTCATCAACCGCTATGCTGCGGATTCCGGCAACTTCTTCCCGGACGAGGACCGCTTCGGAGTGGTGTTGTCGGATGCGGGTGGTGAACTCTTTAACATCGACTTCGCCCCGACCACGAGCGAAAATATCTGGCAGGTTTTCGTGAATGGCACTGGGTTGACTCCCAATGGGATTATGGCCAGCGATTACAACACTCCTATTTGGTATACTCTCGGGATGACCTTCGCCGCGAACGGATTGGATCTTGATTACACGGTCTCACTTCCTGGTGCAGGCATCACTCATACCGGAAGTCTCGCCGGCAAAGCCTCGACCACCCTCACGGGCGTCGGTTTCGACTTCGACGTCCTTGGGGCCACGGGTGCGGATGCCGGCTCCAACTATATGGTCGTCGACAACGTCAGCATCCCGGAACCAAGCGTCACGCTGACGGGCCTGCTGGCCCTCGGTCTGTTTGCGGCCCGCCGCCGGCGTTAGGCCAGATCCGCCGCTGCGGAAGGCATGGCGGTGCTCAGGGAGCGGATCCTGCCGGAATCGGGAGGACGCCTGCGGGGACGGACGGGCTGATGCAGACGTCGGGCGGCCCAGGCCCGGGGCTGGATGGACAAAGACCCCCGGGCTCTCTGCCTCAACCGGCGGCAAGGGCCTCGTGGGTTTCCGCCTTTAGGATATCTTCGACCGTTTCGCGCCGGGAGATTTGGAGCACCGCACCGTTGGGATCAAGCCAGAGTTGGGGGGCGCGGCCGACTGAATTGTAGTTGGAACTCATGGCGTAGCCGTAGGCGCCGGCATCGCGCAGGGTGAGGAGATCACCGGGGACGGGGCGGGGCAGGTCGCGGGGCTGGAGGAGTTCGGCGTCGTCGCGGGTGAAGACATCGCCACTCTCGCAGAGCGGGCCGGCCACGACGATAGGTTCCGTGGGAGCCCCGGGCGGGCGGCCTACGATTTCAATGCCGTGCCATGAGCCATACATGGCGGGGCGGACCAGGTCGACAAATCCAGCATCGACCATGGCAAAGGTGGCGCCCGCGCCCTTTTCGTTGGTCTGCGTCTGTTTCACGTCGGTGACGCGGGTGACCAGGGTGCAGGCCGGAGCGACGTAATACCGGCCGGGTTCGATTTCGAGGCGCAAGGGACGTCCGGCGGCTTGGCTGAGGGTTTCGCGGGCGGCAGTGAAAAGAGCCCCGAGTTTTTCCATGGGGAGGGTCGCGGAGGGGTCGCGGTAGTTGTGAGGGATGCCGCCGCCGAGGCTGACAGCTTCCAGATCCGGCAGGGAAACCGCCAGTTCGGCGAACTCGCTGACGAGGCGGTTCAGATTTTCGAGCAGTTCGTCAAATTGCGGGCCGCTGCCGATGTGGGCGTGGAGCATCACGATTTTCATCCCGGCGGCCTGAGCCGCAGCGAAGGCGGCGGGCACATCGGTGAACCAGATCCCGTGTTTGCTGCTGGGGCCGCCGGTGTCGCAGGAATTGACATGCCCGTGGCCGAAGCCGGGATTCACCCGCAGGGAGATTTTCCCGCGGTATCCGGCCGCCGCCAGTTCCCGGATCATGCCGGGCGATCCGATGTTAGGCAGAATGCCGTGCCGGAGCACCACGTCGAGGGCGTTGTCGCGGAAAACATCCGAGGTGAAGCAGATGACCGGCGGCTCCTGACCGGCGGCATGGCCAGCATGCAGGGCGCGGAGGATTTCGTTTCCTGACACCGCATCAATCCAAATCCCGGCTGCGGCCATTTCCTGCAGCACCATGGTGGCCGGACACGCCTTCATGGCAAAACGGGCCTGAACCCCTTCCCCTGCAGTGATGGCCTTGATGGCCGCAATGCGCTGACGGATTACCGCCGCATCATACAACCAGAAGGGGGTGCCGACAGTGGCAGCAAGGCGGGAGAGCAGGGCAGGATCGTGGGACATGGCAGATCAGGATGGAGGATAGGAGATGGAGGATAGCGGATGGAGGATAGCGGAAGGCCTGAAGCAGAGTGTGGGTGGGCAAAGGAGAGAACGCCCGGAGTGTGGAGTTGGCGACAGTGGAGCGCGGACTTGTCGTCCGCCCCGAAAGCATTGGTTTTCCAACTGGAGGGTTTTGGATACTAAACAGTGGGTGGGATTCGAGTGTGTGGGGTTCCTTTTCCAAGGTTGCCGGGGCGGACTACCAGTCCGCGCTCCCTATTTGCGCTGCCCTTTGCGTTGTATAAAAAAAGCGCCCGGCAGGACCGGGCGCTTTTTCGCGGGGAAATTCAGCTTATTTGGCCGGAGCTTCGGCGGGAGTGGCCGGCGTTTCGACGGGAGTGGCCGGAGCCTCCACGGGAGTGGCCGGAGCTTCCACCTCAGGAGCAGGGGTGCCGGCTTCCGGAGTGGCGGCTGGCGCGGCCGGCGTTTCGGAAGGAACGGCGGGGATCTCCGTGGCATCCGATGCCGGCGGAGCCGGCGTTTCCGCTGCGGGGGCTGGGGCATCCGAGGCTGGGGCTGGGGCATCCAGTGCCGGTGCGGAGGGAATTTGGGCGGCGGGGGCGGCTGGAATTTCGAAAGGCGTGGAAGTGGTGGTGGCCGGAGTGGTCGGGGAGGCGGGGGCCGTCACCGGGGCCGTCGGCACATTCATCCCGATGAACTGACGGGACTTGCGGGCTTCCAGCACACAGAGGGTCAGACTGAGCAGGAAGAACATCACGCCCAGATAAACCGTGCCCTTTTGCAGCACATTGGTGGTCTGGGAA
Source organism: Verrucomicrobiales bacterium (assembly GCA_038210825.1). Lineage (GTDB taxonomy): Bacteria > Verrucomicrobiota > Verrucomicrobiia > Verrucomicrobiales > V1-33 > CAIZWU01. Next base: position 22,408 of record JBBQWG010000038.1, read on the forward strand.
CCCCAGATCTGATCAGTGACGCCGGCACCAAAAGCGGCTCCGAGGCCTTCCTGTTTGGGGCGCTGCATCAGCACGAGAAGCACGATCAACAGGCACACGATGACGAGCAGCGAGCCGGTGAGATAGATGAAAAAGGTCAACATGGGAGGGGGATTGTGGATGCTTTTCCGGAAATGACAAATGGCATTTCACGTCGCGCCACCGGCGTTTTTGACCGGGATGCAGGGGTGCCGGTCCGGAGCGTGGGCCGGCAGAAAATCACGGTGACTTTTCCAGCAGTTCCACCAGTTGACGTTGGGATTCCGCCTGATCGATTCCGATTTGGGCAAGTTCCTCCGCGATTTTGGCATGGAGTTCCTCCGCTTCCGGCTTGGTGAAGGTCAGTTCCTCGTTTTCGACCGTCCATGACCCCCACTCGCTTTCCATGAGATCCAGCCACCTCAGCAGGACGCCGGCATAAGCCTGATCCTGGCTGCGGATTTTTTCGATCACCGGCACTTGCCGGCGCAGGGAGGAGACAAATCCCTTGGCCATCGCGGGCAGTTTGCCCTGGGGAACTCCTTCGGCCTGGAGGTATGCCGCGAAGTCGCGTTCCGAGTTTTGGAAGATTTCCGTCAGTTGCTGGTTGGCGGTCATGAACTCCTGCACCTGCCCCCGGCGCAAAGCGATATCTTCTTTTGACTTCAACGAGGCGGCATCCATCTCTGCAAACTGGGCGGAGGCTTCTGTGTGGAGCTTCGATGCCTCACTGATTTTCCGGGTCCAGACTGCGGCGGCCCGGGAGGTGGCGGCATCATCGTCCGTTCCTTGGCCCGATTTTTCCAGCATCTGCTGGAGCTTTGCCATGTGTTCCTGGGACTGGCTGCCGATGGTGCCGGTTTCCTCCAGTTCCAGCCTCATCGCCTGCCGGTGTTCCTTCTGCAATTGTTCCATCCCTTTCATGGCCTCCTGTTTCGCCGCCTTCTCCTTCACGCCTTTGCTGATCCTGCTGTAGCCACTGAAGGCTACTGCGGCAAGAAACGCAAATAAAGCGATGATGCCAAAGATGAGCACAATCCAGAACACTGGACGCGACGCCAGACTTCGGGGAGCCGGGGCAGGCAAAAAGGCCGGGGCGCCCTGAGGGATGGGGGGCGGCCCCGTGGGCAGGCCCGGAGGAAGCGGGGACGATGCCGGCGGAACAGGAGGAAGGTCAGGTGGTTGAGGGGGCGGCTGGCTCATGGCGTGGGGTAAATGGCAGGTCCTGACTGGCAAGGCCAGCCGGAATTTGCAGGGAAGGGTGGATGTTATCAGCCGGCCAACGAGTCTCCGGCGACCTGCCGGCCTCTTACCCACGCCCCCCGCAGCGCCTGCGGGCCGCCTCGGTAAATCATCAGGGCTGCGATGGCTTCAGGGGCCGGATCCGGCACCGTAAAGCGGCCCTGCATGGGGAGCACCGCGTTGAGGTCAAAGACGGTCAGGTCGGCTTCCAATCCTGGAGTCAGGGAGCCGGTCACGGCGGCTTGTCCGCTCACCCCGGCACCGCCCGCCGTCGCCAGATACAGAGCCTCGGCCGGGCTCAGTTCGGGGACGTTGGCATCGTGAAAGCGCCGGGCTTTCTGGGTCTCAATGGCGGAGCGCATGACCTGCCAGAGATTCAACTCCGGGCCGCCGGCCACGTCGGAACCCAACCCGATCCGCAGACCGGCCCGGCGCAGTTCATGGATCGGACAGAGGCCGCTGTTGAGAAAGAAATTCGAGGTGGGGCAGTGCGCCACGCTGCTTTGAGTGGCGGCCATGAGGTCGAGTTCTTCCGGCGTGAGGTGCACGCAGTGACCGAAAACCGAACGGGGCCCCAGCAGGCCGGCCCGGCGGTAAACATCGGTGTAGCTGGCCGCTTCCGGAAAGAGAGTCCTGACAGAATTGATTTCGGCCAGGTTTTCGGAAAGGTGGGTTTGGATGGCGCAGCCCGTTTCCCTTGCGAGGAGGGCCGCCGAGGCCATCAGTTCGCGCGAGCAGGTCACCGCGAAACGGGGCGAAACCACATATTCCAGCCGGCCGGAATCGCGGCCGTGCCAGGTGGTGATGAGTTCGCGGGATTCTGCCAGGGACACTTCCCGCGTGCGGGCGGCCGGCCATGAATCCCCTAACCCATAACTGTCCACATCCATCATCATCTTTCCCATCAGCACCCGCAGGCCGCTGCGTTCGGCAGCGGCAAAGGCCAGACCGGTGCTGTCCTGCCAGACCGCTCCATACAACATCGCGGTGGTGGTGCCATGGGCTGCCAGTTCGGCGAAAAAGGCGTCCAGTTCTTCCCGCAAAGCCGGGTGGGCGTCGGAAGTAAATGCCTTCTCCGTGGGGAATACGTGCCGTTTCAGCCACGGCAGCAGTTCGGCCTCCACCCGACCCACCACCGGATACTGGGGAAGGTGGGCGTGGACATCGATCAACCCCGGCAGAATCACCCAACGCTGCCCCGCCGGTGCGGCCCGCCACGCGCTTTCCGGCCAATGCGCCAGTTGGCTCCGCACTTCCATCGCCGGACCGGCCGCCAGAATTTTCCCGTCCTCCACCGCTACCGCTCCCTCGGGATAGCCCCGCAGGACGCCCCATGCCGGGGCATCCAGGACATAACCACACAGGACAAACCCGGCGGAGCTGTTATCGGCGGAGCCATCTGTCATAAAAGGGAAAGGGTTCAGGGGAGGATCTTCAGCATGGACCAGGCCGCCCGCCATCGGGATGATCGGGTCACGCGGGCGGCGCGTGAAAGGGAGGGATTTTCATAATAACATATTCCCCGGCCTGACCGGCCTGACCTTGCGGGGCCGCCGCCTCCGCTGCTGAGTGCAGGGCCACGCCCTTTGGCGGGACTTTTGGCCCGCTGCAGCGGCCGAAGTTCCCGCCCAAGGTGGCATGATTCCTGACTCCATTGACGCTTGAGTCGCTTGCCCAAAGGGGCAATACCACTGCCATGGCCGATGCCCCTTCACGTTCCTCCCTGCCACCCATCGGGATTCTCGAATTCCTGCCGGAGTCTGCCCGGACGACACTCGCGGCCTGCGGAAAATTCTCCAACCTGCCGGAGGGCTTCTTCCTCATGAAACAGGGGGACCCGCAGGACCTGCTTTGTATCCTGATTTCCGGCAAACTCTCCGCCACCGCCCGCTCGGACAGCAGCATCGTGGAACTGGGCATGATCATGCCCGGGGAAAGTGTCGGAGAGATGAATGTGATCGATCCCAAAATGGCCAGTGCCGATGTGAAATCGGTCATCTCCTCGCGGGTTTGGAGCATCTCGAAAGAGGCACTCGACCAATTTGTCGATGAAAACCCGGTGCATGGCGTGCAATTGCTGCGCTCCATTTCCATCCAGCTCTGCCGCCGCATCCGCCGGAACAGCGACAAAATGCTGCGCCAGTTGGAGACCGCATCCACGATTTACGAATGGCTCGACTGAAGTTGGTTGCGGCATGGATTCCTTGAATGCTGCTTTGCTGCCATGGCTGCACCGATGGCCGGCCCGGCAGCGGTATCTAGTAGGAGTGAGTGCAGGAGTGGATTCCGTGGTGCTGCTGCACGCCCTGCTCCGGGCAGGTTATTCAAAGTTGGTCGTCTGTCATTTGGATCATGGCCTGCGCGGACGCACCGGAACGGCCGATGCCCGTTGGGTCCGGCAACTCGCAGAGCGACTGGAACTTCCCTGCGTCACTGCCAAAACAAATCTCCGGCGCGAAGCGGCAGAGGCTGGCCGTTCCCTTGAAACCGCAGGCCGTTTCGCCCGCCACCGGTTTTTTGCGGAAGCCGCCCGCCAGCACCGGTGCCACCGGCTTTTTTTGGCCCATCACGCCGATGATCAGGCCGAGACCGTGCTGATGCAATTGTGCCGGGGCTCAGCCGGAGCGGCCGGGATCCTGCCGGAAACCAACCTGCGGGTTCCAGGCTTCCGGACGCCCCTCACGTTATTGCGCCCCCTGCTCGGTCTGACCAAAACCACCCTGCTGGAAGCGGCCCGCGAGGCCGGATGGACTTTCCGGGAAGACGCTACCAATGCGGTGCCCGATGTGGTGCGGAACCGGCTCCGACTGGAAGTCCTGCCGCTGCTGGATGCCATTTTCCAGCGCCCGGTGGCTCCCGCCCTGGCCCGGTCTGCCGCATGGACGGCGGCGGCCCGGCAGGCCTTGGACGAAGCCGCCGCCCCATGGTGGGGCAGGGAAAAACTGCGCCTCGCTGACCTCAAACCCCTCACCCCGGCACTGCGCGACACCATCCTCGCTGGCTGGCTCAAAGCGCGGGGCGTGACGGATGTCTCCTCCGCCCTCCTCGCCCAGGCCACCGCCATGCTGGACCCCGCCACCGGCCCCGCCCGCTGGAATGCCCCCGGCAATACCTTCCTGCGCCGCCGCGCCGGCTGGCTTTGGGTGGAGGCTTGACTGGCCTGACAGCCGATCAGGGATGTCCTCGGAACCCTGTTTTGGCTGGCGTGCAGGGTTCGAACCTGCAACTCCGGAGGATCCAGAAATCCTGTAGCCACCGGGGCGTGTTCCGGCTTGTGGGGTGAGGGGCGGCGGCTACCATGCGGTTCTTATGAGAAAACAGGTTCTTGGTTGTCTGGGCATCGCCGCCCTTGTGGTGCTGGTGTTGAGTTTGATGGGGAATGTGCTGCTGTCCGGGCTGCTTTTCGGGAAAAATGCCGATATCGTGCAGACGCCGAGCCGCTTTCAACAAGTCCTCGTCCAGCGGGCGGCCAGTGGCGACAGGGATGGTCCCCGCATTGCCCAAATTGATCTCTCGGGAGTCATCAGCTCGGATGCGATGGGGGGTGGCTCCAGTCTGGTCACCGAAACGAAGCAGGCCCTGGATCAGGCGCTGGCCGACCGCCGGGTCAAGGCGATCGTGCTCCGGATCGATTCTCCGGGGGGCGAGGTCACGGCTTCTGATACCATCTATCATGCGGTAAAGCAGGCCAACGACCTCAAGCCGGTGGTGGTTTACATGGACAGCATGGCGGCCAGCGGCGGCTATTACGTAGCCTGCGGGGCCCGGAAGGTGATTGCCAACGTCAACACCTGGACGGGGAGTATCGGCGTCATCATCCAATCCTTTGGTTATGGCACGGTGATGGACAAGATCGGGCTCAAGAAGCGGGTTTTCCGCAGTGGCGACTTCAAGGACACGCTTTCCGGCCACCGGGACATGACACCAGAGGAGGAATCCTACGTGCAGAATATGGTGATGCAGACTTATGAGCGGTTTGTGGGGATCGTATCTGCGGCCCGGGGGATTCCGGTCGAAACCCTGAAAAATGGCATCGCGGACGGCCGCATCATGAGCGGTGCCGATGCTGCTGCGCTCAAACTGGTGGACCGCACCGGTTACCTTGAGGACGCCTGGCAGGAAGCCCGTGATCTGGGCGGGGTGAAGGATGCTGCCGTTATCCGCTACACCCGGCCCGCCCCGCTGATCCAATTGCCCTCCCTGCTGGCCGGTGCCTCCGGGGGCACCCATCGCCTGGAAATTGATCTTGCGGACCGCCTCCTGCCAAAGCTGCTTCCGGGCCGGTGTTATTTGCTGCCGGAAGCTCTGGTGCCCTAGCATTTGTTCATGACTTCTGCCGAACACCGCCTGCTCGTCCTTGCCCTGGCTTGGATATTGGCTTCCATCCCGCTCGCGCTGTTGGTCTGGCAGGTGTGGTTGCGGCCGCGTCCGGTTCATCCGGTCATTCCACACGAGGACGCGGTTCCTGCCGGCAGTTTTCTGGATGTCGCGTTGCCGCCGCCCTTGCCGGACATACCGGGGCGCGGCGTTCCGGTGCGCCACTGGAAAGCGGTGGACGGCTGGGTGGCGCTGGGACTCGTGGCGGTGCTGAGCTGGCTGATGGGCCCCATGGCGCTGGATCCGGCGAAGGCCTCCACGTTTCAGGCATCCCCGGAAGTGCTTTACGGGCAAATGGTGTTCCAAGCCGGGTTCGTCGGACTGTTGTGGGCCTATCTGGCGGTGTCCCGCGGCTTGAATCCGGTGCAATTGTTCGGCCTGAAACGGCAGCCGCTCTGGGCGGTCCCCGCATGGGCGCTGCTTTGGATCGTTCCCGGCACCATGCTGATCGGCCTTATCAATTTGTTGACGATGCCCCATCTGCTGAAATGGCTGGGGCAGAGTGAAGCTTCACCCCAGATGATGATCCAGGCACTGCAGCAGTCGCCGGACGACCTGGTCAAGGTCCTGACCTATCTGACGGTTGCGGTAGGAGCCCCACTCATGGAGGAACTGATCTTCCGGGGTTTCCTCTATGGGGTGGCCAAACGCTTCACCCATTGGTCCTATGCGGCGATTGGCAGCTCCCTCTTTTTTGCCGTGGTGCATGGCAATGTGATGAGTTTTCTGCCGCTGACCCTGCTGGGCCTGCTTTTTGCGGCCGCCTACGAGCAGACCAAAAACCTCCTCGTTCCGGTCGTCATGCATGCCGTCTTCAATGCTTTTCAGGTCAGTGTGCTTTTCTATTTTCCGGAAATTGTCCAACAACTTGAAAAATCCTGACACTCTGCCGCCCGAGGACATGATGGTGGCCTGCCTGACTGCAGGACTGCCCCAGTCCGCCCGCACCCTGACCGGTCCAGGGGATGACTGCGCGATTGTCAGGATCCCGGGGTCCCCGCTGCTGCAACTGCTCAAGGCCGACGCTGTGGTGGAAGGGATTCATTTTACGCGCGACATGCCGCCCGCAGCAGTAGGCCGCAAGGCGCTGGGCCGGGCGGTGAGTGATATCGCCAGCATGGGAGGTTTGCCCGGGGAGGCTTTGGTGACCCTCGTGCTGCCGCCTGATGTGCCGTGGTCGTGGGTCAGGGCCCTGTATGACGGATTGGCGGCGGCAGCCCGCGATTGGCAGACCGGGGTGGCCGGCGGCGAGACCTCCTCCGCCCCACCCGGCGCTCCGGTCATGATTTCCATCGCCCTCACGGGCAGCGTGGAGGAATCCAGGGCCATCCGGCGCTGCGGTGCGCAGCCGGGCGACGTGCTGGCCGTGACCGGGGGCCTCGGCAACAGTTTTGCCAGCGGATGGCATCTGAATTTTGTGCCCCGACTGCAGGAAGCCCGGTGGCTCGTCACGCATTTCCCGCCCACGGCCATGATGGACCTCAGCGATGGCCTGGCCAAGGACCTGCCGCGCCTCGCGTTAGCCAGCGGATGTGGATGGGACCTTGATCCTGGCCGGATCCCGCTGCGGACCGGGGCCACTCTTGAGCAGGCGTTGGGGGAGGGGGAAGACTATGAATTGTTATTGGCCATGCCAGAAGCATCGTGGACGGCGCTGGAAACCCAATGGCAGCAGGTGTTTCCCGACACCGCACTGACCCGGATTGGAGTCATGGCCGCAGCCGGAACCATGGTGCCGGAATTGTCTGGCGGGTGGGATCACTTTGGCAGAGCCTGAAACACGATGTCGGAGCTGATCCACCCACGATCCGGCCGGCAGTCCCGCCGGGTGCTGGCCATCCGGGGGGGAGCCCTGGGCGATTTTATCCTCACTCTTCCTGCCCTGCAGGCCCTCCGTGAATCTTGTGAGGATTTGCAACTGCTCACCCGGCCCGCCTACGGCATCTTTGCCCGGGAGTTTGATCTGGTGTCAGGATGGCGGGACCTTGAGGCCCCGGACATCGCGATGCTTCATGTGCGGGGAGCCCCGGCGGATCCGTCCCTGCGCAACTGGCTGGGCAGCTTTGACCGGGTGGTCTCATGGGTGCCTGATCCTGACGGAATTTTCCAGGAACAGATCCGCCGCTGCGGGGTGCCTGATTTTTGTCAGGGCGACTGGCGGTGTGCCGGCTCCGGCCCGGCGGCGGAACAATTGGCGCAGGCGGTCCCGGGGCTGAGGCTTTCCATGGTAAATCCCGTTGTTTTGTCAGGAAGTCCGCACCTTTGGGCCGGAAGCGATGCCCCATGGATCGCCCTGCATCCCGGCAGCGGCAGTCCGCGCAAAAACTGGCCCCTGGACTGCTGGCTGCAGGTGATGCAGTCTCTCCAGCAACGGGAACCGGGCATCCGATGGCGGATTGTCACCGGCGAAGCCGAGGAGGAACGGCTGAACGACCTCTATGCGCTTCTGAAAAAAGAAGGTCTGCCATGGGAGCCGCTGCATGGGCTGCCGCTGACGGATTTGGTCAGGCGGTTGCAGGAGTGCCGGCTATTCCTCGGCCACGACAGCGGGGTGGCCCACCTCGCTGCGGCCTGCGGGGTGCCCTGCCGGATCCTTTTTGGGCCAACCGATCCGGCAGTCTGGGCTCCCTTGGGAAATCATGTCAGGGTTCTCCGGGCCGATCAAGGGAACTGGTCCATGCTGCTTCCAGAAGCGGTTATTAAATGGCTGGATGATCCCGGGCCTTTGTTGCGGGGCGCAGGTCCCGCCACTTCCTGACCTTCTGTTCAAACCCATCGCCGTTGCAATTTAGAGATACGAGGCGCGCCGCAGGCGTTCCATGATGGCGACCCCGACATCGCGGAGCGGCACTGGTTCGGCAATGATTTCATCCACCCCAAGTTCGTCGAGGGCGCGCAGGGCGTGAAAGAGGCGCAGGGCTGCTTCGGGGAGTTTGCCGCTGCCGGGACTGAGGACATGGATGTGCTCCCATTCCGTCAGGCCAAGGTAGCCGTCCTCTTCATCTCCCCGGTAGCTGAGGAGGGCATAACGTTTGCCGGATTCCGGAAGAAAGTGGTCAGGATGTTCCAGCAGCCGCAGCGGGGTGCGCGGGGCATAGTGGCTGGGGAGCTGGCCGGGAACCTCGGGCGGTGCCACATTCCCCTTTTTGTCAGGCTGGCCGTTGGCCCACTCGACCTTGCCATAAGGCTGGAGATCATCCTTGGTCACCGGCCCGGCCCGCAGAATGCGGAAGAGGGGTTTGCCTTTGTCCGTTGGAATAATTTTTACGATAGTGGATTCCAGTCCCTCGGAGCAGGCTCCGGCATCAAGGATCAAGGGAATCCGGCCCTCCAGTTCCTTCAGGACCGCGCCCGCAGTGGTGGGTGAGATCCGGCCGAAGCGGTTGGCACTGGGAGCGGCCAGCGGCCCGCCAAAACTGGTGACCACCGCTTTGAAGACAGGATGCGAACTCATCCGCACGGCCACGGTAGGCAGACCGCCGGTGACCGCTTCGGGCACCAACTCCGACTTTGGCAGCACAAGGGTGAGCGGACCCGGCCAGAACTTTTCAATCAGGAGGGAAACCGTTTCCGCAATCTCCGGAGGCACCACCGCCACATCGGCAAGGCGCTTGCGGTGAGGCAGGTGAACAATCAGGGGGTCAAACGAAGGGCGCTCCTTGGCCTCGTAGATCCGGGCCACGGCCGCAGGATTCAGGGCATCGGCGGCGAGCCCATAAACAGTTTCCGTAGGCAGGGCCACCACTTCGCCTTCACGCAAAAAATCCACCGCCTGACTGACGGAAGCGCGCAGCAGGTCGGCCCGGTCGGTGGGGGCGATAAAGGTGTCCATGAAACCTCTTACACCGTCATCCGGGGCAGGGCGTCAAGAGCCTGGTTTGGGTGCGGATGGGGCAGGGGTCGTAAATGGTGTTGTTCCAGCGGTCTGCGTGCGCCACTGGAAGTCCCGGTTTCCCGGGGAGAATGAAATGATGAGTGCCGAGCCTGAAATGACCAAGCTTGACCCACCGTCGCTCTGGCAGGAAGGCCGGACGACGATGCGTTTGGCAGTGCCTCTGGTGTTCGGCCAGTTGGCGCAGATGCTGATGGGCGTGGTGGATACCGTGATGATTGGGCAGGTAGGCACCGTGGAGTTGGCCGCGTCGGCTTTTGCCAATTCGCTGCTGATGGTTCCGTTGGTATTCGGGGTCGGCTTGTTGAGCAGCGTGGCCATGCAAACCGCCCATGCAGGAGGTGCCGGTGACACGGAAACCGGCCGGGCAACCTTGCGGAATGGCGTGGGCCTCGCGGTGGCGCTGGGAATCCTGACAGCGCTGGGATTTGGCCTGCTGCTGCCCCTGCTGTCGTGGTTTGGGCAACCGGCGGAGGTCTCGGCGGCGGCTCCAGTTTATCTTTTCACCTGCGCCGTCTCCTTGACACCTGCCCTGCTGGGGATGGCCTTGAAGAACCAGGCGGATGCCTTGAATTCGCCATGGCCCCCGCTGTGGATCATGCTGGGCGGGGTAGGGCTCAATGCGGTCCTGAACTGGCTTTGGATTTATGGCCACGCCGGCTTCCCGGCCTTCGGACTCGAAGGCGCGGGATACGCCACCCTGACCTCGAGAGTGGTCACTGCCGTGGCATTGTTATGGTGGATGCGCCGGAGCCGGCGGCTCCGGAACTGGATACCGGACCGGTGGTTGTCAGGCGGCTGCTGGGCCGGACTGGTCCAACTGCTGAGGCTCGGCTTGCCAGCGGGACTGCATTTGCTGGCGGAAGTCAGTATTTTTATGGTGGCGGCGCTCATGGTGGGCTCGCTGGGAGTGGTGCCGATGGCCGCGCACCAAATCACCGTGACCTGTGCGTCGGTGACGTTTATGGTGCCGCTGGGCATCGCCATGGCGGTCACTGTGAGGGTGGGTGAACTGACCGGAGCGGGGCAATCGCACCGGCGCCGCAGTGTGCTATTAGGGGGCTGGCTTCTGGGTGGGCTGGCGGCGCTGGCATCCATGACGGTATTTTTCGGGCTGGGCCGGGAGGTGGCATGGCAATTTGTCAGGGATGCGGCGGTGGTGGAACTGGCCGTGCCCCTGCTCATCGTGGCGGGGTTTTTCCAGTTGGGAGACGCCACCCAGGTGATCTCGGCGGGGGCCTTGCGGGGAGTTTACGATGTCAAATGGCCGGCGCTGCTGGCCTGCGGCATTTATTGGGGTGTGGCCTTGCCCTTGTCATGGGTGTTCGCCTTTCCGCTGGGGCTGGGGGCCAAGGGGGTGTGGGCCGGCCTCGCCGCAGGTCTTGGCGTTGCCGGGGTGGTGTTGGGAGGACGGGCCTGGATCAAGCTGGCGGCGGGGCTGCCCTAAGGTGAACTCGGCTCCTCAGGGGTTTCCTTGGAGGTCAGTGGGGTTCGCGGGGTATATCCTTGAGGAGGGTCAACATTCTGTTGACCCTGACAGGCGGACAGAATGTCCGCCCTCCTTATCGCAGCCGTGGAGGAAGTTCCCTCCAGAATTAGGGAATCCGGCTTTGGGGTTTTCGGGCCATGCGACTCAGCAGGACTTCGCCCACTGCCGGGTCATGCATGGCTTCGTGGGCCAGCAGCCATTGTTTGGCGTCCAGGCCGCCCCCGTATCCAGTGAGGGAACCGTTGGCTCCGATGACCCGGTGGCAGGGCACGATGATGGAAAGGGGATTCCGTCCATTGGCGGTGCCGATGGCGCGGACTGCGGCGGGCCGGCCGATGGCGGCGGCCTGCTCTTGATAGGAGCGGGTCTGGCCGTAGGGGATTTGTTGCAGCGCGGTCCATGCCAGTTGTTGGAAAGCGGTGCCCCTGGGAGCAAGGGGCAGGTCAAACGCCTGCCGGTTGCCTGCAAAATATTCGGCTAGTTGAAGGGACGCCACGCGGAAGGCGTCAGGGTTTTCCTGGCAGTCCGGCGGGAGGGAAGGGCAGTGTTTTTCCCCCATGATCCAAAGACCGGTGAGGCCTGCCGCGCTGGCAGTGAGGAGGAGCCTGCCCAACGGGGAAGGCAGGATGGTGAAAAAAGAGGCATCCTTCATGGGTGTTTGGAAATGTCAGGAATTTTCAGGAAACCGGCGGAACGCCAGAGATGCATCACCGCATAGCCCCGCCACGGACGCCACGCCGCAGACCGGGCTTCGATCTGTTTGACGGTCAGGGGGGCGAGGGCTTTTTTGACCACCAGATCGCCGGCGATAAAAGCATCCGGCCAGTCAAGAATACGCATGCCAAAATAATGGGCCGTCCATGGGCCGATGCCGGGCAGTTCCTGGAGTCTGGCCATGGCGCGTTCCGGGTCGGGGCTGGGGCCCAAGGTGAGTTTTCCGTCCGCCACGGCCCGGGCGAGGGAAAGCAGCGCGTTGGCCCGTGCGCTGTTCAGGCCGAGCGGGGCGAGCGTGTCCACCGATTCGCGGGCCAGTTGGTGGGGTGTCAGGGTGTGGCGGTTCAGCACCGGCCATGGAGTCTGGGCCGGTTCTGCAAAGGCTTGCACGATGCGGCTCATTACGGTGGTGGCTGCGGCCACGCTAACCTGCTGGCCAATGATGGTGCGCACGGCGGTTTCGAAGGGGTCCATGGCGCCCGGAAGCCGGAGGCCCGGGGTTTCCGAGACCGATTTTGCCAACAAGGGATCCGGTGCCAGCACGGTGGCAATGTCTTCAGGGGACGCATCAAGATCGAAGCTGCGGCGCACCGCCGCGAGGACTTCCGGCAGGACGGGGGCAAGGCTGTTGGACAGGGTGAGCCGGACGCGGCGGGTGGCCGGTTCATGGGTCACCGCCAACCAGCCGGAATGGGATCCCGTCCGGAAGGTCCGGGCATAACGCTCGGGCGTGATCTGTTCCACGCCGGGTATGGCCCGACCCATGAAATAACGCATCAGCTCCGGCCATGCGAAAGGCGGGCGGTAATCCAAGGGAAGGCTGAAACTGGCCGCATCCGGGATGGCCCTGGAGCCAGTAGCGCGGCGAAAGGCTGAAGGCGGCAGTCCATAACGCAATTGGAACAGGGCATTGCAGCGGCGCAGGCTGCGGAAGCCGCTGGCAAGGGCGATTTCGCCAATGGGCATGCGGGTTTCCGCTAGCAGGCGTTTGGCGAGGAGCAGGCGGTGGGTCTGAGCCAGTTGGACCGGGCTTACCCCCAGATGGGATCCCACCACCCGGCGCAGATGCCGGGTGGTAATGCCCAGCCGGTCCGCCAAAGCCGCCAACGGCTCGCCATCCCCGAGGGCACCGGATTCGATCTCCCGCACCGCCACCGCCGCCAGCATGGCCGTGGCATCCACCGGGGCGAACCCCGGGGCCCGCTCCGGACCGCAGAGCCGGCAGGGCCGGAAGCCCGCCTTCTCCGCCGCCGCCGCATGCCCAAAAAACCGGCAGTTTTCCGGCTTGGGCCGTCGAGCGCGGCACACAGTCCGGCAATAAATCCCGGTGGACGTCACTCCCAGATAAAATACCCCGTCAAAACGCGCATCGCGGGTGGCGATGGCACGCAGACAGATGACGGGATCCAGCAGGGGCATACGGCATGCTTACCATAAAACCGCAGGCATGCTGGCCGTTTTCGGACCTGCCAAACCTGCTTCCCTGCTTCCTATGGGGCACCGGGGCGCAATACTTAAGAATCCTTAAATAACAAAATGTCCCAAAACCATTGCACAACCCGGGGTGCGGCTTGACGGAAACGGTTGGACGCCCGAACCTGCATGGCGCGGCGCCGGCTTCTCCCCCAAACTCCGACCTCACACGCAAGCAACCCGCACCAAGGAATTATGAATTTGAGGGATCAGTTGAAGGAAATTTTGCCGGAAATTTTGCCATCGAATCCTGCTGAGCCCATCAAGGGAACGGAGTTGATCCGTCTCGTCAAATTCCGGCTCAAGCAGGAATACAGTGATGCCACCCTCCGCTATCATTTTTCGATCATGTGTTGCGATCCGGCCAGTCCGATCGCCAAAGTCGAGCAGGGGCAGGGGTATTATTTGAGACGGGTAGCGGCCGGATACAGGGCGGGAGGACATCCCACTCTTGCGCAGGCCAAGTTGGGGCTGATGTATGAAAGCACGCCGGAAGTGGTGGACCGGGCTTTGGCGCGCACCTTGAAGTTCCGGGCCATTTTTGAACGCGATACCGAATTGGCCGGACGCTTTCCCTTCACTTTTGAGTCGTCCTTCGCACCGGGGGCTCCTTATGGGAACCTCTGGAAATGTCCGGACGCGGCGGTGATCGACTGGGGTGGCGGGGAGATCTCGGAAAGCGGTCTGGCTTTGACGCCAAAGCTGCTGGAACTGAAGCGGGCCATGGGAGTGCCTCCCTTCACCATTGCCAGTGTGAAGCTGAATGTTTCGGTCAGCCACGACAGCTACCGTCAGGATTTTTTCCAGGCGCTCAGCCACGCCCGTTGGGGGCATATCGGTGAATTGATGATTGCGGCTCCGCTGCTTGATGAACAACTGGCAGAGGAGTTGCGGCAACTGGGCACCGAGTATGGGCTCGGCATCCAGGTCTATAATCTCAACGAGGAGGATTTGGATGAACTGCCGCCGGATTACATCATTCACCAGATGACACCCCGGGAGTTTGAAGCGGTGCTGGCCCGGGTCAAACGCCAGCGTCTCACTTCCCCCAAACCCCGCAGTCTGGAGTGGCGTCTGATCGAACAGGTCCGGGAAGGAAACGCCGAATTCCAGGAGTTGTTCGCGTGGCTCCAGCGCTGTCTCGAGGATGGCAAGGCCTACCGCCGGCAGGAGTTTGCCGCCCTGATGGAGGGCCTGCCGGAAACCTGACGGTTGCGGCCTCCGCAGGTCCGGCACGGCCCGGCTCACTGCCCGGAATTGATGTCAGGATGTCAGGGATGAACGTCAGGCATGAACCCGGCGGATCAGGCTGGCCGGGACCTTGAAGTGGGTGGGATGCTTGTAGGAGAGATTCAGCAGCATCTGGCCGGAAATGATGTGGAAACTCTGCGCCCATGCCAGAGGAGTGTTGTGCCCCATCCGGGAGCCGAGGTAAAGCTCCGGCACATAACCTTCCGGGGTCATGGCAGCTTCCAACTGGGTGAAATACTTCACGGCCAACTCGAAATAGGCGGTGCGCTGGTCCCACGTCAGGTGAATGGGACGATGGGCCGCATCAAAGTCCTGTTCGTATTCGGCGAGCTTGGAATAGCAAATCGACAGCCAGGCAAGGCCGAGGGGCCATTCGGCGGTTTCGCCCTCATGCGGCACGGTGCCGTGACCCGAATAGACATCATTCGGATAACGGCGCACCCCGCGCACGCCCACCAGTTCCGTTTCCACATTCTTCAGGATCAGGAGTTTGGTGTGGTAATCCACAATGGCATACGGCCAGATCAGGCTGAGCTGCGCCATGTCAAATGGCCGGCTGGCGGATTCCCGGGGAAGCAGTTCAGTGAGGGCTTTGTTGCCGTCGGCCACCATGCGCTGGCTGACCGGCACCAGGGTGCCGATGTCCATCTTCTGTTTGTATTTGTAGTCGTAGAAACCCTGGTCAAACCACATCGTCAGGCCCCCGAGTACGGCCCCAAAGCTGCTGGAATGGGCTTCCGGGCCTTCTTCCCACATGCCGAAGTCCTCCTCAAAGCCCATGTTGAAAATGTAATTCCGGATGTGGCTGATGAGGGTGAAATCCTCCGTGGTAAAGCGGAAGCCATAACCTTTCCGGATCAGGTCTCCCGTTTTATACATGAACAGGCCAAAAACATCCATCTGGTGGTGGCCCCAGTCGTCCGTGATGGTCTCGAGGGTGGTGGGATGCACCCGGGCCGGCATGAAGAGCCCCCGTTGATCGAGCACATTCGGTTTCACGATGGAAGCCTTGATGATGCGCAGGTGGAACCGCTTAAAAATGTCCAGCACCAGCCGGAAGCTCTCAATCATCTTGTCAAAACACCCAAGGTATTCGTTCGCGTAGGTGGCGAACATGATATCCCGGATCCAGAAGACGTTGTAGGCATCCCCGGAACCGTCTTCGGCGGAGTAGGGGCTGGCGATGTAGCCTCCGTTGGGCCGCCTCAGTCTTTCCAGAATGCTGTAGGAAAGCCGGATGCGTTCGTCCAGAGGCTGGGCATGAAAGTCAAGGATGGGGGCGACGGGGAAAAGACGGGGACTGCGGGATGGCATATGATCTGACATGAAAGCGTAGCAGATTTGGTTCCTAAAAATGAAGGGATTCCGGGGAGGAGATGAAAAAGTCTCATTCGACGATTTCGGCGCGGGGAACAGAGGGCAGGGCGGGGGTTCCGGCGATGGCCGCCTGCACCGCATCCTCCACGGACAGGGCGCGCAAGGCCTCGCGCACGGCGGGCTGGCGGACGGCTTCCGTGATTTCCGGCAGGGTGAGCAGCTTGCTGTAATGGGAATAACTCAGCGCATGGAGCACATCGTTGTCCTTCAACAGGGGGGCACGCAGCACTCCGGTCTGCACCAAGGGGGCCATGCGGGGCTGCCGGATCAGGTGCTGCCACGCGGGTTCGTTCCGCTGCAGAACCAGCAGGGCTCCCAGCGCGGAAGCCTCCCGCGAGTGGAAGGGATCCACCCTGTCCAATATCTGCCCCAGGGTGCCGGTCGAAACCCCATTCCGGAGCTGGGCAAGGAGGGGGGGCTCAATGAGGGCGTCCGCCTGATGGTTCACCGCGGCCTGTTCGACCCAGCGCATCCGCGCCACCCCGCCGCTGTAGCGGACCGCCATGGATAGTCCCCATAGCACCAGCAGGGCCGGCCCCAGACTGAAAATTCCCGCCCGGGCCCGCGGTCCCGCCCCCGACGGAGCGATCGACTGGCTACTGAAGAGCGACCCCAGAAACCGCTGCGAAAACCAAAACGTCAACACCCCGCAAATCACGGCCCCCCACTGGACGCCATCCGCATGAAATCCATGCAACCATGAAATCAGCGGCCCCGGCGCGTAACGGAAAAAGCCCCACCCGGCAGCGCCCCCCGCAAACAGGGACACCGCCAGCATCACCAGCCGCCCGATCCCCCGGGCCACTCCCCAGACCACAAAGACCCCGGCAAAGGCCAGCATGGCCATGCGGAGCGTGGGTTCGGAGGTGAGGGACATGAGGTGGGGGAGGAATCAGCAATCAGAGAGGATGGAATCGCGGCCGGTTTTGGAGTGCGCGCGGCTTGCCGCCGCTTTGGGGCAGGCCGCTTGCTGCCGTTTTCCGTCCGGAATCGGGCGGCGGGTGGAGTATTGCCTGAAACCCGCGCAGGGCCAACCCTGCTTGTGAAAGCGGCGGAGGGCCGCACGCACTCCAAAAACCTGCGTCGTCCTCATTTCAGATGATGCCCACTTGGCCACGGTGCCGCAGCACATGATCCGCCAGCACCAGCCAGGCCATGGCCTCCACCATGGGCACCGCCCGGGGCAGCACGCAGGGATCGTGTCGGCCCCGGCCTTTCAACGTGGTGTCTTCGTGAGGAACACTGGTCACGGTGTCCTGTTCATGCATCACCGTGGCCACTGGTTTGAAGGCCACCCGGAACAGAATGGGCTCGCCATTGCTCATGCCGCCCTGCACCCCGCCACTGTCATTCTTGGTGGCATGGACCATCCCGTCTGCCATGCGGAAGGGATCGTTATGCTCAAGGCCGGTGAGGAGAGTCCCCGCGAATCCGCTGCCGATTTCAAAGGCCTTGGTGGCAGGCAGGCTGAGCATGGCCTTGGCCAGATCAGCATCGATTTTATCAAAAACCGGTTCCCCCAGCCCGGGAGGGCAGTTCCGCACCACACATTCCACCACGCCGCCGACGCTGTTGCCCGCGCTGCGCATTTCCTTGATCAGACCGGTCATCGGCTCCACCATCGCCGGGTCGGCGGTTCTAACGATGTTGCTTTCCACGAGGTCACGCGTCACCGTGGCGGGGTCGATGGTTCCGGTTAGATTGTAGACGCTCTTCACCCACGCGATCACTTCCATTTTTGGATAGAGCGCCAACAGCGCCTGTTGCGCCACGGCCGCGGCAGCGACCCGGCCGATGGTCTCTCTGGCACTGGAGCGCCCGCCTCCCCGCCAGTCCCGATAACCGTATTTGGCATCGTAGGTGTAATCGGCGTGGCTGGGCCGGTATTTCGTGGCCATTTCGTTATACGCCTCGGAGCGCTGATCTTCGTTCCGGACCATGATGGAGATCGGCGTGCCGGTAGTCAGGCCCTCAAAGACCCCGCTCAGAATCTCCGCCCGGTCAGCTTCCTTGCGCGGGGTGGTGATCTCGCTTTGCCCGGGCCGCCGGCGGTCCAATTCGGTCTGAATATGTTCCAGGGTCAGCGGCACCCGCGGCGGACACCCATCGATAACGACACCCACCCCGCCACCGTGGGATTCCCCCCAAGTGGTGATACGAAAAGCCTGACCCCATGTGCTGGACATAATAAACCGCCTACCTGGGACAGGAACGCCGCGGCATCAAGAGGGAGGTGAACATGTGGAGTGCGTGCGGCCCTCCGCCGCTTTCCGCAGCGGGAAAGGAGGCTGTCAGTGGGTGAAAGTGTAATCAAGGCCGCCGCGGCTCCGTTCCACATGCCTACGGCAATATCCCAAAGCGGCAGAGGTCTGCCGCACTCCACATCCCCCGCCCTTGCTTCCCGCATGCGGTGAGGCAGGGTCCCAGCCATGTTGGAACGTCTGCGCTGCGGAGTCATCACCACCGGAGCCTTCCGGGCTTACCTCGCGCAATGGCATGAGGAAACCGAGGGCGGCAATTTCGGCCTGATCCCGCAGCTGGACTATGTGCGTTTCGCCACCGGCGACCGCGCCGGCCAGGCCTATGCCAGCCTGCTCTGGCAGCCTCTGAACAAAGTGAAACCGCACGAAATCTTCGACATCGGCGGCATCAAAGTCTACCTCTCCAAAGCCACCCGGACGGCCCTGCGGGAACACTGCCTTGATGTGAAGGATGGAGCGATATTTGTGAAATAGGAAATTGATGGTATTGCTATTATATGGATCAATCCATTGGAATTCCCTATCCCCCGTTCATCGGGTTTAATAACAGCCATGCGCCAGATATTCCTGCTTCTTCTCACGGCTCTGTCACTCCAGGGGAGATCGCTGGCCACGAGCTACAATCTTCCAACTTGGGAGCATTTGGCCGAGACCTCCGAGTTTATCGGCCTTGTTGAGTGTGTTACGGCGGGAGGCATTGTGGCTCGATACCGGGTGACCGAATCCTGGAAGGGCGCAGCAGTCGGCACCGAAATGAACATCAGTCAGCATGTGGATGTCTTCGAGCCGCAGTTCCCCATCTCGCTTGTGGGTGAAGCGTTTCTCGTGTTCGCCGATAAAAGCACTTCCTATCGCATCAGTTCGATCACCTCGGGTGGAGGCGTTCCCCTGTGGTGGCGGAAGATTCCCGTTGATCTCAGATGCTTCCACCTGGTTCCGCTCAAGGTGCCGTTTGGCAGTTATTTATCGTCTTACCTTGGAGCCCGAAGTGGCGGGCTTGCCCAATTCAAAAGCGAAGTGACGGGCTTTTTAAGATGTGGCAGGGAAGAGCAGGAACTGCGTTTGATATTGGCGGCGGCCCGAAAGGAATTGTATCTGCCCGACCCCACAGAACCATCCTCCAGGGGCAACGAAAAAGACCTTCGGTTATATGAATCGCTTCAAGGCACAAAAGACGTTGAAGAACTCTGGAAACGCATTGTCGGGCACGCCTCCAAACTCAGCGTGCCTGCAATTCCGGAGACCGAAGAGGAACCGTTGAGAAAGAGACGTAAGGCGGCCTTGCTCTTCATGCTGGGGGAAGGAGGCCGTCAGCAATGCGAAGAGTTGCTGGGAAAAGCGGATCCATCCACGCTGCCTTGGGATAAGAAGGAGGTCGATTGGGCGATGTCACAAATCCGGCGCAACCTATCTTCCAGGGACAGCGGACCACACCGGCAGACAGACCCGGATGCAAACAGCCGGAAGCCTCCGACGCCAGACGACATCGCGAAAGCCAAAACCTTGCTTTCCAAACCGTGGGACTATCAGACCGGTCCCGCCTTTGAACTGCTTTGCCGCCATGCTCCGGGCTCAGTAGTTCCATACCTGCTTGCGTGGCAGCCTTCAGATAAGAAGCGCGGCCCCATTTCCGGTTATTTGATAGGATCAGCTTTTGGACATCTTTGTGCCGTTGACCGGGCCAGACATCTGAAGGCTCTCCAGTCTGCGAAAGACGGTTGGATCAGGGCTTCGGCTGCCGTTTATCTCTGCTTTGATGAGCGGAACGAGGGCGAAAAGGCCTTGCGAAAGATGGCCATGACCGAAGGCGATGCGGGAGCCTGGGCGGCGTTGGTTTTGGCAAGCAGAGGCGACAAATCAAGCATGTTGAGGGCGCTTGAAGTCATGGCGACGCCCGACGACGGCGGCATGCGGTCAACGAATCACCGGAATCTCCAGAAACGCCTCCGCGTGCTGCTCTCGAATGTCGCCAATGCCTCTGGAGTTTCCCAGCCGCCTTCTCCGCCCAAAGAATACCCCGATCAAAGTGAAATTATTGAGATTCAAAAACAATGGCACGAAGGATTGGTCAGTTGGTGGCGGGAGAATCAGGAGAAGATCATTCTCGTGGACCCGTGGGCCGGGATCCTGGAGGAACAGAGGGTGGATTGATCAAAGCAGACTTCCTGCCCTCCGTTCGAGCGACGGCCCGCCCATTCCCAATGCGCCCCATTTGCTCAGCCCGACAATCCCCATCGCCGGAGGTCCATCAAACCGGGTCGTGTGGATGCCCTCGACTCCGGCAAACTCACCCCGGGTATTCCGCCACCACTTCAATCTCCACCAGCGCGTCCAGCGGCAGACGGGCGACCTGGATGGTGCTGCGGGCGGGCTTGTGATCACCAAAGGCAGCGGCGTAAAGCGGATTCAAGGTGGGGAAGTCGGCCATGTCCTTGAGAAAGACAGTGCATTTCACCACATTTTCGATGGCAAGGCCGGCTCCCTCGATCAGGCCCTTGATATTGGCAAAAACCTGCTGGGCCTGGCCGGTGAAGTCGGTGGCATCGATTTTGCCGGTGGCGGGATCGATTGGGATCTGGCCGGAGGCAAAGAGAAGGTTGCCGGTGCGCATGGCCTGGGAATACGGACCAATGGCGGCGGGGGCTTGGGGGGTGCTGATGATTTGCATGGGGCGATGATGAACAGGCCGCCCGGACCTTGCAACGGCTTTCAGGCCCGGCCCCAGGCCGCAGGAGGTGGCTAGCTGATCTCCTCCGCACCCACCGGACGCCATGACCCGGCAGCGAGGTCCCCGAGGCGGAGCCGGCCGACTGTGCTGCGGTGCAGCGTGGTCACAGGACAGCCTTGACTGGCAAACATCCGGCGGACCTGATGGTATTTGCCTTCCTGCAAAAAAAGCCGGGCCGTGTGGGTTCCGGTCACCTCAAGGCGCGCCGGCCGGCAGGGTTTGCTTTCTCCACGCAGCACCAGATTCCCGGCCGCAAACACCGCGGCCAGCCCCTCCGGGAGGGGCTCCGAGACCGTGACTTCATAACATTTTTCCACGTCGTGCCGGGGAGACGTCAGGCGATGCGCCAGAGCCCCGTCATCCGTGATCAGGATCAGGCCGCTGGTCTCACGGTCCAGCCGCCCAATGCTGATAGGTCCCGGGTTCCGCTTCAGCCACCGGGACGGGAGCAGATCGTAAACCAGGGGGGACTCCGCCGGTTCATGCGAGCAGGCATACCCCACCGGTTTGTGCAGCATGACCAGCAGGCCGTGGGGAAGCTCCACGGGTTGCCCATCAATCCGCACCGTCTCCGGCAAGACCCGTTGGTCCGGGCGTGACAGGGGCATCCCTTCCAAGGTGACCCGTCCCTGTGCCACCCAGTCTGCGGCTTCGCGGCGGCTGCAATAACCAAAACGGGACAACAACTGGTCGAGGCGCAGGGTAGACATGCCATTCGAAAAAGACCGGGGCCAACCTGTTCAAAGTTGCAGCAAGCCGCAGGCCCAAGAAGACTCCTGTTCCGGCGAGGCGGAAAGACCCCAAGAATTCATCCGGTGAAGATGTTCCGTTCCGGCAGCCTATTCGTCGCCGATGCTGAATTCGTCCGCCGAGAAATCGTCGTCATCGTCGTCCTCGCCGAGCATGCTGGCCATGGCGGCCACCGCGGCGGCGGCCATGCCGGCCTTCTTGCGCGCTCCCTTGAGCGGACGCGGCCCCGGATCTTCCTTTTTCTGCAGGGCGCGGCGCAGTTTTTTGAGCGCGATGTTCTGCAACTGGCGGATGCGTTCGCGGGTGACCCCGAATTCCTGACCGACTTCCTCCAGCGTTTTCGGTTTCTGGCCATTCAGCCCGAAGCGGGCATCAATGATTTTGCGTTCCCGTTCATCCAGCACATCCAGCAGGCCATCCAACTGGTCGTGCATGTTGCGGTGGCTCAGAATTTCGTGCGGGGTCTGGGCGCGGTCATCACCGATGATCTCGCCAAATTCCGTGCTGTCATCCTCGCTGATTGGAGCATCCAGCGACGCCGGGCGCAGGCTGGCCGCCTTCAACTGGGCCAGCTTGGCGCGGTCGATTCCGATTTCTTCGGAGAGTTCGTCATCGGTGGGTTCGCGGCCGAGGTCTTCCGACATCGACATCGAGACCCGGCGCATCTTGGAAATCTTGTCCACCATGTGGACGGGCAGGCGGATCGTCTTCGATTGGTTGGCGAGGGCGCGTTTGATGGACTGCTTGATCCACCATGCGGCATAAGTGGAAAGTTTGCCGCCCTTGTTGGGATCGAAGCGCTCCACAGCCTTCATCAGACCGATGTTGCCTTCCGAAATCAGATCGAGCAGGGGGAGTCCGTAATTGGCATAATCCTGGGCGATCTTGACCACCAGCCGCAGGTTGGCTTTGATCATGTGGTCCCGGGCGGCCTTGCTGCCTTTTTGGATTTTTGCGGCGAGTTCCACTTCCTGTTCCGGAGTCAGCAGCGGGGTTTTTCCGATCTCCCTCAGGTAGATTTTGATGCCTCCATCAAGTTCAAGATTGGCCATGGCGTTAAATTAAATCAGAGAAACAGTTGGGATTGGGGAACGGAGTCAGCCTTGGAAAGAACCAGTGGGGGCAGCGACAGCGGGGGACATTCCGGCTTCCGGAAGCGCCACCACCCCTGGCTTTTAGGGGAAAATCAGGTGAAATGTGCAGACCGGATTAGTCGGAAACGTGTTCAACACCTTTCGCTGCGGATCGTCAATAGGGATTTCCGATTTGTTAATGGGCAGGGTTGTCATAATTGTCACATGGAAGGGCTGGGGTGCACCGAAGGAGATCGAAAGCCGGTGGAAAAAGTCCAGTTTGGCACTGATGGTTCCTGCCAGCCCGGATTACTGAGCAGGGAACGTGCCCTTTGCCTTCCACACTCTGCGTTTGATTTCCTCCCCGTTCCCATGCACCATCGCGCCCCCGTCCTGATGCTTCCGCAAGGACCCTCAACCCACCTCTCTCCTCCGATGAAAACCTCCCTCCTGCTTCCCCTCGCTGTGCTTCTTGCCGGTGCCTTCTCTGCCGCCTCCCTGGTGGCCGCCGAACCTGCCGACAAAGCCGCCCCGGCCGCTTCCCTCGCCGATCCTTCCAAGCTCACCGAAAAAGCCCCCGAGAACTTCAAGGTCAAATTCTCCACCACCAAAGGCGACTTCACCCTCCAAATCAGCCGGGCTCTCTCCCCTAACGGCGTGGACCGCTTTTATAATCTGGTGCAGGCCGGGTATTTCAAGGATATCGCCTTCTTCCGCGTCATCCCCGGGTTCATGGGCCAGTTCGGCATCCATGGCGACCCGGTCATCTCCGCCGCCTGGCGGGGTGCCAACATCCAGGATGATCCTGTCAAAGGCAGCAACGTGCGCGGTTCCATCTGCTTCGCCAAATCCGGTGCCCCCAACAGCCGCAGCACCCAGTTCTTCATCAGCCTCGGCGACAACTCCCGTCTGGATGCTGATGGCTTCTCCCCCTTCGGCAAGGTGATCGAGGGCATGGATGTCGTGGAGAAAATCAATGGTGAATACGGCGAAGGCGCTCCCGGCGGCCGGGGCCCCAGCCAGGGCCGGGTCCAGTCCGAAGGCAATGCCTATCTAAAAGCCGAATTCCCCCGCCTCGACTACATCAAGTCCGCCACCGTCCTCCCCGCCGAAGCAGCTCCCAAAAGCGAAAGCAAAGCCAAATAATCCCCGCTCCCTCCACAGCTCCCACCTTCCGGCAGGAAGTCCTGCCAACTGAAAACTGAATTACTGAAAACTGAAAACTGAAAACTTCCCCATCTTCCCCAACTTCCCCCATGACCGACATCCGCATTATCCTCCACACTGACAAAGGTGACATCGAAGCCACCCTTTTTGCCTCCCAGACGCCCATGACCGTGGCGAACTATCTGAATCTGGCGAAAAAGGACTATTACAACGATATCAAGTTCCACCGTGTCATTGCCAACTTCATGATCCAGGGCGGCGACCCCACCGGCACCGGCGGCGGTGGACCGGGCTACAAGTTCGGCGATGAATTTGTCCCCGGCCTCAAACACAGCAAGCCCGGCATCTTCTCGATGGCCAATGCCGGCCCCGGCACCAACGGCAGCCAGTTCTTCGTCACCCACCTCCCCACCCCCCACCTCGACGGCAAACACACCGTCTTCGGCGAGGTCACCAAGGGACAGGAGGTTGTCAACGCGATCCGTCAGGGAGATAAAATCAAGTCCATCGAAGTCCTCGACCCCACCGACGATCTCTTCGCTGCCCAGGCGGCGAACCTGACGAAGTGGAACGCGGCCTACAAGCGTTAGGCCCTTTTGGGTCTGTCCCCAGCGCCGGCCCGTCGTCCCGACGGGCCGGCGTTGTTGTTTCCGTCATGATCTGTTCTCCCGGCTCCGCGGCCAATGGGGCTGCGGCCCTGCACGAAATGGCAGTGGGACTTCAAACCATTGATCAATCAGGGGCAGGGTTGGGACTGAGCGTCTCCTGTGCTGCCGCAGTCCCGGGAGGGGTAACGGGAAAGCGAACGAATTCAGTAGCCCTTCCGGCATGCCTGTGGTTACAATCGCCGATACCTGCCCGCAGGTCACTCCGTTGGTTCGCTCAGTAATGTCAGGCCATCTTCGCCACCTTGTTTTCCATGTTCTGTGTGGCACCTCCCTATTAGGTTCAGGATGCCATCTGATTCCTCCTTATGAGCGGCCCGATGCCCCGGTGGCGGATTCCTTCCCGGTGGGGGCCAAAACCACCGGAGGACCCGCAGCGTCAGAAATCGGGTGGCGGGAGTTTTTCACGGATGCCCGGCTGCGCCACCTGATCGAACTGGCTCTTGCCAATAACCGCGACCTCCGAGTGGCCATACTGAACGTGGAGCGCAGCCGGGCACAGTACCGCATTGAACGGGCGGCCCGGTCTCCGGCAATGAACGGAGAGGCTGGCTTCCAGCGCCAGGGAAGCGATGGCACTACCTTCTCCCGATGGAGCGCCAGTGTGGGTAGTTCCGCGTATGAACTCGATCTTTTCGGGCGCATTCACAGTCTTTCGATCCGGGCCCTGGAGCAGTATTTCGCGGCAGAGGAAGGCCGGCGCAGTGCCATGATTACTCTCGTCGCCGAAGTGGCTACGCAATACCGCACCCTGCGTCAGGCCAAGGAACAGCTGGATCTGGCACGCCAGACCTTGGCGGCAGTGAAGGAGTCCTATCAGCTGAACCAAATCACCCGGGAAGCGGGGGCCACTTCAGAACTCGACCTGCGCAGTTCGGAGGCTCAGGTGGAGACGGCCCGCATCAATACCCTGACTTACGAGCGGCTTGCGGCCCAGGCGCTCAACGGGCTGGTCTTGCTCGTGGGTCAGCCCCTGCCAGGCGGGCTGCCGGCGGCGCGTGGCCCGGGCGGCCCCGGTTTTCCTATCAACCTCCCGGCCGGGTTGCCCTCTGAACTCCTGCAGCGCCGGCCTGACATCCTGCAGGCGGAACACGTGCTGTTGGCGGCGAATGCGGATATCGGGGCCGCGAGGGCCGCCTTTTTCCCCTCCATTGCCCTGAGCGCTTCCGCAGGCGGGAGCAGCAGCGAACTCCGCAAGCTGTTTGGCGACAACACGGGAGTGTGGAGTTTCGCTCCTCAGGTCAATCTTCCGATCTTCACCGGCGGACGCAACCGCGCCAATCTCGATGCCGCCAAAGTCACTGCAGACATCGAAGTGGCAAACTATCAAAAGGTCATTCAGACCGCGTTCCGCGAGGTAGCGGATGCCTTGGTAGCGCGCCCCAGCTACCGGCAGCAGATTGAGGCCCAGCAGGCGCTGGTCAAGGCGCAGCAGCGGCGCTACGAACTGGCCAGCGAACGCTACCGACAGGGCGAGGAACTCTATCTCAATGTGCTCATCGCCCAGCAGGATCTCTACGGCGCCCAGCAGGGGCTGATTCAGGCCCGGTTCGACAGCGAAGTCAATGATATCAACCTCTACAAAGCCCTCGGGGGCGGCTGGAAATAAGTCCATGAAACCCATCCAATGCGCGCTCTTTTCCGCAGCGGTCCTGACCTTGTTGCCAGGATGCGGCAAAGATGACACCCCGCCCTTCACGTTCCAGACGGCAGCTCTCAACCGGGGCGAACTGGTGCAGCGGGTCAGCGCCAGCGGAGCCCTCAGCGCAGTGGTCAGGGTGGATGTCGGGAGCCAGGTGTCCGGAAAAATCTCGGCCCTCAACGCGGACTTCAATTCGCCGGTCAAAAAGGGCGATCTCGTTGCCGAAATCGACTCCTCGCTTTACGCGGCCAACGTGCGTCAGGCGGAGGGGGAACTCGCCAGCGCCCGCGCCACCGCCACGCTGAAGCGGCAAAACCTCGAGCGCAAAAGAATCCTCTTTCCCAAACAGGCGGCCACCCAGCTGGATCTGGAGCAGGCGGTGGCCGAACTGGCCCAGGCCGAGGCCACCGTCACGATCGGGGAGGCGGTGCTGCAACGGGCCGAGGTGGACCTCAGCTACTGCAAAATCACCGCGCCGGTGGACGGGATTGTGATTTCCCGGGTGGTGGATCTCGGACAGACCGTGGCCGCCGCCATGACCACTCCGATCCTTTTCACCATGGCCCAGGACATTACGAAGATGCACATCAAGGCATCCATCTCGGAATCCGACATCGGCACGGTCAAGGACGGCCAATCCATCAGCTTTACGGTGGATGCCTTTCCCGATGTGGAATTCTCCGGCACTGTCACCCAGGTGAGGAGAGCACCCATCATCACCAACAACGTGGTTACTTACGACACGATCATTTCGGTGGAAAATCCGGAACGGAAACTCTTCCCGGGCATGACCGCTGATGTTTCGGTGCTGGTGGCTGAGCGGAAGGGGGCCTTGAAAATTCCCAACACTGCCCTGCGCTTCAGTCCTCCCGAGGGCACCTCCTACTCCCGTCCTGCCCCTGCCAAAATCGAGCGCAATGAACGGCTCGTCTACACCCTTGAGGCCGATGGCCGCACCATGGCGCCGGTGGTGGTGAAGGTCGGGATCACGGACAATGTGGATACCGAGGTCCTCAGCGGTCTGGAGGAGGGGGCCAGCGTCATCACCGCTTCCATCCCCGCTCCCAAAAAGAGCCTCTTCACCCCTGCACCTGACAAATGAGCAGTCCTATCATCCAGCTGGACGGCACGGCCCGGGTCTACCGCACCGATGCGGTGGAGGTCCATGCGGTCCGCCGGGTGAACCTCTCCGTCGGGCGCGGGGAATTTGTGGCCATCATGGGCAGCAGCGGCTCGGGCAAGTCCACCCTGATGAATATCCTCGGCTGCCTCGACCGCCCTACGGCGGGGCAGTATTTCCTTGATGGGATCAGCGTCTCCAGCCTGAGCCGCCGTCAACTGGCGACGCTGCGGAACCGCAAGCTGGGTTTTGTGTTTCAAAACTTCAATCTGCTCTCCCGCACCACCGCCCTGGAAAATGTGGAGCTGCCCATGTTCTACCGGAAACCCCTCATGTCCCTCGCCACCCAGCGCCGCCGCGCCCTCGGAGCCCTGCAGCGGGTCGGACTCGGGGACCGCATCCACCACCGGCCCAGCCAGCTGTCCGGCGGCCAGCAGCAGCGCATTGCCATCGCCCGCGCCCTCGTCAATGAACCGGAACTGGTGCTCGCCGACGAACCGACCGGCAATCTCGACACCCGCACCAGCATCGACATCATGGGCTTCTTCCAGGAATTGAATGATTCCGGGATTACCATCGTGATGGTCACCCATGAACTGGACATCGCCGCCTACTGCAAACGCATCATCGTGATGCGCGACGGTCTGGTCATCAGTGACACGCCCAACCCGGAACGCCGCCATGCCGGAACCGAGCGCGCCCGGCTCGACGGGGCGGAACAAAACGCCAGCCTTGACTAACGGATGACTGCCCTTTTCCAGGCCCTCCTGCTGCGACCGCTCCTCACCGCCATGATCGCGCTGCGGGCTCTGAGACGCAACAAACTGCGATCCATCCTCACCGCTCTGGGGATCATCATCGGGGTCGCCTCGGTGGTGGCCATGGTGGCGGTGGGAAATGGCGCCCGGAACAAGATTCAAGGTGAGGTCTCGGCGCTGGGCCAGAACCTGCTCCTCGTCTTCGCCGGCAACAAGCGTTCCGCCGGTGTCAATTCCGGCCTCGGCAGTGCGGCCAGCATCACGCTGGAGGACGCGGCTGCGGTGAAAAACGAAGTGCGGGACATCATTGCCCTCAGCCCGGAAGTTTGGACCAGCGCGCAGGCCATCGCCAATGGACGTAACTGGTCGACCACCATCTCCGGGGTGGCTCCCGATTACCTCTCCGTGCGTGATTGGCCGGTGTCGGCCGGAGCGATGTTCACCGAGCGGGAGGTGCGCAGTTCAGCCAAGGTCGCCGTGATCGGCAGCAAGACCGCCAATGAACTTTTCGGCGCGATCAACCCCATCGGGCAGACCGTGCGCATCAATAACATCCCGTTCGTGATTACGGGACAACTCAGCAGCAAGGGTGCCGGACTCGGCAATAATAATCAGGATGACCGCATCGTCCTGCCTTACACCACGGTCATGAAACGCCTGACCGGGGAAAAA
Organism: Verrucomicrobiales bacterium; assembly: GCA_038210825.1. Lineage (GTDB taxonomy): Bacteria > Verrucomicrobiota > Verrucomicrobiia > Verrucomicrobiales > V1-33 > CAIZWU01. The sequence continues at coordinate 51,077 of JBBQWG010000038.1, forward strand.
TCGGTCAAACTCCTCAACATCAAGATCAGCGAAGCCGGACGCATGGAGACCGCCCAGCAGCAGATCACCGCACTGCTGCGCCAGCGCCACCGCACCCCCGCCGGCGAGGGCAACGATTTCAATATTCTCAATCAGAAGGAAATCGCGGACAAGGTCGCCAGCATCTCAGGCATCATCACCATGATGCTCGGTGCCATCGCCGGCATGTCCCTGCTCGTCGGTGGTATCGGGATCATGAACATCATGCTCGTCAGCGTCACCGAACGCACCCGCGAGATCGGCATCCGTATGGCCGTCGGAGCCCAGGGCTCCGATATCCTGCTCCAGTTCCTCATTGAAGCCATCACCCTCAGCCTGCTCGGGGGCGGTCTGGGGGTTCTTGCCGGATTCGGGATTGCCCGCGGCATCGCCAGCGTGGCTGACTTCCAACCCGTCGTCACCGCCGGATCCGTCCTCCTCGCATTTTCCGTCAGCTTCGCCATCGGCGTCTTCTTCGGATTCTATCCTGCCCACCAGGCCGCCAAACTTGATCCCATCGAAGCCCTGCGCTACGAATAAACCAGCCCTGCCATCGCTTTCGCTGCAAAGCTTTGCCTCTTTAAAAAAAGGAAAACCGGAGGTTGGCTGGGCTGACCAACTTCAAATTCCCAGGAGAACTTGCCAGAACCCAAAACTCTCTTGCCGTGGGAGGCACCCTCCCCGGATTCCCTTGCCTCGGGGCGTGATTGTCTTACTTCATGCTTGACAGGTAAGGCGGCAGGTTTCCCTTTGTCCGGCATGGCCAAGCTGCAACTCAAGCTCACCACCAAACGCCAGGCCACCTTTCCTGTCGCAACCTGTCACGCCTTGGGGATCCAACCCGGGGACACCCTGGAGATGGAATCGCGCGTCCTGGAAGGGGAAACCGTTTGGATCCTCAAGCCCCGGCCGGTTTTGGATTTTTCCTGGATTGGCTCGCTTAAAGGAAAAGGCACCAAAACACCCCGGGATCACTCCATGGAAGCGATCCGGCAGAGCATCACCACGGGCCGTCAGAAAAATCCATCATGATGCCGACGGGACTCGATACCAGCGTGGTCCTTCGCCTTATCACCGGGGAACCGGCGGAGCAGTCCCAGGCGGCCCGGGTTTGGCTTTCTGAACTGCTGCGCTCCGGTGGAACCGCTGCGGTGTCCGACCTCGTCGTGGCCGAGGCTTATCATGCTCTGCAATACCATTACGGCATGAGCAAAAAAGTCGCTCTGGAGGCCCTCTTCCGCATGTTCCTTTCCCGCACGGTAATGCCTGCCGGACAAGCGGCTAAAGTCCTCCTCCAAAATGACCTCGCCACGGCCAAGCCTGGCTTTGTGGACCGCCTCATCCACGCGGCCTACACGGCCTCCAACGGGAAAATGGTCACTTTTGAAAAATCCGGGAAGGCTCTGGAACGCACCATGGTCCTGACCTGAACGCCCCATTGCCCCTCAAGGAGGGCGGACATTCTGTCCGCCTCGTCAACCATCCATCCCATGGTCTCCAAAGGGCGAAAGGGAGTTTGGCTTTACTAATCGAAAGCAGGCACTTTTTATTTATCGAGTTCATCCTATGTCAGAAAAACAAGCCGGAATCCTTGGCGGGGCGCTCCGCAAACTCTGCCTGGCTGCCCTTTATACACCAACGGCACGGGTCATCGGTAGCCAGGCCAGATTTCCAGCGGGCAGAAGGGCTGGGCGTGCCGGAGCGAGCGGTCGCTGCCATCCGCATCACGGCCCAAGTGCCACCAAGCGGGCACTATTTCAATCCCCCCTCCCACCAGTCGGCACGCTCTTCCTTTAAATTCGCTGCCTTTTTTTCATCGAGTTCTTCCGTGGCATAGGAACCTGCCACTGACTTCGGCTTCGCTTTCATTTTGAGGAAGTGCTTTTTCATCTCCTGCTCCCGGAAGTGCTTCTTGGCAGGCGAGGAACCAAATTCGAAGACGGTTTCCGTCAGTTTCCACGGGTCATTGGTCCAACTGACTTCATGCACGGCCAGCAAGACATTGTCCTTGGGGTTGATCAATTTGTGGGTGATGGTGTAGCCATTCTCCCCGGCCTCCCTGATCTCGGTAATCATGGCCCCGCTGGCCGAAGTATGCGTTTGAATCGTGCCGTCCACTTCTTCTTCATCCAGTTTTGTGATCGGCCCGGCTTTCCATTGGGGTGCCGCCACCTTCCAAAATTCGCGGATGTCTTTGCGGACCTCGGTTCCCGTTTTAGGATGGGCGGGCTTTGGCTTGCCCGCAGGCTCAGGAATTTCAAGTTTGGAAACCTCAAACTTGACGGGCAGCAACCGGTTGTCCTGGTCGATGATCAGAGTACCCTGAATCCGGGCAGGTTTGCCTATGTTTTTTTCGTGTGCCTCCAATAAGGCCGGATCCTTGAACGTGAGTTCTATCCGGTCAACCGGTCCGGCTGGTGGCTCTCCAACCAGGAAACCTTTGTCAATGGCCGAGAACTTAAATGCCAGCTTTTGATCACTAACGATGATGGGCAGGAATGCTGTTTCCCCTTTGAACTTCGGGTCATCATCGGAGGTGGCGAACTTCTGATCGAACAGTTTGCCTTCAATTTTAACCGCTTTTCCCAACTCGATCGTTAGCGGAGCTCCGAAGGCCGGGACTCCCAAGGATAGCGTAACCGCACAAGCGACCAAGGCTCCCCAACCCCTCCGCAGGACGGCAGATGGACCGAATCGGGCGAGGTCTCTGCCGGCGGGAGGTGTCTTAATGATATAGTTGTTCATGATGTCTTTTTGATTTCTATGTCCGGGAAGCGATGGTGTGCCGAATGCTTCGGGGGGATATTGCTGTCCCATATCCATCCACGGAATCCTGCGGCGAAGGTCAGGCGCGCAGTGAACCTTTTTCTGAATCCTGCGGGCGGAGCCTACTTCGGCTCGACCACCCAAGTGGCGTCGCCGGGGAAGGCGGGGGCGTCGTCGGTGGCGGAACTCCGCCGCACTGCGAGCCCTTCTGTCCACTCGAGATCTGGCCTGCCGCCCGATAACCGGATCTTTTTTCAGAAAATTTTACCCGCGCGCCTGACCTTCGCTGAGGGAATCCGTGGAATGCCGTGTGGCGGTTTTATTCCGGAACCGCCCAGAATTAAAAAAGCAAAACAAAAAACAAAATGAAAAATCTGGTAATTAGAAAACTGATGCTGCTGGCCACGATATTCGGGCTAACGTCTGCCCTCACCAATCATGCTTCAGCTGAACAGGCGAAAGACATCAGCGGCTCCTACGTGATTTCCGCGCACGCGGTCGAAGGCGACTCCCTGCATATCTGGACGTATGGTAATATTGTGGCCTACAAGGGGCAGGACGTAACCTGGACACTGAAGAAGCTGGCCGACGACGGTGAAAAGCGCATCTACTCGATTGGGACGGGAGACAAATACTTGAGCGTGAAAAATGGCAAGCTCGCCGCTTCCAAGGAAGCCGGAAAGTGGGTGGTATGGGATAACGGTGGCCTGTTTTCCATAATGTGGTATGAGGACGAAACGAAAGGGGCCAATTGCCTCAGTTTGATCAAGAAAGGCGACGGATTTGCAACCGCCGTGGAGGGACATGCACATCATGCTTTGGAACTGGCCAGAAACAATGCCGGAGGGAAAGGGAATAAGCATCAGCTTTGGTCGCTAACCAAAAAGTAGTAGAGGAGATCAGTGTCGTTCCCCTCTCGTTATCTGTTACTGTAAGCTTTAGCCTTTGGTTCAGGCGTGTGCGGGTGCTCCACAGAATTCAATTCTTAATTCGATGCGCCGTGGGTGTTGGTCCGCAGAGGCTTCACCCACGGTGCATCACTCATGTGCAAGTAAAAGGGGTCAGAAACGATACGCACCTGGCGTTGGGAGGTAAGAAAATTACGGGTCGAAAATCCCAAGGTTAATGATGCTATGAGCCGTCATGGATGAATCAGCCGAATGGAGGCAGCCGAATGATTCCGGAAGGAATTCAGTTGCCTCCATTCGGCTGATTTCATGGCGGTAAAAAGGGACGTCCTGGCAGGTTCCAGGATCGGACATTCTGATCCGTCGGGAAAATGGATGGACGAGGATCACCGCTTCCGCTTGGCCTGCTGTCACGATCCGGACTTACGTTTTGCAGTGTCCCCAAGTCAGATTTTCAGTAGATAATAGGACGGAATCAAGGCACCCGCAGGACTTTCAGCGGGCTGATCAAGTCCGGCGGGGTCGCAGTGAATGCGCTGCGGGAGCCGGGCCAGATTTCCAGCGGGCAGAAGGGCTGGGCGTGCAGGAGCGAGCGGTCGCTGCCGTCCGCATCGCGGCCAAAGTGAAGCCATGCAGCGGGGAAGTAGGTGGTGAAGCTGAGCATCTCCACACGGTCCACGGCGCTGGCTTTTTCTGTGAGCCAGAGTTTGAGGGTGGTGTCGCCGGCGGTGGCGATAAGCCGCGTGTCGTTGCTGATGGCCATGGCGGTGACGGCGCCGCTGTGGGCCTGCCAGCTTTCCTCCGGGAATTCCGCCCATGTCGTGGTGTCGAACACCCGCACGCGTCCAGCTTCATTGCCGCAGTAGAAGCGGCTGCCGTCGGGATGAAAGACCAGCGCGGTGTCGTAGGTGCGGAATTCACCGATGGGCGGGGCCGGCTTGGTCAGGTCTGCGGGATCGTAGAGGCGGACACGCCGCCCCAGACCGGTGGCGGCGAGGTGGCGGCCATCGGGAGAGATCGCCAGGTCCCAGGCGCGGGACGGGCCGGTTTCCCAGCCCTGGTCGCTGGTGGCGGAGACCGTCCGCTTTTCCAGGTCCACGACGAAGACGCGCCCCGGCGTGATTCCGGCGATTTTTGTCCCGCCGGGAAACACCAGCCCGCGCAGCAGGCCATCGAAACCCTGGATGTAGCCCGGGCCGGGGATGCGATCCGTTTCCCGAATGGCCCCGCCTTCTTCCTCCCAGAGAATGATGTCGCTGGTCTTGCGCTCCATGGTGGCGAGGCGGCCCGCAGGCAGGGCGGCGAGCGGCAGGTGGTCGTCCGCGAGGGTGGTGTAGCCGCGGCCTTCCTGCCAGTAGCGCACCGCACGGGAGCCGATGGAATACAGCAGCCGGGAGCCATCCGGCGAGACGGACGGCAGCCGCTCGAACTGGGTCTGAGACACGCTGGTGATGCGCGTGGACGGTGCTGGCACGGAGGGATTCCAGCAGCGCACGGTGCCGTCGGCGGCGGACGTGAAGAGACTCGCGCCATCCCGCGCGAAGACCACGCCGCTGCCGCGGCCTTCGTGTCCCAGCAAAAAGACGGCCCGCCCGTTTTGCGCACTCCGGCTGAGCAGACGGCGCGGCGGACTGTGCGCGCCATCGCCGTTGAGCGGCTCGCGGATGAACGGATCGCAGTCGTCGTCATAGGTGGGCAGGCCTTCGGGGATGGGCTTCAGAAAGTCGAGCATCCGGACGACGGCATCCGTCCCGACGACGGCAACCCGCGGCTCCGTGGGATGCAACGCCAATCCCGTCATGGCCTCCCGGAAGCGCTGCCGCCGCAGCAGCGTCCGGCCGGTGGCCGTCTCCGCGACTTCAAGATAATGCGCGGGCTCTTCGAATGGGCCGCAGAGCGCGGCGAAGTATCGGCCATCGGCTGACAGCGCCAGCACGTTCCCCCATCCCGGTGTTCCGAAGGAATTATGGGTCCAGCGCCCGATGGGCGTGGCGTTCTGCAGCGGGGCAGCACCGGATAGATCCGTCGCCAGGAGGATGGACACCTCACGCGGGGCCGGTCCGGTCAAGGCCACCACGCGGCGGTCGGCGGAAACGGTGAGCGGTGCGCTCCATGCCTGCGGCAGCTCCAGGGTGCTGCGGTCCTGCACATCAAAGATCCACGCGCAGGTGCCCGAATTGAGGACTATGCTCCGGTCATTGCCGAAGAGCAGGCGGCGTTCATCCAGCCAGGCCGTCTGCGGCAGGATGAGGAATTCGGAACGTTCCATCACGACCTCCAGCGTTTCCGCATCGAATACCCGGACCGTATTCCGGAAGGAACACGCCAAGTGCTTCCCGCCGGGCGCATAGGCGAGGCTGTGGTATTCATGCGGATTGAGCCTTGCAGCATCGGGCTTGCCGGACAGCACTGGCAGCCGGCGCGGCGGGCGCAGCGCTGAACCGTCCGGGCGGCAGAGATGCAGCACGCCATCATGCGTCACGATGGCGATCGACTCACCGTCCGGCCCCGGGGCGAGCGCTTCAGGCGCGGCACTGCCGGGCAGCCGGAAGAGCGAACGCTGATCCCCTGCACAGAAGTGATCCAGCAGCCGCCACTCCAGGCCGCGGTGTTCCTCCGGGGCTGCGATCAGCAGTTGCCGCGCTCTCGCAAAATCGTGACGCTCCCGCGCCGCGAGCGCTGCGGACATCGTGGAGACATAGCCTGTGAAGCGTTCCGCTGCGGCGAGCTTCGTCGCTTGTTCACCGCTCGCCACCGCAGTGCGGCGATTTGTTTCCGATTTGCGCCACAGCGCCAGGCTGACAATCGTGCCCGCCAGCAGCGAAAGCACGAGCGCGGCCGCCGCCGCCACGCGCCACGGGTGCCGCCGCGCCCAGCGCAGCGCGCGCTCGCGTCCCGTCACCCGCCGCGAGAGGATCGGCTCACCGCGCAGCCAGCGGGCCAGCTCCTCTGCGAGTTCCCCGGCCCCCGGCAGCCGCCGCGCCGGTTCCTTTTCCAGGCAACGCAGGCACAGCGTCTCCAGATCACTGTCCGCCGTGGTCGCCAGGGTGCGCAGCGACACGGGCTCATCGTGGGCGATGTGGCTGAAAATTTCCGCTGGCGTGCTGCCCGGAAACGGCAGACGCCCCGTGAGCATCTGATAGAGCATGGCCCCCAGCGCCCACACATCGCTCGCCGTGGTCACATCCCGCGCCCTGCCCCGTGCCTGCTCCGGTGACATGTATTGCGGCGTTCCCATCTGGGCATGAGTCAGCGTGGGGCCCTGCTCGGCATCCGCCAGCTTGGCCAAACCGAAGTCCGTCAGGTAAGGCTCGCCCGCACTGTCGAAAAGCACATTGCCGGGCTTCAGATCACGGTGCAGCACGCCGCGCTCGTGCGCATGATGCACCGCGCGGGCCAGCTTTTCCATGATCTGCGCGGCCTCCCCCGCCGGCAGCGCTCCTGCTTTCAGCCGTTCCGATAAACTGCCGCCACGCAGCAGCTTCATGGTGAAAAACGGCTGTCCCTCCGCCTCACTCACCTCATAGATCGGCACGATGTGCGAATGATCCAACTGGGCCGCCGCCTGTGTCTCGGTGCGGAACCGCAGCTTCTCCGCCTCGGTCGAGAAAGCGAACCCGCGGATCATTTTCAGCGCCACCACGCGATGCACCGCCTTCTCCGCCGCCTCCCAAATGACCCCCATGCCGCCCGCACCCAGCTTGCGCCGCAGCGTGTATTTTCCAAAAGTCCCCGCCTCCCGCAGCGCGAAACTACTGAACCGGCTGTCCGCGTTTTCACCACTGCCGCCCCCGTCCTTCACCTCCAGCGCTTCGCCGAAAACACACGACAAACACACTCCGTCCGCCTCCAGCGGCGCGCTGCAGTCCGGGCAGGTGGTTCGGCTGTGTTCAGGCATCGTCGCTTATAACAACGGAATCCGTGCGCCAAAGTCAGCCGCGAATCCGGAAAAATTCCTCGCTTTGGGCACCGGCAATGCATAGCCTAGCCTTCACCAAAACCGCGTCGGTCTCGGTCTGCTGGTTCCGGCCCAATGCCTAAACATGAATTTAGAGAACGCCGAGCCTTCCGCCGAGCCGGAATCCAATCCCCCCGGAGGCGACGCGTTTCCCGCCACCGCATGGTCCATGCTGCACCAGGTGCGGAGCGCGGGCAGCAGCGAATCTCTCGCCGGGTGGGAACGCCTCGCCCGCGCCTACTGGCAGCCGCTCTACGTCTTTCTCCGCCGCCGCGGCGCGGACCACGACTCCGCCGCCGATGACATCCAGGGGTTCTTCGCACACATGCTGAGCCGCGACTTTTTCCAACGGATCGAGCGGGGAGACGGCCTCTTCCGCACCTTCCTTCTCACGGCACTCCAGCACTGGCGCATTGATCAGCACCGCGCCGCCACCGCCCAGAAACGCGGGCAGGGAATCCCCCCGCTTTCCCTCGCAGAACTCGAAGCCGCCGGTACCATGCCTGTGGCCATTGATGCCACGCCGGAAGAAGCCTTCGACCTCCGATGGGCCCGCGCCATCTATGACAACGCCCTGACCACTCTCCACGAACGGCTCAAAGCCCGCGGACGCGAACCGCAGTTTCTCCAGCTTCGCGGCATCCTCACCGGGCAGGCCACGGCAAAATATCAGGAAATCGCCACCGCCCTGGTCATGAGCGAAGGTGCCGTGAAACAGGCAGCCCTCGAAATGCGCCGCGAATTTGGTGCCGTCCTGCGGGACGAAATCCGTCGCACCGTAGCGGACGAAGCACAGGTGGACGGAGAAATCCGCTACCTCATCGGACTGCTGCGCCAGTGATGAACGGAATGATCGCTATCCAGATGGCGCAATAAACGTGCTGCGATATCCGACTGGAGAGGGATGGGCTCGCGATGCGGGGCCGTAGTCGGGTTTTGCAGCCGGAGAAGCGCAACTGCACGCCGCCGCCGCAAATTTTCTTGGCACGGGGGGGAGGATAGGTATGATCATTGCAAAAGCATTAAAACAGAAGAGAAGCCGTGGCCATTTTTTCCCTCCCTCCCTTCATCCGTGGAACAAGGCCCGCAGTCCGCCGGATGGTCTTCATAGGGTGCCTCGCAACAGGATGGTCAGGGATTTCCCCGCCTGCCGCTGCGGAGTCCCCCCGGTTCCGGGAGCGCCCCGGGGTGCTTGACTTCGCCGCGACCTGGAACCCGGCGAAAGCCTACGTTGGCTTGAAGGATGGCGCTTTTGCGGGGGGCGGAGTGGCCATCGGCGACGTGACCGGAGATGGTTTGCCCGATGTTTACCTGTCGAGGCCCTCCGGAGGGGGACGGCTCTTCCGGAATGAGGGGGGGTTCAAATTTACCGATATCACGGCGGAATCCGGCCTCGCCGCCGATGCCGGCAATTGGGCCTCCGGCTGCACCATGGTGGATGTGGACAACGACGGCGATCTTGATCTCGCGGTGTGCGGATACGATGTTCCTAACCGGCTTTTTCTGAATGACGGCACCGGAAAATTCCGTGACGTGGCGGTGGCGGCAGGAGTGGCCCACCAGGGCGCGGGCATCATCCTGACATGGGCGGACTTTGACCGCGACGGCGACGCCGATGCCTATCTGGTGACAGGCCGCGCCTATGATGCCGAGCAGCTTTCCCCCGCAGATGTGGAGCGTCTGCGCGACATTGAAAAGCGCCTGACCAAACACCCTGTCACGGGTGAACTGATGGTGCCGGAGGAGTTGCGGGAGAAATACGCGGTCGTGATGCGCATGGGCGCGCCCACTCTGGTCAAGTCCGGCGCGTTAGACCGGCTCTACCGCAATGATGGCCCCGGACCCGATGGGGTTCCGGTTTTCAAGGAAATCACCGCAGCGGCAGGCCTGACTGATTACGGCCGGGGCCTCGCGGCCCAGTGGTGGGATTATGATGGGGACGGATTCCCCGACCTCTATGTTGCCAATGACTTCTACGGACCCGACCGCCTTTGGAGGAACAATGGGGATGGCACCTTCACCGACCGCGCTCCTGCCTTGTTGCGGCATACCCCATGGTTTTCCATGGGCTGTGACAGTGGAGACCTCAATAACGACGGACTGATCGATTTCATGGCCTCTGACATGGCCGGCTCCTCACATTACAAGGACAAGATGGGCATGGGAAGCATGGATAAGAATGGCTGGTTTCTCGAAATGGGGGCACCGCGTCAGTATATGCGGAATGCGGTGTATCTCAATTCCGGCAGGGGCCTGCCCTTCATGCAATGCGCCCATCAGCTGGGGGTCGCGGCCACGGACTGGACATGGGCCGTGAAATTCGCCGACATGGACTGCGATGGCTGGCTGGACATCTTCGTAACCAACGGCATGACCGGCGACTATCTGAACTCCGACCTCGTCGCCGCCAATCCCGCCGGAGGAGTGGTGCGGAATGCCCCGCCCAAGCCTGACCGGAATATGGCCTTCCGCAATCGGGGCGGCGGGCAAGGAGCCGCGTGGTCTTTCGCTTTTGAAAATAGCAGCAAGGCATGGGGCCTCGACCGGGAAAGCATCAGCTTCGGGGCGGCATGGGGGGACCTTGATGGGGATGGCGATCCTGACCTCGTGGTCAACAATTTTGATGGCCCCTGCACGGTCTATGAAAACACTACCTCCGTCGGGGAAGCCGGGCGTCTGGTGGTCCGTCTGCGGGGCGTGAAATCCAACCGCACCGGGCTGGGAGCAAAAGTTTCCCTGACCGCCGGGGGGGTGACGCAAACCCGCGAGATGGCCGCGGCGCGTGGTTTTTTCAGTTCGGATGAGCCTGTGGCCTTCTTCGGCCTTGGCAAGTCCCGCGCGGAGCGTCTTGAGGTCCGCTGGCCGTCCGGGACGGTGCAGACCGTGACGGAATTTCCACCTGGTCCGGTCCTGACCCTAACGGAGTCCGGGGAAGCCGCCCCGGCGGCGGCCCTGCCCCCCGCCCTGTTCAAGGCCGGCGCGGGTCCGGACCTGCTCCACGAAGAGAGCGCCTTTGATGACTTCGCCCTGCAGCCCTTGCTCCCGAACCGGCTGTCCCGCGGAGGCCCGGGCCATGCCTGGGCTGATGTGGACGGCGACGGCGACTTCGATCTCTTCCAGGGCGGCGCGGACGGCAGCCCGGGCCGCCTCGCCTTCAACGAAGGTCCTGACAAAAACGGATTGCCCCGCTTTGCCGTGCGCTCCCTGGCTCCCTTCGAAGCCGATGCCAGTGCCGAAGATATGGGAGTGCTCTTCCTCGACGTCGACGGCGACGGGGATGACGATCTTTATGTCGTCAGTGGAGGCGTGGAGGCAGGGGACGAGACTTCACGCTATCAGGACCGGCTCTACCTCAATGATGGCAAGGGCTCGTTCACCAAAGCCGCAGCGGGCACCTTGCCGGCTGGGCAGGACAGCGGATCCGTCGTTTGCGCTGCAGACTTCGACCGCGATGGGGATCTTGACCTCTTCATCGGGGGACGGGTCATTCCTGGCAAATACCCCACCAGCCCTGGCAGCCGCCTCCTGAGGAATGAGGGGGGGATTTTCCGTGACGTGACAGCAGAGGTGGGCCCGGAACTGATGAAGACATCGCTGGTGACCGCCGCCCTCTGGGCCGATTTGGACAATGACTCGTGGCCGGATCTCGCGATAGCATCCGAATGGGGCATCATCCAGGTATTCCTCAATAACAAAGGCAGGCTTACCCCGGTGGTGACCGGCGGGGAACCCTACACCGGCTGGTGGAACAGTCTCGCCGCCGCCGATCTCGATGCCGATGGCAAGCTTGATTTGATTGCGGGGAACTTCGGTCTCAACACCAAATATCATCCTTCCCCGGGGCATCCCGCCTCCATTTATTTCGGCGATTTCGATGACAGTGGGCAGGCTCAGGTGGTTGAGGCCAAGACCCTGGCCGATGGCACCCTTCTCCCTATCCGGGGCAAGAGCTGCTCGCAGGCCGCCATGCCCATCCTGGCGGCCAGGTTTCCGAAGTTCCACGACTTCGCCTCTTCCAATTTAAAACAAATCTATACGGAACAAAAACTGGCCGGCGCGCTGAAGCTGGATGCCGTCAGTCTCGAAAGCGCCATCTTCTGGAATGGCACCACCGGTCCTGGCAAGGTCCCGCTGCTCCACCAGCCATTGCCGCCGGTCGCGCAGATCGCGCCGGTCTTTGGGATCGCCCTGATCGACTACGATGGCGATGGAGACCGCGATCTGGTCCTGGCGCAAAACTCCTACAGCCCGCAGCGTGAGACCGGAAACATGGACGGCGGGGTTTCCCTGCTGCTGCGGAATGAGGGGCGGAGACGCTTCACCGCCCTCTGGCCGCAGCAGAGCGGCCTCGTGGTGGCCGCCGATGCCAAATCCCTGACCGCGGTGCCCCTCACTCCAGGCGCGGCTCCCTCACTCTACTTCGCAGTCAATCATGGCAGGGCACAAACGTTCACGTCTGCAGAAAACACGCCGTCCTTCATCACGGTCCGCCTGCGCGGTCCAAAGGGAAACCCTCACGCCATCGGGGCACGACTCAGTTATGTGCTGCCGGATAAAACCACCCGGCTCCATGAACTCGCCGCCGGCAGCGGATACCTGTCCCAGGAGCCTCCCATCGGATTTGTCCCCGCCACCGTTCGCCAGGTCAAGGTCCGCTGGCCTAACGGCAAGGAATCAAGTCACCCCCTGACCGGCACCCGCCTCACCTTGGAACAACCCAGCCCCTGAGACCCACCCGGCCTTGGGATAGCCTCCTGCACCGGTGGCATCCCCAAGGGTGTCAGAACGCGCCCAATAGTCTGACCATTTCTGATCCGACAGCTTGTCAGACTTGACATTTCTTACCCCGGGAGAGGGGAACGGAGTTTGGGAGCGCGTCCGGCGCATCCGGCGACGCCTTTTCCTCCCCGCCCGAATTCAGGGCCCTGTGATGACCCGGTAGAACCTTTTTCCTGTCGGAGAAAAAGGGATCATTACACTTAGCACCCCATTTTCGGGAGTGGTGAAGCTGGCTTCATCCACCGGGCTCCATGAACCTACGGTAAGATCCGTGGTGGATTGCAAGCGGTAGTCCGCCGCGCCCAGGGAAGTGGCCACCGTCAGGATCAGTTGGGTCGCGCTGAGCAGTTCGATACCAGTGATGGCCAGGGTGGCGGAAGGTTTCGGCTGGGATTCATAGATCATGAGCGCTTCCCCGGCTGATAGCGCCCGCTCCCAGACCCTGACTTCATCCATGGAACCATTGAACCAATGGGTTTGAGCCGCCCGTGCGATGGCACCAATGCTGACATTGGTAAAGGTGGAAGTGGGGCGGTTGTAGGTGAAGGAGCGGTCGGGAACGCCATCCACGTAGAGCGCAGCCTGCCCCCGGTTATCGGTGTAAATAATATGATGCCAGTTGCCATCAAACACGGGCGTGAAGGACATGGTTTGCTGGGAGACCGGCAATACGCCGGAGTCGCCTCTGATATAAAAAGCGAGGCTCTCCGAGGCTCCCTGCTGGTCCGTCCCCATGTTGAAGAGACTATTGCTATTGACCGTGGAGGCTTCCGCGAAAACCCGGCGGTCGCTTTGACCGAGGCCGTTGCCCCGCACCCAGAACGAGATGGTGAATTCCTCGCGCGAGGTTAGTGGGGCATCCGCGCCGGTGCCTGTGTAGGTATGGACCATGTGGTCATTGACGCCGTCAAACCGGGCCGAATTTCCATTTACCCCCGGCTCGAACACGCTGAATGGATCCATATTCACCAAAGCAAAGTCATGGCTGGAGATGGTATCCGGCGTGGTTAACCCGCCGGCATCGAGAGGCCAGTGGGAGAGACTTCCGGATTGCACCCCGGTGATCGGGCGGACGGTCAGCGTCGCCGGTTGGCTGGTGGCGCTGTCGGCTGAGTTCCTTACGCGAACGGTGTAAATGCCTGACTGGGAAGGATCCGCAGGATCGAAAACAAGAGAGGCACCCCCCGCGTCCGGCAGCGGGTCCCCATTTTTGAACCATTGATAATCCAAGGGAGCGGTGCCCGTCGCCTGCACCGATAAGGTGACAGAACGACCTTCCCACAGGGTGCGGGACGCAGGATCGAGGGTAATGTCAGGAGCCACTACGGTGACTGGTGCCGGCACCCCGGCGGTGACGAGGGACTGCACCTCGGACCACGTCAAGGCGCGGGTCCAGATGGCGACATCATCCACCGTGCTCTTCAACCAGTTGCCGGGCCCTGACCGTTGCAGCGCGGATACTGCCGTCTGATTCAGCGTTAAAGACTGACCGGACCGGCTGTAGTTGAAATTCGTCTCATCCATCAGGCCATCGACGTAGAGCCGCGCTTGGCCGCCTTTTTCCGTCCACACAACATGGTGCCACGAGTCGTCGAAAACCGCCGAAGTGCTGAGCCGGGACAACACGGTCGAGCCCGTGTCGGAGCGCACCAGCACTTGGAGCCGCGGTGAATTGTCCGTGGCCGTGCCCATCGTAAAGAGGGGGCTGGCACTGGTGTTCGATCCTTCGCCAAAGACCCTTCGGTCCGATTGCCCGGTGGCATCGGCTTTTACCCAGAATGCGACGCTGAACTCAGGGTTGGCCCCGATGGCAAAGCCGGAGGTGCGATAGGCGTATTCCGTCGAACCGTCGAACTCCAGCGCCTGACCAAATTTTCCAGGCACAAGGTTGGATTCGTCCATTTCCGGGCACTGCAGGAAATGTCCGCCCCAAAGATCCGGAGTGGTGGCCGGGAAACCTGCTGCATCCAAGGTGTCAAAAGGCCATGCCGAAACAATGCCGCTGGGCAGGGCCACCGCGGGATCCGGGGTAAACGACAGGACCAGCGCGGTGGAAACAATGGCGTTGACCGCCACGGTATACTCCCCCTGGGTTACCTCCGTTAGCGCTGGGACAACGTGGGTATTTGCGGTGGCACCAACAATAGGGACCCCGTTGCGCCGCCACTGATATACGGGTGAGGGGGCATTGGACTGGACGCTCAGTTTGACGCGATCACCCTGCAGGTAAGGGCCGGCGCGGTCCACGGAGAGGAGCGGCGGAATGGGGGTGGCCAATCCATTCATCATGACGTTTCCGATCTCCGCCGCACTCAACACGCGGCTCCACAAGGCGACGTCGTCCACCGCCCCGTTGTAGAATGTGATCGGACCGTTAATACGCTGGATGGCGCCGATACTCAGGGTGTTGAGCGGGAGGCTGCTCCATGAATAGCGAATGGTGGTGGCGTCTGCCACTCCATCCACATAAAAAGTTACCGTGCCATTGTCATCGGTCATGGCGATATGATGCCAACTGTCGTCAAATGGTTCCGCGACCGTTTTGGTATGGGGAATCAGCACGACGCCACCTCCCGTGCGGAGGTAGGCCGCCAGCTTGGCGGTG
Source organism: Verrucomicrobiales bacterium (assembly GCA_038210825.1). Taxonomy (GTDB): domain Bacteria; phylum Verrucomicrobiota; class Verrucomicrobiia; order Verrucomicrobiales; family V1-33; genus CAIZWU01. The sequence continues at coordinate 66,111 of JBBQWG010000038.1, forward strand.
CGTGGCGAGGCATTGTCCGTCCCGAGGCTGAAAAGCGTGTTCGTTGTGGTCATGCTGGCTTCCGCAAATATCCGGCGGTCTCCCTGCGTGCTACCCTGACCCTTGACCCACATGCAAATTGTCTTGCGCGGATTGTTATGAATGGGAAGCCGGGGATTCAGCCCATCGTTGGTATTGGTGAATAACAACTCGTCTATCCCATTAAAAGATACGGCATTGCCCCTGATTCCAGGCACAATATTTTCCCCGTCCATATTCACCAGTGTCAGAGGGGAACCTGCCACCAGATCAGGAGTGGCTGTGCTGTCTGCGGTCAATTCATCCAGTGGCCAATAGGAGACCAGTCCAATGCGGACATCCTCGGAGGCCGCAGGCAGCGCCAAAGCCATGGAGCAGAGAAAAATACGGGAATGCAGCGAAGGGGGGTATAGCTTCATCCGGCCAGCCTGAGTGCTGCCAGGCTACCCGTCAAGGCGAGGCACTGCTTTATCTTCAATTCTAAGAATCAACGAGTCCTGAATCATCCCACTTCTCCCCACTACGCTGCAGCGGCTGCGGCAGCGAGACGTCCAGGGGACCCGGGGTATCATCAGCAACGATCTTTCCACTACTGATTCTGCCTGCATCGGGTCCAGGACGGAATTAGGGAGGTGAGCTTCCCTGGGCCGGGATCATTACACAAATCCAGGGGGATTATAGTGTTGACGTTCCGGTTAAGAGCGTCATTCTCGTCGACCTTGGATCCGCCTCGTCCGGCGCGGTCTACCCACCTTACCCGCTACCCCTTCCCCTTTGAAAATCATGAAACTCCGCCGTTCTGGTGCGCTTTTAGCCGCCAGTTTCCTGATCTGCACGGATCTGCAGGCCGCCACCATTCTGGAACTGAATCCCACCGTCTGGTTCAACGCGGGAAGCATTACAGGAGTGGCCAACGGGGATCCGCTTCCCACGTGGACAGACTCCAGCGGAAACACCCGGAATGCGACCCAGACCACGATCAGCCGCCAGCCGCTCTATTTTGCCGGTGCTGGTGCCAATGGGATGCCGGTGGTGCGATTCAATACCCAGTTGCACTCCGGTGGGACGGTGGCCAACCAATTCATGTCCTTCCCCACCCCCTTGGCGAATACCGCTACCAGCGTGCTGACGCTTTTTGCGGTGGCCTCGGACAGCAGTAGCAGAACCAGCGGTGCCCGGGCCATCCTCGTCAACACCCGCACCAACGCCAATACTGCCAACGGCTTTTTGTTTGGTTATGGGACCAGCCCCTCCGTAGAGGCCTACGCCCATACCGGCGTCACTTCAGGAGCCGGCTCAGTGCAAATGGCTCCCATCGCGCCGTCCGGCTTTGACCTGCTGGCTCTGCAACGTGACGGCCTGAATACCAAAATCTTCAATTTTAGCGACACTGCCACCAACAGCACCTCCACAACTTGGACAGGGTTCAACCCGTCCACCCTGACAACCACTCAGATCGGAACGGAAGGAGGGGCCCACTACTTTTTCGGGGATATCGCGGAGATCATCGCCTTTGAGAGGAGTCTGACAGATGGTGAGACGGATGATGTGGTAAAATACCTCGGAGACAAATATCTCATTGCGACGGCCTCGGCGGTTCCGGAACCTTCCAGCCTGGCTTTTCTGGCAGGAGGAGCCCTGTTCTTCGGATCCCTTCGCTCACGGCGCAACCGGTAGGTTACCATACCTTTTCAGGATCGGTTTCAGCCTGCAGTGCATCAGGAGCCGGTCTTCGGATACGTGTTGTCCGGATGTGGCTGGAAGCCGTTTCATTTAGACGCATGGCGGCCGGCGGGGTGAAAAAGAGGACGGCAGGCGTAATGCGTGGCGGGAAGAGCATCCATCGCTGTCTCTGGAACCTTCAACAATCTTCCAAAGGCTGATTTCCACAAAATTGGCCGGTCGGGAAATAGCACTCAGTTCTGCAGGCGGAAATACATGCGGGGCGCGGAGGAAATAGGATGGATGTGTGTGCCGTCACTGGTGACGGTGGCGGGGTTCCACGATCCGGTTCCCAATGACGGGCTAATCCACAACAACCTGCCGGGGGTGGAGACCAAGTGAGGATAACGTTGCCGCCAATTCACCATGTTGCTGCCGCTGTTGGGACCATTCACGCCGGGCGTAGGCACCTCCGTGAAATAAACGTTCCCTTCACGATCCAAGCTGATGCCGCTGGGTTTACTCAGGCCGCCCAGGAACAGAGCCACTGCACCACTACGGCTACGTTCCAGAATCACGCCCGCAGGTGGCGGTAATATAGTTGGCATTGCGGAGGGCATAGAGACCGCGGAGGGCGGGTTGGCCGAGGCTTTTGGCCCCGCGCTTGCGTCCCCTGCGGCTGCGGCCCTGCACGAAATGCCGGTGGGACTCAAACCATTGATCAATCAGGGCGCGGCTTCCAAAAATCACGCCACGGGTAAAGTGCCCGATTCTCCGGGTAAGGACTTCAGACGTATCCGTCAAGCGTAGCCCCATTGGAAACGCCGTGCTATCCGGAGCCGTAGCGATAAACTACGGCTCTTATGGATGACTTCAAATCGACGATCCTGAAACGCGATGCCACTGGGCGTGTCAGTTACAGCCCGGAGCAG
>JBBQWG010000039.1:0-68516 GCA_038210825.1 Verrucomicrobiales bacterium
TCCTGCCTGAAAATCCGGAGAAAAAGAGCGGGGAACGGTGCCGCCGCCCCCGTCCCGCCCGCGCCGTCCAAACAAGGCGTGCCCTAACTGGGAAAAATCATGTGGAATCCGGAATCAGGACCCTATCATCAGAATTGGGGTGAAAACGGAGTATGCTCCCAAAAGGGATTGAAATAATATGGGACGTTTGTGATATTGAGGGAAAGTTGGTTTTTCACGTGCCGCGTGCCGTTGGCGCGGGAGGCTACGTCGTCGGCCTGCGCCTTTTGATAGAAGGAATCGACATGACCCGAAAGGGTCACGACGCCGCCTCTGGCTTTGACATTGATCACATTGCCATCCAGCGCTGCATCCCGGAGCAGGGCTGCATTGACATCCTGCTCCAACTTCTCATCAGCGATGGTTTGGCCACGGACTTTCAGCAGGTTTCTTACCCTTGCGACGCCCACCGTATTGCTGGCATCCTGTCCTGCGGCCAACCCGGCCTTTATGTTATCCACCACCCCGGTCAGGGTCACCCTGCTGGCGTCCACGACGACGCCTATCCGGAAGGAATTGACGCGCGGATCAGCGGACAGGGAATCCCGCACCGCGGCCTTGATCCAGTCATCGGTTCTCACCGTCACGGTCTCCTTGCTCTGGTCATTGCGTCTCATCCCGGGATCAATCTTCAAGTTATCCGTGTGGACGAATTTTACCCCGGTCGTCCATGCCACATCACCCGCCCGGTCCTGCTGGGCAGGGGTTCCAACCTGACCGGCCAGGTTGACTACCCCCTCATTCACCTCAATGGCGATATAGGCCCCGTCCAGCCAGACATCGGTGGCAATCATCCGGGTGATCTCCTCCCTGATGTCGGCATCAGTGCGGGGGCTGGTGGTTTCCACGAGGATGTTGTCCTGCACTTGCTGCACCCCTTTCACGCCTTTCACCACCCGCACGGCCAACTGCTTCCAGCCGTAGGATTGGACCGTCCCTCCCAGCGTCACCACGCCGTCCTTTACTTCGGCCTTCAGCCTCAATTCATCGGTGGCAGCGTCATAAATCAGAGCTGCCGCCACATCCATCCGGACATCAATATCATTCCGGCCGGATTTCGTCAGGCTGATGGTATTCACGACGCCCCTTACTCCGCGGATGGTCTCCGCCAGCTTCACCGCCCGGTCCCTTGCAATCAAATGTCCGGCCGTGCCGGATAAGGTAACAATTCCTTCGTGGGTTTTGACATCGACTTGATTGTTAAGCAAAACGGCGTCGGTAAGAAACCGGTGTTCCACGGCATTGGTGATATCCGAATCCGTGAGCGCGGGGTCCGGTGGACGATCAGCATGACTGAGCGCCATCATTAACAGACTGGATGCAAGCAGTACGGTGATGATGGAACCCCTGCCGGACGGCTGATAAACCGGACGGCTGGTAGACCAAAATGGGGGACGGAGGCGCAGATAAGAGTTCATGGGGTGTTTGGGGGGATTGGGATGCGAGGGGCAGATTCAGCTTCGTATAGCTCCAGTGCCGCCAGTTTGTCCAATCGGCGGCGGTGGTGCTCCTCGCCGTGAAATCCGGCGGCGAGAAAAATTTGCACCAGCTCCCATGCCAGGGCGTGGCCGGTGACGAGGCCACCCAGACAGATTATATTCAAATCGTCGTCCTCTACCCCTTGGTGGGCTGGCCAGGATTCATGGATCAGACAAGCCCGGACCCCGTTTACCTTGTTGGCGGCTACCGCTGCGCCGACCCCGCTGCCGCAGATGGCCACTCCCCGGGTAACGTCCCCGCTGGCCACCGCCCGCGACAGCGGCACCACAAAATCCGGATAGTTATCGTCGCTTTCCTTCTGCCGGTCGCCAAAGTCGATCACCGTATGGCCGGCCCCACGCAGGCGGGCGGTCAAGTGTTCCTTGAGTTCAAAACCGCCGTGATCAGCGGCGATGCCAACAAGTTTCGGTGACTGCGGCTGGATCAGGAGGGAGTCACACATAGCAATTATCGGGTTCAGGACGCGGTCCGGTAAACGCCCAAGCTTCTTTAGCCCGAAAACCTTGGTTTTGATATGGGGTGTTCGCCTACCCACACGGAGTTTGACTTGACCCGTGAACTCGGGGACCTTCAAACCGGCACGGCCGTGCAGTATTGTCACGGTGGAGGATCCGGTGGAATGCAACTTGGATGGCATCACTCAGATCCAAGTGAATGCCAAACGCGGGCTGTATTTCCCGGAGGCGATCCGGGCCATGCTGCGGCTGGATCCTGACTACCTGCTGGTGGGTGAAATCCGTGACCCGGAAAGTGCCCACGTTGCTATCACCGCTGCGGGCACAGGTCTTACGGTGTTCTCCACCATGCATGCGCGCGACGCCGTGGGGGCGGTCACCGCTCTGCGGAACAATGGCGTAAAGGACTGGGAAATCAGCGCAGCCCTCGGCATCTGTCTTTCCCAACGGCTGGTGCGCCGCCTTTGCGCTCAATGCCGCACGAGTGCGCCCCCACAGATGAGGAACAGCTGTGGTTTCACAACACTTCCATGGAAGCTCCCTCCATGCTGTGGTATGGCAAGGGTTGCGAAGCATGTGCCGGCACCGGATTCAGTGGGCGGGTGGGCATTTTTGAAACGTGGAGACTGGATACCGAAGCGCGGAAACTCATCCTGCATGGGGCCGATGCGGCCCTGCTTGCCACCAGTGCCAAGGCAACCGGGACTCAATCCCTGCTGGTGGATGCTGTCAGCAAAGTGCGGGCGGGAGAGACTTCGCTGAAGGAGGTCCGGTATCTCAAAGGGTTATAAACCGCAGGCACCTCCGCCTGTAGTTGGCCGGGTTATTTTCACCAAGTCACGGGCCATCATGATCGCCTCGTCCGTAGGGACACGCACGGTGACCGGGCTAACATCCGTGGAAATAACGTTGGCGGGGACCGCATTGCGGGAGGTTTCCAAGTTGATCCCCAAAAATCCCAGCCCGGCACAAATCAGTTCCCGAATGACAGCGCTATTTTCCCCAATGCCCCCGGCAAAAACCAGCGTATCCAACCCGCCCAACGCAGCCGCCAAGGCCCCGATCCATTTTGTCACCTGATAGCAGAACAGAGCGACTGCCTCCGCGGCCCGGACGTCCGTGCTTTCGATATCCAGGAGATCCCGGAGGTCGGAACTGGTTCCGGAGACGCCGAGCAGTCCAGATTCACGATTTACCATATGTTGGAATTGGGACGGTGTCATTTCGCCTTTTCCAAGCAAATAACTGATCAATCCGGGATCATGATCCCCGCTGCGCGACCCCATCATCAGACCGCCCGCCGGAGTGAATCCCATGCTGGTATCCATGCTCCTGCCTGCCCGCACCGCACACAAACTGGCTCCATTACCAAGGTGGGCAAGGATGACGCGGCCATCAGCGGCGGCTGGATCCAGGCGCGTTAGTTCTGCCGACAAATAAGCGTAGGACAATCCATGAAATCCATATCTCCGGATTCCCAATCTGAGCGGCAGCGGCAGCATTGAAGCCACGCGGGGGAGGGTGTGGTGGAATGAAGTATCGAAACAAGCGACCTGAGTCATACCCGGATGCCGGACTTGCATGGCTTCAATCAATTCAATCTCTTGCGGCAGATGCTCGGGAGCATAGCGGCTTGTTTCCCGCAACTCATCCAGCAAGGTCTGCGTCACCACTATGGGTCCGGGGTGTTCCATCCCATGCACCACCCGATGGCCTGCTGCCAAAACAGAACTAAAACCATCCTGTGATCCCAGCCAGTCGAGCAAGTATGAGATCGCTGCCGAATGGCCGGAATCCGGCACCGGCAATGAGCTGGCGGAGCCGCCCTCAGAGTTGCGATAGGAAAGTTTGGTGCCGCTCAGGCCGATGCGGTCCACCTTTCCTTCCAACCGCCGATACTCCGGCGCTCCAGCATCATGCAGGGCAAAGCGGATACTGGACGACCCGCAGTTGAGCGTTAGAATGCAGGGCGTCACGTGGGCGAACGATTGAGTTCAAGCCGGGGGATCCATGTCGCCGGCTGCCAGCCGCTGTTCGCGCCCGGCTTCTTCACTTCCTGCCTCAGCCAGATGCCGGTCAATATCCTCGGGATCGTTGTTCGGTCTCCTTGGGGCACGGAAACCGGCACTGCCCACCTGTTCGTCCCAGTCCATCGCCGCTACGTCCAAGACCGTGGGATAAGTTGGCGATGCAGCGGATTCCATCACCGCTTCATTAAGATCGTGAGTGTCATCTTCAGGGGGCCAATGTTTTTTCATGAGTTGGGGTTTCTGCTTAGCGTTCCTGCTGCTCGTGGGCTTCATGAAGTGTTATGTAGTTAGGCCCTGCGACATTCCAGTGCGCCTGCTTGGCCTGCATCATCAGATCGATGGAATCCGCCAGCCGGTTCTGAAGCAGGGCGGCCATTTCGATGCGGATCGTTTCCGGAAGACTGTTTCGGGTGTGGGTCAATGTTTCGCTCATGATTCAATTGATAGTTCATCGGCGCATTCATCACCATGGGGTCTTCACCCCAGGCGGTTTCCCGTCGTGATTTCAGTTTGGCCATGAGCGGGCCCGAGCTCCGGGGTTGAGGAGGTGCACCATCGGCATAGCATCGCCATGCTTACCGTCGTCGTCCGGCAGTGTATATCTGTCATCGGAGACCTTTGATGAGGATTTTGAAGGCGAGGTCAACAGTGCCACGGGCTCTCCCTTCCTCATCCAACTGAAAACGGAATGCTCACATATCACCGAAAGGGGATGCACCCCATGGCAGGGCGTGTTTGGCTACGGGAAGGAATGCGGTGAAACTTTTTACAGTGCTTTCGGAGCGCCGGGTAGTGAGACAGCCAGGCGCGGTTGACTAAACGTCAGGCTTTACCGTGATTCCACCGGCGAAGGAACGGATTCGACCCCCTTTCGAAGGGTTTCCAAATTGGTGTGGGTGTAGCGATCGTTGATTGCTTTCGAGGCGTGGCCGGTGAGGCGTTGGCGGAGTTCCTGGGAGACTCCGGCATTGGCCATCGCGGAATTGAATGAGTGGCCCAGCGCGTGGAAGGAATGGGAGGAGCGGTTCCGACCCTTTTTGCCGGACTTTTCGGTGACCGAAACATCAATTCCGGCCTTGGTCATGATGGTTTTGAAGCGCATCGACAGCCCGGTGAGACCCCCTATGGGTGCGCCATGCAAGGTCGGTAAAACCGTCTGGGCCGGCGCAGCTTCGGGGCGACCCGCAAGCCATTTTCCGAATTCCGGGTGGATGGGGATCTCGATGAACTGCTTGGTCTTGATCTGTCCAAAAGCGATGCTCTTCCGTGCTAGGTCGACTTTTTTGTGCCGCAGTTTCACCAAGTCCCCGAGCCGGGCTCCCGTGTAGAATCCCGCGAGGATCAATCCCTTCCACTCGTCGTCGGCGACGCCGAGGAGCTTGGCAATATCTTTGGGAGTGAAGACTCCTTTTTCGGCGGCGTTGGAAGTGACCATGTTCTACGGCTTCCGCCGGATTGTTGGGAAGCAGTCCCTGCCGGCGGGCCAGGTTCAGGGGGCCCCGGAGAATTTTCACGGCAATGTTGGCCGTCGCCGGAGCGCGCCCCTCGCCGAGCAATTTGTCCCGGAAATTCCGGATGTCTGCGACCGACAAGGCTGCCAGCGGCTGGGCGCTTTTGGCAACCGGCAGTCCTTTGATGAAAGCTTCGATGACCCCTTCGTAACGGACAAAAGTGCCATTCGCCTTGGAACCTTTTTTCACCGCCACCCAACCCCGCAGCCATTCGGCAATCGTGACTTGGCGGAGGGATTCGCCGGTGGAGGCCTGCATCATGCGGCTCAAAATGCCGTGAGCGGCGGCCTCCGAGAGGGTGCCGCGGAGTGCCAGATCAGCGGCATTTTCCAGCAACCGGAGGATCCGTTGGCGCTTTTCGTCGTCTGCCGGCATCACCTTCCGCGCCCGTTTCTCCCGCTCTGCTCCGACGACGATGGCTTCGGATTTGATCAGCTTTTTGGTCGAGAGGTAGTGCCGCTTGCCGTCGGGATCAAAATAGGCGGTCCACCAGTAGGGTGAACCTGCTTTGCGGAAGCCGGCGGCCATGGACATGATAGGATTGGCAACAATAATGGCAACATTCAGGGATGTCACGGACGTTTCAGGATGTCACATTCCCCGAAGAAACAGGCGTTTTACGGGGCCTAACAAGGAAACGTCAGTTCGATTCTGATCACCCGCTCCACCGTTGATAATCATAGAGATACGGGTCCTAAATGATAGGACCAAGAACAAAATCAAGAACAACCCTCCAGGAGACGTGGGGCGGCGTTTGGGGAAGTTGAATCTGGACTGGGGATAGGAGGACATGGATGTAGTCACGCGGGGAGTTCGGGGACGAGGCGGGCGCGCGCCCTTCCGGAACCGCATCCGCCCTACCCCATCGTTTTGTTATTTATTTACCAAGCCGACAGGCGGGCGGAGAGGTGATTCCGGATTATGACATGCTTATGGAGGTAAAGGCCCGGGACCTTTGCGGGGTATTCGGGGGAGTAACAAACCCGGCCATCGGTTCATTTGAGGGCGCTTCCAAGGGGATCCAGAGCGAAGAAATCCGTGTCATGGAATTTTTCTGCACCGAAGCACAGCTTTCCAAAAATGAAGGGTTCCTTTGGGAATTACTTTCCAAAATGTGGAATTCCTTGAATCAGGAAACTCCCGCTTGCTCGACCAACGGGCGAATGGTGCTGATTTCCCAAGGCTAGACCCTGGGAACCCCAGTCGCCTGCCGCCATAGGGTGATATTTCCCAACGGACCTTCCGCCGGGCATTCGCTCCGGCCTTGACCGGATGCGGTGTCAAGAAGTTCGCATTCATCATGAACCTGATCAATCATTGATGCCCACTCCCCTACCATGCTGCGGTGACGGGGGCCATGTCCGATTCGATTTCGACGCGGGCCCTTCGTTTCGGCACTAGGCGTTCTTGCCGGACAGATCTGCATTTTGCCACCCCGGCGGCGGCATTTTGCAAATGTGAGTGGGTCGAAGACCTCTATTCTTCCCTTCTCCCGAGCAGATTTCCCCTCGTGGTGCATCGCCAATAACTGGCACGGCTTTAGCGAAGATGAGTATCCTGATGGCATGACGAGAACCAGTCGCCCCCTGAGGCTGGACCCGCAGCACCCGGTTGAGGATCTATCCTCGGCCGGGTGTTTGCCATCAGTCACCCAACCAGTTCATGAAACTACCGAGATCAACTTAGCTCGCTCCCGGGCACAGCCGTAAATTGTGATGGATAATGCCCCAACCCAATTCCAGTTGCTGATCAATGATAATTTGGTGGATGGAGGCGGAGTTCATCACCATGACGTCGCCGTCCACACCAGCTATTGTGCCACGCCTACAACTGACGTCCCCCACGGAGAATCCCAAACCATATCGCAAACCAACCCCAATACATGAAATCCACTTTATCCCTCTCCCTCCTTGCCATTCCCTCATTGGCTCTTTTGGCGATGCCCGCTGCCTCTGTTGGTGCCGTTGTTTTTGCTGATGATTTCAGTGAGGTTAACGGCGTAGCCATCAACGGAAAATTACCCGATGTGGGGGGGGCATACACAGTCACCGAAGGAGCCGCCAATGACGTCAACAATGGGGGCGTAGCCGGGGCAGGACTTTCGGTTTTAAACGGGCAGTATATTTCCGATGGCGCAAAGCGGGTGGTTTTTGCCAATTTCAATACTGCTGTAGGTATGCTGGGCGTATCCACGCCAATTTTGACGGCGGTCATTGATGGGAATTTTTTCCGCAATACACCCCCGGATACCCGCTTGGGGGGGGTGAGCCTTTTTACGGGGGACACTGAACGGATTTTCATTGGCGACCGCTCCGGAGCTTTGACGGATTACGGCGTGGAGTATAGCGGAGGGGGGACGGGTGCCATCGTGGCCGGACGAAATGGCCCCCAACTTACAACTTTTACTTACAATTTCAATACCGGCGACGTTAACCTCTACGAGGGGAATCTGGCATTGGGTGTCCCGCTGCTATCTTTGCCCGGAGCCACTTCCGGACCCGGGGGTGGTTCCGGTGCGGGTTATGCTATTGACCGGATTCGTTTCATCAATGATGGGGGCGGTGACATTTCATTCAACAGCCTCTCTTTCGATATTGGTGTGGTCCCAGAGCCCTCCAGCGCGATCCTTGTCGGGTTGAGTCTTATGGGTCTTCTGAGCGGTTTCCGTGTCAGGAGGGTCTTTGGTTCATAGGGGCCCCAGGGAGAACAACTTCATTACCTTTTAAATATGATAACTCATTCACGGACTACCACCAATATCCTGTTGGGCATTATCGCGGCAGAAGTGGTTTTCTTGACGGTGGAAGCCTTTGCCGACCGCTGGCGGAATCCTTGGTCCCCGAGGCAGCCGCCCGTCCCACTCCCAGAGGAGGGCAGGCCGGAAGGGGCGGGCCGAAAAGAGGAACCTGAAGAAACCCACCTCACAGGCAGTCTGCAGGGATTAGCCGAAAAACTAAAGGACCCTGCATGGGCAGGTGTGCTTGCGGCAAATGAGGGCAATATTTCCCTCACCGATGCAAAACGTGCCGTACCAATGCCCAATTCCGCGCAATTTGTGGAGCGGCTCGACAGGAACCCACATGTCGGAAAAGGCATGTAAGATCACCATCGCGATTATGCGGTGATGCTTATCGATAGACTCTTTCCCGTGCAATGTGGCTGGGAAGTTTTATGCGCCGCGCCAGCAGCCAGCCAGTAGGCTCCAGCAGGCCTCCCACACCCATTTGGCAAGGCCCCTGGCAGGTTCCTCAGACAGCTGACCCTTGGTGCGGATGACTGCACTGACGGGTAATCCCAGCGAGGGCCCGATGACGTCCTTTGGCAGTGGGGGAATTTGCAGGCAAACCTGCGGGCATTTCCCGAAGACTGCGGAATATTCGGGAGAGGAGCAATTCAAGTCTCCCGGACAACGCTGGTGGCACGTTTATCGTCCCGCATGGACACAAAGGTGGGATGCCGCAGCTTTCCCCCGCTGGTCCACCCGACGAAGCCGACCTGGCATACCAGCTTGGGCTTCACCCAGATGCATTCCTTCATTTTTTCGGCAGTAAGGGCCTCTCCCCATCGCGTTCCTCCTTTGGGTTCGGGGAGATTGGCGAAGGGGCAGTCAGGGGTTTGGAGCGCATCCAGTTTGGGAAAAATGGCCCGGCGGGTCTGCTGCACGAAACCATTGGGGAGCTTGGCCACGTAAGTCAGCTTTTTGCCGGCATACACACCCAGAAGCAGCCGGTCGAATCCCTTGGATCCTGGCACGAAGCCGCCGATGACGAATTCCTGTTCCTGATTGAGGCGGCGTTTGACCCACGCCCCTGACCGATCTCCGGCTTCATAGCGGGAGGATAGCTTCTTTCCGACGACCCCTTCCAAGCCCATGGTCTTCACCGCGCTCAACATCTGTTCCGGTCCGCCTGGCAATAGAGGGGAAAGCCGGAGCGGGTCGACGAATGCCTTGCTCAATGTCTCCAAGCTGCTGCGACGTTCTTCAAAAGGCAGTGCGGTCAGGTCGCGTCCAGCATGGTTGACCAGGTCATAGGCATAGAAGAATACAGGAAGGGGCTGGTTCCGGTTATTCTGAAGGAGTTGGAACGATGGTTTTCCCTTTTCGTCCAAGGCTACGATTTCCCCATCCATGGCAAAATCGCCAGGCATTGCCGCGAAGGCGGGAATCAGATCGGGAAAACGCCCGTTCAGGGATTTTTGGTTCCGGGAGAACAGGGTAACCTTGGAGCCAGTTTTCAGAGCGAGGCAGCGAAATCCGTCAAATTTGAGTTCAAAGGACCATCCTTCCTCAGCCGGCAGCTCCGTCACGGCTTTGCATTGCATGGCTTCCACGTAGCGGGGTGGGGTGTTCTGTTTGATCACCGCCTTGCGGGAGTTGACATTTGCTTTGGCAGGCACGGACTTCGGAGCAGAATTTTCCCATGGGGTGTCGGTCCCGGTTGCAATCGCCTTCATGGAGCGACCGCTGGTAACAGAGGTGTCGTCCTGCTTCCTGGAAAGCGGTTTCATCCCCTCCCCGGCCTTGATGAGAAGCCACCGGTTGCCGTCGGCATCGCGCTTGTCCTTCACCAAAATCCATTCCCCCTGAAGTTTTTCGCCCCGGAGCGTCACGTGCATCTTTCCGGCGTGGAAAGCTTCCGATGGTTTGCCGGTGACGTCCTCATATTCCCCATGGTCCCATAACATAACCGTGCCCCCCCCGTAGTTGCCGGCAGGGATGGTGCCTTCAAAGGAACCATACTCCACGGGATGATCTTCGACGTGAACCGCCAGTCGCGCCTCCCGCAGGGCGAGGGGCGGTCCTTTTGGGACCGCCCATGACCGCAGAACCCCGTCCATCTCAAGCCTCCAATCGTAATGCAGGCGGCTGGCGTCATGCTTCTGGATGACAAACCGGAGGGGGCCTGCCTTCCTGGCATCCTTCACGTGGGCGGCCGGAGGTTCCTTGGTTTTGGAGTGATCCCGCTTGGACGCATATTCCTTGAGGCTCTTGTCCCGCACCTTCCCCTGATGGCGCTGCCATGTAGTCAACTTGGGAGGCGGCGAGTCTGCCAATGCCGCGAGGAAAGTGGGGGGCAACTCCTGCCGCAGGGTCAGCACGGGCTCGAACAAGTCACCGAACTTCCTGATCCGCTTGACCGCCTGGTCGGGCGTAAAAAACAGACTGGCAGGCTTTTTACTTTTGGCCGCTTTGCCGATCTCCTCCCAAGTCACAGGCATGGAAACAAATGGTCCGCCTTGCTTCGCCCTCATGGCATAAACGCACACGGTGGTCTTGAAGTCCGAGTTCTGACTCCAGTCGATCAAAACCTTTCCCTTCCGCAAAGCCTTTGCCATGTCGAAAACGACGCGGTCCGGGTCCTGCGCGGCGGCCAGTTGCGCCAAGGCCTTCGCAAAGGGCTGGGTAACTTCGTAGGAGGTGGGAAGGTTCAAGGGCACGGTCAGATGCAGTCCCTTGGATCCGGAAACCTTGACGAATGATTGCAGCCCCCACGTTTCGAATATCGCCCTCAGAGACAGTGCGACATGGCAGCAGTCGATGATATCGGCGGGTTCGCCGGGATCTAAATCAAACACCAATGCCGTCGGGCAATTCAGGTCAGGCACACGGGCGAGGAACGTATGCTTTTCAATGTCCCCGAGGTTGGTGGCCCAAAGAAGCGTGGCGCGGTCGTTGCACAGGATGTAGTTGATATCGGGCCCACCTTCGCTTCGGGGAACCGGAAAGGTGACCACCCAGTCCGGACGGTGCGCAGGAGCATTCTTCTCATAGAACGGTGGACTGGCAATGCCGTCCGGGTATCGCTTCATCGTCAGCGGCCTGTCATGCAGATGCGGAAGAATGGTGTCGGCGATCCGGGCGTAAAATGCCATGACCTCGCCTTTGGTAAAAGCGGATTCGGGAAAAAGCACCTTGTCCGCATTGGAAAAGGTCAATGCCCGCCCTTCCACCTTCACTATTTGCTTAGCGGGCATGACTGCCGAAGGCGTGCGGGTTAAGTCGTTTCGCCCCGGTCCCCTTGGCCCTTCGGAACTTTTTTCTTTGCCTCCCTCCGGCTGTCGGCGGAGAGCGATTTTCCCTGGTCCACGGTTTTGCCGAAGGTGCCATCTGCTTTGCGCCTTACATAGCGTTTATCGCCGGGATTGGGTTCAATAAGCTCCCGGTGGCTTGGAGATTGCTTTTTAGTGGGCATGACGTGCGAGGGTGGGGTGCTATCGGAATTGAGTGACCAAGGTGCCGTGAGGCCCGGCGTTCATGGGGTCGGCAAGGTTTGTCACGGAGAAGGGGAAGGCCTGTGGGTGTCGGCCGGTGTCATTGACGAGTTTGACATCGTTAAAGCTTGCAGGAGCCATCTCCAAGCTCACGGTCTTTCCAAGTGGGCGACCGTGACGGCTTCGATCTGTCCTTCAAGAAAGTTCACCATGTCCTGCTCTTCTCCAAGAATGTCTTTTGCTACTCCGGCAATAGTGATTTCCCCGAAATGCAGTGCAGCTGCCTGGAGGGACGTGTAGCAGGCGATCTCAAAGTGTTCAGACGCGGTATTGGCGAGGACGATTTTTACGGCCGTGTCCGAAGCCATGGCAGCCCCCAGAGGGGCGATCATTCCACTCAGCTTGGCAAAGCCCTCCTTGAGGATGCTGGTGTCTTCGCCCAGCGATTTAAGGCATTGCTCCACCCGATCCGCGTGACTCCTGGATTCCTGGGAATGTGCGGCGATCCGGCGCTGGAGTTCGGGGTAGTCGGCCAGACTCGAATGCTGCCTGTCCAGCATCGTAATTAGATTGGATTCCATGGCATGGGCATCTCTGAGCCAATCGGCGAGGGTCTTCCTGGGGGCATTCATAGTCGTAGAGGGTGTGTTCCTTCCCGGGAATTAGGGGGCCCAAAAAGCGGAACAGCGTGCAACTCTTGCTGCTAAAGGGATGCCAGCCGCAAAATCACGAAACTATCGGGGAATTTACTTTTAAAGATGCCCCTGCTTCTTCCCAGGCGGGAGCAAATTGCCAACCAAGTTGCATTTTGCCTCTGTGGGGACCAAGGAGACGCAACTCCGATGAAATTTTTTTTAAAGATGCCCTTTCGATTGTGTGTGAGGTTCACTTTCAGAAATTCTTCGCCCTGACGGATTTCATCGATTTATCCGCTGGTGAGGCCAAGGGGGCTGCCTCCGTTCTGAATTCCCTCCTGAGACCTCAAAAAGCCCTGCACTTCGCCCGAGCAGGCTTCGATGATCTGGAGTTGCCTGACCGTAAGGTGAAAGGCTCCACCGGCCCCGTAAACTGCATGATGGGAGTATCGCCTATCCTTGATATATGGGCCGCCGGGGGCTGGGGCCGCGCGGCCGCTTCGTTCCTGCGGATGGTAGCCTTCAACGCTTCGATTTCCGCCTCAATCTCCTTAAAGTAGTCCGAAAAATTGTCGGGAGAGCTGGTCATCATTGAGTTGCAGGCATAACAAAACCATAGTCCTTAACCGCAGTCAATGAAATAGCTTCGTTGCCCCTTAGTTGAGCGGCACTTAGGGAGAGACAAAGCATTTCTTCGGGATTTCCCCTAAATTCGTGACTGATTCCACACCGGGTGGTTTCCCTCCGTAGCAGTGGTGGCAGATAGTTCTTACTGCTAGACCACTAATTTTTTCCTGGGCTTCTTCCCGATTTTGCCGGAATGGAGCTGTGGCGAGTGAAGACGCAGATCAAGACCGCGATCTCCCGTCTTGATGCATCGTGATCACCAGCCACCTCCACTTCGAAGCAGGTTAGACTCCCGCCCTCACTGCTCACCATCGTTTGCCCGGAGGTTGGAACCGGCTCTCCAATCCATGGAGCCATGAATCCATTCCGGGGCCGCAGCCCTCACAGAAACCGTCGTGCCAAGGGCCATGTAAAATAATTACAGGTATATTCTGTTCATTGTCAGTGGGTTGCGGGGACCTGAATTTTACTTGGCACGGCCGTTGCAATTACTCCTCCCAGAAGCAGGACCCCGGCCCGATGCCACTCCCGCTCCCAACCACCAGACCAAACCAACAACAACCTAACTAAAACACAACCATGAGCACTCCAACCAATTACGAAGTCACCGCCGCCGTTCCTGCCACTGACGAACTGGACGACACCCAACTCGAAGCCATCGCCGGTGGTTTCCTCGACGCCACCCTCGGATCGTCTGTCCTCGGCGACGGCATGCTCTGCATCGGCGGCGGGCTGATCAACTCCAAGATGGAATTGAACCTCTAATCCTCCCTCCTCCCTCACCAAACCAAACCAAACCAAACCAACAACACAAACCACATTAAAATCATGAGCGCACCTACCAACCACGACGTCGTCGCCACCTTCACTCCTTCCGACGAACTCGATGACACCCAACTCGAAGCCATCGCGGGTGGTTTCCTCGACGCTACCCTCGGATCGTCTGTCCTCGGCGACGGGATGCTCTGCATCGGCGGCGGCCTGATCAACTCCAAGATGGAATTGAATCTGTAATCCACCTCCCCGTTCCCGCACTTACGCCATAAACTGCATTTCAGGGAACTTAAAGCACGCCTCACCGGCCCCGCCGGTGGGGCGTTGGCGTTTTGGAGGAAGTGCGAGCCGGGCCGTGATCACCGTTTCTGCGGGTGGTGCTCCCTGAGGGAATGTTGCGAGGGGAGCGGTAAACCCTGAAGCCTCAAGACGCATTGCCAGCGCGGTCCGGTCGTGATCGACTCCGATGGGAATGCGCGCGTAGCCATCGGCATCGGTCAAGAAGGGACGGTCAGGCAGGTCGAAGGAATAGTTACGGCCATCCGCCCAGACCTTTGCGCCGCTGACTGGAGTGCTATCGGCGCTTTGCACCCGCACTTTCACCATGTCGCCTGAATCCAGACCCGGACCCCATCCCAGTTTTTCCACCACATCCAAGGTAGCGGCATCCCATTCCCAATTCAGTTGGGTTTCGTAAATTTCGCCACCCCAAGCCATATTGATGACCTTGTCATAGCCAAACACGCGGAGGAGCGGCACCGTGTGAGGGAACCTTGCCAGGGCCGCCCCCGTGGTGCATGGCATAGCCGGCTGGCCGTGGAGTGGATGTGATGGAGTGGAGCAGGAGGTTCCGGGGTCAAAAAAACCCGGTGCTGTCGGGGCAGCACCGGGCATGGGGAAATGGCGCCTGGTTTATTTCGCCTTTTTGGCCGCAGCCTTCTTGTTCAATTCACATTTGCAAATCCACTCCGGGCTGTCGCACTTGTCGCAGTTGGAGGTGTCATAGGTGAAACGGGCGGTGACCGGTTTGGCTTTTTTGGTTTCCCGGAACTGGACCACAAGGATGCCGCCCTCCTTGATCACCGGGATGGAGAATCCGGCAGCAGTTTTTTCGACCGTGAGTTTCTCGGGTTTGGATCCGGTTCCGGTAGTGGCGGTTAGGGTTTGGGCGGCGATGGAGACGGGTTTCATATCCTTGTCGAGCAGCGCGATTTGAAACTTTTGGTCCTTCAGGGTGACTTCGCCGTGCAGGGATTCATTTTTGCTTAGTTCAAGAATGCGGCCTCCGTTGGGGCCCAGTTCCACCCCGCCATGGGCGAGGGCAAAGCTGGTGGTGAGGGCAAGGAAGAGCAGGGTGAGTTTGGTTTTCATAGTTAGGGAAGTTTTCAGTTTTCAGTATTTCAGTTTTCAGTATTTCAGAGGACCGCAGTCCCGGTGGGTCGTCAACATGGTCTCTTGTTCTTAAAGTTTCGATCCCGTCCGGGGCTTTAGCCTTTGGTCTTTAGCCTTTAGCCTTTAGCCTTTGGTCTTTGGTCTTTGTTCTTTAGCCTTTGGTCTTTGGTCTTTGGTCTTTGTTCTTTGTAGTTTGGTGTGGGTTGTGCGGTGTTTGGTTTGGAGGAAGTGTGGTTTTGGACCGGATCGTGCCTAGGATATTCACAGGGAAGCTGGAGCGTCCAGTTTCAGGGAGCGGGCTGCGGCTTTGCGGCCGAAGGCGAAGAACACGGCGGGGGTCACCACCAAATCCAGCAGGGTGGACGAGATGAGGCCGCCCACGATGACAACCGCGACGGGGTGGAGGATCTCCTTGCCTGGTTCGTGGGCCGCGAGAAGCAGGGGAATCAGGGCCGTGCCTGCCGCGAGGGCAGTCATGAGCACCGGAACCAGCCGTTCCTGGGTGCCGCGGATGATCATGGCTTTGGTGAATCCTTCTCCTTCATGCCGCATCAGGTGAAGGTAATGGGAAATCATCATGATGCCATTGCGGGCGGCAACGCCTCCGACGGCAATAAATCCCACAAGGGTGGCAATGCTGATGTTGTTAATCATGAGCCAGGTCAGCGCCAGGCCTCCCATCAGGGCGAGCGGGATGTTGAGCATGACCTGCAGGGCGAGGGACAAACTGCGGAAATAGCCAAACAGCAGCAACAGGATCACCCCCAGCACGATGGAGAAGAAGAAGGCGATGCGCCGGGTGGCTTTCTGCTGGGCAAGGTATTCGCCTTCGAAACTGATGAAATAGCCGGTGGGCAGTTTTATTTTTTCCGTGACAGCCCCCTGCCATTGCTGGACGAGGGATTGCAGGTCCGGATTGCTGGTATTGGCTCCGATCACGATGCGGCGTTGTGAGTTCTCGCGGTTGATCACGTTGGGTCCACGGGCCTCATGAATTTCGGCGAGGAGACGCAGGGGAACCTGCAGGCCCGTGCCGGTTTCGATCAGGAGATCGCCCAGTTTTCCGGGATCGCCCCGCCATTCCGGACCAAGGCGGAGCACCAGATCGACAGTGCGCTGGCCCTCGCGGAGTTCTGCCATGACGCTTCCACCGAGCAATGTGGAGACCTGATCATTGACGGCTCCGGGCTGGACCCCATGAGCGAGAGCCCGTTCCCGGTTCACTTCGATCCGGATTTGGGGAATAGGGACCTGAGCTTCGAGGTTGACATCGGTCAGTCCGGGGATGGCTTTGGCAAGGTCGCGGATTTGGGTGCCTTTTTCCCGGAGCACTTCGAGATCCGGGCCAAAGAGTTTGACTGCGATTTTGGCGGAGACACCGCTCAGCATGTGGCTCAGACGGTGGCCGATGGGTTGACCAACGTTGGCAAAGGTTCCGGGCAGGGTGCTGAGTTTCTGCCGGATCTCCGCGAAGACTTCGGGGCGGGGACGGCCGTCAGGATGGAACTCCACATCAAATTCGTTCACGGAGACCGGCATGACATGGTCGTCCTTTTCAGCACGGCCGGCGCGGCGGCCGACGCTTTTGACCTCCGGGATCGCAAGCAGGAGGCGGGTGCCGGCTTCACCGATTTCGTTGCTTTGTGACAGGGAGGTGCCGGGGGCACTGGCAAGGGAAATGGTAGCGCTGCCCTCGTTGAAGGTGGGCAGGAAATTCTTGCCCATCAGAGGGTATAACATCAGGGAACCGGCCAGCAGCAGGGAAACCAGCGCGATCACCACAAGGGGTGCCCCAAGGGCGGCCTTGAGGAAGGTGTGCTCCACGATTTTTTTCATGATGCGGACGACAAGGCCATCATGGTGTCCGAGGCCTGCCTTGGGCCGGAGCAAAAAGGAGCAGAGCACCGGAATCACGGTCAGGGAAACCACAAAGGAAGCGGCCATGCTGACAATGGTGGCGATGGCAATGGGGGTGAACAATCTGCCTTCCAAACCATCCAGCGCCATCAGTGGAAGGAAGACCAGAATGATCAGCAGCGTGGCATAGAGGATGGAATTCCTCACTTCACCGGAAGCCCGGGCGATAACTTCAAGGCGGGGCTTGGGGACGGGCAGGGCGGTATTCTCCCGCAGGCGGCGGAAAACATTTTCCACGTCCACAATGGCGTCATCCACCACCATGCCAATAGCAACAGCAAGGCCGCCGAGGGTCATGGAGTTCACCGAAATATTGAGCCAGTTGAAAGTGAGAATGGTAATGGCAAAACTCAATGGCATCGCCATCAGGGTGATGAAGGTGGTGCGGAAATTCAGGAGGAACAGGAACAGGACCACGGTCACCATCAGAGCCCCGTCGCGGATCGCTTCCTTGAGGTTGCCGATGGCGCTGGCGATGAAGTCGCCCTGCTTGAACATGATGGCGATCTCGACGCCGGGAGGCAGGGTAGGGCGAAGTTCATCGAGGGCTTTTTCAATTTCGCGGGTCAGTGTCAGGGTATCGAACCCCGGTGCCTTGTCGATGCTGAGGACGACCCCCATGGTGCCCTTGGTGTCATCGGTCACATCAGGCAGGCCATGCTTGAGCGCCATGCTGGCATCCCCGCGCATGGTCTGCACAGCGTATTGCACGGTGGCCAGGTCAGACAGCAGGATGGAACGGTCGCCGCTCGTTTTCACCACGGTGCGGCGAATATCGTCCAAGTTGGTGGTCATGGCCAGGTTGCGCACCATGATTTCCTGGGGGCCGGCCTGGAGGTAGCCGCTGGTGGCGTTGCCGGCGGCCCGGCTGACGGCGGTTTCCAATTCTGTGAGGGTGACGCCGTGGGCCGCCATGCGTGGCGGGTCGGGCTGCACATGAATTTGTTTGACGCCTCCGCCGATGGCAAGGACTTCGGCGATGCCGCCGATGCTCTGCAGGCGCCGTTTGATCGTCCAGTCTGCGAGAGTCCGCAGGTCCATGGGAGTTATGGTGTTATCCCTGCTGCGGACGCCCACCAGCAGGATTTCGCCCATCAGAGAGGACACGGGAGTGAGACCAGGCTTGGCGGAGGCGGGCAGGGAACTGAGCACGGACTGCAGGCGTTCCTGCACCAGTTGCCGGGCGCGGTAGATGTCGGTGCCCCAGGCAAACTCGGCGAAAACAAGGGACAGGCCGACGTCGGAATTGGACCGCAGACGGTCGAGACCACCTACTCCCTGCACCGCACTTTCAATGGGTTGTGAAACGAGGGCTTCCACTTCCTCCGGGGCGAGGCCCGGACATTCTGTCAGGATGGTGACGGTCGGTTTGGTCATGTCCGGCAGCACTTCCACCGGCAACTGGGTGGCAGTGTGAATGCCGAAGACCAGCAGCAGCAGGGCGGCACCCAGGATCAGCGGGCGCTGGCGCAGGGAAAACCGGATGAGGGCGTTGAGCATGGGGGAGAGGGAGGGAAATTGGACCGCAGAGACGCAAAGGGCGCGGAGATTGGAATTGGGGCTAGTTCATCATCTTGTCTTATATTTTCTCTGCGTTCTCTGCGCCTCTGCGGTTTTTGTATTGAGCCGCGATCAACAGCACCAGCAGCATGACCGTGGTGGCGGCGAAGAGTTTGGTCAGGGCGGCATCGAATGGGCCGTGGTGGTGGCCGTGGCCGGCGTCCGCGCCACTACCGAGAGCGGCCAGCTGTTCCTGGGTCATTTCCGTGCCATCCTCGTTGTGGGGGTGTCCGTGGGCGGCGTCCAGGGCTTCCTTCAATGAAACGCTGCCTTTGCCGGCAAAAGCGAGGGAATAACCGCCTTTGGTGACAACTTCATCTCCGGGAAGCAGGCCGGACAGCACCTCCACGGACTGATCATTGACCGCTCCGGTGACGATGGCTGTTTTCACAAACGCATCCGGGAGGTCGTAGTCCTTGACGAAAACAAAGCGGTTCGTGCTGTCCCCTTGCAGGGCCTGCCGGGGAATGGTCATGACGCCTTCCCGCAGGCTGGTGATGAGAGAAAACTCGGCGCGCATGCCGGGGCGCAGGCGGCCTTCGGGATTGGGCACGTGGAAGGCGGCCTCGAGGGTGCCCGTGGCTGGATCCACGGCGGCTCCGAGGTGGACGATTTCGGCCTCGTAAACGGTGTCACCGGCTGCAGCGACCCGGATGCGGGCTTTTTGCCCGGGCTGGATTTGGCCTGCGGAACCTTCCGGGATGGCAGCCGCAGCTTCCACGGTTTCCAGGTCGACGATTTCCAGCAGGCTGGTGTCCGGAGTGACAGGCTGGCCGGCGGAGACGTGGACATCGGCAATGAGACCGGTGAGGGGGGCTTCGATCATGATCACCGGAGGAGGATCGCCTGGCTGGCGGCTCTCGATCCATAACAATTCATCGCCCTGGTTGACCGGCACGTGGGGCCGGGCCAGCAGGGAGTGGATCCGGCCCGGGATGCGGCTGCTGACAACGGCGCTTTTGCCAGGAAGCACGGCAATGCGGCCGAGGGCAAAGACCGTTTCTTCAAAGGCTGCTTCTTCGGCTTCAGCGGTTTCGATGCCGAGATTTTCGACGGCCACCGGATCGAGAATCACGGTATTGACCAGCTTGTCGGAAACGGTTTCGCCGATGGCCGGCAGTGTCAGGAGAATCAGGCAGAGAATGGGTTTCATGGCAGGAGGAGGAAGATTCACAGGCCGCTGGCAGCAACATAACGCAGCCTGGCCAAATGGAAGTCGCGTTTGGCATCCAGGGCAGCGGATTCGAAGGCCAGCCTCTGCTGGCGCGCGCGGAGGACATCCGGAAGGGCGGCCTGCCCGTTTTTTTGAAGTCCGGTGAGCCGGTTTTCCAGTTCGTTGGCCTGCGGCAGCAGTTGACGGGTGGTTTGCTGATGGATGGCCAGAAGGGTTTTCATTTCGTCGAAGGCACCTGCGGCCTCGGCCCGGATCAGGGCGGCGGCGGCTGTTGCTTCCATGGTGCTGCGATCGGCCGTAGCGATGGATTCGGCGATAGCTCCGGCACTTTGCTTTTTGAAAGGAAGCGGGAGGGAGAACCGGAGAATTGCCAGGTTGTCGCGCCCGAGACCTGTAGGGTCATCATTCTGATGGGAGCGTTCATAGCCAACACCCACCGTCAGATCTTCCCAGCGGCTGGCCTTGGCCAATTCGATGGAACGCCGGGCCATCTCGGCTTTGCTGAGCGCAATCTGATAGGAGGGATGACGGGATGGATTAATGGCAGACGAAGCGGGCAGGGCAGGGGAGGGCAATGAGCCGGTAATCCGGATTGGCACGCCCGGAGGACAGCCCAGCAGGGGGCGGAGCGCGCCGGTGAGGCTGGCCCGCTCTGCGTTGAGCTGCATGGCCATGATCGTGATTTGGGAGACTTCGAGTTCCAGTTGGGCGGTTTCCAGCGGGGGGGTCTCACCTGCGGCGGCGGTTTTGGCCATACTGGCAGCCAGATCGCGGGCTGCCTTTTCCTGCTTGGTGAGGATTCCCTGACGTTCCTGCAGGGCTTGGATTTTCAGGGTGACCGCCCGCACGCCGTTGGCGAGGTCGCGGGTGGCCCCGGCTACTTCGTTTTCCGCAAGGGTCACGCCTCCCGCAGACACGGCCTTTTCCAACCGCAGCCGATCCGTCAGGGGAAACCGTTGTGAGAAACCCACACTGAAGGAAAATTCCCTGCCTGCGAGATTCGGGCGTATTTCGGACTCTATTTCCGGATTGCGGCGCAGCCCGCTGCCCAGCAGCCGGGCTTTGGCCTGGTCCACACCAAGGCGGGCTGAGGCCAGATCTGCATTGTTTTGCAGGGCGTAGGCCGCTGCCGATTCAGGAGTGAAATCTGCAGCCATGACGCCATTGGCCACAATCGTGAGGGCAAGGATGGGAAAGGCAGGCAGAAAATTGAAAAATTTTTGTGACATAAGCGGGGCAATTTAAGCCTCATGCAATACAAGGGGGGGATCAGGAAAACCCACTAGCGGAATACGCGGCGTCTCCCTGGAAGGCACGCCATGGCCTTTGGAATGATTCAGACCAGCTGTGTGGTCAAAGCAGGCAGCCATCGGCTGCCACGGTCCGGGGACTTCAAATCAGAAGTGGGGCGCACGCTAAATGCAACGGTGAGGCGGCAGGGGAAATCCTGTGGGCGAATTCGCCGGAAATCGGTGGCCGAAGCAACCAATTTTGATATGATGGGGGAGCCGGACAGGCAAATACTTCAAACCAAACCGGGGAAATTGAATGGACGGGAACTGCCGGGACACTCGTAAGGAGGGTTCCTGCGGGGTGGTGGTGCCCTGCCGGGCAGTGGCAATCATGCGAATGACTGGCCGGAGATTCCGGATCGGCGACAACTTCAAAGGCTTCTGTGGACGGCCTGTCGCCTGCTTCCAAAACGCAATTGGTATTTTGGTGGCCGTGATGGTGATGGTCTTCTCCGCAGTGGCTGATTTCACCCATCCCGGCCAAAACCGTCATGGCCGCCAGCAGGACGGCCAATGACACACTGGAAAAGGATTTGAAGATAGAGAGCACGGCGCGGAATATACTGGTGCCCCGCCCCCCATCTTGCAAGCTGAATTCAACTTGGTCCGGAAGACCCGCCGGCATTCTTGAAGCTGACCTGAACGGGGATGAAAATAAATGTTGTGGTTCACCCCGGACGCCCTCACAATCCGGAATTCCTGCCGGTTTTGCTCCTATGAAAAAGTGGTGTTGCTTGTCTTTTTGTCCGTTTCTTTTTCTGCTCAGCGTGGTGCCCTCCCCTGCCCAAAGCCCTGCGGGGTGGAAGGAAGAGGTTTTTGGGGAAGGCGGCGCATGGGTTGGCAACAGGAAACTGATGGCGCAGGATTCCCCCGCCACGCCCGGTCCGGCCCCGGCTGGCGCTGCGGAATCGGTTCCTCCGCCGGACCTGCCGCCAGCAACACCCGAGCCGCAGACGAACGCCAGCGGGCTGAAGAGCCGGACCTGCCGGGTCAACGGTCTGCTGGTAGCCGTGCTCCCCGGCGGTAAAACGGCCGGGGCCACCTCACAGATGAACGTCTCGGCCCTGCCGGCTCCCAGCCGCGCCGAAGCCTCCCTCGGTTTCAATCAGGAGATCGGTCCCGAAATGACCAAGGCCCTGGCTGAAGTCAGGAAGTTCCAGACGATCCGTCAGGGCTTATGGCCGGGAGGCTACCAGCTCGAAGTTTCATTTGCAGACAAATACACGCCCAAGGATGGCCCCTCTGCGGCTGTGGCCTGCGCTCTTCTCCTGGAAGGGCTCTTTACAGGTCAGACCTGGGATCCCGGCTTTTCAGTGACGGGAGACCTCAACGCGGACGGCTCCGTCCAGCCAGTGGGAGGAGTGCCTGCCAAAATCCGGGGAGCGGCCGGGCGGCAATGCCGCATTGTGGCTATTCCTGCCGCCAATGAACGGGCGGTGCGGGATTTTCTGCTGTCGGAAGGCCCCCATGCGCTGATGGGAATTCACGTCTTTGCGCTCAAGGAATTCGATGAGGCCCGTGACCTTGCGCTGACCGTGAAACCTGCCGGGTTGACCCAGGCCCTGACAGATTTCGACAAAGTGGTGGCGGCCCGCATTCCCAAGCAACGGGCGGCCGCGTGGACAAAATTGCCTGCGGTGGCGGCCCAGCTCCGCAAGGTGGTCAAGGCCGCCCCGCACCATCTATCCGCCCGCCTGCTCCTGGAATACTCCGAAGGCCGCAGTCCGGGCACGCTCAGCCTCGCCGGTTCCCTCGAAGCCATGGATCTCGAATCGGGAGACCTCATTGCCGCGATCCGGGAAGCTTCTGCCAACCGCAATCTGGGAGGGCTGAAAAAAGATTCCCTTGGGGACACCGTCTTCCGCCTGCGCCGCCTGAGGCCGATTCTGCATCCGGAAACCCGGCGTCTGCTGGACAGCATCGAATCCTTCAGCACTCTCGTCCGCAACATCATGGCCAATCCCCCAAGGAGCGCCCCGTTTGCCCAGAAAGCCTATGATTCCATCACGGTAGCCGGTGCCCTGGTGCAGTCGGAAAACCAGAAGCTGCGCGCCAATCCCGAGGTGGTGGCGGAGCTGATGAAGGAATAGGCGCTGCCCCAGCCGACCCCCGGAAGACGGGATAACAGGAACCGCAAGCCCGCACCGCTTCATGCCATTCCGGTCAGGGTCAATATCAGACACGCCGGGCAAGCTTGGCAGGTCAACAAAAAGCCGCCCGGTCCATGCGGACCGGGCGGCTGCGATTTTTTTTGAAACCGGACTCATCTTCCAAGTCAGGAAATACTTCCTGAACTCTGAAACTTGAACCCTTTCTCCTTAATGGATTACATCATCCCGTCCATGCCGCCGCCGTGGTCGTGGCCGTGGCCACCGCCGGCTGCTTCCTTCTTCTCGGGCAGCTCGGTGATGAGGCACTCGGTGGTGAGGAGGAGACCGCTGATGGATGCGGCGTTCTGGAGGGCGCTGCGGGTCACCTTGGTCGGATCGACCACGCCGGAGGCGATGAGGTCTTCAAACTTGCCAGTGGCGACGTTGTAGCCTTCACCACCCTTGGCGTTCTTGACGTGCTCGACGATGAGAGCACCTTCCACACCAGCGTTGGCGGCGAGGGTGCGGAGGGGGGCTTCGATGGCGCGGCGCACGATGTCGGCACCGGTGGCTTCGTCACCTTTCAGCTTGAGGGTGTCGAGGGCCTTCTGGGCGCGGAGGAGGGCGGTGCCACCTCCGGGGACGATGCCTTCTTCAACGGCCGCACGGGTCGCGTGGAGGGCGTCTTCGACGCGGGCTTTCTTCTCCTTCATTTCGGTTTCGGTGGCGGCACCCACGTGGATGACGGCAACACCGCCGGCGAGCTTGGCAAGGCGCTCCTGGAGCTTCTCACGGTCGTAATCGGAGGTGGTTTCGTCGATCTGACGCTTGATCTGGCCGACGCGGCCCTGGATGGCTTCCTTCTTGCCGCCGCCTTCGACGATCACGGTGTTCTCCTTTTCAATGACGAGGCGCTTGGCGCGGCCGAGGTCGTTGAGTTCTACGTTTTCAAGTTTGATGCCGAGGTCTTCCGTGATCACGCGGCCGCCGGTCAGAATGGCGATGTCTTCGAGGATGGCTTTGCGGCGGTCGCCGAAACCAGGAGCCTTCACGGCCACGGTGTTCAAGGTGCCGCGCAGTTTGTTCACCACGAGAGTGGCGAGGGCTTCACCTTCAATATCTTCAGCGATGATGAGGAGGGGCTTGCCGGACTTGGCGACCTTTTCGAGGAGGGGCAGCATGTCCTTGAGGTTGCTGACCTTTTTCTCGTTGATGAGGATGTAGGCGTTGTCGAGGGTGGCGGTCATCGCTTCCGGATCGGTCACGAAGTAGGGGCTGAGGTAGCCCTTGTCGAACTGCATGCCTTCCACCACGTCGAGGGTGGTTTCGATGCTCTTGGCTTCTTCCACGGTGATGGTGCCGTCCTTGCCGACCTTGTCCATGGCATCGGCGATGATCTTGCCGATTTCCTTGTCCCAGTTGGCGGAAACGGTGGCGACCTGGGCGATTTCCTTGGTGTCCTTGACGGGCTTGGAAATCTTGTGGAGTTCGGCCACGAGGACCTCGGTGGCCTTCATGATCCCGCGTTGGAGGGAGGTCGGGTTGGCTCCGGCGGTCACGTTGCGCAGGCCTTCCTTGTAGATGGCTTCGGCGAGCACGGTGGCAGTGGTGGTGCCATCACCGGCAATGTCGGAAGTCTTGCTGGAGACTTCGCGGACCAGCTGGGCACCCATGTTTTCGTAAGGGCAGGAAAGCTCGATTTCCTTGGCCACCGTGACACCGTCCTTGGTGATGGTGGGGGAACCGAATTTCTTGTCGAGGATCACGTTGCGTCCGGAAGGCCCGAGGGTCGCTTTGACGGCTTTGGCGATTTTTTCGACACCGCGGAGGAGGGCTTGACGGGCGGATTCGTCGAAGAGGAGTTGTTTGGCCATGTTGTTATTTATGATTTACGGTTTAGGATTGATGATTGGGGCAGCTGCTGAAAAGCGGGTCCCTGGGAATTATTTCTGGATGATGCCGAGAATGTCGGACTCTGAGAGGATGAGGTGTTCCTCACCATCGATTTTCACTTCCGTGCCACCGTATTTGGAGATCAGGACGACATCGCCGGCTTTGACCGAGAACTCGATGAGCTTGCCGTCGTCATCACGGCCGCCGGTGCCCAGGGCCACGACTTTCGCTTCCTGCGGCTTTTCCTTGGCGGTGTCGGGGAGGTAGATGCCGCCAGCGGTTTTTTCTTCGCTGTCGATCCGCTTCACGAGGACGCGCTGGCCGAGAGGTTGGATTTTGGTTGCCATTGGTTTGGATTCGGTGGGTTGTGGTTTTGCTTTGGTTGCCATGAAGACAGTTGTTCTAACGGATTGGTTGTGGTTTGCGTTGAACGGCCGGGGACCCTTCAACGAAAGGGATCAGGCCTTCTTGTCGTCGTTCACGACTTCGAAGTCGGCATCGACAACCTTGCCCTTGGCCTGTTTGGGTTCGCTGGATGTGGAATCGTCAGACTCAGGGGCTCCGCCCGTGGCAGGCTCTCCGGCCATGTCGGCGGGATTGAAGCCGGCCCCCTGGGCCGCAGCAGCAGCCTGGCTGAAGAGGCGCTCCAGTTCATCGGTGGCGGACTTGATGCGGTCGACCTCGTTGGAGGCGATGGCTTCCTTGATTTTGTCCACCTGGTCGGTGATAGGCTTCTTCTGCTCGTCGCTGAGTTTGTCGCCCATTTCGGCGAGTTGTTTCTCGACCTGGAAGATAAGGGTTTCGGCGTGATTGCGGGCCTCGGCGGATTCCTTGCGCTTCTTGTCCTCTTCGGCATGGAGTTCGGCGTCGCGCTTGGCTTTCTCGATTTCATCCTGGCTGAGGCCGCTGGATCCCTTGATGGAAATGTGCTGCGTCTTGCCGGTTTTCTTGTCCTTGGCGGACACGTTGAGAATGCCGTTGGCGTCAATGTCGAAAGTGACCTCGATTTGAGGTTCGCCGCGGCGGGCGGGTTCAATGCCGTCCAGCTTGAAGGTCCCCAGCACCTTGTTATCGCGGGACATGGGGCGTTCCCCCTGGGTCACCACGATTTCCACCCCGGGCTGGTTGTCGCTGGCAGTGGAGAAGGTCTCCTGCTTTTTGAAGGGGATGGTGGTATTCCGGGGAATCATGGGAGTGGCTACGCCGCCCATGGTTTCGATGGCCAGAGTGAGGGGAGTGACATCAAGGAGGAGAATGTCCTTCACATCGCCTTGGAGGACCCCGCCCTGGATGGCGGCACCGATGGCCACCACTTCGTCAGGATTCACCCCTTGGTTAGGAGTCTTGCCGGCCAGCTTGCGGGCGGTTTCCACGACTTTGGGCATGCGGGTCATGCCGCCGACGAGGACCAGTTCATCAATCTGTTCCGCGCTCACTTTGGAAGCCGCGATACATTCCTTCACCGGCTTGATGGTGCGTTCGAAGAGGTGGTCGGTGAGCTGTTCGAGCTGGGCGCGGGTCAGGGATTTGGCAATGTGCTTGGGCCCGGTCTGATCGGCGGTGATAAAAGGCAGATTGATATCGTAGCTTTGGCTGGAGCTGAGGGCGATCTTGGCTTTTTCAGCTTCCTCCTTGATACGCTGGAGGGCGTCGGGCTGTTTGCTGAGGTCAATGCCATGATCGTCCTTGAAGCCTTTCACGATCCAATTGATCAGGACATTGTCCCAGTCGTCGCCGCCGAGGTGGGTGTCGCCGTTGGTGGCGAGCACTTCAAAAACGCCGTCCCCGATATCCAGCACCGAAATATCAAAGGTACCGCCTCCGAGGTCGTAGACGGCAATTTTTTCATTGGATTTTTTATCGAGGCCGTAAGCGAGGGAAGCCGCCGTCGGTTCGTTGATGATGCGGCGGACGTTGAGTCCGGCGATTTCACCGGCCGCCTTGGTGGCATTGCGCTGGGAGTCGTTGAAGTAGGCAGGAACGGTGATGACGGCGTCGGTGATGGTTTCCCCGATCTTGGCCTCGGCATCGGCTTTGAGCTTGCCCAGGACCATGGCCCCGATTTCCTGCGGGCTGTAGGTTTTCTTTTCACCCCCGACTTCCACCTGAATATGGGCGTCGCCGTTGGCCGCTTCCACAATCTTGTAAGGAACGGCTTTGTCGGCTTCGGTCAGCTCGGAGTATTTGCGGCCGATATAACGTTTCGCGGAGAAGATGGTGTTGGTGGCGTTGGTGACCGCCTGACGTTTGGCCGCCTGACCGACCACGCGTTCTCCGCTTTTCGTGAAAGCGACGATGGAAGGAGTGGTGCGGGCGCCTTCGCTGTTTTCAAGAACGGTGGCGGTGCCCCCTTCCATGATCGCCATACAGGAGTTGGTGGTGCCGAGGTCGATGCCGAGAATTTTAGCCATGATGAGGATTGGGAAAGATTTCCGGCTCCCCTCTGCATACATGGTGCCATACAGGGGATTTAGTTTATAAACCCATGATAAACAATGACTAATAGAATATTTGCAGCCAACATCCAAGGTGCTGGTTGAACCGATGGCGGACATTTTGGCGCAATGCTCCGCCAATGTGGCGCATGAGGGCCAAAATGAACCCTCCTGGGGATTCGGGGCGTTACTTGATTGTCCTTTGCAGCTTGCCGGGAGACCGGCAAATTGACGTCATGCTCCCGACCCCGACCCAGATTTTCGCGAAATACGAACGAGGCGAAATTGGCTTTGCGGAGGTGAATGAGATGATGGCCCAGCATGCCAAGGGCCTGATCGAGGAAATGGAGGAGGACTACCGGAATCCGGCCGCGGCGCTGCTGGAATACCTGCTGACAAAACGCGCGGCGACCAAGCTGGCCAAGACGCATGGCGCACGGCTGGTGCGCGAGGCGTTTCAGGCTCTGGCGGAGGTGGAGGGCTACCCGCCTGCCAATTTGCTATGGAACGCGCTGCATCCGGATGTGCCACTGCATTGCTTCTTCCGCATCCGCCGCGAGCCGGTCTTCCGCGTGATCTCCATGGTGCAAAGCGGGAGCTGGTGGATCGTGGTGACGGAGTATGGTTCACGCGTCAAAGGCCGCGCAGAGCGGCGGAAGTTCCTGCTTCAACGCAATCCGGCAGGTAAGCTGAGGGTGGTCTTCCAGTAGGGCTGGAGGCGTTGTGGGAAATTGCAGCCTTTAATTGTAGCCCGACGTGCCAATGTCGAGTCCCAGTGCCCCGCTGACTAGACATTGAAATGTCGAGCTGCGTGGCTGCGAACCTTCTTCACCCGAAGTGGGCTGGCTGGCCGGTGGCGGCAAGCACGGAGCGCCAGGAATCGTCTTCGGGGTCCAGCCGCTTGTGGTGGCCGGAGAGCAGTTCAATGGGAACGTGGATAAAGCGCTCGTGGAGACTGCCAATAATCAGGCCGGTCTTCCCCGCCATCGCGGCGTGCACCGCATTGCGGGCGAAGAAATCGCAGAGCAGCGCGTCCTGGCAATTGGCCGGCCGGCTGCGGACCTGATAGCTCGGATCGAAATAACGCATCACCACCGGCTGGTTGAGCTTCTGGAAATGTTGCTCGATGTGCCCGCGCAGGAAGGGGCCGATGTCCTTCAGTTTTACGTTGCCGGAGGCATCGCCATCCGCAGTGCCGGCATTGAGCAGGTCCTGACCGGCGCCTTCGGCCACGGCGATGAGAGCATGGGATTTGTGGCGCATGCGTTTCTCAAGATAGTAGAGAAAGGCCTCCAGTTTAAACGGCACTTCGGGCACGAGGACAAAATTCACATCCTGACTGGCGACCGAGGCCTCCGCGGTAATGAATCCGGCATGGCGGCCCATCAGCTTCACAAGGCCGATCCCGCCTTGAGTGCTGCGGGCTTCGGTGTGGGCGCACTCGATCACCCTCACCGCTTCCTCAACCGCACTCTGGAAGCCAAACGTGTGTGAGACAAAGGGAACATCATTGTCGATGGTTTTGGGAATCCCGATCACCGAGAGGGCATGGCCGCGGCGGCAGGCTTCCTGTTAGAGTTCATGCGCGCCGCGCTGGGTGCCGTCGCCACCAATGGTAAACAGGATGTTGATGCCGCGGTAAATGAGGTGATCGACCGCTTTCCCGATATCGACCGGACCGCGCGAAGTGCCGAGAATGGTGCCGCCCAGCCGGTGGATCCCCTCGACATATCCTGGCGTGATCTTCACCGGAAAGGCTCCGGTGGAGGGATCGAGTCCGCCAAAGCCACCACGGAAGCCGAAAACTTCCGTGACGCCGTAGCCGTAGTAGAGCTGGAAAAACAACGACCGGATGACGTTGTTGAGTCCCGGACACAGGCCGCCGCACGTGACAATGCCCGCCACGGTTTCCTTGGGATTGAAGAACAGTTTTTCCCTCGGGCCGGCGAGTTCAAAATGCAGGCCGGGATCGGCACCGGGGACAATCCGTTCGGGGATGCGGATGTCGTCGCTGACCTTATGGGCGATGGGCGACGGATAGCGGGCTTCTCCGAGGGTGGGCGTCTGCATGATGGAAGGGGAAAGGAGCGGAGGCTTCACGTGCAGCCCCGGGATGGGACGCTGCCGGTTCGCGCAGCCCGCCCGGTTTCACCCGGTCCGGCCCGCTGCGCAAGACAGGAGCAGCAAGGATACCATCATGGCATTCAGGATTACCATAACGGGGCTTGAGGCCGGTCTGCGACCCACCCATGCCAAAAGGTCATATTTTCGCCGTCCGTATAGAGGTCCGCAAATTCCGGGGAAATTCGCTTTAACCGTGTCTTTGCACATCAAATTGGATGTTAGGAGCGATGACGAAGGCATTTTGGAGTGCGTGTGGCTTGCCACCGCTTTCCGCAGCGGGCTTGCCCGCGCCGATTCTAGTTAAGCTCCACCTGCCGTCCCAACCCGCCGGAAAACGGCAGCAAGCTGCCTTCGGGAAAGCGGTGGCAAGCCCCGCGCACTCCAAAACCCGTTGGATCACGATTTGCGAAGGCATCGCTTAGAACAGGCGGGGCTGTGATGCCGCAGGGGCTTGAACTCGGTAGGCAAGGCCCCCGCACCGTCGAGCGCGATCACCTTGTCGATCATGTCAAAGAGATTGCCGCTGCGGGTGTCGACTTGCCATGTTCCCTGATGCTTCGTGGCGGCAAGCTTCAGGCCCATGCGGTAGCCGGAGGCGGAGACCGGGGGAAGTGTCAGGCTGGTTTGTTGCGCCGCCGCATTGCAAGGATTTTTTGAGCACTGGCTGTCAGGCGATGTCCTCGCAAATCATGATGGATTTGTCCCGTGTAACCAACGTCAAAGGCGTTAGGGATGGTAGCCTGGGGTTGCCGCTTCAAGCGGCTACCCCAGGTCTCAAGCCGATTTCCTTATGAACCACAACGTGGTTCCGGAGGGCGACAGGCAGGTATTGCGGGGTAGGATTCCTTCAGCGGCGGATGAGCGGAACCGCGTTGCGGTTCAAGGGCGTTTAATCCGAAATCCTGGGGTAGCCGCCTGCGGCAGCAACCCCAGGCTGGCATCCCCAACGCCTTTGGCGTAGTGAATACCCATCGGAAGGAACTGCCTCTTTGTGAAGACTTTGCTTGGACGGGGGCTTCGCAAATCAAGTGTGACGATTGGCGCGTAGCCGCAGGCATTTTGATGATAGTGCGGTCCGCTTGCACCGCTTTCACGAATGGACTGCAGAACAGTTGCGCCCGCCACGCGCCGAGTTGCTAAGGTTTGTGGGGCGCAGGAAAAGGGATGGTATCTGGGAAATCTTTGAAAGGGCCTGTTTCAGGCACCACAATAGGGTATGGATCGCCCGGCTTATACTCGGTTCCGTCGGACTTTGGCACTAGGCCAAGACGCTTCCTTCTTTCAGAGACCCGCCTTGCCCACTCGTCCTTCTGGATCTCCATTTCGGCGAGCCAAGCGGGATACCCAGGGGCATCATGGGCGAGGGAAAGGTGGACGGGTTCCATCGAAAACCCCGTCAGACCATGATTGAGCAAAACACCCCCCAACTGACGGGAAAGGCCGATCGCCGAAGGGTCTTCCTTGATCCGGAACATGTGCATCAGCCCGTCCACTGCATTATGGCGCAGCACAAATTCATGTACAAATTTACCTCCGTCCCTCTCAGTGTAGCGCGAATGCTCCCAGTCCACGCATGTCAGATGATCACAAAGGTTGAGCAACCGGTAACCCATATGCCTGCTGTCCGCAGAATCGTTGGTATACACCGGTTCGAGAAATAGATAATGTTCCGGACTCCCGCTCTCCCTGAGAAGCAATTCCTGAAACCTCAAGGAGACGAGGATCCAACCGCCCGCGCCACTATAAAAATCTGGCCAACGGCCCTCAGCGCCTTTTTTTACCCATCGGAATTCCACATGCTGCGCAAAATCCTTGGGAAAATCTTCCAGATTTCGCCTTTGTGTAAGAAACGATATTGGACTTTTATTTAATATATCAGGAACATTCCATTGCAGCTCGTGTAGGGTTTCCTCAGCTTCGGGATAGCTGCGAAGTAAAAACGCATTTTTCATCATTTTATCAACGGACTGGGGTGGGAAATGGCAGTCTATGGCTCCGCACACGGGTGGTCTGCGACACACCCATGCTACGATGTGCGGCCCGTGGCTTGGCTTGGGGTGAGTTCTCCTATCCCCGGCGGCCTTTGAAGGTAAGTTCGGCGATGCCTGATTTGTCGAGTTCGCCAAGGCCGAGTTCGACCATGCGGTCGTATTGGGCGGCGGTGGCGGCGGCGAGGGGGAGATTGAGGCCGGCGTCTTTGGCGAGGGAGAGGGCGATGTGGCTGTCCTTGGCGGCGTGGTCGGCCCGGAAGAAGCAGGAATGCTCGCGTTGGATCATGTCCTCGCCGTCGGTCTGGAGGACGCGGCTGTTGGCTCCGGTGACACTGAAGACCTTGGCCAGCATTTCGAGGTCGAGGCCGAGGGCGGCTCCGAGGCCGAGGCCTTCGGCCAGACCGGCGGTGTTGATGTTCATCACCATGTTCACGAGAGCCTTGACCTTGGCGGCCTGACCGGCTTCGCCGACATAGGTCAGGACGGCGCTCATGGTTTTGAGGAGGGGCTGGACTTCATCAAAGATCTCCTTTTTGCCGCCGATCATCAGCTGCAGGGTGCCTTCGCGGGCCTGGGGGATGCTGGAGGCCATGCAGCCCTCAATGGTTTTGGCCCCGATGGATGTGGCTGCGGTTTGGAGGTCGATGTGGACTTGGGGCGTCAGGGTGGCGCAATTGATGAAGATCTTGCCGGCGGCACCCATGAACAGGTTGTCGCCACTGTTATAAAAAATGCCGCGCATGGCCTCATCGTTGGTGACCACGGTAAAGATGATATCGGCGGCGGCGGTGACGTCGGCGAGTTTGGTGCAGACGGTGGCACCGATTTCTGCAGCGACTTCGGCTGCGGCTTCCGCACTGACATCATAGACGGCCGTGACCTGATAACCAACTTCACGGACGCGGCGGGCCATATTGCCGCCCATGCGGCCAACTCCGACGAAGGCGATTTTTTCTTTCATAGCAGGATTGGAGGATGGTTTGAATTCAGGGAAAAATGGATTGTGGGCTTTTTCTTCGGCAATGGTAGTGAGGGGACCGTGCCCCGGAGCGACGATCGTTTCACCGGGGAGCGAAAAGAGCCGCTGGCGGTTATGGGTCAGGGCTTGGTCCCACGAGGTGCGCGGGCCGCCCATGGATCCGGCGAAGAGGGCGTCCCCGACGACCGCGACCGGTTTTTCCAGGCCCTCGACCACATAAGTCATGCCGCAGACCGCGTGGCCGGAGGTCTCGCGGGCCCCAACCTTCAAGGATCCGATGGCGGAGGCAAATCCGTGATCGACCGGTTCGGCATCAGGCAGATTTTCGCCCCGGCCGCAGTAAACGGCCGCCTGCGGGAAAGCCATGCGCAGTGCGGGCAGCACCGTAATGTGATCGACGTGGGTATGGGTGATAAAAATGCTTTCCACGGTTAGCCCGTGTTCCGCGACGGCGGCCAGGGTGGGTGCTGGGTCTGTGCCGGTGTCGAAGATGGCGGCGCTCCTGGTGTGGGGATCGAAAACGATGAAGTGATTCACCGTCATGTCGTGCTCTTCGTAATAGGTGTTGAAATGGAGCAGGCCGGGCACCGAAACTGCGGCGGGCCGCCATGCCTTGCGGGCCAGGGCGAGAAGGGTATCGCCATGCAGATTCAGCAGGGGCGCCACCTGAAGCAACGGGCCTTCGAGCAGCTGACCCTGCTGGAGCAGGGAGAGTGAAGCGACCGGGATGCCGGCTTGGAAGGCCAGCTCTTCATGGCTCAGTTTCAGACCCTTTTGGGCCTTGCCGAGGAGGTCTTCAAAATTATCTTCGAGGGGGAGTTCCATAAGCGCAAATCATGAGGGCAGGCCCGTGGTGCGCAAGCTGGTTTTTGCGTCCCCGGTTTCAAGCGATCCACGCCGGGTCCGAATTCCCCCCCGATGCCTGGTTTCCAGCGATTCGCGCCCTAACATGGCGAAACATCATATCCAAGCGGGGTTTTTGACACCCTGACCCCTTTGCCCAGGTGCCGCTATCAACCTGCCGCGCAGACTTCCGCCGGCTCCACTTCACTGCTGAGGTCCAAATCCGTGAAAATGGCATCTCCTGCCGGATGCAGGCTGGTGCCTGTCAGGGCGCTGAGGCTGCCCCGGGTTTCCAGATAGAGGGAAGGATGCAGAAAGACCTCCCCGGCAATCACGAGGCGGGGGACACAGACGCGGCCGATCAATTCCATCTCAATCCGGAACGTGATATCCTGATGGGGGGCCAGCATGCGGCGGGGAAGATAGCCCAGCACGCCCTGATCATTCATCAAATCCATGATCAAGCCGGTCTGGAAATCGATCTTGAATCCGATACCCGGGCTACGCTCTCCACGGCCCATAGAGGCAGTTTCCACCAAGGCGAGGAACAGTTCCTGGGCCCGCGTTCCGTGCCGGAAAATGCCACTGAAACAAACCTCCCCCCGTTTTGCCGGCAGGAGCACCTCTCCCACCCGGCGGATGGCAAACAACATTTGGTCAGCGCTGTAGATCATGACTTGGGATGGTGGAGTGAGGCGGGCCGAAGTCGCTTGGCTCAGAAAAAAGGCACGGGAATAGCGGAGAATCGACACAGCTTGATTGTTTAGAAATTCTTATTAATTATGCTTCATACTGTGGGTATTGCAATTATCAATTTTAGATTTTTTTGAAAAAATTCAAATGATTTCTCAATTTATTTGGATTACGGAAGAAAAATTCGAAAAAATTTGCCCCTGCTGCTCGGATTGAATCAGGGAAAAACCTTCGTTCCTGGGGGCTTGCCGGTTCCGCGCCTGCGGATGGATATTTCTGACGATAATCAGGCAAGTGGTGCCATGACCGCCGCTATCGGGGCGTTAGTTCCGGAGCCCCGAGCTGCCGTTGTCCCAGTTGTCCCATGAAAGCCGAAGCCTCGCCAGTCACGGATGTCACCACGGATGAATTCCCGTCTGTGGTGGTGGGTTGCCCCCTGCCGGTGGTGGTGGATTTTTGGGCTCCGTGGTGCGGACCTTGCCGGCAATTGGCCCCTGTTTTGGAAACACTCGCCAAGGAATATGCCGGACGTATAGTGGTGGCCAAGGTCAATGTGGACGAGGAGTCCGGGCTGGCCATGTCGTTTGGAGTCCAAGGCATTCCGGCCCTTGTCTTCTACAAGGCCGGCGCGCCCCGCGAGATGATTACCGGAATGCGGAGCATCGCCGAGTTGCGCCAGTGGATAAATCAGCACCTCGCCGCCTGACGGGGCGTTCCTCCGTTACCTTCCCCCTACCTGTTACCCATCCCTAAAACCATGAAAACCACCCTCCTCCTTGCCACCCTTCTCTTGCCCCTTGCCGCCACGGCAGCCGAACAGTCTTTTGATTTCAAGGATCCCAAAGGGGTCAACACGGCACGGTTCACTCTGGATGCTCCGTTGGAAACCATTACGGGGAATGCCAGCGGAGTCAGCGGCACTTTGACGGTGGATCCTGCCAAACCGGAAGCTACCAAAGGCAGCATCGTCATTGATGCCAAAACGCTCAGCGTGGAAAACGCGATGATGAAAGAGCACATGCATGGCAAAGACTGGCTGGACGTCGCCAATCACCCCACCATCACCTTCGCCATCAGCGGGGTAGAAGGGGTCAAGCAGGAGGGAGATACCGCCACCGCCACGGTGAAAGGCAAATTCAGTCTGAAGGGCGTGGAAAGGGAAATCAGCGTGCCGGCCAAAGTGACCCTGCTGAAGGACAAACTGGGTGCCCGCAGCGGAGGCAAGATGCAGGGCGACCTGCTGGTGGTCCGCACCGAATTCACTATCAAACGGAGCGACTATGACGTGAATCCCAAGGCCCCGACCGACAAAGTGGCCGATGAGATTGTGATCAATCTGGCCATTGCCGGGGCCTGTCCGAAATAAAGAAATAATCGATAGGGCCCGGTGGTTGATTCCACCGGGTCTTGCTTTTCATTCGGCTGCCCAATCCAGAATCAAAGCCCCATGCGAATTTTCCTCCGCCTCCTTGCCATGGGACTGATGTTAGGTGCGGTGATTTGGTGGGTCCGTGCGGGGAGCCATCCTGGCTGGACCAAAAACAAGGTATTTGTGGAAAAGGTGGATGAATTCACCGAAGTTTCCTATCTGGAAGAACAGGACCGGTTCGTGCCGGGGGTCGATTTCCTCGCGGTGGCCGGGGCGTTATCGCTGTTGTTGGGCGGGTTGAGTTTTCTGCGCCGCCGGCAGCCCAAAGTCACTGTCGGCTGAGTTATTCAGGCATGCGGTGCGGGCCACTTCAGGCGTCAAAATACGCCGCGAAGGCCGCGCCGGCCTCCCGGATATCTGCTTCGTTCAGGCCCAGATGAGTCACCAGCCGCCCGCGCGGGGAGGTCATGATTAGAATTTGCCGCTTCTTCAGAAATGCTGCGAGGGACGCGGTTTTATCCTCCGGAATCCTGACAAATACCATGTTGGTGTGCGGGCCGTCCACCGTCAGGGCAGGGATGGCCCGCAACAGTTCCGCGAGGAGTTGGGCGTTCCGGTGATCCTCTGCCAGCCGCGCCACATGATGCTCCAAGGCGTAAAGGCCCGCTGCCGCGAGGATCCCGGACTGCCGCATCCCGCCGCCCAGCATCTTGCGGAGGCGGATGGCCTTGTGGATGAGTGCCCGCGACCCCAGCAGCACCGACCCCGCCGGCGTGCCCAGGCCCTTGCTGAGGCAGATGGAAATGCTATCAAAACCCGCTGCCAGCTCCCGTTCTGCGTTCGCCAGTGGCGGTGCATCAAGGAGCGTGCCACCAGCCTGCTTGTTGCCGCCCGTCTCAATCCCGCCGCCGGTGGCACCCATGGCTGAAGCCACCGCCGCATTGAAAAAGCGCGCCCCGTCCAAATGAGTGGCCAGCCCGTGCTCCCGTGCCAGGGCCAGGGCTTCCCTGACATATTCCTGCGGCAGCACCTTGCCACCGATCGTATTCTCCAAGGCCAGCAGCCGGGTCCGCGCGAAGTGGGGATCATCCGGTTTCACCGCCGCCGCAAGCTTCTCCAACGGCAGCGATCCATCCGGGGCATTTTCAACCGGCTGCGGCTGAATGCTTCCCAACACCGCTGCCCCGCCCCCTTCATATTTATAAGTGTGGGCGTCCTGCCCGACCAGATATTCATCCCCGCGCCCGCAATGCGCCATCAACGCACAAAGATTGGTCATCGTCCCGCTGGGACAAAACAAACCCGCTTCAAACCCCAACCGTCCCGCCAGCGTCTCCTGCAAAGCCTGCACGGTAGGATCGTCCCCAAACACATCATCCCCCAACGGCGCCGCCATCATGGCGGCGCGCATTGCAGGAGTCGGCTGGGTGACAGTATCGCTGCGGAGGTCGATCATGGAAAGTGAGGGAAATTTGAAGTGTGGTGGCAGCAGCGCGGCAGACGCTGTTTTGGCAAGCTTAAGATAAAATAATCCTCGCCGCCACCCCGTGATTCCCTCATGGTGTATACTTGGTTATGTCCCCTGTCAGGCCTCTTCTCTGCGCATTGCTGGCCGGTGCGGCTTCCGGTGGCTGGTGGCTGGTGGCTCGGACGGCGGGCATGGCTGATGGATCAGACTGCGGGGCTCTCCGCTTCCCTAATGGTCAACATGTCAGGAAAATCTTCAACCGGTTTGACGGGGAAAATACCGGAGAAGGGGGTAACCACTGACTCCCCATTCGCGGATTGGATGACGCGAGCCGAAGCCGCCGGCAATCACGATTTCCCGGGATTGCTCGAAGAATTGGCTCGGCTTTTTCCCGGCGATGCCTGGGTGGACGGGAAAACGATGGCGGCGACGCGGTGGCTCCTGGGGTTGTGGGCGTTGCAGGATGCGGGCGCGGCGGTGGCTTTTGTTTCGGCTCAAAGCGATCCTGACATGAAGGCGGCGCTGGGAGAGGCTTTGGCGCGGGTGGACCCGGCCAAAGGTTTGGCGCTGCTGGCGGGCCGGGTCAAAAACGGACCGAATTGAAGCATGGACCAAGCCATCGCCAACCGCCTGGCGGTGACCGATCCGGAGGCATTTTTGAAACTGGACCCGTCCCGCTGGGGAAATGAAGCGCCGGTAGCGGCCGCGTTCGCTGCCCTGGCGAAGCGGGATCCTGCCAAAGCTGTCTCGACGTGGGAATCGCTGCGGGGCACACCGGATTTTCCCGAAAAGAAAAGCCTTTACCTGATGATGGATGCGCTGGTCTCCGGTGATGCCGCCGCGGCCCGTTCCTGGGCGGAAAAATTGCCGGATCCCGAGCAGCGCCGGATGGCTTCCCATGCCTGGCTGGCGGCGCTGGCCCGGAGTGATCCGAGGGCGGCTTTGCGGGAGATGAAGGCTATGGATCTGGGAGATTTCGATGATTCGGCTTCCGTGGAGTCGATCCGGGTAGGGCTTCCCGGTGACTTTGGGGATGGCCGGGCCGCAGTCTTACTTTCTCTCGCCAGGCTGAACCGCACCGAAGGCTTGGCCGCGTTGCGGGAACTGTTGGATTCAAATCCAAGCCTGAACTTCGACAAAAGCCCTTTTTTCGACAAAAGTAATTTGTTTGCTCAACTGGTGGAAGTCAGCCGGGAGCAGATGGTGCGCTATCCGGAGGATCCAGAATCCTTTTTGAGCGCACTCAAGGGTTCCATCGCCGATGAAACCGACCCTGACAGCCGCGATGTCCTGCAATTGGGTTACTTGCAGGAGCAACTTCAGGGGCGTTCCGCTGCATTTGCTCTGGAGCTGGCCAAGCGCCGCGCGTTGGAATTGTCCGCGAACACCGGATCGCCGGAAGGAAAACCGGATTATGCCCTGGTGGAAATGCTGAACCATGTAGCGGAAAAGGATCCCGAAGCCATGTTGGGCGTGATGGAGCAGATGCCGGTAAGGGAACGGCAAATGGTTGCGGATGAAATCTGGGAACACATCCTTTTGGACGACGTGGAAATTCTTGGCAGGACTCTTCCCTGGCAATCGGCGCAGCGATGGGAGAAAATGGTGGACACCTATGTAGGCTACCTCAGCAGTTCGCCGGAAAAGCTCCAAGAGATGGCTCCTTCGTTTGCGGCCCTCTCCGGCGAAGTGGCGGTGCCCGCAGTTACTTTCTACTCTCAAATGTGGGCTCAGGAAGATCCAATGTCTGCTTTGAACTGGGCGTCCACCCTGCCTCCGGAGACGTTGCCGGCGGCCGTGGGAGGTGCGGTGCAGTCGTGGATGAAATCGGATGACGCGGCGGCCTCGGAATGGGC
Organism: Verrucomicrobiales bacterium; assembly: GCA_038210825.1. Taxonomy (GTDB): domain Bacteria; phylum Verrucomicrobiota; class Verrucomicrobiia; order Verrucomicrobiales; family V1-33; genus CAIZWU01. The sequence goes on from JBBQWG010000039.1 coordinate 38,861, forward strand.
GGATGCGCTGCCGCCCGGACCGGTGAGGGATGCGGCGGCGGCCGGCCTGACGAAAGCGTTGTTCGAATATGATCTGCCCAGCGCCATGGCCTGGGCGGGGAGTATCTCCGACCCGGCGGCGGCGACGCTGATTCTGGAAAAATTGGCGCGGAATTTCAGTTGGCGTGACAACGGGGAATTTCTGCAACTGCTGCCTGCCACCCTCGACCGGCTGGTGGCCTCGCCGGAGGAGCGCAAGGCGGTGAGTGACGCCATGCTTCCGCTTCCGGAATCCGGCGACCCTTTTGGCAGGTAAACGTTAGGGTCATTCAACATGAAACGACCGTTCCTCCGGATTTGCCTTGTGGCCCTGGTTTTTGGAATCGCTTTCCTGCTGGGGAGGATCGGCGCTCCGCCCGGCCGCAGGGAGGCGGGAGAGGCTCCTCCGACGAATTCCGCCCATTCGACGAAAACCATAGCCGGCTCACCGCCGGCGAACCCAGGGCTGGCCAGCCTGTGGGAGAGTCTGGTCCGGCAACTCGACTCCCGCGCCGACCGGTTTTCGGGCTCTGAGTTTGACAAATTGCTCGCCGACCACAGCGGCACCGGCGCGGAGTCGGCGCAAAGTTATGCCACGCGGTGGGCCGGTGCCGATCCGGCAGGAATGTGGGAATGGGTGTCGTCGCGGGCGGGATGGAAACCGGATTATGTGAGTTGGGTGGTTTTCCACTCCTGGGCGCGGAAGGACGCCAAAGCCGCCGTGGCTGCTTTCGGGAAGCTGCCCGCCTATCCAACCGAGGAACGAAGCCGGGCGCTGGGGGCACTGATTGCCGGATTGGGGGTGAGCGATGCCGCCGCAGCCAGGGAACTGGCTCAAACCCAACTGCCGCTGCTGGCTGGAAATCCACGGTTTTATGCGGGCTTCAAAGGATCCGATAGCTTTTGGAAGGTCCTCGCCGGTCTGCCGGATGGTCCTGACCGGAACAAGGTGTTGGCAGGGTATCTGAATGCCTGCCCTCAGAACGACGGTGAAGTGGGACGCCGCTGGGGGGAAGCCCCGGAGTCAATCCGGCTCAGCCTGGTGGCGGGGGGATTTCCGACCGGCCAGGATTTGTCGGATGCGGTTTTTGCCAGCCTGCCGGAAATGGTGGTTCGTCAGGCGGTGGCATCCGGGGATGGCGATGCGCTTTACCGGGGCCTGCTGGGCCAGGTGAAGCGGGATCCGGCAAAACTGAACGAAAGTGTTATCCTCGCGCAGGAAAAAATGACAGGACGCAACCGGGTGGAATGCCCGGCGGAACTCTTCCGTTTGGCGGGGGAACAGGATTTCGCCCTGGCGCTCGACTGCTGGCGGAGCCTGCCGGACGGCCTTGTAAAAGCCCGGGCCGCCGGCGCTTTGGAAAAGGCCGCTCCGGAGGATTTTAAAAGTGTCATGGAAACGGAAATCTCCCGACTCTCCCCGGCTGATATCAAAAGGGCGCGGGGGGATTGATTAACCCCGTGAAATTGGAAATGGAATCCGTCCGGTTATCTTTTATCCTTGGCCGGACCCGAGGATTCCCGGACGGAGGTGAATCCGGCGGTGGAAAGGTCGGTCCCTTCGGGAATGAAAGCCGCAATGAATTCGAGATAGCCGCAGGAGCCGGGGCCGGTGGAACGGCGCTGAATGGATTCCTCCACCGTTTCAAGGCAAAGCAGCCAATCCCGGACCGGGAGCGGACTTGGTGTCTGATCCGGTCCCTCCACGGAAATTTCGGCAAAGCAGTCGAGGAGGATGGTATGGAGTTCAGCTAGGATTTTTTCCCTGACCGAGCCATTGGGGATTTTGGGGCTGCCACCTTCGGCGGTTTTCCGGACTTTGTTGAGGATGGACCGGATCTGGGAATCATTGACTGGAGCCCCTGCAGCCGTGGCGATGCGGTCGCAGGTCGTGATGTTTTGTTCGATCAGGAAAAGGATCGATTGGTAGAACGGATCCTTCATGACGGCAGTTTTATTCATTGGCGAAAGATTTATTGGAATGGTTGCCGGGGGTGCCTCAAAACGTCTGCACGACGAGGCCGGAGCGGAGTTTGGGCTCGAACCAGGTGGATTTGGGGGGCATGATCTGGCCGGCGTCGGCGATGGCCATGAGCTGGTCGACGGTGGTGGGATACATGCTGAAGGCGACGGCGGCATGACCGCTGTCAACTTTCTTTTCCAGTTCGGCGGTGCCGCGGATGCCGCCGATGAATTCGATGCGGTCGTTGGTGCGCGGGTCGTCGATTCCGAGGAGCGGGGCGAGGATGCGGGATTGGAGGACACTGACATCGAGGGATTCCACGGGGTCGGTGAGGAAAGCGGTATCCCATGTCAGGAGGTGCCATTTTCCCTGGAAATACATGCAGACGGAGGCGGGAGCGGTGGGTGTTTTCTGGGTGGTTTCGGTGCGGCGGAACCCTGCGGATTCAAGGCCGGCGAGGAACTCTCGGGGGTCGAGGCCGTTGAGGTCGAGGACGGCACGGTTGTAGGGGAGGATTTTCAGTTCCTGGGCGGGGAAAAGAACGCCGAGGAACCAATTGTAATCCTCATTGCCAGTGTGGTTGGGATTGGCGGCGCGGCGTTCGGTGCCGACGCGCCAGGCGCTGGCGCTGCGGTGGTGGCCGTCGGCGACATAACTGAAGGGGACTTCCGCGAAGGCGGCGACAAACGGTGCGGGATCGGCCACCCGCCAGACTTTGTGGGCAATGCCGTCGGGTGCGGTGAAGTCGAAGAGGGGCGATTCGTTAGCGAGGATTTCCGCGATGCGGGCATTGACGTCGGTGCGGTCGCGGTAAGTCAGGAAAATGGGGCCGGTGTGGGCACTGAGGGCGCGGACGAGATTGGTGCGGTCGTCTTCCTTGACCTGCCGGGTTTTCTCGTGCTTGCGGATGATGTCGTTGCCATAGTCGTCGATGTGGCAGGCGGCAATCAAACCGGTTTGCGCCCGCCCGTCCATGACCTGCTGGTAAAGATAGAGCGCGGGTTCGGCTTCACGCTGGAGAATGCCGCCGGCGATGAGCTTCTGCAGATTTTTGGCGGCGGTTTCGTAAACCAGCGGGGAATAGGGATTGGTGTCAGGAGGCAGGTCAATTTCCGCGCGGTCGACATGGAGCAGGTCATACGGCCGGCCGGCGGCAAGGGCGCGGGCTTCTTCCGTATCCACGACATCGTAAGGAACAGCCGCCACGGCAGCGGCGAGATCAGGGCGGGGCAGGAGACCTCGGAAGGCTTGGATTCGCATAAATGTAAAGGAGGGGAAGGGTCTGGGGGCGTGAGGAGAATGGGAGCAGTGCTGACAGGGTCAAATGACAAGCGGCCCGGTCAGGCTTGTATTGACCGGGGAGGCAGGGCGGTCAAGACGGGAACCCCGGGGGGAGAGGCCACTTCAGAAGGGCGCAATCCCCGGTGGGAGAGGCAGAAGCATTCTGTCAGGACAGGTAGGGATTGCCGGCCCGCTCTGCGCCCACCGTGGTGGGACGGCCGTGACCGCTGAAGACTTCGTAGTCTCCGGGCAAGGTCAGGATTTTATCCTTGATCCCCTTGATCAGCAGGTCGCCGTCGCCGTCGGGAAAATCACTTCGTCCGATGCCGTCCTGCATCAGCGTGTCGCCGCTGAACAGGCGGGAAGCTGCGGCTTCGATGAAAACCATGCTGTCGGGGGAATGCCCGGGGATGTGTTCCAGTTGGAAGTGATGTCCCGCCACGCGGCAGTCGGTCTGCCCGGCGAGGATGTGATCCACTGGGTAGTTTTCCACGGGGAAGTCAATGCCGGCCCACTGTTTGAGGTGGTCCTCCAATCGGGTTTCCGGGGTGGACGGCCCCCAGGCGTAGATGGGGCAGCCATGGTCGCGGGCAAGGCGGGCTGCATCCACCACATGATCAAAATGCCAGTGTGTCAGCAGCAGGGCGTCCAGCTTGACGCCCAGACGCTCCAGCCAATCGGCCATGCCATCGGGAGCGTCGACCGCCACCCAGCCCCCGGGACCTTTCAGCAGATATCCATTAGTGAAGGTAAAACCGCCGGTGTGGACGCGGGGAGGGTCAAAAACCATCTGTTGAGCGATGGGGAAAGTAATGGACATTTCAAGGCCATAGGAGATGTTTGGCAACATTTTCCCTGGTCAGACGTTTTTTCCACTGAACGCCGCTCCTTTGCCGTTGGCCTACCGATTCCCCCCTTATGACCCTCCGCCTCCGTCCCGCTCTCTCCCTGCTGGCTGTCACCCTGATGGGCTGCACCCTGCCGCCTTTCAGCAGTGCCCAATCGGAAAAAACCGACTACGGCCTCGTTGCCGGAACGGTTGCCAACATGTTGATGGAGAACCATTATTCCATGCAGGACTTCGACGACAAGCTGTCGGCCAAAGCCCTCCAAAATTTCTTTGATTACCTCGACTACAGCCGGCTATATTTCACCCAGGCCGAAGTAGAGCATTTCCGGTCGCTCTACGAAACCAAACTGGACGACTACGTTTTTAAATACCAGATCACGCCCGCCAAAGACATCCATGAGTTGTATGTCAAGAAGGTCAAAGACCGCGCCGTCAAAATTAAAGCACTAGTTGAGGGGGGGAAACTGGACTTTACGACGGACAAGACCATCGAAATTACGAGGAAGGACGCTCCGTGGGCCGCGAATGAGGCTGATTTGGATGAACTTTGGACCCGCCAGATCACCAAGGAGGTGCTCCAGGAACGCTTGATCCTTGCCCGCGCTGAAGCACGCAAAAAACAAAAAGCCGGGAAGGACGCGACGGAGGGCAAGCCCGCCGTCCCAGCCACGCCGGAGGAAGCCAATCCCGCCGGGACGGAAAAGCCTGCGGTCAGCAAACCGGCTCCCAAGCCCCCGGACACCCCTGAACAAAAGGTCCTGAAACGCTACGATACCTTCCTCAAGGCGATTAATGAGCAGGATGATGAAGATGTTACCAACTTTTTCCTGTCCTGCATCGCCAACGCCTACGACCCGCATTCGGAATACCTCAGTGCCCCGGAACAGGACCGCTTCAACATCGACATGAGGAAATCGCTCACCGGGATTGGTGCCGTGCTCCAATCCAAGGACGGCGCGGCCGAAATCAAGAGCCTTGTTCCCGGCGGCCCCGCCGACAAAAGCGGTGGACTCAATGTCGGCGACCTGATCACCGGGGTGGGGCAGGGGCTTGAAGGCGAGGTGCTCCCCTTGGAAGGTCTCAAGCTGGAAAAAATCGTGGAAATGATCCGCGGGGAAGAAAACACCACGGTGCGTCTGCGCATTCAGCCCGCCGATGATCCCACGACTTTCCGCGAATTAAAAATCGTCCGGGCCAAGGTCGAGATCAAGGACACGCTCGCCAAAGCCGAATTGATAGAACTTAACCGGCCGGAAGCCCCGCCGGTCCGGATCGGCTGGATTGAATTGGAGTCCTTCTACGCCGACATGGAAAACATGAACCGCAAGGGAGCCGTTAGTGCCACGGCCCATGTGAAGTCCCTGCTGACCCGCCTTCAGAAGGAAAATATTTCAGGTCTGGTCCTTGACCTCCGGGGGAACGGGGGTGGTTCCCTCGAAGAGGCGATCCGGCTTACCGGCCTTTTTATGAAGAGCGGCCCGGTGGTGCAGCAGCGTGACAACCGCAACCGGGTCGAAGCCCGCTTTTCCCGGGGGGCTGAGCCGATGTATACCGGGCCTTTGGTGGTGGTAATCGACCGGGCGAGTGCGTCTGCCTCTGAGATCTGTGCAGGTGCCCTGCAGGACTACGGCCGTGCCGTGGTCGTCGGGGACAAAGCCACCTTTGGCAAAGGCACCGTGCAGACGATTTTGGGCGTGGCTGATCACATGCCCCTGTTCAGCGCCCGCGACCGTGCCGGCAGTCTGAAGGTCACTATCCAGAAGTTCTACCGCATTTCCGGAGGATCGACCCAGCGAGAAGGCGTGCAGTCCGATGTGATTCTGCCGTCCCGTTACGACGCCATGGAAGTCGGCGAGTCCTTTTTGAAGGAACCGCTGCCTTACGACAAGATCAAGGCCATGACGTTTGACATGGCACCGGCCAATCCCCTGCCAATCGCCGACCTCCTCACGCGCAGTGCGGAGCGGATTGCCAATAACCCGGAGTTCAACTACGTGGCGGATTACATCACCCGCACTCAGGATCTGATCAGACGCAATTCTCTGTCGCTGAATGAGGCGGCCCGCCTCAAGGAAGATCAGGAAAACGAGGCCCGCGCCGACCGTCAAAAGGAAGAACGCAAAATGCGAATCGCGGAAGCCACCAAAGGAGGCGATCCCTACAGAGTGTTTCCCCTCACGCTGGATACCGTCGGTGAAGTCACCCTAAAAACCGATGTCGAGGTCAAGGATGAGGAGAAGGAAAAAGACCAGGCCAAATACAGGGCCGCATTGGATGACGAGGACGAAGATCCTTCCAGCAAGGAGGAAACCTTCCCTCACGGCATCGAACCGCTGAAGGCCGAAACCCTTGAAATCGTCAGGGATTTGATCAGCCTCACAGGACCTGCCAAAGGCACCGCGAAGTCGAACTGAGCGGATGCCCTGGAAGTTCAACTGCCGCCACGCTGCCGGCCCTGAGGAATCCCGGCCGGTGGTGGAGCGGAACGAACCCGCCAGCCAATCCGCATTCTTTTGAATCCCGGTGAGGGAGTCCAGCCTATCTTAAAGCGTTTCCGGAGCGCTCATCAGGGCGGCCACCCGGGCCAGAAGTCTGCCTGCCCCTCCGCCATCGAGCACGCGGTGGTCAAAGCTCAAGGTAAGATCCGCCTGGGTTTGCGGCAGGAAGGATTTCGTCACCGGGTCCCACACCGGCGATTTTTCGCCGGCCCCCAGACCCAGCACGAGGTTTTGTTCGGGGAGCGGGATGGGGGTAGCCCAGAGGATGCCGAAGGTCCCGAAATTGGTGATAGTGGCAATCCCCGGGCCGCGGGCATCCGGCGGCAACTTCCGCGTCCGGGCCCGTTGCACGAGGTCGTTATAAACACTGACGAGCAGGGAAAGGTGTTTGGTTTCCACGTTCCGGATCACCGGCACCAGCACCCCGTCATCCACTTCGACTGCAAACCCGAGGTCAATGGCCTGAGGATGGACGATCCGCTTACCCACGAGCCGCCCGGCAACGGCGGTGTTTTCCGCCAGAGCGATAGCCAGGGCCCTCAAGGCGTAGAGTGCGGGTCCGGCTTTGCGCTCTGCAGTTTGTTCTTTGCGGTGGGCCAGCAGGGGATCCAGATTCACCCGGATGCCCACCGTGGCGAGGGGCCGGGTCCAACTGCGGCGCATGGAGTCCGCCACCGCAATCCGCATCGGGCTGGCCGGGGTAGTGCGATGCTGTTCCAATTCCTCCATGAAGGCCTCAAAGTCTTCTACCGTCACCCGTCCCCCCGCGCCGCTGCCCGCCACTGCCGAGAGGTCGGCGGCATTGAGTCCGATTTCCTGCATTCGCGCGCGCAGGCGCGGGGAAATGTAATGCGCTCCGGCCGCATTCACGGGCACGGGAAGTCCGGTCAGGGTCGGCTGCACCCCGGGGGAGGCTCCGGGGGCCATGGATTGCGAGGCATCAATCTTGAAATGCAGTCCGGCCAGATCATCTTCGGGCGATCCTGCGGAAGTGGATGCCGGGGCGGCCTCCGGCTCGGCTCCGGCCACCGGATCCCGGGGCATGATCCCGGCACGGGTCGCCTCCTCTTCAGTCACAATCAAATACCCCAGCACGGTGCCCACCGGATAGCTGGTGCCGATCTCGCAGCTTAGTTCCTCGATCTGTCCTCCACAGGGGATCGTCACTCCCATCGTCGCTTTCTGGGTCTCCACTTCCATGATCTCCTGATCCCCCTGCACCACATCCCCGGGTTTCACATCCACCCGCAACAGCGTGGCTTCTGCAATGGATTCACCGAGCTGGGGCATGAGAATGGGAATGCGCATGGAAAAAAGGAGATGAAGAGCCCGGACGGCCCCTGCAGGAAACTGGCAGGATGCATTGTCCGTGCAAGGCTTTCGTGGTGGAATCTCCCCCGGCACACCAGCCGGATTGCGGGCATCCGGGGCCATTCCGTCCCGCTACCATGCTTATTTCAGCTTCTCCCACACCAGCGGCAGTTTTTCCTTTACCAGGGTAGCGCTGGTTTTGGGCAGGGTGTCTGCCGTCAGCGGGATATTTACGGTATCCTCCCGGCTGAATTCGCCGGGGCTGCGTCCATATTTATAACCATACTCCAAACCGCCGTCGGGGCTGAGCTTGAGGCCAGGAGAGTCCGGGTTGGGGATCGACAGAAAAAACCGGTCAGCCGGCATCACGCAGGACTCGCCCTCTTTCAGACGAAGGCGCGCCTGAGCCAGTTCCCTGAATAGTTCACGGGCGGTCCACTCCGCCGGGTCGATATAGCTGCGGGGTGCCACCGTCAGTTTTTGATAGCGGGGATCCCGCTGCAGGGTCTCAAAGGCGGATTCAATATCCTGCTGCACGAGGGGGAAGTGGGTGCAGCCCAGCATGACCGTCCGGATGGGCTGGGTGCTGCCGCTTTGGAGATGGGTTTCCAGCAGGCTCCGGACATCCCTCATCGCCGTTTCGGCCGCAGTATTGAGAAAAGCCGGGTTTCCTTCGATTACCCCGGCCAGTTCCACGCTGCCATGCTGCACCATGTCAGGAACCCTGCGGCCAGCCCGGCCAAGGGTGCTGGCAATGGCTTTTGGATAGGCCCCGCTGGAACAGGTGCCCACCGTGGCCAGCACCGCCACCGCCCCATCGGCGGACGTTTTTGTTTCCAGCACGCCCCGCGCCCCCGCTTCGACTACCCCCACCACAATCACCGGAATTCCCCACGCCAGGACCGCTTCACGGATGTCCTGCAATCCATACGCAGTCGCCGTGTTGCAGGCGATTACGATCGCCTTCACCGGTGGTTTGGTCATGGCCGGGGCTTCGCCGGCCCGCAGATGAAATCGTTTTCCCAGCAAAAAGATGGCATCCTTCAAAATCAGTTCCCGGAGATAGGGCGTCTTGCCTGCGGCCGGATAGTTGCCGTAAGGCATGTTGGCCTGATCCCCGAAATAGATGAACCGCTCCTGCGCAAAATCCGGCTTCCCATCCGCGCCGGGCTGCAGGGTGTCATTGTGGAAGGCATCCAGCTTCAAAACCGCCTCCAACACCGTCAGCCCGCCAATCCCGGAATCAAACAGGCCAACCGGCAGGTTTTTCGTTTCACCGGACCAGACGGATTTGTCGAAGCTGAAGGCCGCCTCACCCGCCGGATGGGCTTTGGCATGTTCCACCAGCGGAGCCGGACTGCCGGGTTGCGCTCCCGCCGCAAGAGTTAAGCAGCCTAAAACGGAGCCGGAAAATAGCAGGAGGAGTTTCATGGTAGCAGGAGGAGTTTCATGGGAATACAGGAGACTAAACCTTGCAGCGGATCCGCTGCCAGCACCTTCGGAATTATCCTTGGTGGGCAGAGCAGGCCTTCAAAGATGGCACCCATCGACATCGCAGGAACTGCTGTGGTTTCTTGTCATGACAAAATTTCTACCGGCTGTCCCGTTCCGCTTTTGGCGGAATTCCTGCGCCACCGGGCAGGTGAAATCTCCTGACCCCGGCGAGGAGAGTCATACCACCATTCGAGACACACTATAATTTGGCCCCACGAGGTGCGGCTGCCCCATGATCGTTTGTGGCCAAACCTGGCTACTTATTCACGCGCGCCTCGCCCCAACCGCCTCCCAAGGCCTTGTAGAGGCGGACCAGATTCAGACTGACCTGGGTCTGGCTGATCACCTGGGCCTCTTCCGCGAGGAGCAATTGACGGTCCGCCTCCAGAACGGTGAGGAAATTTTCCAGACCGGCCTTGTAGCGCTCGTTCGCAAGGGAAGAGGCACGACGGGTGGCGTTTACTGACCGGGTCAGGCTGGCATAGCGCTTCTGCTCCTGGCCAAAACTGATCAGGCTGCCCTCGACGTCCTCAAGGGCTCCGTAGACGGATTTCTCAAAGCTCAACGCAGCCTGTTCCTGACGGGCATTTTGCACCGCGATATTCCCACGGATCCTGCCTGCCGTGAAAACCGGCCAGTTCAGACTGGGGCCGAGCGACCACAGACCGCTTCTGCCTTTGAACAATTCATCAGCTTCCAGTGCGGAGGTGCCCACCCGGGCTGTCAGGCTGAACCGGGGATAAAGATCAGCCACCGCCACGCCGATGCGTGCGGTGGCAGCCGCCAGCTCACGTTCCGAACGGCGCACATCGGGACGACGCCGCACCAGATCGCTGGGCAGTCCCACGGGAACCGCAGGGGGAGCCACGGGCTGCGCTTTGTCCCTGATGAGTTCGTCCACCACACTGCCGGGCGTTCCGCCTAACAGGACCCCTAGCCGGTAGATGCTGCGGCGGAGATTGGCTTCGATCGAGGGAAGAATGGCGGCGGTGGTCTCCGTCTGCGCTTCGGCCCGGGCAACATCAAGGTCGTTGGCCACACCGGCGGCTTGCCGGCTCCTTGTCAACTCAAGGGTTTCTCTCTGCGACTTCAGGTTCCGCTCCGCCACACTCCGGCGGGCCTGGAAGCCCCGCAGCTCGAGGTAGGATGCAGCCACTTCGGACACCAGGGCAACCTGGACGTCGTGGACATTTTCCGCCGCTGCCCCGACATCTGCGGTGGCAGCCTCCACATTGCGCCGGGTCCCGCCGATAATGTCAGGCTCCCATGAGGCGTCGAGGTTCAGGTTGAAGAAATTGGAAGTCCCGCCGCCCTGCCCAAAGGGGGATGCTGCATCGCTGGTCTTGTTCCGCGTGGCTCCGCCGCCGGCATTAAGTTGAGGAAAGAAGTCGGACCGGGCCACCATGCGGGCGGCCTTGGCTTCGGCTACCCGGCTGGTGGCAATTCTGAGGTCCTGATTGGCGGCAAGGGCCCGCGCGATCAGGCTGTTGAGCCTGGGTTCCTTGAAGGTCCGCCACCAGGTGGTGATGTCCCCGGTGGCCGAAGCGTCCGCTCCTGGCCCCACAAACGGTTTTGCGGCATCCAACGGCAGGGCTGCCTGGTAATTGGGGCCAACTGTGCAGGAAGCCAGCAAGGCCAGGGAAAGCAGCGTCAGACGCGGGGCAATTTTCATGGGATCGGGAGGAAGCGGAAGAAGAGCACACGCGGGGCAACAGGCAATCGGAACTTGACTATCCAGTCAAGTGCCTCATGGCTCATATGGGATCGGGGGCTTGCGCAATGAATGGTTACCGCGTGGGTATGCCCCGCCATCCCCGTCATTGGCGGCCCGCCCGTCGCGAAATCATGTTGCTAGTTTCTTGTAGGGTCCGGGTTCTGGATTTCGCCGGTTTTCACCAGTTATGGTCATGACCGCCGCTGTGCTTTTCCAGGATCTGCGGCTGCCCATGGCTGGCCGGTATTTTTTGTCCACCATGGGCCGGGGCTTCCGGTGTTGGCCATAGCCTTTGCCCTATCCATTGGTTGCCCGGAAGTCCACGCGGAGACGGTAACTGATTCCGGCACGACGGGGGCGAATGGCACCAACGCTGCGGCCGGTTCGGGGGCGGATGGCACGCCAGGATCGTCCGGGCCCATCACATCCAATTCACCGCCGCAGTTCCTGCGGTTGGCCGTCGTGCCTCTTTAAGGGAACGGGTCGTGGGTGGCCTCACCCAAGTCCAGGCACCACCCCGGAAAATCCGTTATAACGGCGGCTCTGGGCAGCGGTATCAGGCGGATTAGCCAGCCGCCATCACTCGAAGCTCCAAGCCCGCTTTGCTCCGGCAAGTTCCTTCGGGCGTGTTTCTCCATCGTGCGGGACCAATTCGACCTTCTTCGCGTCGCAATGCGAAATGAGCGAGTTGGCGAGGGCCTGTGAGTGGGTGACGATGAGGATCTGTGTTTCCGTCGGCACTTGTGCGATGAGTTCGGCGAGAGCCTCGATGAGTCCGGCATGCAGGCTGGCTTCCGGTTCATTGAGGACAAGCAGGGGCGGCGGCTTCGGCGAGAGCAATGCGGCAGCGAGACAGAAAAAACGCAGCGTGCCATCGGACAACTCCGCAGCGTTCATGCGGCGCTTGAGATCCGGAGATTCCAAGCAGAGTTGAAACGCGCCGGTTTCATCGGTAGTGCTCCATTCCATGTCGGGAAATGCCGAATGGATCGCCGCACCAAGGGATTCTCCTGCGGATGCCTCAATGATAGTCTGAAGTGTGGCGGCAAGATTGGAGCCATCATCCGCCAGCACGGGCGACCATGAACCGAGTCGTGGTCGGCGCAGCGGCGAATCGGCATCGGTTCGGAAGTGATGATAGAAGCGCCACGCCAAAATGATTTCCCGTGCCGCAACAACCGCGGGATGGCGGATGCCGTCGCGCAATTCGCTGATCATCGATTCCGGATCGTGGAATGGCAGGGATGAAGATTCCATTTTCCCATCGGGATTCCTTGCCTCGATGACGGGTCCTTTCCGACGCGCCATAGGTTTGCCTGCGAAATTGATGTTTTCAATTTTGATTTCCGGGTCGGTCCGGAAAAGCGTCGGGCTTTCCGGACCCAGTGCGACCATGCCGCACTCGATGTTGAATTGAAAATCCGAGTGTTGGATTTCCCAGACGATCCGCTTGGGTTCGTCGCGCCGTCTGTTTCCGGCCCATAAGACGCTTGGCATGCCACCCTCGTTCGCGAGAGCGGCAGCGAATCGCCCCTCCGCCATGCGTTGGAGGAGGGCGAGCGAGCGATAGACATTGGATTTTCCCACGCCGTTGCCCCCGGTCACGACGGTGACCCGTGCCAATTTCAGCCGAAATTCGCGCAGGGAACGGTAACCTTGGACTGTGATCGACTGAAGCACGCATAAACCAATATCCGCCGAAACTTCAGGGGACAATCCCTTTTAACCCACCCCCGGTATTCTCCAAGGCTACGACCGGCAGGCCGGTCCGGCCCATCAGCTCTTTTATTTTGATCCGAGGATTGCCGAATGTTGTCGGGCAAGCAGCGCTTCTCGGGACGAGTCAAATTCGGAATGATGGCTGGTTCAACATTCAGCGTTTGGCTCACCTCAAGGAACGGCTGTTTTTTGAGGCTTGGGAGCTGGGCGGTAATAAGGGAGGCGTTTGTCGCAGAAGGCGAGAAGGTTTTTGCCTCGTTCGGAGTCAGGATTGAACCCCCGCTTGGTGGTAAAATAAGGCCATGGTGTGAAACGGAAATTCCTGCAGTTCCAACAGATGGAAATCTCCCGCACCAGTTTCGAACCATGATAAAGACGGAAGCCATAAGGCGGGGCATGGCACATGCCAGCCGTGTATGAGGCCGAGACCGTCTGGAACTCCCAAGCCTCCATGAAGGCGGCAAGTTCATCGCCAGTCAAAGTGGTTTTGCCGTAGATGGTGAAGCCTCCCGGAAAAGTCTCCTTGGTGGCCTGATCTTCCGTGCCGGCCAGTAGATAGATCCTGGCTTCAGTAACCTCGACGCCACCAGGCGCATCTGGAGGTAGAAATGATTCTTCAGCCAGACGATGGACACGTCCGATAGTCACGTCTTTCCAGCCTCCCGCAAAGGCAAGGTAACAGAAAAACAGAATTCCAAATACCCGGATCAGAATGCGGAAGGTTTTGAGGATTATTGCTCGCATGGGGATTGGAGCAAAATAGCCTATCTGATTCTAAAATCCCAGTAATTCCCGAAGCGAATCGGTGATGCTGGAGGCGGTGGGGCGGTGGGCGGCCCAGAGGGGCCATGTTTATTTGGAGGACTTACCCTTCCGGACTTGGGTGCAGTTCGAAAAAATTGGCGTTGGAATCGTCGGCATCTTCTTCGGAGACACTGGAGCCAGGAGCTGGAATGCCGAGGGAAAGCTCCAGTCCGGTGCATTCGATGAGTTCATCTTTCCATGATCGCACCTGCACGTCGGGTTTGCGGAAGAACAGGAAATCCCATAACGTTTTTTGCGGGGTGTGGCTCCTGGTGCGTGTGGGGTCGTTCCATCCCTCGAGGATCCATCGCATGTCATTTAGAAAGTAATCCCCGCTTTCCCCGAGTTCGCTCCACTCGATTGCCAGCCAAGGCAGAGGAAATTTCCCGAGATGGCGCTTCATCACGTCCAACCATGCTGGCAGATTCGGATGTTCCGGAAAGGTTTCCGCGAGGACTCCTTTAGCCTGTTCCAGTTGGAGGAGCGATTTTTCGCGTGAGGCCACGGGTGAAATTCGTTTCTCCGTGATGGGATCAGGGCGAGGGCCGATGACATCCAAATTTTTCCCCGAAAGCTCACGCAACGGCTGATAGGTTACGGGATATTCCAAAAGGTCATCACTCCTGAACAGGGCCAGCCAACATAAAGAAAGCCCATTCACCCGTTCATCCACACAAACGAGCTTGGTGTCATCTCCATCGTCCTCTCTGGATAGGACGTCCAGATTTGCAAACGAGTAAAGGAAGGTTCTTGTAGCCATGGCGTGGTGGATCAGCGTTCCCTATGGCTGCTGTGTCAATTTAAAACCCCAACAACTCCCGCAGGGCATCGGTGATGCTGGAGGCGGTGGGGCGGTGGGCGGCCCAGAGGTTGGGGTGGTAGGGGATGGGGGTATCGCGGGCGTTGAGGCGGCGGGGCGGGGCGTCGAGGAGGTGGAACCCTTCGGCGGTGACGCGGGCGATGACTTCGGCGGTGACGCCGCCGTAGGGGAAGGCTTCACCCACTACCAGCAAACGCCCGGTGCGGGCGACACTGGCGAGGACGGTGTCGGTATCGAGAGGCTTGATGCTGCGGAGATCGACGACTTCAATTTCGTAGCCGAGTTTGGCGAGTTCATCGGCGGCGCGCAGGGATTCATGCACCATGGCGCTGTAGGTGACGACGCTGGCGTGTTTGCCGTGGCGGATGATGCGGGCTTTGCCGATGGGAAGGCGTTCCTCCGGCGTGGGCAAGGCGTCGGCCTTGAGGTGATAGTAGAGGAACTTGTGTTCGCAGAAGATGACAGGATCGTTCAGTTCGATGGCTTCCAATAACATCCAGTAGGCATCCCCGACGGTGGCGGGGGTCAGGACGATGAGGCCGGGGTAGTGGGCATAGAGGCTTTCCATGCTTTGGCTATGGAAAGGGCCGCTGCCGGCGGTGCCGCCGCTGGGCAGGCGGACCACGAGCGGGCAGGGGATGCCGGTGCGCCAGAAATGGGTGGCCGCCTGGTTGATGATCTGGTTGAAGGCGATGCTGGAAAAGTCCGCAAACTGCATCTCGACAATGGGGCGCATGCCGTCAATGGCCGCGCCGATGGCAAATCCCATCATGGCGTCCTCACTGATCGGGCTGTCGAGGACGCGGTCGGGAAATTCCCTGGACAGGTTTTTGGTGGCTTTGAAGGCTCCTCCGAATCCGGCGATATCCTGGCCGTAGAGAAAGACGTCAGGATTTTCGCGGAGGGCGCGGGTCTGGGCCTCGCGGATGGCTTCCAAATAAGTGATACTCATGGGCGGGCGGCGGGAGGCGGATGCGTCGGGGAATTTGAACAGAAGGACACGAAGGACAGGAAAGACAGGAAGAGTTTGCGGGGAAGGTGGGGACCGGTGTTTAAATCAGAAGCTTGAGGGAGAAATGTTTTATGGCGAAAAGGGGAGTCGACTATCCTGGCTTTCCTGTCCTTAGTGCCCTTCTGTTCAAATTTTTATTTCCCGGGGGAGGCTAGGAAGAAGGGTGGTCCGTTTCCATGAGCCAGCGGGAGGCGAGGGGCTGCCAGGTTTCCTGGGAGGGATCGGGCAGGGGGTCGCGTTGGGCGGCGGCCACGGCCTGCTGCACGGATTCCGAGATTTCGGCTTCCATCATTTCCAGTTCACTGCGCGTGGCCCACGACTGGTCGAGGATCCGCTGGCGGGCGAGCTTGAGGCAGTCCTGGCCCAAAGCGCTTTCCTTGATGGCACTGGGGATATAGGCCCCATCGTCATGCGCGCCATGGCCGCAGAGGCGCAGGAGTTTTCCCACCACCAACTGCGGGCCATGCCCGGAGCGGGCGCGGGAGACGGCGGTTTCAAAAACGGCGAGGCAGGCGGCGAGGTCCGTGCCATCCACTTCATAACCTTCTGCGCCGTAGCCTGCCGCGCGGTCCACGAGGTCGCGGCAGGCATACTGGCGGCCGGTGGGGGTTGAATAGGCAAATTGGTTATTGGCCACGGCAATCACCAGCGGGAGTTTCTCTACGGCGGCGAGGTTCAGGGCTTCGTGGAAGGCACCGGTGGAAGTGCCGCCATCCCCGATGCAGGAGGCACCCACGGTATCGTGAATACCGCGGAACTGCCGGGCCTTGAGCATGCCGCAGACCACAGAAATCATGGCCCCCAGATGGGAAATCATGGCGGGCATGCCTTTGTCAGGACGGCCCCGGTGGATATTGCCGTCGCGCCCGCGCATCGGTCCTTTGGCGCTGCCAAGGTAGGTGCGGGCGGCATCCAGAATATCCTCGCCAAAGGCCATGCGCCCGGCCTGGTCGCGGATCAGGGGGGCGAAAATGTCATGCCCGGGCCGCAGGTTGATGGCGAGGCCGGCGCTGAAGGCTTCCTGACCGCGGCCGAGATACACTCCGCCGGTGATTTTCCCGGCGTGATACAACGCCGCGATTTTATCCTCGAGGGTCCGGGCCAGCAACATCCAGCGGAAGGCGGCATTGAAGCGCGAGGATGGCGCTTCCGGGAGAGCGTTGGGGGCATCAGCCAAAGCAGCAGGGGTCATCGGGGATGCAGTTCCGGCTGGAATTGGAGTTGAAGGGGGAGGCAGGGCAATCAGGAAAGCGGGGAATTATTCGACGGGGGCGGCCTGGACCGGGGCCGGTCCTTCCAGTTTGACGGTGTTGGCTTCCACGGCAGCGCGGACGATTTCCCAGAAGCTGCCGCTTTCAAGGCTGGCTCCGCCGACAAGGGCTCCATCGACATCCGGCTGGCTCATGAGTTCCCCCATGTTGGAAGGCTTGACGCTGCCGCCATACTGGATACGCACCCGGCTGGCGGTCGCGGCATCGTAGAGTTTGGTGAGGATGGCACGGATCAGGGCGTGGGCCTCCTGCGCCTGCTCGGAAGTGGCGGTGCGGCCGGTCCCGATGGCCCAGACGGGCTCGTAGGCCAGCACGGTGCCGATGGCCTGATCGGCGGTGACATTCGCCAGAGAGCCTCTGAGTTGGGCGGTCAGGACTTCTTCCAGCTTGCCGGCATCGCGCTCGGTGAGGGTTTCTCCCACGCAGAGGATGGGCTTCAAATGATAGTGATGGGCGGCGAGCACCTTGGCGTTGATGATGGCATCGGTTTCCCCAAACAGGCTGCGGCGTTCGCTGTGGCCGAGGATCACGTAAGTCACCAGCATGCTGCGGAGCATCAGCGGGCTGATTTCGCCGGTGAAGGCCCCCGACGGCTGGTCATGCATGTTCTGGGCCGCGATGCGGACGTGGTCGCGGTTGGTCAGCATGGCCAGAGCCGCCGCCAGGCTGATGAAGGGTGGGGCGATCACAATGTCCACGCTGTCGCCGGACTGGGCGAGGACCAGAAAATCCTTGAGAAAATCCTCCGTTTCCGACGGGGTTTTGTGCATTTTCCAGTTCGCGGCGATGATCGGTTTACGCATGAGTGAGTAAGAATGGTTCGGCGCATCCAAGCGGTGGATGGGGCGGGTGTCCATCGCAGATTGTAACCCAAAATCCGGGCTGGATTCAGCTACCGGCGGGGCCTGCCTGCCACGACTGGTTCCATCCGCGGCTTGGTTCCGGGCTTGACCCCGGAGCTTCCTACCTGACAGGTGCCCGTGCGGGTGGTTGGGGGACAATGACAAACCAGCCCCCAAAACCAGCTATGAGCGACTCACGATTCTCCCTGCCAACTTTGGTAATTTGGTTGGCTGCGGCCGTTGTGCCTATGGTACCGGCTCAGAGCCGGGCACAGACGATAGTGGCAGATCAGGCTGAGGTGCAGGAATCTGATTTTGACCCGGTCGACGCGGTTTTCCAATACTCCCTCCCTGCAGCCCCGGGTGTGCACACCATGGAGTTGGCCTTGCTGCCTCAATTTCAGGCCCCCGGAAAGGACTTTGCGCCCTACCGGGCCACGCTCACCAGTGAAAATGGCGGTGGACTCACTGGAGTCATCCGCGTGCCGGTGGCAGGGGATTTGGAGGCAGAAGCGCATGGGAGCCTCAGCATGGTGGTGCGTGGACCGCATGCTGCGGACTGGGCTCAGGCGATGTCTGCTCCGGTAAATGTGCCCCTTTTCAATCAAAACACGGGTGGGGGGCGGCTCGTCTATTGGCAGGACGATTTGGTGGTTGGGGTCCGGCTTTCCCCTGGCGGCACCCAGTCATTCCTCGATACCTGGGAGCGGACCGGGGACGGCGGGTTGATGCTGCGGTCGACGCTCAGCAGCGCCAATGAATCCTTTGCCTACGGGGCACTCGCGGTATCGGCGCAAACCATGGTTTTAAGCTATGATGGAAGGATCCGGACATGGTTCCGCCGGACGGACAATCCCTATCTGTGGACCGAAAAAAGCGGCCTTGGAACCGGCGGGATGGGACACGTGTTTCTCCAGGGGGACCGGTTGGTGGTCAGCAATGTATTTGGAAGTTTGATCTACCGGCAGGATCCGGCAGCGGCCACCGGCTGGCGGCTCACCGGGGAACTGGGTGGTGCGGGCATTCTGACGGTGGGGGAGGATTTTATCCTGACAGAAGCATCCGGGCTGGTGCAGGTCTGGGAGCGGGTGGCCGGCACCGAGGAGGTGTGGGCACCTTTGTATCGAACCGCGCGGCTGCCGGGCGGAAATTTCGGGGCGGCAACCGCCGAGGGCATGTTTGCCATCAACGGCCCGGCCGGCCTGGAAATCCACGAGCGTTCCGCCGGGGGGATATGGAGCCGGGCAGCGGTATTGCCGGCAGGCCCGGCCGGCGGGTTGGAGACGAGTGTGGCCATTGCGGGCGACTGGGTCGCCGTGGGCATGGGGACCCAATTTTTTCCGGCACCGCCCGGCACGGTGAAATTGTTTTTGAGAAGCGCGGAAAACCGGTCTGTTTGGGATTCCGCAGGCACCCTGACCGGTCCTGGTCAGGGCTACGGCCGGCAATTGATCTGGAACCGCACAGAGCTGATATCCGCGTCGTATCCCAATGCCGATGAGTATTTTGTGGTGAGCCGTCGCTTCGAAGGAGCCACCACCCGGGTGCTGGACAATGACCGCACCAAACTTGCCGTCACCACCTTTACCCAACCTGAGCCAGTGGGTGCCATGGAGACCGTGGAGTGCTTCGCGGAGCTGCCGCTGCCTGCGGTGGCACCACTGACGGTGGCCTATCAACTGTTCGGAGAAACCGCACAGGCGGGCGCGGACTTTGTTCCTGCGTCCGGCACGGTCGTCATTCCGGTAGGCGCTTCCCGGGCGGCAATCCCTGTCAGCCTGCTGGGAGACGGTGTTCTTGAACCGGCGGAAACTTTCCGGGTTGAGATATCCCAACCGGGACAACCTCCCGTCAGTGGCATCATGCGGATTCGCGACACCAATCCCCCCGCAGTGGTCACGGCGTCCGCAACACCCCTGCTGGAGGGGGTGTCGCAAAGCACGGTAACGGTGAGGCAGACGCCGTCGACCGGGACCCCACTCCCGTCGGGACCCCCGGCGTTTGAAGCAAGGGCAGGCGGATTTATCAACCCTCCGGCCACGCCTCCCCGCGCCCGGCATGGAGTGGATTTGGCCGCCTCTGCAGTTTCCCTGCAATTCCAGGAACACGCCCCGGAAGTATCCTATCAGGTGACGGCACTGCAGGATGAAGAGGAGGAACCCGAAGATGAATTGGCCAGTGCCGTGTTCGGTGGCTTCACCCGGTCGCATGAAGGCGGCACCATGGGACTCGCCTATGAAGGAGGCTGGCCGGCACTGCCGGCGGAGGCGACAGGATCCACTGGAATCTCGGGAGCGGTGGCTGCCGGGGAATGGCTTTTTGTTCTCCACGCGGGTGCCACCCTGCCGGGGATTCCATCCAGTGACCTTGTGGGTTGCTACGCATGGGCGGAGGATGGCTCGCCGACTCCGGTGCCGGTGCAGTATCTGCCAGTCGAAGAGGGCAGCGGTCAAGTGCACCTGTCTTCGGACGGCCGCACTCTGGCAATCTCTTTCCAACGCACGGTTGGCGGCACCACCCGGGGGTTCCTCCAGCTTTATGCAGCAGATGGACCGGTTTCCGCCCCGTGGCGCAAATTGACCGAGTGGAATAAAACTACCCCCTACCTTCCGTTCCAAGCCGGTCTGAACATTGTAAACGGGGATATGATTTTCTGGGGGGACTGGCTTATGGAGAGGACTGCCGGACACTATCAATGGAGGTTGACCAACAATCTGGAACTCAGTGCCGGAAATGCTGCCTTCGGTCCTTACGGAGAGTATCTCGATGCGGACGGCGACTGGCTGCTGGTCCGGGGACCCGCTTATGGAGAAGTAGTGACCTACAAACGGAAACGTTCCGGTTCCATTCCCTGGGTCAAGGTTCGCAGCTTTACGAGGAGCCGTGATGGCACGCTTGAGGGCTTCGGCCGGGCGAAAATCCGCGGGAGGTCCCTGTTTCTGCTTGATGCCCTGAGCCGGGTGGAAATCCACCGGGAAACCGCGGCGGGAACGTGGCAATGGGAACAGACCCTGCCCGGCGTCCTTTCCGGTGCCCCACCCAACTATTTCCAGGCCATGGGTGAGTCCACCGTGAGCTGGGGCGGAAAAATTTACGGAAGAATTGGACCCGTCTCCGAGCCCTGGGTGGTGACCGGATCATTGCCTGCGGATTTGTCCACGGAAGATGTCAGGAGCGTGGGCGGCATTCTGACGCGCAGCGGATCCCCGTTTCCCGCCTTGCCCCGGCTTGCCGTGCTGAGGCCGGGACTCCCGCTGGTGATTGCCGATGATGACAGCCTCAAGTTTACGGTCAAAGGGATTCAGAATTCACAACCAGCCGGCATGGAGCCGTATCGCGGGGAGTCCGTGGCCCGGCTCGCGGTGTGGGCTTCCCGTCCATCGCCGGTCCCGTTCGCCTTGCGTGTCAGGTCGCGGGACAACGGCAGCGCGGTGGCGGGCGCGGACTATGCGACGGTTGATTTCGAAGTGCCGGTTCCGTCAGCCGGAGCATCCTTTCCCTACTACATAGAATTTCCCGTGAGGATCTTCAGCGACCGGCTCCAGGAAGGGGAGGAGACCTTCGAATTGTTGCTCGATCCGCCATTTTTTGGGAAGCGCGAACCGGTGACTTTGATGCGCATCCAGGATTATTTCCGGGCCGGTATCAAACCCACGGAGGCGGCTCCTGCTTTGTTGGAACCCGTGTCGGGAAGCCGGCCGCAGGCGGTCGAGTTTTTATTCCGCAATGCTTTTGACAGGGATTTTGTCTTTGCGGCATCCGTGGAGGCAGGAGGCACGGCATTGGAAGGAACCGATTTTATCCTGCCCGCCGGGAGCCTGACTTTGAAGGCAGGCGAAACCCGCTTGCGGGTGCCTGTCACCGTGATGGCGGATGCGCTGGATGAGACCAGCGAAACATTTTTCCTGAGGATCGCCGCCATCCCCGCCCTGGCAAATTTTACGGTGCGGACGGAGATCATGATTCTCGACGCCACGGTCCCCGGACTGTTGGCGGATGAGGGTTACACCGTGAACGCCGGGGGCGTGCTGACTGCCGACGGTCAGGGAGACCACCCGCCAGGCACTGCCGCGAATGATCCCGCTCCGCCGCTGGGCACCTACACTTTGGTTCAGGCTCCTGCGTGGGGCACGGTGACCATGGCGGCGAACGGCGATTTTACCGCCGTGCCGGGTTCCAATGTGTCAGGGCTGGTTTCCTTTGCCTATCAGGTTGTTTCGGTGCCGTTCCAGCGTTTTCTTGATGCAACCGCGGCATGGAAATACCTGCACCCGCCCAATGGGGCCAACCCCGCAATGGGCAATCCGGCGTTTCCCACCACCTGGATGACATCCGGATTCGACGACAGCGCCTGGGCCTCCGGTGCCGGAACGCTGACTTACGGCGGTTTCGACATTCCCCCGCTGCCCGGCCAGGTCAATCTGAATACCCCTCCGTCCGGCAGCCGTTACACATCCTATTTCCGCAAAACTTTTGCATCCGCCGCTGCCGTGACGGTGCCGCTGACGATCAGTCTCTACTGCGACGATGGAGTGGTCATCTACATCAACGGGGTGGAACGGGGACGGGCCCAAACCACCAATTCCACCACCTTTGCCACCGCACCGGACACGCATACCATGCTGACCGGAGGAAGCCAGACTGCGGAGCAGGAGGGCACCCTGCAAACGGTTAGTCTCGGGCAGGTGCCCCTCCTCGCAGGAGACAATCTGCTGGCCATTTCCCTGCACAATGCCACGGCGACTTCCTCAGATCTGGGGATCCGCCTTGTCTCCCTGGAAACGGGTCTGATCAGCGACCCGGTGCCGGTGAGCATCCACGTCAATGCTGGAAGTCTCCCGCTGGTGGGCACTCCCGACACTTATCTTTGCCCCCAGAATGCCGAATTCATTTCATCGGACGAATATGGGGCGGGCCTGTTGGATAACGATGGCCTATTTGCTCCCGGCGGGGAATTCTACGATCCGGTAATGGAAATCATCGCCGGACCTGTCTCTGCGGGCACCTTGACCATGGTGGGCCATACCGGGCATTTCCGGTATACGCCGCCGGAGGATTTTACAGGAGAAGCTGTGTTTGAATATCGACTGAGGGACAAGGATGGGCTTTCCGGCCCTGTGCGCGTGACGCTGAATGTGCAGCCTTCCCTGCCTTTCGATCTTTGGCGGGCGGAAGCGCTTGCCGCCGGATCACCGGCGGAGGCAGACCCTGACCATGATGGCCTCACTACTTTTCTGGAATATACGTTGGGGAGCGATCCTGCGTCAGGAACCTCAGGAATCGGTCATGGATTTTCGGTTTCCCCGGATGGCCGGACGTTGAGTTTGATATTGAGAAGGGCGGCGGATTTGGCATGGAGGATTGAGTGGGCCGGTTCGCTGGATGCCACTTCATGGACCATGCTCAAGGAAGGCCGGGGGATGGATTACCTCAGTCCTGTTAGTGCCGGAGTTGCCGTCAGAACTTCAACCAATGACAGTTTGCATCTGGATATTTTCCCAGCCGCTTCGGGATTTGCCCGCAGGTTTTATCGGTTAAGGAGCCAGAGGATTCCCTTTTAGTGTTTCCGCCGGACTCCTGACTCCAGTCCGGATCATCGCCTCATCCAAATGCCGGACAAAAGTTGAATGAGGGGATTGTCTGCGGCGGGGGCCGCGTTATAGGGAGAGGTGAGCAGCATGGTCCAACGAACTTTTCTCCAGCGGCAGTGGCTGACGGTGCGCCGTCAGGTCTACCCTGTCCTGGTGTTGGCCGCCCTGATGTGGTTTGGGGAGCTGGCGGATCTGCTGCTGCCAGCGGCGTGGACTCCGGATCAATGGGGCATCCGGCCGCGGGAGATCAACGGGCTTCCCGGCGTGGCGCTGGCTCCATTCCTGCATGATGGCCTGGTCCACCTGCTGCGGAACACGGTGCCTCTGCTGGTTCTTGGCTGGCTGGTGGCCCTGAGCGGACGCTGGCTTTTTATCCGGGTCGCGTCAGTCACCGCACTGACCAGCGGTCTCGGGGCCTGGGCTTTTGGCATGGGGGAAGCGGTGCACATCGGGGCCAGCGGGATCGTGTTTGGCCTGCTCGGCTTCCTCATCGCCCGGGGCTGGGTAGCACGGCGGATCGGGTGGACCCTGGTTTCGGTCGGCGTGGGGGTCTTTTATTTTGGCACCGTGCTCAGTCTGCTCGGTCCGGAACCCCACACCTCGTGGTCCAGCCACTTTTGGGGATTTCTCGGGGGCATGGGGCTGGCATGGGGGCTCTACCGCCATGAAGGGCGGCGTCTTCTCAGCGGAGACCACCGGGAGATCAAACTTCCAGCCACCACGTCTTCAAATAAGGTGCGTCGGTGAAATCCATGGGCATTTTCCCGGCATGGAGTCCCGTGATACGGCGTCGCGCCAAGACCGCGCCGTCTTCCACCAAGGTCCGGAAGCGCGCTGGGGTCAAGCCCCGGTGATTCGTGCTGGCCAGCAGCCACCCGCCCGGGGCAAGCACGGCAAGGCACAGCGCGATGAGCGCCGGAAAGTCGTGTTCCACCCGGAAGACCTTGCCGTCGGCATTCCGGCTGAAAGTCGGCGGATCCACCACAATCCCGTCCCAGATCCGGCCTTTTTTGGCGAACCGGCGCAGCCACTCGAAGGAATCGCCCCTGCAGAAATAGTGGGATTCGGCATCGATGCCATTCAGGGCAAAATTCCGTTTGCCCCATTCCAGATAGGGCCGCGACAGGTCCACGCTGGTGGTTACCGCTCCCCGCGAAGCGGCGGCCACGCTGAAGGCGCAGGTATAAGCAAACAGGTTCAGCACGCGGTGCCCTTCCTTCAGCCGCTCCATCAGGCGGGCCCGCTGCGGCCGTTGATCCAGAAACAGCCCCTGACTGTATCCCGCCGTCAGATCGATTTCATATTCCAGGCCCAATTCCTTCACGGCAAACGGCCCCTGGGGCGGATCCCCCTGCACACAATGCGGGGCCTGCTTGTCCTGCTGATCCAGCCGCTTCCACCACACTGACCGGCACCCTTCCGGCAATTGATGCTGGAGCCCTTCCGGAAACGTTACCTCCCGGGTCTGCACCACCCAGTGTCCGCCATAGTTGTCAATTTCCACCCCGGGCCAGCCGTCCCCCGCACCGTCCAGCAGACGAAAGGCCGTGGTGCTGCCATCGGCGATTTCAGGCAGGGTGGTGCGTCGGGCGAAAACTTGCGGGAGGAGCATGGAGCATGGAGCATGGAGAATCAGCCGGACCTTTCGGAGAGACATCAGGGTTTCGCAATGAACATCCCTGCCTTCAAATGATCCGGCCCCTTAAACCACCTTGGAGGAAGGCGGGGGCCTCAACGACTTCCGGTGTAAGCGCGGCGATGGTATCGCACGACATGAAACCATGGAGCTCTCATGATGGGATGGCCGTGCCGGGGCATTATGCCAATGAAGAAGCTGGACAGGTTTCCTGTTCAGGGCACTTTGCCCGATGAGCACCGCGACTTATACCGAAGCCAGGGATCATCTGGCGGAACTCTGGGACCGGACCCTGGCCACACGGGAACCCATCGTTGTTTCCCGGCGGGGCAAGGACAGCGTGGCCATCCTTCCAGCGGACGAATTGTCTTCGCTGCTGGAAACGGCCCATTTGCTCAGATCGCCCCGGAACGCGGAACGGCTCCTTGGAGCCTTGGCCCGCAGCCACGCGGGGAAGGGGAAGAAGGTTACGGTGGCGCACTTGGAAGAGAAATTCAGGTCAGAGAAGGGCCGTTGAGTGGCAGAATTTTGGCCCAGTTCATGAAGCTTGAGCCCCACAAATTCGTACGACTAATCGAAGAAAGCGCGGACGACGACGTCTTTGCGGAGGAGTTCGCCTCACTCAATCCCCATGCAACTCATCATCGACCCGGACTTCCTTGATGACCTGACGCATTGGTCGCAAACGGAACCCCGGATCGTGGTCCGTATTTTGAAGTTATTGGAAGAAATCCGGAGGCATCCGTTTCAAGGAACCGGCAAGCCGGAGCCGCTACGGCATTTGGGGTCCGGCGTTTGGTCGCGCCGTATCAGGCAGGAGCACCGGCTGGTATACCGTGGGGATAAAGATACGGTCTGGCTTCTGCAATGCCGGTATCATTATTAAAAATCGGCCCGCCCATCGGGGTTGAACCGCCGGGGGATGCCGCTACCATGGGCGACTTTTTCACACCAGAACCTGACTTTTTATGAAACACTCCGACGCGCTGGGCGCGACTCTCTCCGATGCCGTCAAAGCCGGCAAATTGCTGGAAAGCAGCCGGACTAACATCCAGGAACTTCTTGATGGCAGCAGCAATCCTGCGTTTCCGGCCAGCGTGCAGGAACTCGCTGAAGGCGGCCACTGGGAGGAATTGAACGACCGGTTCTTCAAAAAACTGGCCTTCGGCACCAGCGGGCTGCGGGGGCGGACGATCGGCAAGATCATCACTGCGGCTGAGCAGGGCAGGGCGGCGGCAGGAGACCGGCCGGAACTTCCCTGCACCGGCACGAATGCCCTGAACTTTTATAATGTCACCCGGGCCACCCGGGGCCTTTGCGCCTTTGTAAAAAAATACTACGCGGAACACGGGAAGTCCGGGAAACCGTCCCTCGTCTTCAGCCACGATACCCGTCACTTTTCGCGGGAATTCGCGGAATTCGCCGCCAACGTCACCGCCCGGAGCGGGGTTGATGCCTGGCTCTTCGAAGACTTCCGGCCGACTCCGGAATTGTCCTTCGCGGTGCGGCAACTCAATGCCACCGGAGGCGTCATGATTACCGCCAGCCACAATCCGTCCCACGATAACGGTTATAAAGTTTACTTTCAGGATGGCGATCCGATCATCGATCCCGTGGCCACCGGCATCCTCAATGAAGTGAATGCGGTGCAGAGCGACAGCTTCGAGCCGGAACCTGAATCCGCCCAGGGCAAGGTGACGATCATCGGCAAGGAAATTGATGAAGCTTACTTCGAGCGGCTGAAAGGCGTGATGCTGAACCCGGCCCTGTTGGAAAAGGCCAAGGGTCTCAAAATCGTTTTCACTCCCATCCACGGCACCGGCAGCGTTTTTGTGCCGCGTCTCCTCGGCAGTCTGGGATTCAACTACCTGACGGTTCCCGAGCAGGATATTCCGGATGGTCGCTTCCCCACCGTAGTATCCCCCAATCCGGAAAATGCGGCGGCCCTCAAAATGGCCATGGATCTGGCGGACAAGGAGGCGGCGGACATTGTCATTGCCACGGACCCGGACGGTGACCGCATGGGGGTGGCGGTGCGGAATGCGCAGGGGAATCTCCAGCTCATTACCGGCAACCAGATCGGATCGCTCATGGCGTGGTATCGCACCAGGACGATGTTTGAAATTGGCTGGCTCAATGAATCCAACCGGAGAAATGCGGCCATTGTCAAAACTTACGTGACCACCCGGCTCCAGGAAGCAGTGGCCCATGCTTTCGGGGTTCATGTCGTGAATACCCTGACTGGCTTCAAATACATCGGCGGCAAACTCGGCAAATACGAACGCGCCCTCCCGGAGGAGATCCGGTCCAGATACCGCCAAATGACCGAAGTGGAAACCCGCGCCGCCCGCCTTACCCATAGCAAATTCTTCATTTTTGGGGGCGAAGAAAGTTATGGTTATATGGGCGTTGACTGGATGCGCGACAAGGACGGCAATGGTGCCGTGCTGATGTTCGCCGAACTGGCCGCCTACGCCGCCAGCAAGGGACTTACCGTGCCGGACCTGCTGGACGAGGTGTATCTGGAATTCGGTTATTTCCATGAGCAGTCCGAAAACCTTGTCTTTGAAGGAGCCAGTGGGGCTGCCTCCATGAAGAAGCTGATGGAGTCATTCTCCGCCCGCCAGCCAACCGAACTGGCCGGAGCCCGGGTGTCTGCCATGCTCGACTTTGGCACCATGGAGATTTACGATGAGGAAGGCGACCCCGTTCCCAAGGAGAACATGTTCATGCTGACCCTGGAAGACGACCGGCGATTTGTGATCCGCCCGTCCGGCACTGAACCAAAGATCAAGTTCTACTTCTTTGGTGAACACCGCCCCCCCGAAGGCGGCAGGCTGAACGCTGCCGATCTGCCAGCCATCAAAGCCAAAACCGCAGCCGGCCTGACAGAACTCTGGAAATTCATCCAGGCTGATGTGGAAACCCGGCTCGCTGAGTAAGAAAGGGAGCAGGGGCCTCCAGCCCGTGCGTTTATGCTCCAATCGTGGCTTCCACAAGCGCTCCAAGGCATTCCTTCATGACCTTCACACCATGGAGAGCCCGCGCCGCCGCGCTGGTCAGCGCCTTGTTGCTGGCGGCTGCCTTCCCCCCGCTGAACTGGTGGCCGCTGGCGCTGGTGGCGCTGGTGCCCTTGCTGTTGGCAGTTTGGTCCCTGCCGATCGGCCGTAGCAAGGCCGTCCCGGCCTTGAAGCGACAGCCCAATCCTCCCGTTGAACCTGTGGGCGGGGTGGGAGGATCCGCGAATCCAATCGCAGCCCAAGGCCGGGACGGCCTTGCTACGGATGCCGTGAAAACAACACATAGGCCAGAGGTCCGTGATCCCGTCTTCTGGCCCGCCTTCCGGCTGGGCTGGTTGTTCGGTTTCGTATTTTTCCTCGCGACCCTTTGGTGGATCCAATATGTCACTCTGCCGGGGATGCTGGCTCTCACAGCCTATCTGGCGCTATATCCTGCGGTAGCCATGGGCATGGCAGGTTGCCTTCGCCCCGTGCCAGGCTACCGTCCATGGGGAGTCGCCGCAAAGCTGGCCCTGACAGCAGGCGTTTGGACCGGACTCGAATGGGTGAGGAGCGTGGCCTTGTCAGGGTTCCCATGGAATTCCCTGGCCGTCCCGCTTTTCGATCTCGGCAGCGCACGGATGCTGGCCGCGTGGACCGGGGTGACAGGCTTGTCAGGGATAGTGTTGTTGATTCCATTGGGCCTTGCCGCAGCCATCTTCCGGGGAGGGCGCAAATCCGGGACAAGCTTCTTCCGTTGGACCGCCTTGTGCGTCATCCTGGAATTGGGGGTTAGGTTTGTTAGTTCCAAGGCGCAGGGACCCCAACCCTCCTTCCACCATGCTGCTTTGATCCAGCCGAATGTGACGATGGAGGAAAAGCTCACATCCGATCCGGAACTGCGGGATCAACGATACTGGGATTTGTTGGAGCAGACGAGGAAAACGCTCGGTGAAGTTCAGGGGTCCGTAGTTGATTTGGTGGTCTGGCCGGAATCCGCCGTGCCGAAATTTTTTGATGAAATGGTGGCGGAAGGCGCATTTGCGGTGGAATTGCAGTGGGGGGATTTTGCGTTGGTCACCGGAGCGGATCACGCGGAATGGGGTAAACTTTATAACAGTATCGCAGTGATGCGCGGCACCACCGAGAACCGGGCCATCCATCCCAAGGTCCGCCTTGTGCCTTTTGGGGAATTCATTCCGTTCCGCAAGGAGGTGCCCCTATTCGAAAAAATGTTGGGCGGCCTCATCCCCATGGACTTTACTCCCGGCCAAAATTTGGACCCGCTACGGGTGGAAGGGCAGCCTTTCAGCATCGTGCCGCTGGTATGCTTCGAGGACACTATCGGCAACCACGCCCGTAAATTCATCCGGCCGGAGCCGCAGATCATCGTGAATGTCACTAACGACAATTGGTTTCATGAGAGCCCGGCTACAGAAATGCACTTCGTCAACGCGCGCTGGCGGGCCGCTGAACTGGAGCGCACGCTCCTCCGCAGCGCCAACACCGGCGTCACCGCCATCGTTTCCCCGCAAGGCGACGTGCAGCGTATTCCATCCCATCGGCAAGGCACGTTGGCTGGCAATTTCCAGACCGGCCACGCCTCCATCACCTTTTATGCGGAACACGGCGATCTTTTTTCCATGGTGACCGGCGCGTTGGCGGTGGTGGGCTGCGGTGCGGTTTGGTTGAAAAGATGTGACCGCAAAAAGTCCATGATTGTTATTGCGAATCCTAAAAACACGCATATAATTGGTGCTTAACTGATTAGCACAACCAATGCGCCATCTGCTCACCCCTTGGGACCTGCCACAAAGTCTGCTCTTCGACGAT
>JBBQWG010000040.1:0-66355 GCA_038210825.1 Verrucomicrobiales bacterium
GATCCGTTTATCGCCGAAACGGGCACCCTGCATCTCCAAGGCCAAGGGTTCCCGCAGTGTTTCCGGCGTGGTGGTTTGGATTTTCATCAGAATATTTAAGATATCTTAAATAATAGATCCAACGCCTTTCCAGCCCAGTGCGAGATATGTGTAAAAGTCAGGGTTGAAACCCCAGGCTGTCATGGAATGCGCCTTTGGCGCTGAGCATTGGATGGCGTGCGTCTGCGGGTGTTTTTTCTTCTCCTCGATTTTTCCGGCAGGATGTGCACCAGCCAAGGCTACGATCTCCATTACCGGCAATCACCAGCACCGCCCACGAACGGACGCTAGCCATGGTGTCGAGGGCTTCGCCACTTCCCGGGCGAGGGCAAGATCTTCCGGTCTGAAGTAAATCCTTCTGCAAGGATTTAGCCATGGCGTGGGCGGGAATTTTTCCCAGATCAAGAGCCCGCATGCCGGAGAGACAGTCCGGTTTTTCCAAGTCTCAGCATTCCACCCGGAAGTTTACTGGGTGCTTCCGCCGGAAATCCGTTTCTTCATGCCCAACACCTTTTCCCGCTCTGGAAATGGTTGCGCTGAAGCAAGTGCCTTCCCAAAAAACTTCTCCGCTTCCTGCTTTAGACCGATCTTTTCGAAAACCATGCCCAGATGATAGAGGACGCTTGGGTCATCTGGCTGGAGCTTTAATGCGCGTTCAAGGTATCGGCCTGCCTCGTTGAAATTCCCCTGCAGAAAGTAGACCCACCCGAGGGTGTCGATGGTTTTTCCTTCCTCAGGCATGAGCTGGCAAGCCTTTTGCGCAAGTTGGAGGGCACGGGAGAATTCGCCTGACTCTGCAAGGAGCAGTGCCAGATTATTGAGCGTGGGAACATTCTCCGGATATTTCGCGAGAATCTCCTCATACAATTCCCGGGAGCGTTGTTTTGAGCCCGCATCATAAAAGATGGCGGCGAGGCTCACCTTCAGATTGGGTTCCATGTCAGCGGACTGCGCCAGCATCTTCCCGGCGATCCGGATTGCTTCCTCGTGCTGCCCGGTCTCTGAGAGGATGACCGCCAGATTGTTTTGGGCGGATACACTATCCGGAAACTTCGTAAGAACTTCCCGGTAGAGCGCTGCGGCTCTACTGGAGTCCCCGGATTCCCGGCAAAGCACCGCGAGAAACGTTTTGTTGTCAGGGTTGGCCGGATTGGCCTTCACCGAGCGTTCGGCATACCCGATTGCTTCGGCTTTGCGATCCAGCTGCGCAAGGGTGAAGGCGACGCTCTGCAAAATGTTGTCATCATTGGGAGCAATCTCCAGAGCCTTGAGGAAGTGGGGCAGCGACGCCTCGTGGCGTCCCGTCTTGGTGAAGAGCAGACCGAGCTTGTAGAAGGGCAGGGGCTGGGTGGGGAACGCCGTGCAGGCCTCCATGAGGGTTGATTCTGCTTCCTTGAGCTGCTGGTTCGAAAAATACAAAGCGGAAAGGGCGTCCAGCACCGTCAGGCTGGAGCCGGACTCCTTTTGCAGTTGTTTGAGGATTGCCAAGGCTTCGTCTGTGCGCTGCAGGCTGATTAACAATTGGGAGATCCTCACTTTGTCAGAAACCGGATCCGGGCTCAGGCCCGCGGCCTTCTCAAAGCTTGCGATGGCCCGATCGGCATGGCCTTGGGCCACTTCCAGATCGCCGAGGAGACGATACCCTCCGGGCCATTCCGGTTTCAATGCGACAATCCGTTCTACCTCCTTGCGGGCCTGCTCCGGCTGAGCGTCCCGCTGGTAGGCCATGGCCAGAGCCGTGGCGTTCTCGATGTTTCCCGAATCAAGTTTTCTGGCCAGTTCAAGTTCCCGGATCGCTTCAGTGGATTGTCCGAGTCCGAGGTAGGCACTTCCCAGGACGGTGTGAGCCAAAGCGACGCGTGACTCCGCAGACACCGCGTTCTGCAGCAACTGGATTGCGTCCTGATACCGGCCCAAGCGGTTGTAAAGCCGCCCCAGATTTACATTCACTCCAAGATAACCGGCAGCCGTGTCTTTCAGACCCAGCAAATAGGAACTAACCGCCTGATCGATCTTCCCTGCCCGTTCATAAAGATAACCCAGCCGCTGATGCGGAAGCGTGTCGGACGGATCGAGATCAAGGGCACGTTTGAAGGCGGTCTCCGCCTGGTCGAATTGTTCCAGCAAAAGATAGGTATCGCCCATTTTCCGCACCACCCGGGCCGGCTTTGGTGCAAAGCGCAGTGCGTTCTCGAGAACCTGCATTCCTTCCTCCACCTTGCCCTGTTTTACCAAGGCCGCCGCTTTCACCTCATGGACGGCGATGAACTCCGGTTGTTTCTTCAGCAAGGCGTCCGCCTGCAGGATTGCTTGTTCGTAATTCTTGCTGAGCAGCGATTTGAGACAATCGCGGAGTTCCGGCGTTTCCCCGTTTTCTGAAATGGAGCCCAATTCCTCAAGCTTCAATCCCTCCGTGGCGGGAGCGTCGCCCGGCATTTCCGCCAAGGTGGGCTTGCTGCTCCCGGGCAACAGAGCCAAGGCTGGTCCCGGAATCACCGCGGCGAGAATACACGCCAGCGCTCCTCTCTTCAGGAAATGGCCCAAGGTGGGCTGTGCTCCCGGTTTGATTGCGGTTGGATTTTCAAAAATCATGCGCTGGGGCGGTGAGCAGAAACTTACAAACTTACAATTGGAAAGGAGGCAGGGCAATATGCCCTGCCTCCCGTGTAAAAGCAAGCTACTTGTTATGAATTGACTTTTTGGAGCAGAGCAAACCAAGCAGCGCGAGTCCGAGCATGGCGGCGGTCGATCCGCCATCCGGTACTCCGGTGGGCGTGCCCGTGCTCAGGTTGACCGTGAGGTTGCCGATGTCGGTAAGGGAGCCGTCCGAAGCGCGCGCCTGGGCGATGTAGGTGCCCGGTGCAGAACCCGTGGTATCCCACGAGTAACTTTGGGTGAGCGGGTTGAAGGTGGGAGCAATGGCCGGAGCCGAACCGAGTTGCCCGACAAACGACCATGTCAGCGGATTCCCATCCGGATCGGAACCCGTGAAGATGTGGCCAACAGTGTCCCCTACCAAGGCATTGATCACCGCATCGTCGACTGTCGGCGCACGGTTTTGTGTGGCATTGACCGCATCAAACAGCCAGTCGAAACCGACTGTTCCTGTCGTTGCCCCACTGGCGTCCGTGGCAGTAATGACACCCGCAAAGGCATAATCCGCTCCGGCGTTTGACGTATTGTCGCCATAAGTCGCGGCATTTACCTGTGGGATCGTCATCACACCCGTCACGGGATCAATGGCAAAGCCGGGAGGCTGGGTGAAGTTGCTAAGATTGGTCAGGCTTGAGCTTAGCGGTGTGGTCCGCGCATAGGAGAGGGTGTCGCCATCGGGACTGACCGCGCCAATACTGTCACTGTAGCCTGTAAGACGTGATACCTCAGGTTGAATGGATGAGAAGTTGAAAGCGATCGGAGTGGATGCCGTGCTGCCGTCCCAGGCAATCGTGGAGCGTAATCCGTTGTTTGGTTCATTGGGCAGGTTGAGAATGCCAGCAACGCGGCAACAGCTACCAAACGAGATTTGGTAATTTCCCGCTGCGGTGACGGTCGATCTCCACACTTGGTTGACCACGGTGTAGCGGCTGTCGGAGGTGTCCGTAGTGGTGGACAACAAGGTTTCTCCGGATCCGGGCATGACGATGGCGGAAGCGGACGGGGGTGTCACAGCGGCAGGGCGCCAGAAGGTGGTGACAGTTGCCGTGAGGACGCCCTGGGCATCGATGGACGGTACAATGGCACCGCCCCGGAAGTGGGACGCCCCGGCAGTCCCCAGCGTCAGCCCGAGGCAGGCCACCGAGAGGATTGAGAGTAGTTTGTTATGTAGTTTCATCGGATTTAGGATGTTGGCGTGATGATCTGGATTTCAGGATTGGTTTCTAGTTTCGGAACCAGCTCGGGGGCGCAGATTGAACAGCAAAAGCCTTCTAGCTTGATCTCAACCCGAAGGAAACAATCGTGTTCATAACCCCAGGTAAGCAACAACAATACCATGCCATAAAAATAAGGTGTATACTATTAATTTTCAATGAATTATAGTAAACGAACCGTTGCCGGGAAACCAAAACCCAAGAGAAAACTGTAAGGTTTCCCGACAACTCCCCCCCGGACAGGCCCGGCTCCAGCTCCAGCGGCTGAAAAAGTGGCGCGGAAATGCGGGGATCCTGCACGCCAATCCACAGCCGCGCGTTGCCAAATGACCGTAACCGCGAGCCAAGCGCAGTGCTGGCCAGACCCGCAGGGCCTTGCATGCGGACAGGTTTTTTCGAAGCTGGACACCGCGAACAGGAAACGTGAGATTGCAGGCTATGATCTCCTGCTTGCTATTGAATTCGAGGCTTCGTTGGGCCGTTCGCCTGTTGAGTTTTTTGGCAATGGCGGTGTGCCTGTGGTTGTTGGGCCGGAAATGGTCCGGGGACATCAGCAGCATCGCTGGTTGCGGAGGGGAGGGAGGGTGCTCCGAGGTAATGGGGGGGC
This sequence comes from Verrucomicrobiales bacterium, assembly GCA_038210825.1. Lineage (GTDB taxonomy): Bacteria > Verrucomicrobiota > Verrucomicrobiia > Verrucomicrobiales > V1-33 > CAIZWU01. The sequence continues at coordinate 4,516 of JBBQWG010000040.1, forward strand.
GGTGGTCGGAGTGGTTCCACCTTCCGGTGACTTTGCTAGCGGCGATTGTTTATGCAACGGTCCTCATACTGACTTTGCCTCCGGTCCAGCGTCTGTTGGGAAAAGTGGGAGACCGCTGGTTGGCAGCGGCAGGCGTAGTGCTCGGTGGATCCGCCGTTTATTTCCTGACGCTGCTGTATGGCGTGGAACACCGGCATTGCCCCTGGTGCCTCGGGCTGCATCTGACTGGGCTTCTGGTGGCTGCCCTGATTCTGGGGGATGCGATCCGGACGCAGGGGAAAAGCGGGCTGGGGGTCGCGGTCCTGAGCGGTTTTGTGCCGCTGCTGGCTCTCGGTGCAGGACAGATTTGGGGGCCCAAACCTCAAACTTACCTCATTTCCGGGGGGACGAGCCCGGTTTCCCTGGTTCCGGTGGCAGCTGCTCCCTCCGTCCGCGGGGTGAGCTTTCTGGATGGCAGCCTGAAATACGATGCTAACAGCTTGCCCATCCTGGGGTCACCGGACGCGAAGATTGTGCTCGCAGAGTTTTTCGACTACACATGCCCGTCCTGCCGGAATCTGGCGGGGGATTTGAAGGAGCTGAAAAGGAAGTGGGCGGATACCTTCGCGGTGTTGGTTCTGCCGGTTCCGCTGCACCGGAACTGCAATCCCTCGCTCAAACCGGAAGTTCCCGATCATCCCGGGGCCTGTGAATTGGCAAGGCTGGCCTTGGCAGTATGGAAGGTGAAACCGGAGTCGTTCCCGGAGTTCCATGACTATCTATTCGCGGTTCCCCTGCCGGTGACCATCGAACGGCTGTCGGATGCCCGCAACAAGGCCATCAGTCTGTCCAGCGAAGCGGCCATCGTCAACGCTTTGGAGGACCCGTGGGTTAACCGGCAGTTATCGGAAAACCTGAAGGCCTTCGCCCAATTGACCAAGCAGACCCTTGCCATGCCCAAGTTATTGCTGCCACCTTCTGTAGTGATGCACGGCGCTGCCCCGAATCCGGGCGAATTTTTGCGGGCCATTGAAAAGCAGTTCGAGCTCACATCCCAAGGCAGGGCGGCGGATTCTTCTCCCAAATGATCAAACTCCCCACGCAGCAGGCGGGGTAATGGGGCTCCCTCTCCTGTTGTGGAGTCTTGTCAGGCACGCGGCGTTGCCTTGTTCCGGAAGAAGGCGCGTTGGCTGATGGGGAAGGCCGGACGAGGCCCAGGGTCACGCGGATCCCCCGATACGGCGGGACGCTTCAGTTCCCTTTAAGAAGTCGTTGCGGCGTTCCGCAACGGGTTCATCTGGACGTATCACCTGAGAGAGGTTTGGCGGCTGCTCCGAGCAACTCCTGCAGCATCACGAGGAGGGCCTGGGCGGTATACGGTTTGGCGAGGAAATGTTTGACGCCGAGGGAGGTGACTTTGGCCACATGTTCGTTGAGGGCGAGGCCACTGGCGGCGAGGATAGGGAGATGGGGATTGAGGCGGCGCAGCACGAGGATGGCGGTGGGGCCATCCATTACCGGCATCATCATATCCGTCAGGACAGCGGCGATTTCGGCAGGACGGCTGGCATAGACGGCCACGGCATCGGCCCCGTCATTGGCCAGGACCACGCGGTATCCGAAGGCTTCGAGGGTTTGTTGGGTGATCTCCCGCACCCGCTGTTCGTCATCCACCACAAGGATCATTTCGCCATGGCCGCGGGGCCATTCCTTCCGGTCCGGGGCCAGCGCTTCGGATCCGGACCCGGGCTGGGCGGGAAGGTAGATCTTGAACCGGGTGCCCTCGCCGATGGTGCTGTCCACGCGCAGAAATCCGCCATGACTTTTCACAATGGCGATGGAAGTGGAGAGGCCCAGTCCGGTGCCCTGACCGAGTTCCTTGGTGGTGAAAAAGGGATCGAAGATTTTCTCCATCACTTCGGAAGACATCCCGGTGCCGGTGTCCTCCACCTGCAGCAGGAGATGGAACCCGGGCTGCGCCCCGTCATAGAGCCCCGCGTAGTGCTCGTCGATGCTGATGTTTTCCGCGCTGATGGTCAGGGTGCCGCCCTGGGGCATGGCGTCACGCGCATTGACGCAGAGATTGAGGAGGACCTGGTGGAGTTGGGTAGGATCTCCGATTACGGGCCAGAGACCGGCCGCGAGATTGATTTTGATCCGGATATGCTTGAGAAAAGTTTCGTTGGCAATTTTCGCGACCTCTTCAATCAGCAGGGGAATGCGGACCACTTCCTGGCGGCCCTCGACTCCGCGCGCGAAGGAAAGGACCTGCCGGACCATATCCGCTCCCCGCTGCGCACTGGAACCGATGATACCCAGCAAATCCATGCTCTCCGCGTCGGGGAACCGCATTTTCAGCAAATCCAGCGACATGATGATCGGCGCGAGGGCGTTGTTCAGATCATGCGCAATGCCCCCGGCGAGGGTGCCAATGCTCTCCATGCGCTGCGAGCGGAGGAATTGCTGCTGAAGGTTCCGGCTCTCGGTGATGTCGGTATCAATGGTTAGAATCGACCTGGGCGCTCCATTGCCGTCGCGCATGAGCGTCCAGCGGCTGTCCAGAGTGACCACAGTGCCGGCCCGGCTGGTGAACTGGAGTTCCCCGTGCCAGGCGCCGGCGGCCCGGACCGTGCGGTCTGCCTCGGCAAATTCCTCCGGGGTCACGGGCAGCACTTCCCTGACAGATCTGCCGAGGGCAGCCCCGGCCGTCCACCCGAATAGCCGTTCGGCCCCTTTGCTCCAAAAAGTGATGCGGTGGTCCAGATCGCGCACATAAATGGCGTCGCGGGCTTCATCGATGAGAGCGGCCTGTTCGGCGATGCGCTCCATGGCTTGTTTGCGTTCCGTGATGTCGCGGGAAATTCCGATCATTCCCACCACCTTGCCGTGTTCGTCGCGGTAAGGAGCCTTGGTGGCGAGGTAGGTCCGCGTCACGCCGGCGGCAGTCAGGACTTCTTCGGAGGTTTGCGGCCGGTCGGATATCATCACCCGGCGGTCACTTTCCATGGTGACGCGTGCGCCTTCCGTGCCGAAAATAGCGGTATCATCCTTGCCCAGGATTTCCTCCATGGGCCGGCCGACCAGACGGGCCCCTGCCTCATTCATGAGCAGGTAGCAGCCTGACAGGTCCTTGACAAATACCGCGTCAGGGGTGCCGTCGGCCACCGCCCGGAGCAGGGCGGAAACCCTATGAGCCTCTGCAGCGACCTGTTTGGATTCCGAGATATCCCGGCAGGTTCCGAAGACACGGACCGGCGTGCCCTTGTCATCGTTGAAGCAGTTCCAGCGTTCTTCGACAAATCGGATCTCTCCATCCGACAACAATAAACGATGTTCGAGGGTGAAGGCTGAGGGCTGTCCGAGCGACTGCAAAAAGCAATGGTTCACCCGCTCCCGGTCCTCTGGATGGACGAGGTCAAGAAAAAGCTGATGGGTTGGCTTGAAGGTGGCAGGATCTTTTCCGCAAATGCGGTAGACTTCCTCTGACCAAATGACCTCCATGGTCGCCAGATCGGTCTCCCAACTGCCCACCCTTGCCAGGGCCTGGGCTTCGACCAGCCGGGTATGTTCCATCTGCAATTGAGCCGCGAGAACGCGCAGTTGCCCCTCGCTGCGTTCGAGAGCTTCGGAAGCTGATTTGCGCAAGGTAATATCGAGGATGGTGCCCGTGAGCCGGACCGGCCGGCCTTCGTTGTCCCGCTCCAGTTCGCCCAGTTCATGCACCCAGCGCACGGTGCCGTCGGGCCGGACCACCCGGTGTTCCATATCCAGTCCCCTGCCGCTGGTGATGGCCGCGCGATGAGCTGCCACGAGGCGGTCCCGGTCCTGCGGATGCACTGCCGCGAGGAAGTCCTCATAGCTGCCACTGAATCCCCCGGCATCCATCCCGAAGATCCGGTAGGTTTCCTCTGACCAGTGGAGTTTCCCCGTCGCCAGGGTGTGTTCCCAGCTGCCGAGATGGGCGATGCGCTGCGCCCGGATGAGATCCATGGTGCTGGCCCGCAGCGCGCTCACCGCCTGCTCCCTCGACTGCTCCCGGCGCTGCGCTTCAAGGGCAAAGGAAACGCTGTTGGCCACGTCAACCATGAGGCTGACTTCATCCTGCTGGAAATAGCCGGCCTCCCCGGCAAACAGCACGAGGGCCCCAATGGTGATGCCGCCCAGTTTCAGCGGGAAGGAAGCGGTGGCGAGGAAACCGTGGGTGGCGGCGCGGTCCCGCCACGGCAACATGCGGGCATCGCCTGCAATGTCATTGCAGACATCATGCACACCGGTGCGCATCACCGTGCCGATGGTTCCCTGACTGAGGGAACTGTCATCCGTGCTGATGGTCAAACCGTCCAGGTATTGCAAACCAAGGCCGCAGCCGGCCACCGGATGGACCAGACCCTGCGCGGGATCTGCTTCGGCAATGAAGGCCATGCGCAGCAGACCGTCCTCCACCAGAATCCGGCACACGGCGGCATAAAGCGGGGCGCGTTCCGGCATTCTAACAATTGCGGCGCCGGTTTTGCTGAGCACGGTATGGAGGCGGTTCAGCCGCTGCAGGCGGAAATCCGCCAACTTGCGGGCGGTGATATCAAGGGAGACGGAGGTGAAATACCTTGGCTCACCCGCTCCGGAACGCTCGAGCCGCGCAATCAAATTGACCCAAACCACCTCCCCATTTTTGCGGCGGTAGCGTTGTTCGAGGGTGTAGGAGGAGCGCTCCCCCGCCAACGACCCACGACGCGCTTCCTGAATGGCGGCCTGGTCCTCTGGAACGGTGAACTCCGTGGAAATCCTACCCAGAAGCTCCTCCCTGGTATAACCGAGGATGCCGCAAAGTTTGTCATTCACCCTCAGGAAACGGCCATCCGGCGAGATATGGGCGATACCGACCGCCGCCTGCTCAAAAGTGCCCCGGAACCTCTCCTCACTTTCCCGCAACGCTTCTTCTGCCGCCTGACGCACGGAGATGTCCCGCATGAAACCGATGAACACCGGCAGCCCTTTGACGTGGCTCTGCACCACACTCAACTCCACAGGAAAAAGGGTGCCGTCCGCCCGGAGAGCCGTCAATTCCGTGCGTTGCCCCACAATCGGGCCTTCGCCGGTCTTCTGACGGTGACTCAGTCCGTGCCCATGCCGCTGACGCAACGCGGGGGGCACGATGACCTCTGCAAGCAATTGCCCTATCACGCTTTCGCCCGTCCATCCGAACATCCTTTCCGCCGCCGGGTTGAATTCCCGGATGATTCCCCGCTCATCCATCACGATGATGGCGTCCATCGCTGATGCCAGGATATTGGCCCGCTCCGCTTCACTGGCCCGGAGGGCACGGTTTTGACGGCGGATTTCCAATTGCGTCATCACCTGACGCCCCAGGACCCGCAGGGCCTCCTCCTGCTCCGGCGACAACTGACGCACCCGGTGATCGATGACACAGAGCGTTCCGAGGGCTACCCCCTCCGGACTCATCAAGGGGGTGCCCGCATAAAAGCGGATGTGCGGCTCCCGCGCCACCAGGGGGTTCCCGGCGAAGCGCGCATCCTTCGTGGCATCCGGCACGATAAAAAGACCGGGCCTTTCGACTGCATGGACGCAGAATGAAACGTCCAGGGGGGTTTCGGTTACCTCCAACCCGACCCGGGATTTGAACCACTGGCGGTCACGGTCGATCAGGGAGATCAGGGCAATCGGGACCCCGCAAATATGAGCGGCGAGCCGGGTGAGATCGTCCAGCGACTCCTCCGGCAACGTATCCAATACTTCATAGCTGTGAAGGGCGGCCAAACGGGAGGGCTCCCGGCTAAGTAACATGGGTGCAGTCATTGGCATGGGGGCATCATCTCCCCGCCAAGCTTGCCGTTTCGTTTTGGCGGAATGGTTCCTGCTAAAGAGCCACCGGGGGGTGCCAAAGTTCGAGTTTTTCGCGCAAAATTCCTTGGCTGTCAATGAGAAACGTCAATGGGTTCCGGAGCAGGTTCCCGGTCTGCAGAAGCTTGCCCGGACCGTGAGAGGCTGTCTCAGCCATTGCGCCTCAGGGCGTCGGCGGTGCGCAGGCGCAGGGCCTGAAAGGCAGGAAGGGCCCCCGCGACAAGCCCAAGCCCCAGAGCCATGAGCCCGCCCCGGACGAGTGCTTCCTGCGGCACATAAAGGATAGGGAAAAATTGGGGTACCGGATTTTTGATTTCCAGCATGACCCAGGCTTGCCCCAGACCGGCGGCTCCTCCAAGAAGGGCCAGCACGCAGGACTCCGCCAGCACCAAAGACAGCACGAGGGTGCCGGGGAAGCCGATGGCCTTGAGCACGCCGATCTCCTCAGTGCGTTCGCGGACCGACTGGCTCATGGTATTGCCCACCACCAGCAGGATCGTGAAAAAGACCGCACTCAACACCGCCATGAGGATGGCTCCAATGTCGCCAATCTGCTGGACAAAGCCGGCGACAAAGGCTCCCTCGGGCTCGGCTTTGGTTTCGTAGGGGGAATTGGAAAAGGTGTCATCGATTTTGGCCGCCGTGGCATCGGCCACCATGGGATCGGTGGTCCTGACAATATACCAGCCGACCTCGCCTTTGCCGCGGGGGCGGGATTCATCGAAAAAATCATAACGGAAATACATGCCGCTGGTGTCAGCGCTTTTTTTGGTGGTGTCGAAGATGCCGCAGACCTCAAAAAGCCACTCCGACTCATTCGGGGGCTGGCCCCAGATTGGTGAGGTCAGGGGAATGCGGTCCCCCACCTTCCATTTGAAGCGGTCGGCCAGCGCCCGGCCAATCAGGCAGCCGTTGTGGGTTTTGCTCCACCGTTCCTTCGCTTCCTCCGGCACGGTGAATTCCGGATAGAGTTCAAAAAAGGTGGCCGGATCGACCGGAAAGTTGCCGAACATATTTTTCGGCTCCTGGTAGATGCCCCCGAACCAGGTCATGTGGGTGACGGCTTGCACGCCCGGGATCTGGGCGATGCGAGGGCCGTAACTCACCGGCAGGGTCTGGATCAGCGAGACTTTATGCCGGACAATCAGCCGGTCGGCATCAGCCATCTTGACCCCCACGGTGAAGGCCTCCTGGATGGCACTCAAAAACCCAAAGAGCAAAAAGGCCACGTAGATCGACAGCACAGTCAGAGCGGTGCGCAGTTTGCGCCGCTTCAGGTTGCTCCAGATCAGGCCGAAGAATTTCATGGTGGGGAGGAGGGGGGGGGCAGCGGTCAGCGGTCAGCGGTCAGCGGTCAGCGGTCAGCGGTCAGCGGTCAGCGGTCAGCGGTCAGGTGGAGCGGGAAGGGAGGCCGGGGACCTATAGGTCCTTTAGGTCCTTTAAGTCTTTTTAATCCACCGGAGCCAGAGCGGCGAGCTGGCCTTTGTCGAGGTGGACGGTGCGGGTGGCGCGGGCGCTGGCGTGGGGGTCGTGGGTGACCATGATGATGGTTTTTCCCTGCTCCTGGTTGAGGGTCTGGAGCAAGGTTAGGATTTCATCGCCGGACTTGCGGTCGAGGTCGCCGGTGGGTTCGTCGCAGAGGAGGAGGGTGGGGTCGGTGGCGATGGCGCGGGCGATGCCGACGCGCTGCTGTTCGCCGCCGGAGAGGGTGCGGGGGTAGTGCTTCAGGCGGTGGGACAAGCCCACCACCTTGAGGGCATTTTCGGCGTGGAGGCGGCGCTGGCTTTTGGAAAGAGGTGTCAGGAGAAGCGGCAATTCGACATTTTTTTCGGCCGTCAGCACCGGCATGAGATTATAAAACTGGAAGATAAACCCGACATGTTCCGCCCGCCATGCGGCGAGTTCGCGTTCGGTCAGTTGATCAATGCGCTGGCCTCCGATTTCCACTGCGCCATGGGTGGGCCGGTCGAGTCCGCCGATGAGGTTGAGCAGGGTAGACTTGCCGGAGCCGGACGGCCCCATCAGGGCAAGGAATTCGCCCCGGGCCACGTTGAGATCGAGCGAGGAGAGGACGTGAATGTCCTCGGAGCCGCGGTGGAAGGTTTTGGTCACGTCCTTGATGCGGACGAGGGCAGGATCGGCGGTGCTCATGGTTTTGCTTCGCGGACGGACGCGCCATCGGTTAGGGTGGGGGGCGGATTGAGTATGACCTTTTCACCGGCATTGAGTCCGGCCGCGAGGGTGGCTTCGCCTGCTGAGGTCCGGGCCACCTTGACGGCGCGGCGCTCCACTTTGTCGTCCTGGACCACCCACACGACTTCCCGGCCGTTGACTTCGGCCACAGCGGCCTGGGGCACCGTGATCACCGGAGCGGCCGGAGCGGCGGCCTCTGGCTTGTTTTCGTCAGGAGGCGGAGCGACGCTCTGAAAGGCGACCTTGACGCCCATGTCAGGAAGGATCCGGGGATCCAGCTTGTCAAAGGCGACGCGGACTTTGACGGTGGCCTTCTGCCGGTCGGCGGTGGGAATGATGGCAATCACTTTGCAGGGAATCCGCCAGTCGGCATAGGCATCGAGGGTGGCCTCGGCCGGCTGCTGGGGCTGGACGCGGATGAGGTAACTTTCGTTGACATCGACTTCGATTTCGAGGGAACTCATGTCCACCACGGTGCAGATCCCGGTGCGGGTAAAGCCGCCGCCGGCGGACATGGGGGAAATGATTTCACCCGGCTGGGCATCCTTGGTCGTGACCACGCCGGCAAAGGGCGCGCGGATGATGGTGTCATCGACCTGCTGTCTCCACTCGTCGACAGAGCGCTCCGCGACCCGGATGTCGGCTTCCTGACGGATTTGGCGGGCTCTGAGGGCCGCGACCTCGGATTCTGCGCGGGCGAGGTCGGACAAACTGGCGGCATTGGTGGAGCGGAGTTCCACAAAGCGCTTCAGCTCCTGCTGGGCAAAGATCAGGGTGGGCAGGGTTTCGTCGAGGGTGCGGCGGGCGGCCTCGAGGCGGGCCTCGGCGAGGGCCAGACTGGCTTGGGCGTTGGAGTCGTCGATGCGGGCAACAATTTGCCCGGCGGCGACCTTCATGCCTTCCTCGACGAGGACCTCGGTGACCTTGCCAGTGACTTTGGCGGAGACCGTGGCCGCGCGGCGGGCGGTCACATAACCGGAAGCATTGAGCAAGGTCTGGGACTCCCCGGCAACCCGGGTGGCCTGAGCCCGGGCCACGGCGGTTTTCACCACCAGCGCCTTGGGCCGCTGCCACCACCAGATACCGGCTGTGGTCACCAGAGCCAGAATGAGCACGGGGGCCCAGGGAAAACCCCGCCGGGGACGGGCCAGCGAACGGTCAATTTTCAGGCTGTCGAGAGCTCCCCGGTCAAGTTGGGACATGGGGGCAAGGCAAAGGCGGCAGCAGAGCGGGTGCAAGCTGATTTATCCAGGTCCGGCCGCATCCCCCGCCCCGGGGGGACGGGCCGCACCGCAATAAAGCAGGCCTCTCAAACCGATTGATCTTTGTCGGTTATCTCTTTTGGTGCGTCCTGTAATTATGCTTGAATCCTCTCCGCGTGTGCTGCGTCAACCTTCATGGTGGGCGGAAGGGGTGCAGTTTGCCAGGTGGGACCCCTTCGGTTTTGGAGTCCTGACCATGCCCATGACTCTGTTTGTCATGCCGATGCACTGGGTGCCGCAGTTGTGGGTTTTGATATGGACGGTGGTGGCTTTAATCAAAGGCGGGGAGTTGTTCCACCTGCCGGGAAAACGGGGACGGGCGGTGCCGGTGCTGGCAGTGGTTTTCCTGGGATGGATGTGGAGCAGTGTTTTTTATGGTATGCCCGGGGATTGGCAGTCGGTTGCCCTGACGGTTATGAATGGATTGGCTCTGGTGCTGTTTCTGCTGGGAGTGTGGCGGGTGGCGCGGCGGCCTTCGCGGTTGGACTGGATGCTGCGGGGCCTCGTAGGCATCGGAGTGGCGACGGCGCTGGTCAGCATTCCGGTGTATTACGGCATGCGTGGACACTCCCTGCCCGCCGGGCGGCTGGAGAACATTTTCCCCTATTTCTTCCACGGCCTGTATGCCGTGAACAGCGGCATGCTCTGGGCCTTTGCCGGCGTAGCGGCGGCGGCTGGCTTCACCCAGACTGATTGCCGTTCCCGGCGGACCCTGATGGCCTTTGCTCTGGCGGTGCTGGTGGCGGCGGTTTTCCTGACTCAAACCCGGGGAGCCCTGCTGGGCCTTGGCGCGGCTATGGCCGTTTTGATGCTGACCCGCCCGATGGCGCGCTGGCTTCCCCTGCTGGGAGTCATCGCGGTGACCGGCTGGACCTGCCAAAGTCTCCCGGCCCTGCTCCCCACCCTCAAGCCGGTGGACCAGGCCTCTGCCGGAATGCTGCTGGCCACTCCGGGGGACCATATGCTTTCGCGGGCAGACAGCGGGCGGCTTCAGCTCTACCAGGAACTCTGGCACCGGGTGGAAGGGGCAGCTGAAATCGTGATGGGACGGGGGTTTTGGGCGCGGACCACGGCGGAGCTGGTGGAAATCGGGTGGAAGGCCCCCCATCCGCATAGTGCCTTTATCAGCACTGCCTATCATGGCGGCCTGATCGGGCTGGCCCTGCTCGGGCTGCTGCTCTGGGCCGGAGCGCGGCGCAGCATCTGGCTCGCGGTGCGGGGCATCGATGTGCGCTGGCTGGCCTTTTTGGCCGCCGGCACAGCCTCCCTTTGTTTTGATGGGCATACCCTTGCCCTCTTCCAAACCGTGCCCCTGTTTGAGCCCCTGCTCTTCTGGCTGCCTTTGGTTGCCGGGGCCTCCCTCGCCACCAAGGTGATGGAAGACACCCCGGCCGGAGCCCTGGTAGAGGAGAACCTATGAAAATCAATGACAAATGACAAATGACCAATGACCAAAGTGAAGTCCTTGGTCCTCCCGTTCCCTTCTCCAGGCTTTTCATCCCGGTCTGTCGCCTTTAGTCTTTAGTCTTTGGCCTTTCGACATGCCCTATGGTCATTTGTCATTGGTCATTTGTCATTTGTCATTTGTCATTTGTCATTTCCCCTTCCCCCTTCCCCTCTCCCATGCGCTGGCCAGAAGAACGTGTTTTAGTCATTCCCCGCTCCCTGTTTGATTCCCTCGGAGCCTTTGAGGGTCTCACCCCGGAGGTGGACCGGTATCTCTCCACCATCCTTGATCCGGCCTTCAATTCCTTCCTCGCACGCGATCTCGCGGAGGATGATCCCAGTTTCAAACAAATCATTGCCTACGCCATTTTCCACTGCAGAGGACGCTTCCTGCATTATGTCAGGGGAAGCAAAACCGGCGAACAACGGCTGGCCTCCAAGGGCTCTTTGGGAATTGGCGGGCATATCAACTCCGACGACGCCGTTCAGGCTTCCCTCGAACGCGACACCTACCTCACGGGGGTGGACCGCGAGATCAATGAAGAACTGCTGCTCAACACCCCTTACCGCCAAAAACTCGTCGCCCTGATCAACGATGATTCCAGTGAGGTTGGCCGCGTCCATCTGGGGGTGGTGCACCTGTTTGATCTGGACAGCGAAGCCGTGGAAGCCAATGAAGCGCCCATCACCGGACTGGAATTCCTTGATCTCAAGACCCTCCAGGCCCGCCGGGATCAATTGGAAACGTGGAGCCAGATCTGCCTCGACCATCTGCCCCGGTTGATTGGCTAGCACTTCCGTAGCAAGGCCTTCCAGGCCTTGAAACAGGGTCATTGGAGATCCCACGGCGCCGGAAGTGGCAACAACCCGGGGTCCGGCGATCCGCCCTTGTTATTAAAACAAGACCTGGAAGGCCTTGCTACGGCTTGCAATCCTTCCTCACCGGACTATCGGCTGCCCTTCCCCTTTTTATGGCCGTCGCGACGCAATGGAATCTGCGCCCGGTGCTGGACGATTGTCTGGCATCGCTGGAGGGCTGTGGCAAGTCGCCGCTGGTTTGCCGGCTGCTGGCCCAGCGGGGGATCCGCGGGGGAGGGGAAGCGGAGCGGTTTCTCAATCCCCGGCTCAAGGAACTGGGCGATCCTTTTGCCCTTCCTGACATGGCGGCGGCGGTGACCCGCCTGCTTCAGGCCGTGGATGCCGGCGAGGCCGTGGTGCTTTTTGGAGACTACGACGTGGATGGGGTGACCAGTCTGACTTTGCTGCACACCCTGCTGCAGGCCTATGGCCTGACATCGCGCTGTTTCCTGCCGTTGCGCATGGAGGAAGGGTATGGCCTCTCCCGCGATGGTCTCGAACGCTGCCTTGCCGAAGGGCCGGCCACCCTGCTGGTGGCGGTCGACTGCGGCACCACCGCCAAAGAGGAAACCGCATGGCTGAAAAGTCAGGGCATTGATGTGATCATTCTCGATCACCATGAACCTGATCCCTCGCGCCGGCCTGAGGTGACGGCTTTGGTCAATCCCAAGTGCGGCACGGGCTGGCATTATCTCTGCAGTGCCGGCGTGGTTTTCAAGGTCGCCCATGCCATGATGAAAAAGCGGATGGCCCCGGGCTTCGACCTCAAGGCCGAACTGGACCTTGTGGCCCTTGCCACGGTGGCTGACATCATGCCGCTGGTGGAGGAAAACCGCCTCATGGTGCGCCAGGGCCTGCACTGCCTGGCGACCACGCGGCGGACTGGCTTGAAGGCTCTGATCGAAGTGGCCGGGGTCACTGAACCCTACACCAGCATGGACCTCGGCTTCCGGCTGGGACCGCGCCTGAACGCCGCCGGCCGGCTCGACACCGCCCATGCCGCGCTGGATCTGTTGTTATGTGAGGATGCCGGCGGAGCCTGCGGCATAGCCCGGGATCTGGATCTGCAAAACCGTGAACGGCAAACCCTGGAACAACAAATCCAGGCCGAAGCCGCGGCCCAGGCCATGGAATGGATGTCCGGAGAAGAGGTCCCGCAAAGTCTTGTCATCGCTTCGAGAGGCTGGCATTCCGGAGTGGTCGGCATCGTAGCGGCACGCCTGATGCGGCAATTTTACCGCCCGGTGTTTGTGATCGCCGTGGATGATGAAGGTCAGGGCAAAGGCAGCGGTCGCAGTGTGCCGGGGGTTTCCCTGGTCTCCGCCCTTGATGCCTGCCGTCCGCTCCTCACCAGTGGCGGCGGACACGACATGGCGGCCGGGGTCGGCCTGCGTGAGGAAAACATCGGGGCCTTCCGCGCCGCCTTTGCGGCCCATGTCAGGGAACAGACCGGGGGAGCCTCCCTCGAACCGGTGCTGCACCTTGATGCGGAGGTCCGGCTGGACGAACTCACCATGGAATTCCTGGATGACTACGACCAACTGCAGCCCTTTGGCAGCGGCAATCCCCAGCCGCTCTTTATGGTCCGGAGTGTTTATCCCTCTGCGGAACCCCGCCTGCTCCGCGACAGGCACTGGCGGCTCGAATTGATGCAGAATGGCATCACCCGCACCGCGATGTGGTTCAATGCGGGCGGCCAGAAACTGCCCCCCGCCCCATGGGACCTAGCCTTTCATGTGGACCGGAACACCTTCCGCGGCAATACCACGATTCAGTTATTGGTGCAGGCCCTCCGGCGGGGGTGAAGGCTGCATTTCCCATAACAAGGGAGCAGAATAGTTATAAAAAAACCGGGCGGGAACTTTTTCCCGCCGCATGGCCTGTCCTTGCCACGGCCGCAGATGTCAGGCCACGGCATGGGCTTCCAGCAGGCGCCGGACGGTTTCGCTGACTTGTTCCGGGGTGACCGCTTTCATGCAGCGGAAATCGAGCGGGCATTCGCGGAGAAAGCAGGGGGAGCACTCGACGTGCTCGCGGATCACCGTATGGCCATTGCCGAGGGGGCCGGTCCAGGCCGGCTCGGTGGAGCCGAAGATGGCCACTACCGGCGTGCCCAGCAGCGCCGCCAGATGCATGGTACCGGTATCATTGGTCAGGAGAAGGCGGCAGCGCCGCAGTTCCGCCATCAGCTCTTCAAGGGTGGTCCGGCCGGTCAGATTGGTGCATGCGCCGTCCAGCAGTCCTGACAATTCTTCGCCCATGGCTTTTTCCGACGGCGAGCCGAAGAGGACAATCTCGGCATCAAGGGCGGTGGTGATGCGGCGGATGGCGGCGGCAAAGCGGTCGGGCGGCCAGCGTTTGGCGGATCCGTATTCTGCTCCGGCGCAAATGCCGATGCGGGGTTTTCCTGACAAAATACGGGCAGGCCCCGGCAAAGGATCCCGGAGGGCAGGTGCCTCCACATCCGCCCCGAGCCGCCAGGCGATGCGGAGGTAATGCCGGACATGGTGTTCGACCGGGGTGATGCGCTTTTTTGGGGGGATGATCTGATCAAGGAGCCACTTCCTCGCATGGCCCTGATAGCCTACGATGCGGGGGATGCGGGCCAGCCATGACTCCAGCGCACTGCGCAGGGAATTGGGGAGGAGCACCGCCGCATCGTAGGCCACTCCGCTGGCCTTGATGACCTTGGCCGCGCCAAGGAGGCCGGCTCCCCGCGGGATGGCAAGGACAGCATCCGCTTCCGGCACCGCGCGCCAGAATCCGGCCAGCTTTTCCGGAGTCAGGATGGTGACGCGGGCGTCGGGACGGCCGCGGCGGATCGCCCGGACGGCGGGAACCGCCATGCAGGCATCCCCCAGCCAGTTTGACGAGCGGATGAGGATTTCAAAGCGTTGCAGGTTTTCCATGACCTGCCCGGGAGGCAGGGTGATGCCGCGTTTATACCTCGCCAGCAGGAAGTCGGGGTTGGGGGTTTTCCAGCGGTTGTGCACCCAAAACCAGTCGGCCGGGGCCTGACGGATGCCCTCCTCCAGCTTTTGGTTCATCAGGGCAGTGGCCCCGTCCACGTCCATGCCTTTGGTCGCGGGAAGGGGTTCGCCACACACAATGCGCCAGCGGGCGGGACCGACCGTCTCCACAGTCAGGGGAACCACGGGGGCCCCGGTGCGGCGGCTGAGGAGGGAGGCGAGGTTGGTGGTGGAGGCAAGGCGGTTGAAAAAGGGGCACCAGACGCCCCCATCGCCGGCATGTTGATCCACCAGGATGCCCAGAGCATTGCCGGCGCGCAACCATCCGGCAGGAGCCTGGAAGCCGTCCCGGCGATCGAACAGGGTGCAGACCGAGCGGCTGCGGCGGCGGAGGACATGGGCATTGAGCAACGGATTGCCGAGGGCCTGATACATGCTGGCGGATTTGACGCCGGGCCCCATGATGTTAGTCTGGGCGAGCACTTCCCAATTGCCCATGTGGCAAAGGGCATAAATCAGGCCTTTTCCTTCCTTGAGCAGGAGAATCACCTTCTCCATGCCCCGGGTTTCCAGGCGGTCGAGGATGGCCGTCTCGTCCATGAAGGAAATTTTCAGGCTGCAGAGGAGATTGGCTGTCAGGGTGGCGAAGTGTTCACGGGTGAGCCAGTCGAGTTCGGACTTTGACCGGTCCTGTCCGAAGGCAATCTCCAAATTTTGCCGGACCAACCGCCGGTAGCCCGGAAACAAGAGGCTGCCCGCCCGGCCCAACCAGCGTCCAAGCCGCCAGACCAGTGTCAAAGGCAACAGGCGGCAGATGGTTTCCACAATCCGGTAAACCAGATACGAAAACCGGTGGGACATTTTCAAACGGGTCAGAATGGGGGTGGGGACAGGGGTCGGAATCCAAGGCCGGGGCACTTGGAGTCAGGTCAGCGAATGGACCGCCCGGCAGCGGGAGCGTCAAGGGCGGGAAATCGCTGCGTTTTGCCGGGAAACGGAACGCCTGACAGGATCCGGCGGGTTCCGGCTGACCCCACAACAGTCGATTGCCCTGCCGGGAAATCAGTGGCAGGGTTTCTCTCCGGAGGGCCTTGCCCCGTGCCCTCAAGGAACGGCTCCCCGGATTTCCCACCTTGTCCCATGATTGGCGATCTTATCAAAATCAACGTCGATGAACTGCCCAGCCGCCGGGCGCGGAAAAAGCCGTTCTTCCGGCGCACCGGATTCAAATTCCTCCTGCTCGGGGCCATCATCCTTGGGCTCAGCGGTTACATCGGGGGCCAGATTTATCTCAAGCCCTTCCGTGAAAAGGCTGCGTCCTACGATCTGACCCAATTGAACAAGCTGGAGGAAAGCAGCATTGTCTACGACCGGAACAACCTGGAAATCGGCCGGCTCGCCAGCGAAAACCGGCAACTGGTCACTTACGATGAGATTCCCCCGCACTTTATCGAGGCCCTCGTGGCCACCGAGGACAGCCGCTTTTGGACGCATCGCGGCATCGACTGGTATGGGGTGACCCGGGCCACGGTGTGGAACACCATTCAGGGCCAAAGCCGTCAGGGAGCCAGCACGATTACCCAACAACTGGCCCGGCAGACCTTCCGCCTGTTTGAGCGCAGCCTCGACCGCAAAATCACGGAAGCTTTCCTCGCGGAACGGATCGAAAAAGTGCACAATAGCAAACCGCGGATTCTGGAGATGTATTTGAACCGTATTTATTTCGGAAGCGGCTTTTATGGCATCGGTGCCGCAGCCCAGGGATACTTCAGCCGGACGGTGCCGGAGCTTACCCTGGAGGAGTCGGCCATCCTGGTCGGTCTGATCAAAAACCCGCGGCTGTATTCCCCCATCAGCGGGCAGCGGGAATTGACCCTGCGTGAACGCAATGAAGTCTACGACCGCATGGTCCTGACAGACAAGCTGACCAAGCAGCAGGCGGCCGAGCTGAAAGTAAAACCCCTCGTGATCAATCTTTCCGAAACCGCCCGGGCATCCGGCTATCTCCAGCAGGAAGTGGAAAACGAAGTGGACCGTATTCTGGAGCAGCAGGGATATGAGGGCATCGGCGGCAAGGGATTCAAGGTGTATACCACCGTGGACAGTGTGATCCAGCAGGCCGCCGAAGCCAGCATGAAGGCCCGTCTGAGCGCTATCGAAGCCCTGCCGGAATATCCCAAACCACCCGGGCGGGAAACTCCCGCCGAGTTCGCGAAAAACATGGCGGCCCTGCGCGCCACCGGCAACCCCCGCACCAAGGCTCCCACGCCGGCCTATCTTCAGGGCGCGGCGCTGGTCATTGATAACAAAACCGGAGCTATCCTCAGCATGGTGGGCGGGCGGGAATTCAAGGAATCGCAATACAACCGGGTTGTCCTGACGAAACGCCCCGCCGGCACGGTCTTTACCCCCTTTGTTTATGCTGCGGCGTTTGAGGGCCGGAGCTTTCCGGGCAGCCGGGTCCAGGACGACCCCATGGACAACACCCGGGTCATGGTCGGAGCCACCACCGGCATGCTGGGGGAATGGGGCATGGAAACCCTCCAAGGCGTGCATGAGGGCGAGATCTCAGTGCGTCAGGCCATCGCCGAAGGCAAAAACAACTGTGTGGCCCGCCTCGGGCTGGAAACCGGCACTGACAAAGTCATTGATTTCGCCAAACGGGCCGGGCTTGATGGTCAGAGCAATGAACCTGCCACGCTGCTCGGACGGGGGGAAGTTTCGGTGAGGGACCTGTGCCTTGCCTACAGCACCTTCCCCAACGGCGGCGTGCGGCCCACCGCCACCTCCATTGTCACCCGCATTGAAAATGCTTCCGGGCAGATCGTTTACTCCCGGCCTGCCAACAGTTATCCCCAAGTCCGCGTCACGGATCCCATTACCGCATGGATGGTGCATTCCTGCCTCGATGACGCCCTGGCCGTGGGCACCGGGAAACCCGCCACCGATGACTATGGCCTGAAGAATTTCCCCGCCGCAGGCAAGACCGGCACCCACAGCAAGTCCACAGACCTGTGGTTTGCCGGCTACAGCAGCGACCTCACCTGCGTGGTCTGGACGGGTCTCGACCGCAAGGACACCATTTATCCGGATGCCTTCAGCAACCGGGTGGCCCTGCCCGTTTGGACAGACATTATGAATGCCTCCCAGGCGAATTTTAAAGGACGGGACTTTCAGGCACCGGAGGACATCGGGCAGGTCGAGCTTTGCACGGTTTCCGGCAAACTGGCCACCGATGCCTGCCTCGAACTCCGGCCGGATCCCGCCGACCCCACCCGCAACAAACTCTTCAAGAGTTCCTATCTGGAATATGTGCGGCCCGGCTACCGCCTGACCCAACCCTGCGATTTCCACAGCAATGCCACTTCGATTGAAGCCCCGGATGTGTCCCTTGATCCGCCGTCGTTGTTCAGTCCTGCCGGGGTCGGCATGGCGGTCGAACTCGAGGAAGCCACCGCCGTGCCCCTGAAAGCTCCCACCGTGATTGGCAAGGACCCTTATGAGTCCCGTTTCGGAGTCGAAATCGCCGCCGTGGATCCCTCCCGCCCCCCCCGGGCCAGTGTGGTGAAGGACGAGGTTCCGGCACCGGCCCCGCCCCCTATGCCGGTCTATCAACCCGGGAAAGACTTGCTGACGCCAAACCCGGGGCGGGCATCAGTGGATGATTGAAGCGGTCTTCCGGTCGCGTAAGCTTCTTTTCCTGCCCGCGCTGTGCGCGGGGCAGGTTGGTTATTCCGCTTCCCTCCGTCTGCTGGTGCCGTTTCTTTTAATCATGTCCCGGGAACTCCTAGTGCTCCTCCTTGCAGCCGCGTGTTATCTCGGCGGATTTGGATATGCGGTGTGGACCCTGCGCCATGGCACCTACCGGCCGGGCCGCTGGACCCTCGTCATCATGGGCATGGGCCTGCTGCTTCAGACCCTGTTCCTGAACTGGCGCGGGGCCGCCATTCAAGGCTGCCCCATGACCAATCCGTTCGAACTGCTGACGTTCATCAGCTGGTCGATTGCCGGGCTTTATTTCATCATCGGCCCGGCCTATCGTTTGTCCCTTCTCGGCGTCTTCACCGCCCCGCTGGCCCTGCTCTTCCAAATTGCGGCCCTGCTCCGGCCGGAAGCTCTCGCCCCGGCCATCCCCCGGACGAGCCATTCCTTCTGGGGCGAACTGCATGCCGCCCTCGCGCTGGTGTCCTACGGAGCCTTTGCCCTCGCCAGTGCAGCCGGCATCATGTTTCTCCTCCAGGACCGCCAACTGAAAAAACACCAGCTTTCCAGCACCCTGCGCCAATTGCCTCCGATCCACTATCTGACCCGGGCCATCCGCGGCCTCCTCATCACCGGGACCGCCCTGCTCAGCGTAGCCATCCTGAGCGCCTACCGGATGGAGACTCTCCCGCCCTCCAGCAAACTAACCATCGTGTGGATCGTCTGGACCCTTTACGTGGCCCTGATTGCCTATGAAAGCTGGCGCGGCATGTCCGCCCGCCGCGCCGCCGCCACCGCCGCCTTCGGCTTTCTTATTCCCGTGATCAGCCTCTGGTTTGTCGGCCGGCACTAACTCTTCCCCTGCGGTTTCTTTTTCCCATGCTTTTTTGCCTAGGCCTCAGCTACGCCCGCACTCCGGTGGAAGTGCGGGAGCGGGTGGCGGTGCCCGGGAAGGAACTGCCCGGGGCCGTCCAGTCTCTCACCCGGCTGGAAGCCATTGATGAAGCCGTCATTGTCTCCACCTGCAACCGCATGGAGATCTACGCATCCAGTCCGTCCCCCGCCACGGCCGCCCTCCAGGTGGACACCTGGCTGCGGGAGCGCTTCAACCTCGGCCGTGAAGTCGAGTTTTTCCAGCACCAGCGCGAAGATGCGGCGCGGCATCTGTTTGCGGTGGCCAGCGGGCTTGATTCCATGGTGCTGGGGGAAACCGAGATTTTCGGCCAGATCAAGGATGCTTATGCCGCCGCCCACGCCGCCGGCACCACCGCCCGGGAATTGAACAAACTTTTCCAGGAATCGTTCCGGGTGGGCAAGGCCGTGCGCCACAATACCAGCATTCAGCGGGGGTCTACTTCGGTGGGGTCTGTCGCGGTGGAACTGGCGGAAAAAATCTTCGGCGACCTCCGCGACAGCCATGTCATGCTGCTGGGGGCCGGGGACATGTCGCGGCGCTGTGCACAAAGCCTGCAAAGCCGCGGGGCCAAAGGCATCATCGTGTCCAACCGCAGTCACGACCGGGCGGTGGAACTGGCCGCCGAGATGAACGGCCGTGCCATCACTTTCGAGGAGTGGCCTCTCCAAACCGCCCAGGTGGATGTCATTATTTCCTCCACCGCAGCCCCCCATACCGTGATTCATCCGGAACAGATCCTGCCCGCCCTGCGGCGCCGGCGCGGGCGGCCGCTCTTCATCATCGATATCGCCGTGCCCCGCGATGTTGACCCCCTGGTTCATGACATTGAGGGGGTTTATCTTTATGACATTGATGCCCTGGAAGCCCTGGCCAGTGAAACCCGGCTGCGCCGGGAGAGTGAGATTGCCCGATGTCAGGCCATCATTGAGGAAAACATCCAGGCGTCACCTCTGTTCCAGCCCGTCCGCAGGCCTCCCACCCCACGCCCCACTCTAGCCGATTCCCACTAACTCCCTTCTGGCCGGGGGCGTATTTTCCGGACCCCTGATTCGGCTGAAAATCATCCGTGCCATCTGCTGAAACCGTGCCATTGATGGCCCCTCCCCTGTCCCGGGCGATCACACCTTTTTTGCCCTGCTCAACGTTCATCCCGCCTTGCCCCGCGTGCCTTCTCCCTCAACTCCTCCTCTGACCCATCTGATCCTTGGAACCCGGGGCAGTGAACTGGCCCTCGCCCAAACTGTCCTCACCACCGCAGCCCTTGAAGCGGCCTGGCCTGATTTACGGGTCGAACGTGACATCATCAAAACGGCCGGCGACCTGCGCCCGGACCTGCGATTGGCGGACTTTTCCAAAGGAGAATCACCTGTGGTGGATAAAGGCATTTTCACCAAGGAACTGGAGAATGCCCTGCGTGCCGGCAGTATTCACGCCGCTGTCCACAGCCTGAAGGACGTTCCCACCCTGTTGGAGCCCGGTTTTAAAATAAGTGCCGTGCTGCCCCGCGCCCCCATTGAGGATGTGTTGATCTCCAAAACCCCGGGAGGTCTGGAGGCCCTGCCCTCTGGCAGCACGGTGGCCACCAGCAGCGTGCGCCGGGTCCGGCTCCTTTTGCATCTCCGGCCTGACTTGAAAACAATCGAAATCCGGGGCAACGTCCCCACCCGCCTGCGCAAGGCGGCGGAAGATCAGGGCATTGACGCCCTCATCCTTGCCCGCGCCGGCTTGCACCGTCTCGGACTCTATCAGGAAATCCTGCGCACTTACGCTGCGCCGCTGCACCTCAGCGTGCTGAATCCGGAATCCTTCCTCCCCGCCGCCAGCCAGGGAGCCGTAGCCCTCGAAACATGGCAGGAATCCCCGGAGTTGGCTGCCACTTTGGCCGCCCTCAATGATCCGGCCACCTTCGCCCGCATCACCGCCGAGCGCCACTTTCTGGAATTGCTCAAGGCCGGTTGCCAAACCCCGGTGGGCATCCACACCTGGATCTCCGGCCCATGGTTGAATCTCAAGGCTCTGGTCTTCCCCGACCATGAGGGCCCGCCTCTCGCGGCCGAATCCAGTTGCCCGCTCGAGGATCCACGGGCCGCAGCGGGCACCTTGTATGAAAATTTGCGTCCCGCCGTCTGAGGTGCAGCCGGCTCCAGGCCGGGCCCGGGCCCAGGCTTGGCCGCATCAAAAAATCGGCTCCCTGCCCTCCAGCACCTGCGCTTGATCCCGGCGGATCCCGGCATTATCTACAGAACCCTTTCCCGCCGATTGTCCAAAATTATTCCGGATCTCCGAGGGATCGCGGGGACCCGCACCAATAATTCAGTCCCCGGGATTCCGCTCCTTCCCATCCTCAGCCCATCTGCCTCCACTCTTGATGAACGACCTGACTTTTCCCTTCCGCGTTGGCGTCTCCGGCACCGGGTTTATCGCCCGGGGCTTCATCGCCGCCACCCAGGGGCGCAAAGACTACCGCATTTCTGCGGTGCTCACCCGCCGCCCCCCGGTTTCCGTGGAAGGCATTCCCCGGGAACTCCTCGTCCGCAATGCAGCGGAACTGGCTGAGCACTGCGACCTCATCGTGGAATGCAGCGGAGATGTGCTGCATGCCACGGAGGTCATTGATACTGCCCTGCATGCCGGTTTGCCTGTAGTGACCATGAATTCCGAATTTCATGTCACCACCGGATCATGGTTTACCGGCCGGGGCATGCTGACCGAAGCGGAGGGCGACCAATCCGGCAGCCTCGCCGCCCTTGCGGAGGAAGTGGCCTCCATGGGCTTCATTCCTGTCGTTTACGGCAATACCAAGCGCTACATGAACCTGCACCCCACTCCGGAGGAAATGGAGTTTTGGGCCGCCAAACAGGGCATTTCCCTCGACCAGGTCACCGCCTTTACGGACGGCACCAAGGTGCACATCGAACAAGCCCTGGTGGCCAACGGGCTCAATGCCACCATTGCCGCTGGCGGGCTGGCTGGTCCCCGGACCGACACCTTGCGCGAGGCCGCCGAAGACCTCGCCGGACACGCGGCCGCGGTCGGCGGAGCCATCGCCGACTACGCCATCACTCCGGAATGTCCTGGCGGCATCTTCATCGCCGCCACCCACGACCCTATCCATGCGGAGGCGCTGCAGTATTTTAAACTGGGCCCGGGCCCGCTCTACATTGTGCAACGGCCCCATCATTTGTGTTATCTGGAAATCGCCAAGACGATCCGGCGGGTCGCCTTTGAAAAGCGGCCCCTCCTCAACAACGGTGCCCTGCCCCAAATCAGTGTGGCCGCCATTGCCAAACGCGACCTCAAACCGGGTGAACGCATCCCGCGGGGGCTCGGCTCCTTTACCGTCCGCGGCGAATGTGTCCGCAGCGCCAATCACCTCGGACATTTGCCGGTCGGTCTTCTCCAGAATGCCGTGGTGCGGCGCGCCGTCAAAGCCGGTGACATCCTCGACCTTGACGATGTCGATTTGCCCGGATCCCTCGCCCTGACGGCCTGGCAGGAAATCGAAAGCCGGATCCGCACCGCCGCTGCCAGCGGTCCCCCCTTGCTTACCACGGTTTTCGCCGGCAACTGATCGACGCAAAAGTTTGCGCCGGGCGGCCCGGGTCCCTGGGGGGGGCCTTCCCGGCATTCGCCAAAGCCTGCTCCGCATCGGAAAACAAAAGTTTGGTCACCTCCCGGGCTGGACCG
Organism: Verrucomicrobiales bacterium; assembly: GCA_038210825.1. Classification (GTDB taxonomy): domain Bacteria; phylum Verrucomicrobiota; class Verrucomicrobiia; order Verrucomicrobiales; family V1-33; genus CAIZWU01. The sequence continues at coordinate 27,387 of JBBQWG010000040.1, forward strand.
GTCCGTTTGCCTCTGGGCAAGTGCTGCCCGCTTGACGCCTCCGGTGCCTGCCACTACCGCGTCCGATGATCCGCGGAAAGAAAATCGCTGTCACAATGCCGGCCTACTATGCCGGCAAAACCATCCAACGCATGTGGGACAGCATCCCCCATGATATCGTCGACAGCGTGATCATGGTCGATGACTGCTCCAAGGACGACGGTTTTGAGAAGGCCCAGGCTTTGGGCATCCAGGCATGGCAAAACGAAACCAACCTCAATTACGGCGGCAACGTCAAGCGTTGCCTCCAGCTCGCCCTCGACGACGGCGCTGACATCATCGTGCTGCTCCACCCGGACTGCCAATATTCTCCCGCCATGGTCCCGGCCATGGCCTGCATGCTGATCGACACTCCCTATGACCTTTGCCTTGCCAGCCGCACCAGCGGCAGCGGCACGATCGGCACCGGCATGCCGGTCTGGAAATACCTCCCTAACCGTATCATCACCGGCATCATGGGTGCCTGCCTGGGCATCCGCCATACCGAATTCCACACCGGCTTCCGCGCCTATACCCGCCACGCCCTCGAGTCCATTCCCTTCCACAGCCTGGCCAACAATTTTATCTTTGACAATGAAGCCCTCGTGGCCTGCCTCGAAAATGGCCTCCAGACCTGCGAGGTGACCTGCCCTACCATCTACGAGGACGACAGCTCCTCCATTCCCTTCAGCAAAAGCGTGAAATACGGCCTGCAATGCTTCCGCGTTGCCGGGGGGTTCCTCAAAAAGCGCCTCACCGGCCAGGTGCCCCGGATGCCCCAACTGCCCAAGCCCCCCCAGACCGGATAAACCGGATGATCTGCGGGCTGGAAATAGCCGGCATCCCTGACAGGTCAGGCCGGCAGGTTCAAGGCCTGGCCCCCCATCCATGCGATCCTTGACAGGCAGGGTCCTGGCAATAAAATGCTGGCCCATGAAAGGCCCCTGCCACATTCTCCCTGCCGTCGTTGCCCTGACCTCTTTCCTGCTCCTAACCCAGGCCCCCGCCCAGCGCACGGAGACTGAACTGCGGAAAGCCGTGATGGATTTTATTCAACAAGGCACCTTCCTGCCTACCGGTGCCGACAAGGTGCTGGGAGATGACTATGAGGCCGGCCTTCCTGTGGTGCTGGAAATCCTGGCCAAACCGGAAAGCTACGGGGACGATAACTCTGATGTTCTTCAAATGGTGTCCTGCCCGGCCGTGCGTGCTTTTGATATGCTACGGGAAAAAGACTACCCCAAAGCCCTGTCCCCGGTGGCAGCCATGGTTGACTCTCCTTCATCCTTGCGGCGCTGTGTCGCAGCCATGCTGCTCGTCAAAATCCCCGGCCCGGATACGGTGGAGCCCCTCCGGAAACTCCTGTCCGATCCCCACGCCCTGCCGGCTGCCGTGGCTGCCGATCAAATCGATGATTTGTTCGCCGCAGGGCATGAAGACGGAGAGGACCCGAAGTGGGCACATCCACTTTTCGATGCTTTGGCAAAGGTGCCCACCGGGCCGGCCGGTCCTGGGGCTACCCCGGTATGGGCCTTGCTGCTGATTGACCGTGAAAAAGGGATTCCTCTGGTCACCTCCCCCGCCATCCTCAATAAAAAAAATCCCAAAGTCCATCAATTGCTGTGGTCCCTCAATCAGCTAGCCGTTCCGGTGGCTGACAAGGAACTGCTGAAAACGCTCTACAAGGAATCCACCACTGGCAAAACCAGAGAACCGGAACATGCCACTGTCCTGCTCCACAGTCTTGCTCTCGCAAAAGTGCCGGAAGCCGCCAAACTGCTCGAAACCGCGCTCGCCCGTCCCCGGCCGTCAAAGCAGGATGCGGTCTACGCATGGATGGAAGAACAGGAAGCCGCCACGGCCGGATTTCTCGCTTTTCATGGCTTCACCACCCATCCGGTTTATTACCTCCGCCGCCAGATCAACAAAGATCCTGTCAAAATGGCTGCCTTGAATCCCAACGCGCGCACCGCCGTCCGGGCCGCTTGGCTGTCCGCCCATATTTTCGATTATGGCGATCCTGCGGAAAGCCTGGCAAATTTCCTGGAAAGCGCCCCGCCGGCCGAATATGCCCCAATTGTGGAAGCCTTGCGCACGATCAAAGCGCCCAAAGCTGCCCAAATTCTGGCAGATACGCTCAAAGTCCTCGGTTCCACTCCCCTGCCCCCCGACCGCGAAGCCCGTGCAGAAGCCCTTTACAGCCTTGATGACCGCACCAAAGCCGTCCTGAAAAAAGCCCCAACCGCCTTGGCCAAAGCCGAACCCCTCGACCTGATTGTGCTCCAGTGGATCCTTAAACACCGCAGCGATTTTCCCAACCCCACCCCGGAGGAACTCGCCGCCGAAAAAGCAGCCATGCTCGCAGAGGAAGAAGACGACGATTAGGACGTGTGAAGGTGCAGGCTGCCGGTGGTGCAGGCGTTGCCGCCTCTGGCGCAGACCCCCGTTGGTCCAGGACAAGGGAAATCCCTGAATCCTACTCCCATGCCTCCCGCAGCTCTGAAACCCTGCGTTCAGCCTTTCACACCAAGGAACGCAATTGCATCCCGCAGGGGATCGCTTAGACATCGCCGACCCAGAATTTCCCCCTCGTCGATGATCCGCGCTCTCCTTACCGCTGCCACCCTGCTTTCCTGCACGACCGCCATCATGGCGCAGGACTTTTCTTTTGAAAATGTCCGCGCCCTCGCCCAGGACCGCGCGGCCGTCCCCTTTGCCGCCCCCCCGGACGATCTCGCGGATTTCTGGAAAAACCTCACTTACGACCAGCACCGCGATATCCGTTTCAAAATGGAAGCCGGGCTCTGGGCACCGGATAAAAATTCCTTCTCGGTGGATTATTTCCATCCCGGCTGGACTGCCAAAAAGACCGTCAAACTTTACGAAGTCACCGGCAGTGAAGCCAAACCGCTCTTCTTCGACCGCAGCCTTTTTGACTACGGCAAACAACAGGTCCCCAATGGCATCCCTTCCCCTCCCGGCTATGCCGGATGGCGCGCCCGCACTCCTCTCAACTCTCCTGAATACATGGACGAGTTCCTGGTCTTCCTTGGAGCCAGTTATTTCCGCAGTATCCCGGCCAAGGCTCCCTATGGGATTTCCGCCCGCGGCCTCTCGCTCAACAGCGGCCTGCCCGGCGTGCCGGAGGAGTTTCCCGACTTCCAGAGTTTCTGGCTGAAAACCCCGGAACCCGATGCCAAAAGCCTGACCGCATGGGCCCTGCTCGACAGCCCCAGTGTATCCGGAGCCTATCAATTCACTGTCACCCCCGGTCCGGAGACCATCATGGACATCGAAGCCGAGATCACGCTCCGCCAGCCTGTCCAGCAATTGGGCCTCGCTCCCTTTTCCAGCATGTTCTGGTTCGGCGAACTGACCCACCCCCGGGCTTATGACTTCCGCCCCGAAGTCCATGACAGCGATGGCCTCCTGATGGAACTGGCCACCGGAGCCAAACACTTCCGCCCGCTCGACCATACCCCGGGCCAGTTCCGGCACTGTGTCTTTGCCCTCGAAAAACCCCAGTCATGGTCCCTGATCCAGCGCGACCGGGCATTCACTTCCTACCAGGATGTCGAAGCCCACTATCACGACCGTCCCAGTGTCCGGGTCGAGCCTGTCCTCGGGTTTGAAAAGGGCCGGCTCCATCTGATCGAGATGCCCACCGAAGATGAGACCAATGACAACGTGATTCTTTTGTTTGAACCGGATCCCAAGCCCGGACCCGGCAAGCCCTTCCATTTCAAATACCGCCTCGTCTGGCTGCGCGATCCCGCCCCCTCCGGCCTGTTCGCGGTCAAGGATACCCGTTATGGCCATCCGGTGCAGCGGCCCAACCAACTGCTCTTCACCATCGATTTCGCCAAGCCGCTGCATCCGGAAAAGAAAACCGGCGAGCCTAAGTGGGATGACATCACCGGATACAAACCGGTCGTGACCACCAACCATGGGGCCATCAAGGTGGTCCACGCTGACATCACCGACCTGAGCATGGCCAATGTGGACAGCCTGCCCCTCGCCATGGGCCGCAATGCCGAAGTCCACATGCCCCAGGTGCTGCGCGCCTTTTTTGTGCTGGAAGGCTATGCCGGCCTTGGGGAAATCGATTTGTCCTGCGAACTTCAGGACGCGGAAGGAAAAGTCGTCAGCGAACGCTGGCTTTACTTATGGAAAAAACCCTGATCCACTGACCCAGTCCCGGTTGTTGCTTCCCCGTCCACTCTCCGATGCCTGATCCGTCACCTTCCGACCATGGTCATCCCGCCTTGCCGAAGCTGGCCAGCCTGTGCGGGACCTGGTTGAAGCCGGAAATGCAGAGCCTCTACCGGCAGGTGGCCAACCTGCAGCGCTATCAAAATACTGTCTTTACGGAACAACTCCAGCACGCCGGACGTTTCCCTTTCGAACCGGTCATTCTCATGGAGCGGCAGGTCCGCCCGCGGCCGAAGGGAAACTTCCTGCTTCGTTACTGGTATAAACATGTCGTCAAGCAGTGGCCCCCGCCCCGCTGTATTACCACCTCGCCGGAATACCATCCTTACAATCTCCCTGCCCTCCTCCGCGAACTCCAGCCGGACCTTGTCCATGTCTATTATGGCCACAAAGCGGTCAAATACCTCGAGATGATCCAGGCCTGGGGCGGCCCGTTCCTGGTCTCCTTCCATGGCGTGGATGTCGTTAAATTTACCACGGATCCTAACTATATCGCAAGGCTTCAGGCGGTCTTCCGGGATGCCCAACTCATCCTCGCCCGCAGCCAATCCCTCATGGAGGCCCTCCGGGCCCTCGGATGCCCGCCGGAAAAACTCCGCCTCAACTACACGCCCATCCCTCTCGACGCCTTCCCGGCCACCCTCCGGACCCCGCCCCAGGATGGAGCCTGGCGCCTGGTTCAAGCCTGCCGGCTCATTCCCAAAAAGGGCTTGTTCACCACGCTCGAGGCGCTCCGTCTTGTGGTCCCGCATTTCCCCAAACTGAAATTCGCCGTCTGCGGCACCGGCCCGGTGAAGGAGGAATTCCTCAAGCGCCGCGACGAACTGCAACTTACCGCCAACGTGGAGGTGCTGGGTTGGATGAGTCAGGAAAAACTCCTCGCCGAATACCAGCGCGCCCACCTTTTCCTCCACCCCAGCGAACTCACCGACACCGCCGACCAGGAAGGCATCCCCAATTCCATGCTGGAAGCCATGGCCACCGGTCTCCCGGTCGTCGCCACCCGCCATGGCGGCATTCCGGAGGCCGTCACCCACGGCCTCGATTCCCTGCTCGTCGCCGAACGCTCACCTGGCGAACTCGCCGATGCTCTCCTGACCTTCCTGCGCGACCCCGCCCTGCTCACCCGCTGTTCGGAAGCCGCCGCCCGCACCGTGCGGGAACGATTCGGACTCGAAGCCAGCATTGCCCGCCTTGAAGATTGTTATGATGAAGCGCGGAGGCTGGCCGCCAGCGCCGCCGCACCGGCCCGGGACTAGGCCGGCCATCCGCTATTTCGTCCTGACCAACTCCAACTTCATCCCGCTGTCGTCATCCTTCCTTCCGTTATTCTGCTCCCCTGACCCCGCCCTGGCCCAGGTTGGCATGGGAGGAAACTCCCCTTGCCATTCCACGCCGGTTCCGGCCCGCCTCCCGGACCCCGCATTCCATTCCGATTGACACTCCCCCTCCCGCCGGGAACATGCCTCCCCTCCTATGCCCACCCCGGCCCCGCTATCCCTGCTATCAATCCTCCTGCTGGCCTACGTGGCCGGAGCGACTCCCTTCGGGTATCTCGTGGCCAAGGCCAAGGGGGTTGATATCCGCCAGCACGGCAGCGGCAACATCGGAGCCACCAATGTCATCCGGGTTCTTGGCAAGAAGATTGGCATTCCGGTCTTTATTCTCGATGTCCTGAAGGGCCTCCTCCCGGTGCTGGTGGCCCGACTCTGGTGCCACCGGGCCGGAATGGACGCCACATGGCCGATGCTCCTCGCCGCCATGGGCAGCGTGCTGGGCCACAACTTCACCTTCTGGCTGGGTTTCAAGGGCGGCAAAGGGGTCGCCACTTCTGCAGGAGCGCTGCTGGCCGTATTGCCGGTGGCTCTGGGGGCCGCGGTTCTGGTCTGGCTGGGTTGTTTCTTTGCCACCCGGTATGTGGCGGTCGCCTCCATCGTGGCCGGAATCTCCCTGCCCCTCACCGTGCTGGTTCAGCGGGCCCTAACCGGCAATCCCTCCCTGCCCTTGCTTGGGTTTGCGGTATTGATCGGACTGCTGGCCGTCTGGCGGCACCGTTCGAATATCAGCCGTCTCCGCGCCGGCACGGAAAACCGTTTTGCCGCCCGTTCCCACCGCCCCATTTCATGAACCACGTTGCCATCCTTGGCAGTGGCAGTTGGGGCACCGCCCTCGCCTTCGCCGCTGCCCAAAAAGCCTCCCGGGTCACCCTCTGGGGACATCAGCCCGCCGCCGCTGCGGCCATCAACCAGGCCCGGCAAAACGCCCGATATCTCCCCGGCATCCCGCTGCCGGAGCACTTGGAGGCCAGTTCCGATTTTTCCGCTCTGGCAGATGCCGGCCTGGTGCTGGCGGTGGTTCCCTCCAAGGCCCTGCGTCAGGTCGCCAACGATCTCAAAGCCAGCGGCCACCTCCGGCCGGATGCCATTCTGCTCTGCTGCATCAAGGGCATCGAGATGGACACCGGCCTGACCATGTCCGGCATCCTGCAGGAGATCTTTCCTGACAATCCGCTGGCCGTGCTCTCCGGGCCTAACCATGCCGAGGAAATTGCCCGCAAACTGGCCGCCGCCGCCGTCATCGGCAGTCTTGACGAATCCGTCAGCCTCCGCCTCCAGGAATTCTTCACTCTGCCGTGGTTCCGCACCTACCGCAGCACCGATGTCACCGGAATCGAGTGGGGCGGAGCCGTCAAAAACGTGTTCGCCATCGCCAGCGGCATCAGTGAGGGCCTCAGCCTCGGCGACAACGCCCGCGCCGCCCTCGTCACCCGCGGCCTCGCCGAAATGACCCGGCTCGGCATGGCCGCCGGGGGGCGCTTCCAGACCTTCCAGGGCCTCAGCGGCGTGGGCGACCTCATCGTCACCTGCTACAGCAAACACAGCCGCAACAACCGCGTCGGCCGCCTCCTCGGCGAAGGCCAGACCCTTCCTGACATTGCTACCCAAATGAACATGGTCGCCGAAGGGGTCCCCAATACCGAAAGCATCCATGCCGCCGCCCGCCGCTATAACATCCGGACCCCCATTATCGACCAGATGTATGCCATCCTTTACCAGGGCAAACCCTGCGCCGCCGCCCTCACCGAACTCCTCTCCCGCGACCCCCGGGCGGAAAGCGATTGAGGCGGATTATTTTGAACAGAAGGTCACCAAGTTCAGGAAGAACCGCAGGACATTCCCTGCTTAGTCCTTTCGGCCTCAGCCTATCTATTTCATCCCATGGACTCCGCATTCCAAACTGCCAGATACCAGATTTGCTTTGGCAACGAAGCCAAATTCAAGGAACTCCTGCAAGTCGGTCTGGCCCGGCAAACCGCCACCGCACCTCTGGACGCGGCCGCCCTTTTAAACTCCGCAGTAACCCAGTTTGAGCAGTCCCCAATCTACCTGAAACTCCTTCTGGAGGCTGGCTACCCGCTCAACCTTCCAGACCGCAGCGGCGAAACCGCCTTGATGGCAGCGGCCGGTTACGGGATGGTGGATGCCATGCAACTTCTGCTCGACGCAGGAGCAGATCCGTTCTGGACCAACTCACTGGGTGCCAATGCGGCCAGCAAGTCCCTCGTTTGCGGGAACCCCCATTGCCCGTCCTGCGAAAGAAGAATCCCGGCTCATGCCATGGTGACTCACTTGAAGGTGGAGTTCCATCCGCACTCCGCAGATGCCGCCAAACAACTCTTTGAGGCAGGCCGGAAGCCTATCACATGGCATCTCATCCCGGTCATGGAAGCTCTGGGCGTTCCGGGAGATTCCCTCGGATGGACCGCGTTCATGAAGAGGATCGCAGCAGGCACCGCCATACCCCAGGAGGTAAAGCACTTATCCTCTGCCGATCTTGCCCATAGGGACACCAGGGACCGGACTGCCTTTCTCCTATCCGTCCAAGCCGACCGGATTGATCTGGCCAGGGCAATCCTTCAACAACGCCATGATCATGATCTTGATTTCGAGGGCCTGGAATGCGCCCGCGCCCTGCACTTCGCGACCGGTAATGATTCCCTCACGGGCCTTTCCTGGTTGTTGTCCCTTGGGATCTCCATCGATGCCCAGGATGAAAATGGCAATACGCCGCTCATGCTGGCGGTGGAGTATGGTTCCGTGACAGCAGCGGAGTATCTGCTGAAGCATGGAGCCAACATCCACGCCCGAAACAAAAGCGGCGATCAGGCCATTCACAACGTTAGAAGATCTGAATTGTTGAGTCTCCTCATCAAGGCGGGTGCCGATGTCGGATCCAGAGACAACCTGGATTACCAGCCAATCCACCGCACCATCGACTTGGAGCTGATTGCCCTCCTGCTCGATGCGGGAGCTGACGTAAACGCCATCTCTGGAGGCGGCAGTTGGATTCTGAATGATATCGCAGCGCAAGGGAATGCGGAGGACGTCGCTTATCTTTTAAACAGGGGAGCCAAACCCGACTCGACCTCCACCAGTGGGAACACGGCCCTTTTCAGTGCCGTCCGCAGCGACAATATCGCCTGCGTCCGGGTACTTCTGAAAGCAGGGGCGGATATCAATGCTCAAGAGTCCGATGGCTGGACTTGCCTTGCTCAGGCGAAATCTCCCGCCATGGCGGAATATCTCCTCCAACAGGGGGCAGATCCGGCGGCCGCCGATGCTTCCAGTCTGAATTCAAATTTTATCCCAGCGGAAGTTCGCGCAATTTATCAATCGTATCTCCTCAGGAAAGTGGCCCCGGGATCAACTTCCGAAGGGCAATGAAAATTGTGATTCGAAATGCTCCGGGGCATCCTCCGGACCCCGGCATTGACGAAGGAACCCAACCGCACGAAACTCCTGCATGAATCACCTGCAACTGACCATCATGTTCACCCCCTGCGAGGAAGGCGGATTCTTCGCGCAGTTAGCGGAAATTCCTGCGGTTTTCAGCGAGGGGGAAACCCAGGAGGAAGCCAAGGCCAACTTGTGGGATGCCCTCCATGAAATGAGCCTCGCCGCCCACGCCTCATGAAGCGGCGGGAATTGGAACAGCACTTGCGGCTGCATGGATGCCAAGTTTTCCGGGAAGGCGGGCGGCACAGCATCTGGATGCATTCCGATCAGGCCTGCAAGCTCCCGTGCCGCGTCATCCCGAGATAAAATGGCTCACGGCAAGATCCGTCTGCATCGCTTTGAAAATCCCCCTGCCACCCGGAAAATAACTGCTATCCGGTGACCCGCGACTCTTCAGAATACCTCGCTGAGGCCAATGCCGAAAATCTCATGGTGGGGGGACATCGACTTCCCGATCCCCGCTATTTGAATGCCTTCAACTCCCGCAGCCGGTTGGCCAGGTAGGCGGACTGCAGTTGTTGGGCCCGGCCAAGGGCTCCCTCGGTGAAGCGCCCCAGTTCCAGCGCCTTCAAGCGGGCCGCTGCGGTCTCCGCCTGCTCCTTCCCTGACAACAGATCCACCAGACCCTGCTCCCGGCCGGGAGTCAGGATTTCCAACCGCGCCACATAAACCCGCACCGTTTTTCCCGGTGTCGGGGAAATTTGGAGCGGCACTTTTTCATCCACCCACGCGGTCGGCAGCACGGCGAAGACGCGGGTTCCGATTTCTCCGAACCAGATGTCGCGCCAAGTGGCCACCATGGCGGCGGCCTCGGCGGTGGTCAGGCCTTCGCGCACGATGGATTGCTCCATGTCCCGGCGCAGGGCCGTCATTTCCGTTTCCCGGCTGCCGGCCTGGGAAAAGGTAAAGGTCATCGTGCTCAGATTCCGGCCTTCCACGAATTCCTGTGGGTCCAGCCCCTCCAATCGAGACCACGCCAACCGGTCTCCCGACGCCTGCACCGCGTATAACGTATTGATTCCAGTAGGTCCGCTGTTTTGCAGTTCCAGCTTGTCATCGGCCAAGGCTTTGACGAACACGGGCATCGTCAGATCCGCTGCTCCCCGGTAAAAGAGGATCCGGTCGATCTCTGCTGCCTTGCCATTGGCCACAGGCAGGCCCGATTGGAATAACCACGCCTCCGGAACTTTCCGTGCTTCGCCGTAATGCTGCCCTGCGGCATCCGCCGTGGTGGGGATGACCTCGGCCAACGGGGAGCCGGGAGGCAGCAACCGCCCTACCCATTGCAAGCCCTGCGGATTCATCCGGGCCGTGAGCGGCTCCTGCTTCAGGGCATCGGGGAACCACTCCGATAGCGACCCCGAGGGCAATACCGCCTTCACCGCGACATACATTTCTTGGTCAGGATAAAAGTAGATCACCGGGGTCTCCATCCGCGCCAGCGCCCGTCCATCCGCCAGTGCCTTTTGCCACAGGAGGTTCCGACGGTGGACAAAGGCCGGCAGTTGGAACTGGTCTTCAGCCGGGAGATACCACCGCTGGGTGGAACCGTCCGCCCCCAGCAGGACGGTAAATGTCCCCCACTCGTGGACTTCCAGAGCCGCCTGAGCCGCTTGGATAGAAAAGACACCGGAGCACAGCAGGGAGAACCAAAGCATCAATGGTTTTGTTTTCATAGCTCCGCACTCTGACACACCCGGCACGGCAGTTGTGTAAAGCATTGGTAAAATCCGGGCCATTGGCGTCCGGTTATTGGGGCCGACTGCCCAATCCATGGCGGACGGGAAAACCAGTCCGCCTGCCATTCCGGCTTGTGCTGCCCCTCAACTGCCGCCACCTCCAAAGAGATTATCCTTTTCCCAGCCATGCCCGATTCTTCCGATGCTCCTGCCCAGGCCGATGCCGAAACCATGACCATGGGGGTCCAACCCCTCGATGCCCTCCTCGAAGCCCGCGGGACCAATAACCATGAGGTAGTTGCCGCTGCCGGGGGCAATGGCCTGACGCACAAAGTCGTGCAAAAAGCCCGCAAAGGACGCCAGCTCACCGCCCGGGCCCAGAAGAAAGTCCTCGCCGCCGTCAATGCCGCGGGAAAACTCAAGGAACTCCCGCCCCTAAAACACGACGAAGCCTTCAACTACATCGGCCGCTAACCCACCGTAGCAAGGCCGTCCCGGCCTTGAGCAAAGCCCGGCCGCCCCCAATAACGAATAACGAATAACGAATAACAAACAACCAACCACTCCCCCACCCCCACTCCCCCCACCCCCATGGCCGCCGTTCTCTCCCTCAAAGACCTCACCCTCAGCTTCGGCCGCCACAATGAATTGGATGGGGCCACCTTCGCCATCGAAGAAGGCGAGAAGGTAGGCTTTGTCGGACGCAATGGCAGTGGCAAGAGCAGCCTCCTGCGCATCCTCGCCGGGCTGGAAAAACCGGACAGCGGCATCGTCTCACGCCGCCAGCAGCTCATCACCGGATACCTGCCCCAGGAGTTTGAACTCGATGTCAGCCGCAGTGTGGACGAAAACATCCGCGAAGGGGCCCGTCACGTCCTCGACCTCATCGAAGCCTACGAAAACGGCACTCCCGGCGATGTTGGTTATTCGGAAACCGACCTCCTCACCCGCATCGAGCATCTTGGCGGCTGGGATCTGGATGCCCGCATCCGTACTGCCATGACGGAGCTGGACTGTCCACCCCCTGACAAACCCGTGCAGCAGCTCTCCGGCGGCGAAAAACGCCGCGTCGCCCTCGCCCGCTCCCTCATTGCCCAGCCGGATCTCCTCCTTCTTGACGAGCCCACCAACCACCTCGACTCCGAATCCATCCGCTGGCTGGAGGAATACCTCACGAATGCCAAACACGCCTGTCTCTTTGTTACCCACGACCGGTATTTCCTCGACCGCATTGCCACCCGCATCGCCGAGCTGGATGCGGGCAAGATCTGGGTCCACGAAGGCAACTACAGCACCTACTTGAGCGCCCGGGCCGACCGCCGGGCCAACAACCAGGCACAGGAGGACCGCCGCCAGACCTTCCTGCGCCGCGAGATCGAATGGGTCCGCGCCGGGGTCAAGGCCCGCACCACCAAGAGCCAGAGCCGGCTCAATGCCTATCACGAAATCGCCAGCCAGGCCGGCCCGGAGCAGGAAGAGGAAATGTCCCTCCTCATCCCGCCCCCGCCGCCTATGAGCAATATCATCGTGGACGCTTTGGGCATTGCCGCCGTGATTCCCCAGCGCACCTTGTTCAGCGGATTTGATCTCAGCCTCACTCCCGGTTCCTGCACCGGCATCGTGGGCCGCAATGGCATGGGCAAGACCACCCTGCTCCGCATGCTTATGGGCGAACAGGCCCCCGCCGCTGGCAAGGTCACCATCGGCAAAAAAACCGTCTTCAACTACGTCGATCAGCAGCGCCTCACCCTCGATACCTCCAAATCTCCGATGGAGGAAATCGGCGGCAACACCGACTACATCACCTGGGGCGGCGAAAAGCTTCACGTCCGCTCCTATCTGAAACGATTTCTCTTCACCGACGACCGCGTCACCCAGCAGATCAGCGTCATGTCCGGCGGAGAGCGCAGCCGCCTCCTCCTTGCCAAGATTCTCTGCCGCGGCGGCAATGTCCTCGTCCTCGACGAACCAACCAACGACCTCGACCTCCAGACCCTCCGCGTCCTTGAGGAAGCCCTCCTCGATTTCCCCGGCTGCGTCCTCCTCGTCAGCCACGACCGCTATTTCCTCGACCGCGTCTGCGACCGCATTATTGCCTTCGAAGGCGACGGCCAAGTCCATGTCAACGAAGGCAACTACAGCTATTACCTCGAGAAAAACCAACCCCGCCTCAACGCCCTGCGCAGCGCCGCCCGCCAGGCCGCCAATGCCTCCCCTGCATCTGCCGCGTCCCTTTCCTCCTCTCCTGCAAAAGCCGGAGCCACAAAGGAAAAACCCCGCAAACTAAGCTGGAAGGAAGAACGCGAACTCGAAGGCATGGAAGCCAGCATCCTCACCGCCGAGGAAAACCTCGCCTCTCTCGAGTCCCAACTCAACGACCCGGATTTCCACCTCCACAGCGCCCACAAGGTTTCCGAAACCGCCACCGCCATGGAAACCCAGCGCCTCGCCATCGAAAAACTCTACGCCCGCTGGGAAACCCTCAACGAAATCAAAGCCCAGTCCGCCTAACTGGAAATTGACACCTGGTGCCTGCAGGCCAGGCATAGCCGGCCCCATGCACTCAACAAGGCCCGAAGGGCCGGGCCAACCCAGCCTGCGCTAACAGCCCAGCACGCCTGCCGGCTTCTCCAACCCGGGGTGCACCCGCTTTCAGGCAGGGTGTATAGGATCACCCACGGGCATACCGGCCGGCTGCCTGCCCGTGCCGTATGCAGGGAAACCGGGGCTGTTTCCGGCACTGGGCGGATTACGTCAGGATTTCCTTGATGACTTCGCCATGGTCCAGTTCAAGCCGGCGGCGGCCGGGCACTTCCAGCCGATAGGAGTCGAGCCCGAGGAGGTGGAGAGTGGTGGCATGGATGTCGGTGATATAATGCCGGTTCTGCACGGCGTGGAAGCCGATCTCGTCGGTGGCTCCGTGGGCCATTCCCCCTTTGATGCCGGCTCCGGCGAGAAAGGCGGAGAATCCGTGAGGATGGTGGTCTCGGCCGCTGTCCTGCGCACCGGGGGTGCGTCCGAACTCGGTGCCGCAGACCACGGTGGTATCCGAAAATAGACCGCGCTGTTTCAGGTCCTTGAGCAGGCCCGCGATGGGTTGGTCGACCTGGGCGGCCAGTTGGGTATGATTGTCCTTGATGCCACTATGGGCATCCCACGCTCCACCGCCGCCGCCACCATGGAAGATTTGCACAAAACGGACGCCGCGTTCGACAAGGCGACGGGCCGTCAGGCATAACCTTGCGAATTCGGCGCAGTGCGGCTGGTCCATCCCGTAGAGGGTTTTGATGGAGTCGCTCTCCTGATCCAACGTCATCGTTTCCGGGACGGCCGTCTGCATCTGGAAAGCCAGCTCATAACTTCTCAAGCGGGCGCGGAGATCCGGGTCATCCGGATAGTCGATGCCGCCAAGGGTGTTGAGTTTGCCGAGGAGGCTGAGCCCGGCGATCTGTTCCTCGCGGGTGGTGGCAAGGGAACCGCTGTTCAACCATGGGAGGGGACGGGCCGGATCGGAGGATAACCGGACTCCGGCGTGCTCAGGCCCGAGGTATCCCGCTCCGTGGGTCCACGCTCCACCGCAACAATCCCCTGTGGGGGTGCCGAGAACCACGTATTCCGGGAGGTTGGCATTGAGGGTGCCCAGACCATAGCAGCCCCACGAGCCTATCGTGGGCAGGCCGCCTTCCCTGACATGCCGGCCGGTGTGCCATGTGAGTTGCGCCCCATGATCGTTGTCCGTAGTCCAAAGCGAGCGCACCACCGCAAGATCGTCCGCACAGGAACCCACATGGGGGAACCAGTCGCTAACAATCAGTCCGCTCTGGCCGTAGGGTTTGAAACCGGTTTGGAGAGGCATCAGAACCTTGCGGTTTTGATGGGCGGGATTGCCGCCGACGATGTGCCTGTCCGCATTTTTCAGCACTCCGGCGAAGGGCGTTTCCTCAATGGATTTGCCGGCGTGCCGGTTGAGTTCCGGCTTCACGTCAAAACTTTCGAGGTGACTGACCCCGCCGCAGAGAAAGATCCAAATCACCGATTTGGCGCGGGGCGTGAAGTGGGGATTTCCGTCAGGAGGGGACCACGCCGCGTGCGCGTGCGGGTCCGGACTTTGGCCCCGCGCCAGCATGGCGGACAGGGCCAGTCCCGTGAATCCCATGCCGGTGTCCGCAAGGAAGGAGCGGCGGGTGACCCCGGGACAGGTGCGCTCAGCGGAGGGTGAGGAATTCATGGCTGTTGAGCAAGGTGAGGAAAAACAATTCACGGACGCGCGGCGTGCCCGGACTGAGGAACTCGAGGCAGGCGTCCCGTTCTTCCGGGGAGGGTTCGCGGGTCAGGAAACGGATGTATGCCCCGCGGACCAGCGCGGCGGGGTCCTGCTCCGCGGCGGTTTGTTCCGCGGCGGCGCGGGCGCGGGCCTGGGTGAGTTCGCTGTTCATCAGCGCCAGGGCCTGCTGCGGGATGACGCTGGGTTTGCGTTCATAACATTCCACCACGCTGGGTCCATCGAAGATCTGGAGGAACTCTGCCTGCTTCTCGGCGGCGCAACGGAGGTAGAGACTGCGCCGTGGTGAAGTGAGCGCCAATGAAGGTTCGATTTCCGGTCCCCCGCGGGTCAGGGCAAGGCCGCCGGTGGTGAACAGGATGTTGTCCCTCACCGCCTCCGCCTCGAGCCGGCGGGAGGGAAAACGCCACAGCGTCTGGTTGTCAGGATCGGCTTCTTTCATGGCGGGCCCGTCCGGGCCGGGGGCGCTGCCCTGACGATAGGCTGCGCTCAGGCAAATGAGGCGGTGGAGGTGCCGCAGGCTCCAGCCATGGGACATAAATTCGGAGGCTAGCCAGTCAAGCAACGCGGGATGGGCAGGAGGGCGCGCCCCTTTTCCGAAATCGGAGAGAGTGGGAACCAAGCCGGTGCCGAAATGCCGCGCCCAGAGATGGTTGACTGCGACTCGTGCGGTGAGGGGATTCCCGGGATGGGTCAGCCATCGGGCGAGGGCGAGTCGACGTCCGCTGCTTTGAGCGGGATAGGCGGGGAGATCACGTGGTTGGTAGGCGGTCGAAGGGTCCTGACGGCATTGGGCTTCTGCGGCAGTGAGCGCTTTCCTCGCTGCTTCGACCTTCGACGCCGTCTCGGCTGCAGTTGCGGGGTCCTTTTTCAAGGCGGCAGTGTGTGCTGCCGCAGCACTCGTCCATTGGAGGGCGGCGGCCGCACAGGCCGCTTCCCGTTGCGCCGCCGTGGCCGTCTCGGCGGCCACCTTCCATCCGGGGCTGTCCTTCAAGCCGGCGTCTTCCAGGCGTTCGACCGCAAAGAGCGCGCGCAAGGCAAGGTAGTTGGCACCCGCCACGGATTTTTCCGCGTCCGGGGCAGCATCCAAGGCGGCTTTGGCAGCAGCCTCGAGATCGATGCGCACCTGTTCCTGACGCATTGGGGCGATGGCGGAGCGCGGGAGGGGGACGGGATTCACAGCAAACTCCCCACCGAGGAAACCTGGCGGGGCCGGAGCAATCGGTTGGTCCTTCAGAGGGGCTCGCTCATCGCCCCGGTGGAACACCCAGGTTGGTGCGTTGAGGTCCGCATCATAGACCCGGGCGATTCCATCCTTGGCTTGGTCAGACTGGCCTGGCACCGGATCCAGCCTGACCTGGTGCGGCTCGAAGATGGCGCGGAGGGCAAAATAATCCGTCTGTTTGAGCGGGTCCGTCAGGTGATCATGGCATTTGCAGCATCCCACCGTCAGGCCAAGGAAGGCCATGCTGGTGTGCTTCACGGTATCCTCCATCCATTGTTCGCGGGAGAGCATTTTGTAATTCCGGGCTAAAAAGCCGGTGGCACGCAGGGCAGCGGGATCCTCCGGGGCCCGTTCGTCCGCTGCCAGCATGTCTGTCACCATGCGGTCGTATCCCGTGTCTGCCATGAGCGAATCCACGATCCAGTCCCGCCAACGCCAGAGGTGGGGCTGGCTGTCGCGGATTTGTTTGCCATCGTTCCATCCCGCCCAGTCGCTGTAGCGCCAGACGTCCATCCAGTGGCGGGCCCACCGTTCCGCGTGGCGGGGGGTTGCAAGGAGCCGGTCCACCAAATTCACGTAGGCGTCTGGTGCCGCATCCGCAAGGTAGGAAGCCCGTTCTTCCGGGGTCGGGGCGAGGCCGGTGAGGTCAAGATAAACGCGGCGCAGCAGGACATCCCGCGGGGCCGGGGGGCGCGGCGCGGTGCCTTTGCCATGGCGCGCCGCATCAAGGAAGGCATCCACCTCATTTCCCTCAGGGTATAATTTGGTAGGAACCGGCGGGCGGGTGACCGTCTCGAAAGGACGCCATGGCCATACCTCCTCAGCGGCGGGACAAGCCGAGGCCAGGCAAATCAGGGCGATGAGGCTGAAGCGGTGGCGCATGGCAGAATTTCTAGGGCCGGAGGGAGGGACTGACTTGCATGGAGGGCACGGGGCAGGCTGACGTCCTCCAAGCAATATACAGGTGAGCCGGTCGAAATTGTCATCAAAAAACCCGGCCGGCGATGGAATGACGGGCACACCCTTGTTCCCGTCTCCCACGCCTGGCGCGGCGGAAGTGAGCATGCCGGGGGCGTTGAAGAACGAAGCCATGAGGATTAGGACAAACCGGCATCTCTCATTCGTGGTGGAACCCAGTCCCCGTCGCCCTTCGCACCTGATCTTTGGAAGCGGGCTTGTGAAATCATCGCTCTAGTGGAAACTGGTGCCTGCTGGCGGTGCATAGCCGGCCCCCAGACATCCAACAAGGCCCGTAGGGCCCACCCTACCCAGCCTGGCCTAACAGCCCGGGATTCGACCCAAAAAGCCCAAGGAGGGCTAGGTCCGGCCTATTCAAAAACATTGGCCTCCATTCAGACAGGAAATCTCTCGCCAATCCCGTTCCCACACTTTATAAAGGCATAACGTTTCCCCGCTGCGCCTCCCCCCACGCTGCATGAACTGTCTTCACTTCACCGCCTTTCTGCCCTTGTTGGCCATCCTGGCCGCTCCTGCTTCTGGACAATCGCTGGCCGACGCGCTTGATACTCCCGGTCTGCCATGGCAGACGGGGGGTGATCTCCTCTGGTAGCCGCACGATTCCACCACCGCCCGCAAAGGATCCGCCTTAGCCCGCCTCGGCCCTTTTTCCCTCGCTCCTGTCGTGCCCGGCCCGGAAGTTTCCGGCTGGCTGCAGACCACCGTGACCGGCCCTGGCATTTTCCGGGCGTATATCAAATCGACCCGCACCCCCGGCGTGACGGCCACGCTGTTCGTTCATGGCAGTGAGGAATCGGTGCCCGACCTCACCAGCACGCAGTCCGACTCCTCCAGTCCTCTCAGCTGGTCCCCGTTGACCATCACCATCCCTCCCGGCACCCATGAGGTCCGTCTGCACGGCTCCTTCCGTTCCCGCGCGGGCACCACTTATTTCACCCAGCCTATCCTTGAGGCGGATGCGGCCCGGTTTTATCCGTCCTTGCCCGCGACGGGCCTTGCTCTCGATGCACCGGACTTTACCTGGCTTACCGCCGGGGAGCCGGGTCTCCTGGCGATTTTTGAAGACACCCACGACGGCACCGATGCCCTCCATGCCCCGCCCCAGGCCGGGCCTGTCCGCCTGGAAACGCACCTCTCTGGTCCGGCCACCGTTTCCTGGTGGCGGCGGGGAACCGCCAGCCTGACCCTCACCGGCAATTCCGTCACCACCAACCCCGCGCCGGATTGGATCCGCGATACGTATTTCCTCGGCGCAGGAGAGCAATGGATCCGCTGGGACGGCATGGCCACGCTATCCAATCCCCTTACTCTGGATGAATTCACAGCCGTCCCGGCGGTGCCGGTCAGTTTGGCTGCCGCGCTGGATGCTCCGGCACTGACCTTTTTGACGAACCAATGGCAAGCCCACCAGACCACGGCCGCTTCAGATGGGGAAGGCCACGCCTGAGTGGTTCCTGACAAGGAAACTCCGGGATGGCTGGACACATTCCTCGAGGGTCCCGCCCTTATCAGTTTCACCGCTGGCGGTGTGGGCAGCAATATCCAACTCCAAGTCAAGGTGGACGGCTCACCGGTGCGCACCGTCTTTCCACAGGCACTCCGTTCCTCTTTCCTCATTCCTGGAGGATACCACGCCGTGCGGTGGGAAACCGCCAGGAATCCCTACCGGACCGTGCCTGCCCTCTTCACCCTGGACCAGATCAAGGTCACCCCTTTGCCCTCCACGTCAGTCACCCATGCTCTTGATGCCAACAACCTGACCTGGCGTTCCCATGGCTTGTTCCCATGGTCCTCCGCCCTCTCTGCCGCCGCGCAGGATGGGTCTGATTTTGCCTACAGCCCTGTAGTTTTTACCGGACAGTCCAGCCTTTTGGAAACCACAATCACCGGCCCCGGCACCCTGTCGTTCTGGTGGACCTCCCAAGCAGATCATGCCGACGCCAGCTTCAGCATGCCAGGCACTCCGCTGAGCCTGGCAGTGCCCCGGTCCTGGAAACAGGAAATCATTGAAATCCCCGCCGGAAATCATGCCCTCCGCTGGCAAATCAACGGCTCCGCCGGTGCCGGGGCTATCCTCCTGGATCAGGTCCATTGGGAACCAACTAGCCTCCCCCCGGCTTCCAATGCT
The DNA here is from genome assembly GCA_038210825.1 of Verrucomicrobiales bacterium. Lineage (GTDB taxonomy): Bacteria > Verrucomicrobiota > Verrucomicrobiia > Verrucomicrobiales > V1-33 > CAIZWU01. The sequence continues at coordinate 46,705 of JBBQWG010000040.1, forward strand.
TTGGACCTCGCTCCTACCCTGCTCCTGATGGCCGAGGGTTCAGCCGTGCGGGACACCAGCATCCATTCTGATGGTGAGGATTCGCTGCGTCTCGAAGCCGGTCCCGGCAGCTACTCAGCTTCGTTCACGTTATGGATTCAGGGCCCGGCCCGGGTTGAAGGCCGGATCCTGACTCCCACCGGATATTTGTCACCAGCCACCCTGATCAACTCTCCGGACTGGCGTCCTTTCGTCGCGGAAATCCGGCCTGGCCTGCATCCCCTGACATTTACTCATTCCCGCAGTTCCATCCCCGTGGATCAACCCTCCGGTTCATGGATTGACGCCCTCACCATCACCTCCATTGCCATCCCCTTGGGAGAAGGCATTTCCGCACCTGACTTCGTGTGGCGCACCAATCCGGACAATCCTTGGTCCGGCATGAATTCCGCGACTTCCAACCCTCCCCCTATTTTCGCGGCCCCCGGCCCATGGGGAGCCACTCATCCTCCCTCATGGCTGGAAACCACCGTGACTGGACCCGCCGTGGCTTCTTTCACTCTGCTGGGAAGATACCGCGTCTCCCTCGACGGCACTTACAAAATCTACGGAGCGTCCAGCACGTTTTATCCGCAGGAAACGACTCTTTGGATTCCCCCGGGAGTTCATACGCTGCGTTGGCAACAGGATGAGCCCGTCTCCGGGCGGCCTCCCTCCCTATCAAATTTCCGCCATGCGCCCATGTCCGGGGTCCCCAGCCTCGTCCGAAGCCCGCATCAGTTCCTCTTTATGGTGCCACGCCCGGAAGGATTTGCCGATGCCCGCATCACCATCCAACAGGCGGATTACCGGCAATCCCCTTTCTTCCTGAATCTTTCTCCACAGCCGTCCATTATCAGTTCGACCCCGGATTCCATCACCTACCAACTCACCCCGCCTACCCAGCCTGGCGGCAGCCTTTTCTGGCGGGCCAGCTTCCGCTGATGCAACGGGCCGGCCCGGCCCAGACAGGGAACCGGCCGATTATCGGAAGGCGTGCGGAGAGATCCGATCCGCATCAACGAACTCCCCGGGCTATGAACCGGGCAGTTGTCTTACCCGATAAAAGCGTGTGGTTCCGGACATTGGAGGACTGATGGTGCCGGGGGGACCGCGGTCGATCCATTGCAGGCGGTTCCCGCCAGCCCGAATGCGGAGAGGGGAACCGGTCCACGCCTTGCCGTCCGCAGAATATTGGACCTGATAGAGCGCTCCTGGCAAGGTGGGGAACTCAATCAGCAGGGCCCCAGGTTGCAGCATCGTCACACGGTCGATGGCGATGGCCCCGGGTGACCCATGGGCTATCGCCGGATCCGTGGATGGGAGAGCCGTGGCCGTGGAAAGCACAGGCTGGAGACTGTCGCGGCCGGGGGAGTAATATTCGAGCACCAGGGTTCTGGTCGCACCGGATTCCAAGGGACGGTAGTCTCCGGCCACATAACCATTATCCCGTGTTCCGCTGTTGTTGTGCAGGGTCGCGCCCGCAGGAAGTCCGGTGACGAACAATTCAAATCCGCCAATGGACCGTGCCGCCTCATTGCGCAGGGTCACGGTTTGTTCAAAAAGCCCGGTCTGACGGTTTAGGGTCAGGGCGGATTGGGCGACAATCGCCGGTGGCGCGATAGGAGGAACGATCACCTCCACCGTTGTCAGGGCAGCGGCCCCATCTGCGTCCCTGACTTCCACCACCAGAACGGCACGTCCACTCAGGAAGGGGGCGTATGCGATCAGAAGACCCCCGGCGGAATCAAAGTCAAGGCGGCTGAACAAGGCGGGATTGGAATTGGAAACCAGATTCCAGACATGGGTATCACCTGGATCGGGATCGCGGAGCACGGCAGCAAAATCGATCCGCGCGTCCGCAGCGGCGCTGCCGGCATGGATCTCCGGGAAGATTGCGGGGAGGACCGGGGCATCATTCACGGGAGTCACCTGAATGGTCAGAATGGCTTCAGCACTGAGTCCGCCTTCATCCGTGGCCCGGAGGGTCAGGACGGCAGTTCCAAAGGCGTCGGGCACAAAGCCAAGCCGGAGCTGCTTTCCACCGCTGGCCACATCGGGCACCGTGGTGACCACCCCGCCGGTGTTGGAGAGCACCTCCAGCTGCAGTTGGGCCACTGGCGTTTCCTCATCACTGAACAAGACCGCAGGATCCAGGAGTTCCGGAGCCGCATCCTCCAAGCGGGTAAAACTGGCATTCCGGCCGACCGGGCGATCATTCACTTCGATCACGTTCAGCACGAAGGTTTGCTCCAAGGCAGTTTGGTCCGGCCCGGTCACCCGGAGGCGCAGCGGGACGGAACCCGTCTGGCCGTGGAGGGGAGTGCCGGAGAAAACTCCGTTATGGTAACTCAACCAAGGCGGGAGCGAATCTGCACTAACCGTCAGCTCCGCATCCGGATCGGGATGACTGGTCTTTGGCGTCCATGACCAGGGAAGGTCCTCCACCGGATCGGAGGGCGCGTTATTCTCGGTAAAGGCCGGCACCGGTTGGGGAATGACCGGGGACCAGGCGGTGAAAACACCCCGTGAGTCTGTGATGGTTCCGGGCAGCGTGAGGAAGGTGGATCCGGTCAGGGCGGAATCACTCAGCAGCACCATGTTATTCCCCACCCCGGCCGCGAGCAGACCGGTCGCGGAAACACTGACGTCCTGCACTCTTTGTCCCAGCGGAATTTTAGCGAAAGCCCGTCCCATGTTGTCAAATCCCGCGAGCCGCAAACTGCTGTCGCCACCGTATAAGCGACTTTCAGTGCCCACTCCGAAACCGTAAAAACCAATTTCGTCAAGGGTCCTCAGGACACCGCTCCAGGACCAGGTCATAGGATCAAATTCCCGCACCTGTCCGATGCTGACGCCGACCAGCCGGAAGTCGGGGCCGCTGCCAAAGTCCAGAGGCGAAAACCCCTCGGGCGGCAGTCGGAATTCCCCCGTCACCGTGTTGGTGAATCCCGCCCGGCTGCGAAGCCATTCGCCGGCAAGGCCCAGGATAGAATCGTCCGAACTGTTTTGCAGGATGTTGAGAGGCCGCACCTTCCAATGCGCGGTATCCCCGTCATAACTGTAAAGCACCCGCTTGCCCTGGTTTCCGAAATTGAGCACATGGATGACACCGGCCGCATCCACGATCACATCCACCCCGGTGTTTTCCACCGGCAGGGGCACGGATTTCACGAGGACTCCGGCGGTCGTGTATTCATAAAGAGTTTTGGCCGAAACCGCGAGGAGATTGCCGGGGGCCACCAGGGGATTTTTTACCGGACCCGCATTCAGGGAAAAGGTCTGGGAAGTCACCGTGCCCGCGCTGTTGCTGATCCTGACATGATACATCCCCGCCGACTTGGAGCCCATGCGTGGAATGAAATACTGATTGGAATCCGCCTCCGGCAGGACCGCGTCATTGAGGAACCATTCATACCGCAGCGGGGCGCTGCCGGCCGCGTTGATGTTCAGCGTGATTTCCCTGCCAAAAGGCACCCGAAGGGATTCCGGCGGCACGGCGATCACCGGCGCGGTGGCTGGCCCGGACTCATGGATGACTTTGAGATTTTCATCCAGCAGGTGAATGCGGGGAAGGCCATCGGCGGGATGGGTCATCACGAGAAATCCCGTGCCCGGCCGCGCAAATATCCGGACCGGTTTGCCGACGAGACCGGTGAAGGAGCGGCGCTCGAACGTTGCTTCATCCCGGCTCCACACCGCGGAATGGCTGGTGCCCATTGCCTCCAGCGTGAGCAGTCTTTTCCCGCGCCACGCAGCATCCACCGGACGTTCTGGCAGGATGGTCAGCCGGCGGAGGGTGGTGCCGTCATAAACCGGACCGCCTGCCAAAACGATCCGCGTGGCGTCTTCGTTCAGCCGGATGGCGCCCCACTCCTTTTCCGTGGCGTTTTCCTGGGCACTTTGGATCGGTCCCAGGCTGCCATCCGGTCCGATGACCGTGTAACGCAGCAGGTCGCTGCTGCTGGAGGCAGGGCCGGAAGTAAAAAGCCGGCGGGTGGCGGCATCCCAAGCCGTGAAGCTGCCGGTGCCGAAGCTGAATTCCTCGGGGTTGGAAATCCTGACACCCGTCGGACCATAGCTGGCGCGTCCACCCTGCCGTCCGAGGTAGAGAAAATCATCCGCCGCCCCTATCACTTTCGGAAAGGAGGAGGCCTCTGCGTAATCTGCTTCCTGCGGGGCTGCGGCCGAAAGGGACATCCGCCTGATCCGGCGGCTTTGATAGGCGGCGAAGAGGGTGTGCTGCGTGGTCGAGTAGCTGAGTGACAAAGGCCCCGGAAGCGTCACGCTTCCGGTGTAGGTCCTGGATTCCGGCGACCATGTCAGGAGGAGATTGCGGTCGTTGCTGTAAATGCGCAGTTGTCCGTCGCGGTCCAGAAAGGCGTCATCCACCTGATAGGGCAGCACCTCCGCAATGATGGCCCGGCCCGGTTCCGGCGCCTTCAGCGACTGGAGGGGCACCACTTGCACCCTCAGCCCGTGATCATTGGTCTCATCCCTGGCGAAAGCCAGGGCGTCCCCGCCGCTCACCGCCACCCGGACGAACCCGCTCCCGCTCAGGGTCACCGTGCCTGCCGTCTGCAGCGTATTGGTCAAGGCTTCCAGGCGGTTGTTCCGGAGAATCACCGGCACATCGCTGCCGTGGAAATCCATGTCCACAAACGAACCCACACTGGTGGAAAGCCGCAGGCCCTCCGCCCCGAAAATATTGCCGGTATCATCGGCAACACGGGCCCCGCCCGGGAACAGAATGCAGCGGGCCATCCCGGGTTCGGTCTGATTGAATCCCCCGCTGGGCGGGATGAACCGGCTCATGGTGCCGTCGCTGCCCATTTCGAAGGCACTTAGCTGATTGGTCAGCAGGTAAACGCGCCGGGCAGCCGCGTCCACTGCCACCGACTGGAGCGGAAGGACTGTAATCTGAGGTTCGGCCAGCACGGCTCCGCTGCTTTTGTTGATGACCGTGATTTTGTGAGCGGTTTGCATCTTATACCCGAGCAGATCCCCCATGGTGAAAAGAGAACCCACTGCGCCATTGGCGGTGTGGATGGTCTGCGGGCTTCCACTGCCATCGAGCGGCCAGCGCACGATGACCGATTCCCGCGCGGCATAAACTCCGGATTCATCCGTCCACAATGCCCCGAGGCGGGCGGTTGCCGGGAGCGGCGTCAGCCAGGCGCGGGACGCCAGGTTGTAGCGCTCGATGCGGTCCGGATCGGCGAAGGTAAAATAATAAATATCTCCCTGACGTGCGGTGTGGCCGGTGTATTCGCCGCCAGGGGTTTTGGTGGTGGCCGCGGTGGCTTGGGACGGCATGCTGCCGCTCGCATTGGCCGAGGCCACGCGCAGGAGATAAGTGGATTTTGGAGTCAGGCCAGTAACGTTGAAAGTGGTCACATTCCAGGCGACACGCCCGGCTTCCACCCAGGTGGACGAGCCGTTCAACTGCCATTGGATGATGAATTGTTCTTCGTTGGTCGAATCATCCGTCCATGTCAGGGTCAGGGAGGTCGTAGTTATTCCTGTGGTTTGCAGGGAATGCGGCCATCTGGGCAGTCCGGCTGCGCTGAGAGTAGTCACGGTCAAGGGTGCCGAGGCCGGAGCCACCACACTTCCATTCACGGCCTGCACGCTGTATTGATAGCCGGTGCCGGCGGTGAGCCCGGAGTTGGTGTAAAGCGTGGTGTTGGCCGGGACCGTGAACACCGTTTCCGGTCCGCCGCCGGCCGGGGTGCGGATTATGCGGAAGCCCGTTTCATTGCCGGCATTGTCGCTCCAGGAAAGCGTTACGCTATTGTGGAAGACGCGGGCGGCCGCGAGGTTGTAGGGTTCCCCCTGGGGGATTTCAGCGGATGAAATGGTGGTGGCCGTGACCGAAGCGGAATAATCCGATTTCAGCGTTCCATTCACCGCGAAGACGCGGAATTCATAGGCCGTGCCGGGCAGCAGTGGGAATACGGTGCCGGAAGTGTCTCCGGCGTTGGCCGTGCCTCCGGCAAACCATGAGCTGGAGGGTCCCACCGGCCGGTATTCCATGGCAAAACCCGTTTCATTGTTGGATAGATCCGACCATTGAAGGGTCACAGAATTGGTTGTGCGCCCGGTCTGCGTCAGGGTGCCCGGTGCCGCAGGTTTCAGAGGCGGTGTGTAAACCGGCTCCAGCGCTTCATTCAGAATAGTGAACTGCGGCGCGCCATTCAGGTTGGTTGCCACAACCAAACCTTCGGGGCTTTGATAAACCCGGAGCGGAGTTCCGGCGATCTGCCTCGTCACGGCATTGAGGTCGAAAAGCGGGCCCGTACGGCTTTGCAGCTGGGTGCTTCCGTTCACGAGCCGGAGAGTGTAGACCGTGGTGTCCTTCCACAGCGCATCCGCGATTTCATAGCCCAGCGACTTGGCTTTGGTAAGGTCCGAAGCTTTGAAGATTTCGCCTCCGCCAATGATGATAAAATTTCCCTCCGCACTGACCCGGATAGGCTCCCGGACTGTGAAACCCCCATGATAGGGACTTTCCACCGGGCCGGTGACCGTGCCGCCGGTGCTCAGGGTATCATATGCAAAATCCTGAGGGGAAACTCCCGTGATGAAATGATAGATGCGGCGTTGGACAGGATCCCATGTGTTATAGGTTCCAGTGCGCCGGGTGCCGCTGGAAACGGTATTTCCGGTGGGGCCGAAAACCCGGTGGGTTTCGAGTCCGGTGGTGTAAAGATACTGGCCGGCGGACTCAATTCCCTTCAACCAGGTCACGTAGCTGGCGTAGGGGGCCTCCACCGGAGTAGCCGCAGTCAAATCTATTTTGCGGAGGACCCCGTGCCCGTATCCGGTGAAAATGGTGTGTGAAGTGTCCGAATAACTGATGGAAACCGGCGAGCCCTGCAAGGGGACCGCCGGCAGGTATTTCCGCTGCGTGGCGGACCATGGGAAAATCTTTTGCAGAGCTTTGCTGTAAATATAAATAACGCCGTTTTTATCCACCAGCGTCTGGTCCGCCGTATACGCCAGACCGTCCGGGCTGACCGGTGCGTCCGGTTCCGCGACTCCCAGCTCCCCCAGTGGAATGATCCTGAGGTTCATGCCGTGCTCGTTGGCTCCGTCCGCCACAAACACGATCAAATCCCCACCAGCCACCGCAAGGCGTTTTCCGACCGTGGTGTCCAGGGTCCAGGTGCCGGTTTCAACGAATGTGTTGGAATACGCTGTCACCTTGTTTCCCCGGATTACGATAGGGACATCCACGCCATGGAAGGCAAGGTCGAGCAGGGAACTCCCCAGGGAGGCCACCGGTTCCAGTCGTCCGTTGGAATAAACGACGCCCGATCCCGAGGCGATCCGGCTGCCGGAAGGATAGGGAAATGGCTGGCGGGCCGCTCCGGCATTGTTGTCAAAAATTGAACCGTAGATGATTCCGGAACTCCCGTTGGCCGCGATATCCAGGGTGTAGATCTGGCTGTTGGTGCGCAGGTAGACGCGGCTTTCCACGGGGTCTGCCGTGATGCCGCTGGCATTGTCCGTGAAGGTGATCAAAGGCCGCGCGGCAGCGGTCGTCTTGCTGACCAGATTTAATTTATAGTCAGGATTTCCCGAGCGCTGATAGACCAGCGCGTCCCCCACCGTGGCCATCAGGCTGATGGGGCTGGCGGCGGTCAGCAGTTTCGTTTTGGTCAGGCCGTCCAGCGACCAGCGGTATAAGTCAGATCCTTCCGCGACGAACACGGCGGAATTGTCGACCCAAAGGGCGCTGACCGGAGCTTCAGACGCCCATGGCTCCAGCCAGGTCCGTTTGCTCAAGTCATACCGCTCAATCCGGTTGGGCTCATAAAAGACGAAATAATAGACATCTCCTGACCGCATCGCGGTATTGTAATAGGTGCCGCCCAGCACCGGGGTTTTGAGTGAAACCGTGGCGGCCGTGCTGGTGCCGATGCTGTTGATGGCGCGGATCCGTAAATTGTAAGTCCGGTTGGGGACGAGGTTCGTCAGTTGAAAATTCGTCACATTATAGGAGGTCCGGGTGACCTCGGTCCAGGTGGTGACCGGATTGGTTGAAGCCTCGATGATAAACTGATCCTCGTTCGCTGAATTGTCGGTCCAGGCGAGGTTCGCCGTGGTAAAGGTCACACCGCTGGCAGTGAAATTCGTCGGTGCCGGTGGAGCCGTGGCGGTTTGCAGGGTCCGGGCATTGATTTGGGTGGAAAGGTCGCCTTCCACGGTGCCATTCACCGCCTGAATCCGGTAATAATAAAGGGTATTGGCGGTGAGGCCGGTATCCGTCCAAACTGCGGTGTTGGCGGGGATGGTCAGCCGGGTGGGAGAGCTACCCGCCGTGGTGGACCGCATCAGGATAAAACCCGTTTCGTTATTGGCATTGTCCTGCCACGCAAGGGTGATGCGGTTGTTGAAAATCTGCACAATGCTCAGGTCATAGGGTTCGCCAATGGGCTGATTTTCCGTAGACAGCGTGGTTGACGCCAGGGAGGGCGATGCCGTTTCCAGCGCTCCATTGGAGGAGATCACGCGGAATTCATAGGCGGTGCCTGCGGTCAGACCGGAAACGATGCCGCTTTGGGCATTCCTGGGCAGCACGGGTCCGGCCAGCCAGGCAGGGGGCCCGGTGGCAGGGCGGTATTCAATTCTGAAGCCGTCCTCATTGTCCGAAATATCCACCCACCTTAAACCCACGGAAATTGTCGTCCGGGTTTCAACGGTCAGGGAATCGGCCGCCAGGGGTGCGGCAGGCGACAGGCTGGTCAGGGTCAGATCCTCGAACAAGGCAAAACGGGGGGCTCCGTTGACCATGGTGGTCACCACGGTGCCGGCCGTCAGTGGGAAGATGTTGACAGGGGTTCCATTGATTTTTGCCGATCCGGCAATCTGATTGAATTTAGGCCCGGTCCAGGACTGGATTTCCGTGGAACCGGTGACCTCCCGGATCGTGTAAAGTGTGTTATTCTGCCACGCTGCATCCTTGATCGTGGTGCCCAGACTGGCGTCCCAGACGAGGCCGTCCGCCTTGAAGAGATGGCCGCTGCCTATAAGCACCCTCGTTCCGTCCTGGCTGACCCGGATGGGCAGCAGCGAAGGATAAGCGTCGTGGTAGTTCCAGGGAGTCCCGCTTGTCACCACGCCATTGGCACCGACCTCGTGATACACCAGGGCACTCGGCACGAAACCCTCCCGATAGTGATAAATCCGGCTCCTCACGGGATCCCAGGTATTGTCATTTCCCACATAGCCCCTCAGCGGAAGTGCGGCCGCCACGCCGGAGGAGTTGAAGAGGGTGATTGAAGCGGGGGATTGCTGTGAGGTATAAAGATAGTTGCCGGCTCCCGCCAAACCTTCCGGTTCGGCAGACATGGCGATAAATGGAACCTCCAGCGGCGACGCGGAGGTGAGATCGATTTTCCTGACAAACCGACTCCGGTAGGAAGTGTAAATGGCATCATGTCCTGACACATAGGCCGCTTTGGAAGCTTCACCTTCCAGCGGAATGCCGGGCAGCCATGCCCTGGAAACGGTGGACCAGCGGAAGACACTGCGTTTTTCCCGGCTGAACAGGCAAAGCACGCCATCCCTGGTCATAAAGGAATCATCGATCCCAAAAGCCAACCCTACGGGATCCAGCGGTGGCCCTGCCCCGGGAGCCCTCAGGTCGCTGAGTGGCAAAATGCTGGCAAACGGCTGCGGGTTGCCGGCACGGAATACAAATGCTTCCGTGGAGGAAACAGCCAGTTCCGCTCCGGGTGTCGGCATCTTCAGCCGGGCGGTTTCCAGCATGTCCACGGGCGAATAGGCCAGCAGGGTTTCACCGCTCAGCACATACGGCCCATTTTCATTCCAGGCCATGGAGGTAATCTGATAGGGAATATTGGTCACAGGGGAGAGATCGGTGGTATTGAAAACCGATCCCCTGGAGTCGAGCACCCGGCTCTCATCCGGGGAGATAAAAGTCGCGGCCGCTGAAGGGTAGCCGGCGCTGGTAGTGGTGATGGGGCTGAGGATCCCGGCATCCGAATAAGTGGCCATCACAAAATTATCCGGGCTGTAGCCGGTTCTCCTTCCGATGACTTTGTTGAGCGAGGGAGCAAACGACGCCCCCAGCAGCGTTCCTGAAGCAGAAACGGTGCTCAGTTGCTGGCCGCTGCTCCGGTCATAACAGGTAAGCCGCGCCTGGGAGGGATTGGTGGAGGGATGCACAGCGATCAGCAGGTTCCCGTCCAGAAACACTGCATTCACACTGCTGCTGGCGGTGCCCAGCGTTGTTTCGCCGGTGAAGTCCGCAGTGTAGCGGCGGATGGAGGTGCCGTAGGCCACAAACGCGCTGGTCCCATCCCCGGTGAAAGCGGTCGCTCCCGTGCGCGGCAGAGTGATGGGAGTCAGCCACGCTTTGGTATTCAGATCATACCGTTCGATGCGTGAAGTAAACAAAAACCGCATTTCACTGCCCGCCTTGCGGCTCTGCACCCACGCGGTCTGGGCCTGCACCAAGGCCGGCGCGGCAAGGCAGAACATCGCCAGCAGAAGGCCGTGGAAAGCAGCCGTCCACGCCGGGCACCATCTTGATATTCTCCGGCAGTCTGGAGAGGAAATTGAAGTTTTCATGAGTTATGTGAAGGGAAAATTTGAGGTGCAATTCCCCTGGGGTGTTCGGGAATGACTGAGGCGCTCCGGAGGAAAGAAAATTGCGGGAGACAACCACGCTCCAAAAGCTGCAGGTTAAAAGGTAAAACCAATCATCCCGCCCAGCGTCCAGCCGGAGGGATCAATCTGAAATGCGGACGGGCCAACTTTGCCGTCAACGGTATCGCTCCAGTCATACTGGGCAAAAGCGGTCAGGGAAAAACGCTGCGTCAGTTTCACCCGCGCCGCGGCCTGAAGATAGACTCCCGGGAGGATTTCAGTATCGCTGGACTTGTCAGACCATTGTTGGTAAACCCGCGCCGCCTTGCGGTTCCGTTTCACATAGAGCGTTTCGGTGTGGGTGGCTTCCCAGTCCGCGATGTTCAGGGAAAGCCCCGCGCCCAGCACCAGATGCACCCGCCCCGAGACTACGGCGAACGTGGGCCCGAAGGCGAGACTGTGAAGTTTGACATCGAGCGTGTCCTCGATCCGGTTGAAAAAGCCCACCTCATTCCCCTCCAGCAGAGCACCTTCATTCACGGACCGGGCGGACGGAATATTATTGATCAGCGGTCCCGGGCCTGCGAAACTGTTCTGATATGGTGCCTGCGGAACGATGATGCTGCTGGTGTCATAGGAATCCGTCAGGCGGTATCCCTGGCTGCTCTGCGACTGTGTGGCGGAGAACGTCTGCTGCGCATTCCCTCCATCAAATCCAAGAAAACTGTATTGCAGGGAGATCCCCCCAGTCAGACGCGGGGTGAAATCATATTCCCACTCGAGTTTTACCAACGGAACGGCCCCTTCCGCGTCCGGATGCCAGGATTCCGGTTCTCCATTCCATGACCGGCGGCTGGTGCTGAGTTGGGAATCGCCCGTGCCGTGAAAGCTCAATGTCGAACCATCCGCGGATAGCTGGGACGCATTGTCATAACCCCAGTTCCAGGTATTGCCGTCGCGCTCCGTGCCGGCATCCTGGTCCACATAACCGTCCTCATACCGGCGGGACCCCACGTCCGAAGTGCTCCCCGCAGACGAACTTTGACGAGCCAGCGCCGTGGCGAGAAATGGGAGCCTTATCCCGCCGGAACGGGAGCCGCTGTTAAACTCCACCTTGTCCAGGCTCCGGTAACCTGCTCCCGCGCTGATCCGGAACCGGGAACGGTCCAAGGGAGGCACCGGAGGCAAGGCTGGAGCTTTACCCTCCACGGGAGATTTTCCGGTCAAGGGCATTGCCCCCGCGGCGGCAAAGTCAGACCCCACGAAAAGGGTGGTCAGAACAACGGAGCAGATCAGAGATGAATTCATGCAAGGAAGGGGGAGCGTGGCTTCAAATGGGGCGGACAGGGTGGGGAAGTCCGCCAATCTCAAAAAGTGGGTGTCCTTCAGCGGCCCGGAAGATTTACCCATCCTCTTCCGGGGCAGTGCCATTTCCGCACTGGCTCGAAGTCAAAGTCAGTAAATTCCGGGTCTGCCCGCAGGATCCGCAGGCCGCTATCGTTAGCCTGGCCCAAAACTCTGGCAAGCTTTTAATTCTCAACCGTTAGCTTCTTTCTCCCCTTTGCCGCCGCGTCCAAAAGCGAACTTCATGTCGTCTTTCATCGGCTGTTACTTCATCAGCTTCAGCATCGCCTCGCCCATGGCGGCACCCATCTCGTAATGCGTATAGCCGTTGTGGTTCCAATGGTAGCCGAAGCTCGAGGGCGAGACGGTCTCGTCGCGCCACATCGGCCGCGTGTCCACAACGGCTACGTTGCCTTTGAACTGCGGCCGCTTGATCGCGTCGGCCATGTTATCCTGTGCCTGACGCACGCCAGCGCGGATTCCTTTTTGTTGGTCGCCAAAGAAACCGCTGTTGGCGATCACGAAGGCCATGTGGGGGCCGAACTCCTTGCGCGCGTCCTCAATGAAGTCAGCCATGTTCATCGCATACTCCGCAGTCATCTTGGCATCACCGCCATCCTGCCAGCCTTGATGCCAGCCGAAGCCGGCCACTTCCGCCTTGCGGCCCGCAAAAGCCGCGAACTCCGTGCCGGGATTCGCCAGCACTTCGTTCACCGTCGTGACCAGGTGCGAGTATCGCGGGCCCACTTCGCCACCGCGCTTCGCCACCGCGCCTGGCGGACGCCAGTCCACGGCCAAACTCGTGCCTCCGGCAGACACCTTGATGATGAGCACGTCATCCGCGAGGCCATTGCCCACCGCATGACCGAAGCCAAACTCCGGTCCGATCCACGTTGCCGCTCCCGGCGCGGCATAGCCGAGGGTCAGATCGCCCTTCATGGCCGTGCCATCGCAGTAGGCGTAAATTTTAACGTCCTTGCGCACCAACCAATCGCCTTTGTCGTCCACGAGCGGCGTCGTGCCCTTGGGGCCAAACTTGGCCGGGTGTTCTTTTATCATCGCCCTCATGCTCCCCAGCCCGCCGGGGATTTCACGCGGATTCTCTTTGCCTTGGGGGCGCTTCGGATCAAAGGCCGGATTTCCCCCCTCATCCGCCTTCCCGTGACCGACCATGTTCGACTGACCGGCAAGGATGAAGACTTTGAGCGGCGCAGCGTGGATGTGGCTGCAAAGCAATTGAATGTCTGTCAGTTCAAACGTGCCGTTGGATTCCTGCGGCAGCATAAAACGCAGGCGTGTCTCGTCCTCGAACGGATTCTTGAGTTCAAACTCGACGACGTGCGCGCGCCATTCGGATGTCAGCGGGATGGTGGTTTGGGGTGAGACGCCGCGCCAGCCGTCAGCCACCTCGAAAACGACGGACAAGCCCGCCGTGCCCCGCACTCGGCACGTGAAGCGGTAGCGTCCCGCAGCCAGTTTCCCATCCTTGGAGAAAGTGTAGCTGAGGCTGGAACCACGCCCGAAGGCCCCCACGACGGCGATCACGCGACGTCCCGCTGGTCCGTCCACAGGACCATCGGCACCCGCCATTTTTTCGAGTGAGCCAGAGCCCGGTTCGAGATTCCAGTAGCGCCACGGATTGATGAGTTCGATCTTCGCGTCCGGTGCCCACGGCTTAACTGCTTTCACTTCCGGCAAAGGCGGTGCCTTCACTCCCAGCAGCGTTTCTGGAACTTGATAGCGCAGGCTGTCGTCGAACGCAGGGTTGTCAAACGGGATGTCCTTCAGAGCGTGCTCCCGCGGCGCTGTGCCGATGCCGATGAACCCGAACGGATGCCAGCCACCGCGGAAGTAATTCTCCGTTGCGAACCGCACGCTCGTCGTCATGCCGCCCTGTCGGTCGAGAATGGCGAGCGCGAGAATGTATTCGCCTGCTTTCAAATTGGGCGGCAACACGGCCTCGCCGGCGACGTCGTTTCTTTTCGCCGGACTGCGATAGGAAAAAACCGCGCTGTCCCAGTCTTCGCCCGGCAGCCATTTGCGGATGTCCACGCCGTTCAGCGGGGCCGACCACACCGGCTTCCTCGTCGCGGGATCGAGCAGCGCGACGGCCACCGGCCAGTCGGGATAGAATGGCGCGCTGCCTGTGTTTATCACCGACAGTTTCACCGTCAGCTTGCCGCCGGGCGGCACCGCGCGCGGGTAGCTCACTGCATCAAGCACGAAGCGGTAGCCAAACGCTTTCTGAATCTCCGCCGCACCCGCGAGCACCTCGCGGTCGGCGGCGTTGTAGTTGTTAATCCAGCCCAGGTAGCTCGCGTGGTAACGGCGGATTTTATCCACCATGTAGCGGCGGTAGGCGGGCACCCTCATCGTCTCATCCGGCGTGCGGCCGAACGTCTCCGTCGGCTTCGCGCTCCCGCGCTGCTGCTGCCAGTTGTATTCCACCTCGCCTTCGATGGGCGCGCGTTTCCAGATGTCGCGATGCACATGCGTGGCCTGCCACGGGAACTGATCCTTTGGGCCATGGGGCGGCTCGCGGCTTACGTTGGCGAATGTATCGTAGTAAATGCCGAACCCCGCGTCCATGAACTCCCGGTCGGTGTGCCGCACGAGCACCGGTTTTTTTTTGAACGCTGCCTGAAATGCGTCTGTGAGCAGGCGTCTCTGTTCCGCTGTCGGAGCAGGCGTGTGATGCTCTCCCCAGTGACCGATGAGGCCCATCTGGACGGCAAAAATGCGCGGGTCATTGTCCCAGGCCTCCCCGAGCTTCGCCACCAGACGCCGCAGCCGCTGCTGAAAAGCCGGACTGTCGTAATCGAAGGTGTGCAGGTCGGCGGGCCAGTGCTGCTTCGGCTTCTGCGGCGTTCCAGGGGAGCCGTCCCAGTCGAGATAAACACGCGGCACGAGTTTCACGTTCAGCTCCTCGAACCGCTGGCCGCCGGATTGGGCAATCGCGTTGACGTGCGCGATGATGCGTCCTACGCCGTCATCCGCGCCGCGCTCAATGACGTTCCACGGGATGTAAGTCCGCTCCAGCAATCCGTAGCCGCCCTTCTTGTAGTCGCGAAAGCCTTTGAGCGGATTGTTAATGGCGCCAGTGAACTCGCGCGGTGCGATCGTTGCCCACTCCGTCCCGGTGGACGAGTCGCGGGAGTCGGTCGCAGAGCCGTCTGCGGCGCGTGTGGCTGCCACGAGGAGTATGGCAGAGGCGAAGCCGAAGACAGGCAGCCAGTGCCTCACCAGCGACAGGAACAGCAGAGTCGACGTTTCGATACGCATGGTTTCCTTTCAGCGACGGGCCGCGAGCTGGCGTTTAAGGTCAGCGAGCGCGGCTGCGTTCGCGGGGGTGGCGGCGACGTTGTGCCATTCGCCGGGGTCGTGGTCGTGATCGTAGAGTTCGGCGTTGCCGTCGCTCCATTCGATGTAACGCCAACGTTCCGTGCGCAGGCTGTAGCCGGTCATGCCACCGCCGCGCGTGATGTGCGTGAGCGCGGAGTCGTGCAGTTTCTCCGCCGGGTCGGCGAGCAGCGGCTGAAAGCTTTTGCCTTTCACCGTCGCGGGCGCGGGCAGGCCGCAAAGTTCGGCGATGCTCGGATAAATGTCGAGGAACTCGACGAGGCTGCGGCTCACTGCGGGTTTCACACCGGGCGCAACAAGCAGCAACGGCGCGCGGCACGAACGCTCGAAGAGCGTGTTCTTGTTCCACCAGCCGCGCTCGCCGAGGTGATAGCCGTGGTCGCCGACGAAGATGACCACCGTCTGGTCCCACAGCTTCAGGCGGTCCATCGCGGACATGAGCCGGCCCACTTGCGCGTCGGTCTGCGTCACGCCCGCGTAGTAGTGTGTGAGGAAATCCATCCGGTCTCGGTCGTCGAACTGTTTGAACGCCTCCCCGGTCGCGCCGCCTGCGAGCGATTGCTTGAACAGCGGCGCGGCATCGGGGGGGTCGCGATGCAAAGTCAGCGAGCCGGCGGGAAACTGCGCGACATATTTCCTTGCCACGACGAACGGGTCGTGCGGACGGTGAAAGCCCACGCCGATGAACCACGGCTTGCCCGCGAGCCGCTCCATCGCAGCGATGGCCTGCTGCGCCGCCTGGCCGTCAGATTGGTCGTCGTCGTCCCCTTCAAGGCCGGCGACTTCCGCCCACTTGAGTTTGCCGCCGGTGAGATTGCGGCGCGGGCCGGTGTTGCCGAGCTTCGTCGGGCGGAACATTTTCGCGTCGTCCCACGACTTGCCGTTGTCGAGGAAGCGGTTCTCCGTTTCGCCTTCGACAAGACCCGCGTGATAAATCTTCCCGTAGGAAAGCGCCGTCGCGCCGTGCTGCCGGAAAAGCTGCGGCAGCGTGACGATGTCCGGCATCTTCCCGCGAAAGAACAAGGCATTCCCGGTCACGCCGTTGTGCTCCGGGCGCGTGCCCGTGAGCATCGAGACGCGGCTGGGATTGCACACGGGATACTGCACATAGGCGCGGTCGAAGCGCACGCCGCGCGCGGCGAGACGGTCGAGATGCGGCGTCTTCGCCTGGGCGTCGCCGTAACAACCCATCGCGGGCCGGAGGTCGTCGGCCATGATCAGCAGGACATTGTAGCGCGGCACGCCGGCAACCAAAGCGGGCGCGACGAAGGCAAGGATGAGTAGAATGAGAGACGGCTTTTTCACTACGGCGATTTTCCTGGATAAGTCATCCCAACGCAAATGATTGCTTAGCGGGTTTCGATGACGAACTCCGGGCGCGGGAGCACGGCGTAAGCACGGGCAAGTTCACGGGAGAAGTCTAAGCGTTAGTGAGCACCGCCATCGCTGCATTGTGGCCGGCGATGCCGCTGACACCACCGCCGCGCCGGGCTCCTGCACCGGCGAGATAGATGTGAGGGTCATCGGTTTCAGCGCCCCAGAGTTGCTGATCCGCTCCCCGAGTGTCGTCGTCAAGGAAGGGAAAGTCCAGGTCCCGATGGAAAATGTTGCCACGCGGCAGGCTGATGTCCTTCTCCAGATCGAGCGGTGATTTGACTTCAATCGCCAGCGAGCCATCGCGGCAGGGAGCGAGGACGGATTCGATGGGATCGACCAGGTATTGATTCAGGCTGGCGATGGCCCGCTCTTCCGCGAGAACCCTCGCTCGTTCGGGATCGGCATCGAAGAGCTGGGCGGGCGTGTGCAGGCCGAATAGGGTGAGGGTGTGAAAGCCTTTCGCGTTCAACTCTGCCGACAGGATCGTGGGATCGGTCAGAGTGTGGCAATACATCTCCAGCGGGAGTGGCTGCGGCATTTCCCCGCTGCGGGCGCGGGTGTAGGCGGCTTCCAGTTGGGAGTAGCTTTCATTGACGTGAAACGTGCCGGCAAACGCGAGGCGCGGGTCCGCTCCAGACTTGAGCCGCGGCAGACGCGACACGAGCATGTTGATTTTCAGTTGGGACCCTTCGAGAGATTCGGGGACCGCCCGGCCGCGCAGACGGGCCAGATGCTGAGGGGCGGCGGCCCAGAGCAGGTCTTTGGCGGTGTAGGCGTGGCCGGATTCCGTTTCCACGCGAACTCCCGCAGGGCCGCTTTCCAACGCAGTAACCCTGGAGCGGAGTTGGATTTCCACACCACGCAGCAGGGCGATGCGAAGCAGTTCCTGGACCAATGCGCCCATGCCCCCCTGCGGCACGCGCCACTGTCCGGTTCCATTTCCTACCAAGTGATAGAGAAAACAACGGTTGGCCTGCATGTCGTCGGCGCGCACAAACGTTCCGATTAGCGCGTCAGTCAAAACCACGCCCCGCACAATATCATCACTGAAGCGTTCGCGAATGACTTCGCCAATCGGAACCTCCATCAGATGGTGCCACACGTCAGGCAATCCGATTTCGGATTTCAGTTCCTCAGCCCTCTTGAGCGGCATGAGCATCGTCGGGGCAAGGCGCTCGGCCAGTTGGGCGATCCCGCCGTAAAACTCCCGCCATGCAATGCCTTCCTTGTCCGATCCAGTGAGCCGCCGGAAGCTGCCCGCGGTCTCTTCATCCCATTCGGAGGAAACGAAAAGTGCATCATTCCGGCCCTCGCGCTGATAAGGAGTGTAGGAAGAGACGGAGCGCTCAAGCGTCCTGAAGTTGATGCCCAAATCCGCCACGATCTGATCGGGCAGCAGCGATACGAGATACGAATATCGCGAAAGTCGGGCATCGTATTCAGGAAAGGGCTTCATGCTGGTTGTGGCGCCGCCGGGTTCGACCCGGCCTTCCAGCAAAAGCACGGATTTTCCCGCCTTGGCGAGGTAGCTCGCGGCCACCAGTCCGTTGTGCCCGCCGCCAATGATGATGGCGTCGAATACTTTATGGTTCGTTGTCATGCCGGTGCCATGCTTTTCTTTACTGATGTGACCGCAAAAAGTCCATGATTGTTATTGCGAATCCTAAAAACACGCATATAATTGGTGCTTAACTGATTAGCACAACCAATGCGCCATCTGCTCACCCCTTGGGACCTGCCACAAAGTCTGCTCTTCGACGATTTCGAGACTCATTGGATCCACACCCAGCTCGATCCCTCCGCATTGCGCTCTCTCAATGAAGGCTGGCAGGGCGTCTTCCGCCGCACCGCCCTCAAATGCCTGCCCGCCCCTGAAATCGCGCAGCACTTCAGCGCCACCTTCGGACGGCCCACCAAGGAAATTTACTCCATGATAGGCCTGCTGGTCATCATGGAGTTCAAACAGTGGACCGCCGAGGAAGCGGCGGAAGCCTACAGCCTTGACGCCGGGGTGCAGTTCGCGTTGAACCTCGCGCGCGACCACCAATACGTCTGCCCGCGCACCGTGGAAAACTACAAGCGCCTCCTGCGCGAAGGCGACGACCACTGCGCGGAGATCTTCGGCACCGTCACCGCCGCGCTGGTCGAAGAGTTTCAGATCGACATCCGCCGGCAACGACTCGACAGCACGCACGTCTTCAGTTATATGGCGCAACTCACGCGGGGCAACCTGATGGCCGTCACCGTGAAACGCTTTCTCACTCAGGTCCTGCGGCACGATCCCGCCGCCCACGCCGCGTTGCCTGACGAACTGATCCAACGCTACGCCCCGGCTGAAGGGCGCATCTTCGGCTACGGCAAGTCCAAAGCCGACAGCGAAACCCTCGTGTCCCGCATCCAACAGACTGCTGAAGACCTCCACTTTCTGATCGAACACTTCCACGCCAATCCCCGCCTCAACACCCGCAGCACCTGGCAGGCCCTCATCCGCGTCTTTCAGGATCAGTGCGAACTCAAACCCGCCAAGGGCCGGCGGGGCAAACCCGTCATCCAGATCAAGGAAAAAGCCAAAGACCCTGATGGCAAAAGCAGCCGGGTCCTGCAAAACCCCTCCGATCCCGAAGCCGGCTACGACGGGCACAAGGGATCGGGCTATCAACTTCAACTGGCCCAAAGCTACGGGGAACAAAACGAAGTCAACCTCATCACCGCCTGCCTTCCGCAAAGCGCCGCCGAAAGTGATAGCGCCTCGCTCATTCCCGTTCTCGAATCCCAGTCCGACCACGGCCTGCAGCCTGAGAAAGTGTTGGCCGACACCGCTTACGGCGGGGACGAAAACGTGGAAGCCTGCCGCGAAGCCGGGATCGAAGTCATCAGTCCGGTGGCCGGAAAATCCCCTGCGGCCAAGGACGCTGCCGAGGCTGAAAGCCCA